>CAZOOV010000005.1:0-153794 GCA_964581515.1 uncultured Methanosarcinales archaeon | reverse complement strand
GCATTAACTCTAGGAGTTTCCTTACGAGCCCTTTTTCTAGGCCAGTATTGCATGCTTCCATGTCTTGGTCCGTCAACTTTTCCCATTTTTTGTCCTTCTTTGTATTTGTTTTGATAAATTAAATAAATATTATATGACAAAACAGCCAGACAGAAATCCCTACCAATAACTAAATCCCTTACTTATTCAGTAAAAGGGCCTATTGATGAAGTTTTCCTCAAGAATTTTCCAGACATTTAATCTGAAAACTCCTTTTCAGGCCGTTTTTTCAGTAAGCATAATGATTTATGCTTGCTACCTATCACAATTAGGTGAAATTGATGAATCTCGATCTATTTATAAATGTTGCTGTTTAAATCGGTTCAAGAAAAATTTGTTGAACTTAAAATCCACACATATATCAATTTAATATCACTTTTCAACTTTCTCTTTTTTTTCTTCAATTCTCCTCTGAATTTTCTTAAATTCTTCTTTAGTAGGAAAAATCTCACCTGTTTCTATACCCATATGATCACATAATACTGAAGAATCGCACCAAACCCTATAACCTAATTCTTTTGCTTTTTTAAAAAACCATAAATCTTCAGAGATATTCATTCTAACATTCTCACCATCAGGTTTAATATCTATCCAATTTTCTTTAAAATAGGGTATATTTTCTTTTTTAAATTTATCAAAAACATCCATATCAATAAGACAACACCCCATACCAGAACCATCAATCTCAAATTTCTCGTCAATAGGAAAATCATAATAAGGTCCACATCCTTCATCCTTCATAATTATTGGATGAGATGGTTTTGTTTTTGTAAAATATATTCCTGAGACTATTTCTTTGTTAGTATGCATAAGTTTCCTTATCACATCCAAGGGTGGAAAAACATCTGTATCAATAAAAAAAAGCCATTTTACATTAAAGTTAAGTGCAATATCAACAACTTTATTTCGTGCTTCTGCCCATCCAGCTCCTTTTTCTGCAAATCCCCTTCCTTCATGAAATCCTACTTTCCACACCATCCCTGGAGGAAGATTCAATATTATCTGATTAAATCTCATCATCCATCTTGCAGGAACCATACCATCTGTAATAAAACCAAGCATAATCCCACTTTTCTTCTTTTTCTCAAAAGATATTGAATTTGTCATTTTTTAGTTTTACCACATTATTTTTTTATCTCCTTCTCAAAATTTTTCTCTTCATCCTTCTCATTTATTTTATCTTGTTTTTTATTAGCTTTATTATTATCGTCTTTATCCTTAACTTTTTTCTTTTTCTTACCCTTATCCATATTACGTGCCCTTGCTTTAGCATAATTGACTGGATTTTTAAATCTCCCTACTTCTTCCTCATGTGTAAGTACACCTAAATCAGCATAATAAATCCTATTTGAATAATTAGGGGGAAGTATTTTCTTTTTATGTAATCGGTGATAATTTAATTGTGATTTTAGTTCTCTTTCACGTAGCTGTTCTTGATTTTTTTTATTCCATTCTTCTAGAAGTTTTTCAATATCAGGATAATCCCATCCGACGCTGGTTAAAAAATTAACAAGAACAAAAAGTGCTCTTTTTCTTCCGTCTTTCAGACCATTGAGTATATTTAATATAGACGGAGGGAATAATTCTAAAGGTATTTTTTCTTGTATATCATCCACATCTATACTTGTCCTCATATTCCCATCTGAATTCATAACATGTCCCTTTACTTCTTCTTCTATATCTGGTTTGAAATCAAGCGCCTTAAGTATAAAATCCCCTGCTTCTCCTTCAATAGTTTTACTATCGTCCAAAAAACTATATTTTACAGAAACATTATCTGGATGTGCTTCTTTTTTATCAAAAGCAAGAACAGAATAGGGATTGATAGGTATAGAAACAAGTCCAGATTTTTCATGTAAAGAATAAGCCATCCTGTACAAATGCCTAGAAGAAATTAAAATTTGATCAAGTCCAAGCACTAAATGCAAATTAATCTCTTTACGAAATAATAAAGGATTTTTACACTTTACACATTTCTCCTCTGTCTTAGGAGACGATTTTACTATAGATTTACATTTTGAACACGAGATATAATCCTCAGGAGTATCTCTTTCTGTTTTTGTACCACACTTTTCACAGATATAATGAACTTTTTTTTGCTTTTTTTGATAGATAGTCCCACAATGTGAACAAATATTATGAATTAAGTCTGATTCCGGCACTTTTATTTTTGAAGCAATTTGTTTAAGATTAAGTCCTGAAAGAATCTCTTCTGAATATTCTTTCTTAGCACAATAAGCTAAATATTCCATTACTCTTTTGACTTTATCTGGAAAAAGTAATTTTGTTTCCTCCCCTTGGACAGAACTTGGAAAAGCTTTATAGGGAACCCCAATATGAAATCCCTTATTGCCAGAGAATTTACAAGAAATGCTAGAAACACCATGTTTCTTAAGAATTTTTATTATTACAAATGCTATCTTCTTTGAAAGTTCCCAATCTGGACAATCTATATCAACAATAAGATCCCATCCAGTCCTCATAGCATTAAGATCTTTCTTTTTCAGCGACGGTGAAAGCTCAAGTGGATTTCTCCAATGTTCTTCAGATATATGAAAAGAAGATACCCCTTGTTTTGCAAATTCAAGTATATCTGCCTCATTTTGTAGCATATCGGGTCTTTTGCCAAAAAAACCCTTTAGGTATCTTGTGCCAAGTTCTCTATAATCTGCATTAGAAACTAACTCTTTTTGAATATCTTTTCTCTTATAGTGTTTTAAGCACGTACTTAAATCAAGCATAATTCCCTACAACTCTAAAGAATTTATATTATTTATGACCTTACTTCAATGATATGTCCAGTGGTTATGAATAAGATTATCCAAACAACTCTCACACCACTAGATTTATAAATAGGTCAAAATTACCATGTATAAAACCAAATTCATACTCCACGCTGAGAGTATGAGTTGCTGGGTGAGGTAATAAAAATACCAGCACATTAAAATTTATTGAGAATATTTCACATTTTCAATCCAAAATATAACACATAAACAAACATAATTGGAGGCTTAAAAATGGTTGAACACAAAGAAATGATCGTACCTCATGAAACTTATCTTAAATCTGGAATCCATATAGGTACTAAATTCCGTACAAAAGCTATGGAGAAATTCATATATAAAACAAGACCAGATGGTCTTAGCGTACTTAATCTGCAAAAGATTGATGAACGTTTAGGTGTAGGGGCAAGTTTTCTTGCAAATTATTCTCCTGAAGAGATATTAGTTATATGTCGTCGTGAAAATGGTTGGAAAGCTGTAAAGAATTTCAACAAACTTACAGGAATAGATGTATTTGCTAAAAGATATCCTCCGGGAGTTCTTACAAACATAGAGCTTGACACATTTATAGAAAAGAAAGTTATTCTTATCGTAGATGAATGGGCTGATAGAAATGCAATCAAAGATGCAATAAAGATGGGAATTCCTGTTATTGCATTATGTGATACAAATAATCATGCAAATAATATTGATTTGATTATACCTTGCAATAATAAAGGTCACAAAAGCATTGGATTGATTTTCTATATATTAGGAAAAGAATATCTTAAGAAAACTGGCAAGATAAAAGATGAAAAAGAGATGTCTTTGAAAATTGAAGATTTTGTCAGCGACGAAAATTAATTAAACGATTAAAGAATATCTGCTCCCGTAGGGAGTTCTTTATTTTTTTCTATTCCTTCATTTATTATTTTAAAAGTGAATTTTTTTCCTTCTGGTAATGCTCTGGATTTCTGTACAATAAGATCCCTTATACCTGATTTCAAACACTGCAATTCTAAAAGCGTCTTGCTTCCGTATTTGAGTATATCTCCTCCGACCATATTGACTTTGCCAGGATCATCAAAATTTGAATAAACTTGATTGCAAACAAGAATAGGAATCTTCCTTTTCCTGCTAATCTCAGTAAGAAACGATAATTGCGTACCAAGCTTCTTATTTATATCATAAATATCTCTTGTTTGACCAATAGCAAGCCTGTATAGCATAGAAATAGTATCTACTACAATTAGACCAATTGTATCATCGACTAAAGTCCTTAATTTATCAAAAGATTTCTGTTGTTCTTCAAAATTCATAGGCTTTAAGAATAATATATTAGATAAGATTTCTTCAAAATCATCTGGTGCTATTTGTTTAAGCCTACTGACAGAAAAACTCGCTTCCGTATCGATATATATGACCTTTTTACCACCTCTAATAGTAGATATGACCGATAACATGCATAATGTTGTCTTGCCAGAGCCAGATGGACCATAAAAAGTGGTTATAACATCAGTATCATATCCTCCATCAAGAAAACTATCTAAATCAGGTGTTCCTGAAGTAATCTTTGGCTGGAATTCAGAATTATTATTGCTTTTAGCAATCATTTTCTTTTAATGGTAAAAATGCCATATTAATATAATTTTGCATTGAAAATTCGAAGTTTTTTTATTCATGAAGAAAATAGCACTATATTAAATGAAAATTAAGAGTAAATATTTCATTATTGGAGCAATTTTCTTAATTAGTGTTCTAATTAGAGTATATTTTAGTGCAGATACAGAACATTTTCAACCAGATGGAACTTATTATACAATACATCAGCTAGAAAATATTAAAGAAACAGGAATGCCACTTTATAATGATGATTTAAGTTTTAGCGGAAGAACGACCATTTCTCCTCCAGGATATTATTATCTGTTATACATAGCAACATTTGCACTTCCAGATGATTTAGTATTTCTTCTCTTACCTGCAATACTTGCAAGTCTCAGCATAATAATAATTTACTTCATTGCAAAAAAACTAACAAATAATAATACTGTCGCATATTTTAGTTCTTTTATCAGTATATTTATTCCAATTTATCTTCTAAGAACAACAAATACTCTATCGACATATACAATTATAATGCCCTTGATGTTGATTTGTCTTTATTTCTTTTCAAAAATAGAAGAAAAGAATAATACATTGCTTTGGTATACTGTTGCATTATGTGCTTTAAATTTAATCAGTCCGCATTCATTTATACTTATTGGATGTCTGATAACATATGTAATCATGATTAAGATTGAAGGGTTAAAACTTACCAAAACAAAGAAAGAAGTTATAATATTCTCATTATTCTTTACTTTTTGGGCGCAATTTTTAATATACAAAAAAGCATTATTAATCCATGGACCACAAGTAATTTGGCAAAATATTCCATTAGAGCTAATACTCAATTATTTTACTGAGATAAACTTATTGACAATTATTTATTATGTAGGAATAATCCCTTTCTTTTGTGCAATATATATATTATATAGATATTCATTGCAAGTCAAAAACAAAGAGGTAGATATATTCATAGCGCTGACTATCCTCATCTCTTTGTTTCTTGTTTTCAGACTAATAAAATTAGAAGTAGGACTCATGTACTTAGGATTTTGTTTTATTATTTTCTTTAGTCTTTTTTATAAAAAAATCTTATTATACATACATAAAACAAAATTTGGAAAATATAGCTCATTTATTCTTGTAATCTTCATAATCTTCTTTATCTTCACTTCAATTATACCATCAATTAGCTTACTCATCCAAAATAAACCAATTCAAGATGAAACTATAGAAGCACTTGAATGGATAAAGATAAATACGCCTGAGAAAAGTAGTGTTTTAGGGACGATAACAGAAGGAAATCTCATAACCACAATAGCTAAAAGAAAAAATATGATAGATAGTAACTTTTTATTAATTGAGGACATTAATGATAGGGTAAAAGATGTTAAAACAATTTTCACTTCACCATTATCAGCAAAAGCTATTGAACTCACAGATTTTTATGATATTGACTATATATTCATAGACTCTGCTAGAAAAGAATATTCAATCACTGACTTAAAATATTCAGATAGTGAATGTGTCAGATTAATATATGATAAAGAAATTAAAATATACGAAGTATTATGTTTTTGGGAGGATTAAATGAAACAAAAAATCCAGAAAAACAAAAAAAAGCATAAAAAATATTTTAACATTTCTGATTATAAGTCTAACTATAGAGATATAGGATTAATAGCATGCATATTAGTACTCTTGATTTACCTAACCATAGTAATATCACTTCAAGGTTCTGTAATTACAGATGATAAAACATATGATATAATACGAAAAGCAGAAACTGGTTTAGAAAGTGATCCATTAATAGAAAAAGAATGGAATTTTAAATCAGATATATTTCTTAAACCATTAATCAATTTCATAAATTATGAAAAAGTTATTATCGTTTTACTTGTCCTAACGACAATAATAACATTATTACTTCTCCGTCCTATGTTCAAAGACAAATCATTATTTTTCTTTGTATTATTAATGAGTCCAATTTATCTAAGGGTGAGTGCCTCATTTAATGATTATATATTCCTTGCGTTATTTTTATCAGCATTCTCTTATCTCATTATAAAAAAGAATTACATACCAGCTTTCATAATTTATATCCCTATTATATATCTCAATTATTATATAGGTATGTCCATTATATTCATAATTTCATATCTTTATTTTAGCAAAAAAATAAAATTTTATCATCTTATTCTTTTCCTTATCCCGTTAATTTCCTTTTTCAGATTTGAATGGGGAAATAAATTCATAATAAAAATGAATATTTTAGAGAGAATATTTACTGATTTCGGATCATATTATGGAATCCCGCTTATCTTAGCAACATTAGGGTGTATCAGTCTCGTAATATTCTGGAAAAAACTTCAGACCACCAAATATATTTTCATTATTAGCGTAATTATTTGCTTTTTTGATCTTATTGCGGGGCTTTTCTTAATAAGTACAATTTTAGTTTTCCTTACAGCAACCTTAATTGAAATCCTTATAAAAGAGAAATGGGAAAATCATTCACTCAAACAGATCTCAATCTTATTGATATTCTGTAGTTTATTATTCTCCAGTGTTGGATTTATTTCTGAAAATCTACAACTGGAAGGACAGGAAGAATTAAAAGAATCCATAATATGGCTAAAAGAGAATACTCATCCTGGTTCAATAATATTATCACATTACAAATATGGGAATAAACTAAAATTCTTTGGTGAAAAAAACATAATTATTGACGAAGATCTTAATGCTATTAAAGATGGGAAAAAGAAATATGAAGATACAAATACTATATTTCACTCAAGAAACAGACAAGCAACAACAGAATTATTAGAAAAGTACAATACAAATTATATATTGATTACAAAAGAGATGAAAAAAGGATTAATATGGAATAAAGAGAGTGAAGGACTCTTGTTTGTGATGGCAACTGACCCTGCATTCACAAGAATCTTTGAAAATAATAATACAGAAATATGGCAATTTGAAATTTTAGAGAATAACTAAAAAAAATTCATTAAGTTTTTCTTTTTCTTACTTTGATTATATCGCCAACAGTCAAGGATTCGGAAGTACTCTCTGGCTTAGATGATATATCTCCTGCTAATTCTACTTCTTCAACAAGTTTTATTCCTAAAAAATGTTCAAGTTTATGTGCTAATTTGATATCAGGTTCCATATGGCCTGATTCTACATTATGGATTACTGATTCTTTTTCTGAAATCTTTTGAGCAAGTTCTTCTTGTTTGAGTCCTTTTGATTCACGTGCAGACTTTACCTTATTAGCATAATCTCCAACTATCATCTCTTCTGTTTCATCTACCTTCTTAGGTGTAAATTCTTGCTGCTGACGAAATTGTTTCGCAATAGGTTCTCTGACTTGTTTCAATACTTTCCCGAATTTAGAACATGATTTACACACCCTTAGCCTAGTTCCCTCTACCATAGCATAAAAAAGTTGAGAATCACCTACCTCTTTATCACACATATCGCAAGGCATAACTATGTAAATATAAGAAGAATTTAAATATGTTATTGTAAATCACTATAATATGATAATATGTGTGACCGGAACGCCAGGAACAGGAAAGACTACATTAGCTAAAAAGCTAGCAGATGACTTAAAGAATCTAAAAACAGAATACATTGACGGTAATAAGATAATAAAAAAACATAATTTATCAGAAGGGATTGACAAAAAGAAAGATTGTATGATTATAGATGAACAGAAATTTTCAGATTCTGCTATAAAAGAATGTAAAAAAGATTCAATAAACATCATAGATTCACATCTAAGTCACCATCTTCCGAAAAATAAAGTTAAATTTTGCATAGTATGTAAAAGTGAGCTAAAAGAACTCAAAAAACGTCTAGAAAAGAGAGAATATAGCGAAGAAAAAATTAGAGAAAATATGGACGTTGAAATATTTGATACATGTCTTATTGAAGCACAAGAAAAAGGTCATGAAACCTTCATTTATGATGATAATTATGATGAACTTATTAAAAAAATTAAATCATTATAATTTCTATATGATTTTTTATATAATAATTAACATATAATAAAATAAATAATATAATTATATCTAATTTTCTTATTCTAATAATTCTACAGAATCAATTTTACCATCACCATCAAGATCAAACCCTTGTATGACTGCGCAAAATTCTTTTTGACCAGTATATCTTGTTAATACAAGTTTTGTTAATCTTGTTAAGCCTATGACTGCAGCCTTTGTACCTGAAAATCGTATACCTGCAATTACAATTATCCACTTCCCATCGACATGAGGATGAGGAACTTTTGCTATAACTCCCATATTATCATCAGAATAAGTATCTTTCTTACCTTTAATTGCCCAATGTTTCTCTTCTATAAATTTCACAGGTAAATGTGCATTCATTTCACCCATAAGAAGATTTGTTACTGGTCCGCCTACAACAATGATATTTTGTTTTGTTTCTTTTAATTTAATATCAACATCTAAAGAAACACTAAAATCTTTTGATATGTGACAAAGATTACCAAGATAAAGGGCAAGATCAATTGCATAATGACCATCCCTTGCTCTTGCTTTGTAAGAACCATGTGGATCAGGGCTCCCAACAACTATCCTTGCATCAAAAATCCCTTCATTTACAAATTCCTTAAAGAATTCATGTACTGGCTGCATATTCTTAGACTTTGTCTTATAATCTCTAAAATTGTTAGATAATGATAAACAAAAATTCATAGACTTTGGTTTGTATTTTTTTGCAATAACCCCTCTGATTTTCTTTTCCTCTACAACTTCAAGCAAAGGAAGTAAGTCTTTCATATGATAGTAAATATTCTGATCATTCAATTTAAGTTTCTTCGATATCTCACTAATGAACATAGGAGTTTTCTCAAGCATATCTAAAATTTGAATCTTCAAAGAACTTAATGACTTAAATTGTTCTGCACTAATCATTATACAATCATCAAATTTTTCTATACCTTCTTCTTGTTTTACAATAAAACTAACCATATAAATCTGATTAAAACAATGTTTTATATATTTTTCTAACATTTAAAATATAATATTAATATTAAAAGAAAATTAATAATAATAAAACAATAAATATCAATTTATAACCTTTATTTAACAAATAATAAGATTATAAATATATAATAATAAAGATAAAGGATATTATAGTCTCTTAAAAGCCATAAAAAATAAGTAAATACCTTATTTAATAAAATAGTAAAAAAATATTTTGAATTATATATTTAAATAATCACAATATCTACAATTGTAAGATGTGCGGAATAGTTGCGTATAAGGGAAATAAAAACACAAGCAAGATACTGCTTGAATGTATAAAGAACTTAGAATATAGAGGATATGATAGTGTAGGAATTGCAATAAAAAATGATGATGATATTGCTCTCAAAAAAGATATTGGTAAAATTGCTGAAGTTGACAAAAAAGTGGATTTTCTATCAATGGAAGGAAGTTTAGGAATTGCCCACACAAGATGGGCAACAAATGGGAGTGTTACAAAAAATAATAGCCACCCTCACATTAGTAATGATGAAAAAGTTTTTGTTGTTCATAATGGAATAATTGAAAATTACCAAGAATTAAGAAAAGAGCTTATTGAAAAAGATATACTTTGTCAAACAGAGACTGATAGTGAAGTAATCCCTCAATTTATTTCCTATTTTATTTCAAAAGGAAATGCTCCGCTGGAAGCTACTAGGTTAACACTTCTAAAATTAGAAGGGAGTTTTGGGATATCTATAATTACAAAAGATTCTGATGATATAATATTTGCAAGACGTGACTCTCCCTTAGTATTAGGCATAAAAGAGAATGATAATGACAATAATGAATTCTTTATAGCGTCTGATGTTCCAGCATTTCTTTCATATACGAATAAAGTGATTTACATTGATGATAATGAATTTGGAAGAATTAAAAATGATAAAATAACTATTTATGACTTAGAAACGAATGCAATAAAAGAAAAAGAAATAAATGAAATAAAATGGAATTTAGAACAAGCAAAAAAAGGAAAATATGATCATTATATGATGAAAGAGATATATGAACAAAAAGAAACTATTGAGAAAGCAATCCAACAAGATCCAAAGCTAATTCAAGAAGTGACAAAAGTATTAAATGAGGCATATGGTATATTCTTTGTTGCATGTGGAACAAGCTATCATGCAGCTGTTTCTGCATCATATGCATTCACTCATGTTGCAAAAAAACATGTTAATGTCATAATAGCATCTGAATTCAGAAATTATGAAGCATTTTTAACAGACAAGACTGTAATTGTACCGATTTCACAATCAGGAGAAACTGCTGATCTTTTAGATGCTGTAAAAACTGCAAAAAAGAAAGGCGCAAAAATTGTATCATTAGTTAATGTTATGGGATCAACTCTGACAAGGATAAGTGACCTTAATATTATGATGAATGCTGGACCTGAAATATGTGTATTATCAACAAAGTCATATACAAGCCAGCTTGCCATGCTTCTTTTGTTAGCTTATAGTGTAGCAGGAAAAGAAAGTGAAGGAAAACAGCTTATCAAAAAAGCCAGCAATGAAGTTACTAACATTATTGATAATAACAAAGAAAATATTGAAGCAATAGCTGAAAAAATCAAAGACAGCTCATCACTTTTCTTGATTGGTAGAGATCTTGCGTTCCCTACAGCGCTCGAAGGAGCACTTAAAATCAAAGAAGTATCATATATTCATGCAGAAGGTTTTCCTGGAGGAGAGCTCAAACATGGAACTATTGCCCTGATTGAAGATAAAACCCCTTGTATCTGCCTTACAACAGCCGCTACAAAACAGATGATACTCAGCAATGCCTCAGAAATCAAAGCAAGAGGTGGCTTTATTATAGGTATAAATGAAGAGAATAATGAAATATATGATGAATTCATCGAAATCAAAGAATTAGGCAATGCAAATCCCATTGTCATGATTATTCCTACTCAAATATTAGCATATTATCTTGCAATCAAACGTGGTTGTGATCCTGATAAACCAAGAAACTTAGCAAAATCAGTAACAGTAAAATGAGCGTGACTAAAAAATGAGACAACTATTCAACACAGATGGAATAAGAGGAAAAGCAAATATTTATCCTATGACTCCTGAAATGGCATTAAAAATAGGAAAAGCAATTGCATATATAGTAAGAAAAGAGAAAAACCCAAAGATAATAATAGGAAAAGATACAAGATTAAGTGGTTATATGTTTGAAAATGCATTAGTCGCAGGCATAGTATCAATGGGAGTGGATGTTTATTTATTAGGCCCTTTCCCAACACCGGGGATAGGTCTGCTTACAAAATCATTGAATGCACAAGCAGGAATAGTAATAACTGCATCCCATAATCCTTCTGAAGATAATGGTATAAAGGTTTTTGGTGATGAAGGATTCAAACTTTCTGATGAAAAAGAAGAAGAGATAGAAAAATTAATACTAAATCCAGAACATATGAAAGAAGAAGAGATAACTGGAAATATGATCGGTAAAGCTTACCGGCTAGATGAAGCAAGAGGAAGATATATAGAATTTGCAAAATCAACAATCAAAGATTTCAGTCTTGAAGGCATAAAAATTGTACTTGACTGTGCAAATGGAGCAGCATATTATGTCGCACCTAAGATTTTCTCAGAACTTGGTGCAGAAGTAATAGTTTTGAATGATAAACCAGATGGACTCAACATCAACTTAGATTGTGGCGCAACACATCCAGAACATACATCAGAAATAATAAAGAAAGAGAAAGCAGATATAGGCATTAGTCTTGATGGAGATGGAGACAGACTGATGGTATGTGATGAGGAAGGAAATGTTGTTGACGGAGATCATATTCTTGCTTTCTGTGCCATTGAAATGATTAAAGACAACAAATTAAATAAGAATACATTAATTGTAACAGGTTATAGTAATTTAGGGGTAGATGACGCTATAAAAAATGCAGGAGGAGAAGTAATAAGAACAAAAAATGGTGATAGGTATGTCATAGAGGAAATGCGAAAAGAAAATTATAATCTTGGTGGAGAATTTAGTGGGCATATCATCTTCAAAGATTATACAACTACTGGTGATGGGATTGTTTCAGCATTACAATTATTAAAAATAATAAAAGAAAAAAATATCAAAGCTTCAGAGATTAAAAAAGCAATGAAGAAATATCCACAAGTATTGTTAAATATAGATGTTAAAGAAAAAAAACCATTTGAAAAAATGCCTAAAGTTAATGCAAAAATAAACGAAATAGATTTAAGTCTTAAGGGCAATGGCAGAACATTAATAAGATATTCAGGAACTCAAAATATGTGCAGGATAATGATTGAAGGAAAAGATGAGAAAACAATCAATAATATGGCAAAAGAACTTGCTGAATTAATAAAAGAGGAATTAGGATGAAAGCAATAGTATTATGCGCAGGAAAATCCACCAGAACTTATCCTCTGACTGTGAACAGACCAAAACCTTTGCTTAAGGTAGTTGATAAGACTCTTATTGAACATATTCTGTTAGAACTAAAAGGGATTGTAGGTGAAGTGATACTCGTAATTGGCTTTATGAAAGATGAGATCATTAATTTCTTAGGGAATAACTATCAAGGTATAAAAATAACTTATGTAGAACAAAAAGAACAATTAGGCACAGGCCATGCTGTAATGCAATGTGAGAAACATCTAAAAGATGAAGAAAAATTTCTTGTAATGAATGGAGATGATCTTTACTCTAAAGAAGATATAAAGAATTTATGCAAATTAAAAAGTGGAGCTTTAGCAAAAAAGATCGAGAATCCTTCTGCATTCGGTGTCTTTAAAATAAACAAGAATAACAATATGATTAATCTTGTAGAAAAACCAAAGAAATTTATAGGAAATCTTGCAAATACAGGTTGTTATCTATTAGAGCCTGCAATATTTAATATTCTCAAAAATACTAAAAAAACACAAAGAAAAGAAATTGAAATAACATCTGCAATCTTAGAATATGGTAAAAAATCCCAATTTACTGTTATTGAAATAAAGGGACATTGGCTACCAGTCGCGTATCCTTGGAAATACCTTGAAACAAATATTGCAATACTCAATGAAATGAAAGAAAAAAATATTCTCAAGAATAATGGTAAAATTGATGATAATGTTGTAATCAAGGGAGATGTATATGTTGGGAAAAAAACTATAATAACTGGTCCTTGCCATATTGAAGGTCCTGCATACATTGGAAATAATTGTAAAATTGGACCGTTCACGCATATAAGAAAAGATACAATAATTATGGATAACTGTGAGATAGGAAAGACTGAATTATATGATGTAGTTATAATGCAAGGTACGACAAGCAAACATGCTAGTTATGCAGCACATGGAGTGATAGGGGAGAATTGCAATATAGGTGCAGGTCTTATCATGGCAGATTACCGGCATGATGCAAAGAACCATATAACCTTAATAAATGGGAAAAAAATTGACACCCACAGAAGAAAGCTTGGAGCATTTATTGGAGACAATGTAAAAACAGGCATAAGCACATTGATATATCCAGGAAGAAAACTTTGGCCAAATACAACTACGCTCCCCGGAGAGATAGTAAAAGAAGACAAAATAAAATAAAAAAATAAAAAACAATAGTGTTGATTCAAATAATTCAAATTACAACTTCTTCCATAAGATTCTCAACTTTTGTCTCAACTTCTATATTGCCTTTATCAACAACAGCTTCATAATATTCTATGGGTCTTATGTCACTGATTATTGTTTGATGCAATATCATATTACTATCTTTGAGCCTCCTAATCCTTGTTTGAATTAATGGCATTTTTTTCAATTGATTTATTTTCTTATTTGTTAAGCTCATGTTTATCACCATAATATCAAACAATCACCTATAATAATAAGATTATCTTAATATTTATATCATAATTTTACCTTTATCGGAGATATAACATTATTCTTAATGATTTTTTCATTTATGATAAATAATTTAGAAATAATTCGTATTTATTGTTCTAATTCTAATGTAATTTTTCCCGTTTTTTCATTAATCTCTTTTATTACCTTATGGCTTTTAAGTTTTGTTTTAATCTCTTTCCAGGAATATTTTTTTCTTATCTTATTTAATTCAGCAATTATATCTTGTATCTCATTATAATGCTTGTAAATCAGATCTCCTTTATCATTACCTTCTTTAATTGTCTTTTTTTGTTTTTCTATAGTTAATTTTTGCATATCTAAAATTTTCTGGATTTTTGATTTGTTTTCCTTAAAACTTTTTTCTTTAGTCTCTTTTTCCTGGGTTATTGTCTTTTCTGTCAGTATTTTATCAAGACTTTCATTTAATTCTATTTTCTTGTCTATAGTTTTACTTATGCATTGCATTAATTTTTCTGAATCTACTTTTTTTGGAAGAGACTTCTTATTAATTTTTCCATCCCTGCATATTTCTTCAGCATAATTTCCTCCAAAGCCAATATATTTGGCTAAAAATGTCACAACAGAATCTAATTTTGTTGCATTAAGTGCTTTTTCTAAATCTTCTTTTTTTGCTTTTAGGATATTTATTGATTTTTCAGGATGAATATATTGCTGACCACCTTTTATTGTCCTATCTTTCCATTTTTGATGAGTCATAGGGTAGATGATTTTCATATTACTGTTACATAGGATAATATTTCCTTTGCTGAATAATTCTATTATTAAATAATAAGTTTGATCTTTTGAAGAGAAAGTTATTTTTATGATTCTTTCAAAATCAATCTGTTCTACATTTCTAAGTCTTGCATTTCTTAGATATTTTCTTATTAAAGAACAGAATTGAGGCGGAGTTTCAGGCATCTCCTCTTTATATTCAGTCATATATATAAAATGAGGAAGCATTATTTTTAGTATTCTTTTACCTTTCCCTGATATATGCAGAACTAAATAAAGTGTGCCTTTATTTTGATAAATATTTTCTACTTTTGAATTTTTCAGAATTTCGAACTCATTCAATAAATAATGAAGATCAAGCGCTGAAAGTTCTTTGATGCCTTGCATGGATGAGATGTGTAATCTGGAGATTATAAAGGTTTTGGGACGTGTGCAATTGAAAAGGAAAGAAAATATAAATATTAAATATTATGTACATCATAAGTCACTTAGGGGGTGGTAAAAATTATCAAACAAGTGAAAGAACAAACACTTACATTAATGACTGCGGCTCTTGCATTTGTAGCAGCATTAGTGTGGAAAGATGCAATACAAGCCTGGCTTCGACCTTTATATGAAAATTCTGAAGGGGTAGTAGGATTAACAATTGCAGCAGTTGTAACAACTATAGTTGTAGTCGGTTTAACAATGCTACTTGCTAATTGGCTTGGATCAAAGAAAAAATAAATAATTTAACAGAAAATTAAAACATTATTTTTTTATTTCTTAATTATTTATAGGATCAAGCGCAATCTCAAATTGATGTAATATTGAAACTAACATATACAAATCAAGCATCTCTTCTGGATAAGTATGTACTGCTTTCCTAACTTGATCATAAAGATTTAATCTAATATTCTTTATAACTTTAATTTTTTTCATATCATACTTATAGAATAATTGTCTCAAATGAATAAAATACTCTCGGTAATTTGTAACAACATCTTTAATCTTAGCTGATCTAGGAGATAAATGTGTTGCCAAATCACGCAGTCCATCACCAATCTGTTCTAATTGCGCTAAAATCTGATATAAATAAGGAGTTTTACGAAAATCAACATAACCTTTTTTATTCAAAATCCTTAAACAAAAATCTACAAATGTATTTATAGAACCCTCCATTGCAGCAATTTCCTGTAGACTTTCATAATCCTTAGAATCAAATACAGAAATAATTTCGTCCACCATTGATTCTAACATAAAAAATATCCTTTTAAGTATTGCATCAAAATTCTCATCATAAGGTGAAGCAACAACAGAAATCACACATCTCTTTGTTGTCTGCTCAATAATCTCATAACCAATTAAATTACTTAATATTTCTTTTATTAATTTCAAAGGTAATGTATTTTCAGCTACAATAGTGATAGAATCATATCCTAACACATAACATGTTCTGATATATCTTTTGAAAAAAGGTTTATCTTTAGAAACCGTAATTTCATATGCCTTGTTTACTTTCTTTGCATCTAAAGATAAAATAAAATCTTTACCAGACTCAATCAAATCAACATAATCTCCTTTTTCTAAATTATTTTTAGATAACCACTGATAGGGTAATGTGATTGTAAGTGCCCCATTTCCTTGTTTGACCAGTTTTCTTTTCATATGATATAATAAGATATAACTTTCTTATATAGATTATTGTTATATAATAAATATAACAAATATATTTTATAGAAGTAAGTTATATAACATATATTTCTCCTTAATTATTCTAGAGGTTATATAATAAATCAAAAACCTCGACAGAAATTTAAAAAAAGGAGGCAAAAATGGCAATAAACCAAAAAGATTTACAGATTTTAACACAACTAAGAAATAATGCAAGAGCACAACTTACAGAAATAAGCAAAAAAACACAAATACCAATATCAACCATCTATGATCGCTTAAAAAGAAAATCAAATGGAGCTATAAGAAAACACGTATCTTTGCTTAATTTTGAAGTTTTAGGTTATAATGCAAGAGCAAATATATGTATTAAATGTGGGAAGAGTTCAAAAAAAGATCTTTTTGAAATGCTCACTAAGCATCAAAACGTCAATTCCTTATGCAAGATAAACAATGGCTTTGATTATATGGTAGAAGTCATATTTAGAAATGTAAAAGGACTAGAAGAATTTCTTGAATACCTAGAAGAGAATTATACCATTAAAACAAAACAAGTCTATTATATTATTGATGAAATAATAAAAGAATCTTTTTTCAGCAATCCGCATAGAGTGCCAAAAGAAGATGAATGATATAATTTATGAGATGGATTTAGAAAAAAGGCTTAGTGAACTAACAGGAACAGAATACATGCAAGAAAGTGAAAGATTAGTAACATCATCAAAATATTACCAAAAAGCTATGAATATTATTGAGAGTAATATTCAAAGACCTCTAACTCCTGAAGAAATCAAAAATATTTATATCTATAGAGATAGGCTTATTTTCCTTAAAATACAATATGGAATAGGACATGAAGACGCTATTTTAAACCAAGAAATAAATGAAAGAATAAAAGAAGATATCAATATGATAAAGAACTATATATCTGCTACTAAAATATACACAGATAAAGAAAAAAATTCCCCCTCAACCCTCACAAAAGAAATAGCTGAAGAAATCATAGGAACATTAATGATGTATAGATATAGTGCTAGCTCACACCCTCAACATAAATTAACCTATGAACTTGGAAACATTGCAATGTACTTCATTAGAGCATTAGATGAATTGCCAAAATAAATTATTAAAAGCAATTATTAAAAATAAATACGAATTGATTCTATGCTCCATTTCAAAAAACTTTATATAGTGTTATTTCCAATATTTGAATTAATGTAGGATTAGAGTAGATTTAACGCTAAAAGGACAATAAAATGGCTGATCAAGGCATGACAGATTTGGTGGATGGATTTAAGACATTAGGTAAATTCATACATGAAATCTTCAAGTCAAAATATGCATTATACTTTCTTGTTATGACAGTCTGCACAGTCATGTGTGCATTCTTATTTAAAGCACTTCTAAGCAAAATACCTATGTTTGAAGGTAGTGGCGATCAGAAAGTTAATACTTATGGAAATGTCATTTCTTGGTGCTTAGCACTCCTTGCTATGGCTTCATTAGGATGGCAAACAAAGGGAGAAGTAGACGCTCTTGTCAATGGTCTTGCTGGACCATGGGGGGTTTTCATGATAGTTGCCCTATCTATGCTTGCAGGTGTAGGGATGTATAAGAATATGGAATCTAGTGCAGAAAGAGTCAGACGTTGGGCTGCAATTGTTGTAGGTGGCTTAGTATTTTTTTGGATAACTGGAAGCGTACTTCAAGATTGGGGATGGCTTTGGGCATTTTTAATCGCAATAATAGTAGGAGTAGCATTAGGATTTGCAACAAATAGAAAAAAAGAATAAAATAAGAAATAAGATAAAAATATTATAATAAAATGGCATTAGGCATGGTGAGTGCAATTTATGGAATCGCTTTATTAGTTGGAGCAGGACTTTATAGTTATAAGATTACTCATCATTCAAGTGAAAGAAAAAAAGAGAAAGAAGAGCTTAGAGTAGAAAAGGATGATATGAAAACCAGGGAAGAACTTGATAGTTTTGTCCATACAGCACCAAAAGAAATAGCTGCAGAACAACATGAGATTCAAGAAACAGAAACAATAATGAGCCTAATTCACGCATTAGAATCAAGAGTGAATTCTGAAGAAAGGATTATGCCCGCTGTTCTTCGACTTTTAAAACAAGAACATCATGCAGGTCTTGAAAAAAGCGGAGAGGGTATCCCAGAAGCTCAAGAGGTTATAAGTTTATGCTCAGAAGAGAATCATATTATAAAAAAAATATGGGGTCTTCTTGCAGATTCTAAAAAACTCAGCCAAAGAATAAAAAGATATACAAATCATGAAGAACATAAGATAGAACATGATGAAGCAAAAGAAGCTGCAGCAGATAGAGAAGCAAGATTTGATCATGCTGAAAGTAAAGAAGAAAGACATAGATTAAACAAAGAAGCTAGAGAAGTCAGAGATAGTGTTGATGAACTCAAGGATCTTGTAACTGACGAAAAAAGAATAATACATCAAATTCAGATTGCAAGAAGACAATTTAGAAAAATAGAAAATTTAAATGATGATATAATAAAATTAGCTGATGCAAGAACAAAAAAAGAAGTAGTCCAAGAACATATTGTCAAAAATGTCTCTGAAACAGTTCATAAAAAAAGAGAAATTCTCCAAAATGCAATTGGTGCGATGAAGTTAATAGCATCTTATGAACAACACGCCCTAGAAGATACTGCTGATGCAGCAAGAGATGCAAAGAAAGCTGAATCAGCATAAATAATCTTAAAATAATCATAATTTTAACAAACAAGAAAAGAGCATTTTATTTATATATTTAAAATAAATACGAAAATAGTAAAAAAAGAATAAGAAAAACACAAAATATATTCATTTCCAAATGAAATTAAGGGGGCACACTCATTTAAATATATATATTCTGAAATAGTTATTTTCAAAACGAAGTATTTAAATACTAAAACGCTTTTCCCTTTATAAATTACCATTTACATGGGGGTATAAAAATGGCAAAGCCAGAACCAAAGAATATTAGAATTGTTAACATTGTTGTTTCTACATCTTTCGAAAAAGCTATTCCTTTAGAAAAGATGGCTGCGACGCTATCAAACACAGAATATAACCCTGAACAGTTTCCAGGATTAGTAATTAGGATTAAAGAACCAAAAACATCCGCACTAATCTTTTCATCAGGTAAAATCGTTTGTACAGGCGCAAGAACAATGGAAGAGGTTAATGAATCCATTAAACAAATTATTAAAAGCCTTGACAAAATCAATGTCAAAATCAAAATTACTCCAGAAATCACAATCCAAAACATTGTTGCATCAGGTGAAATAGGCATTGCTCTTAATCTAAATGAGCTTGCTATGAAATTAGAGAACACAGAATATGAACCTGAACAGTTTCCTGGACTTGTTTACAAGCTTAGAGACTGCCAAGCGACATTTTTGCTTTTCAGCAATGGAAAAATTGTTTGCACAGGAACAAAATCCAGTGATGCAATTGATATTGCTGTAGAAAAACTGATTGAAAATCTAAAGAAAGCCAGTGGAAAGAAGAAATAAGTAATAGTACTATAGCATTACCACTGGACATATCTTAATATAGCTTTTTTAAGCTAGCGATAGCTATAAGATGAATTATAACACAAGTTCCAAAAATGGATGTCCAGACACAAATTAAAACTCTACAAGAATTTTTAGAAAAACATTATTATAGTCCTCTTCTCGAACAGATTAGAATTGGAAAAAAATCATTAAATGTTGATTTTACTTTATTAGCACAATTCAACCCTGAAATTGCTGACCTTTTTTTAGATCAACCAGAAGAACTTCTAAAGGCTTTTGAGATTGCTGTTGAACAATTTGATCTTCCAAACAGACCAAATAATTTTACTGTTAGAATTAAAAATCTTCCTAAGAGTCAGAAAATACTTCTCAGAAATATTAGAAGTGTTCACCTAGGAAAATTTCTCTTTTTTGAAGGGGTTGTAAGACAAAAATCTGATGTCAGACCACAAGTTACTTCAGCAAGATTTGAATGCCCGAGTTGTGGAAATATTATTCCTGTCCTTCAACTAGATAAACAATTCAAAGAACCATCAAAATGCGGATGTGGAAGAAAAGGAAAATTCACTTTACTCTCAAAAGAACTAATTGATGCACAACATCTCAAATTAGAAGAATCTTCAGAAGATTTAGATGGAGGAGATCAGCCTAAAAGGATGAATGTATTTTTAAAAAATGATTTGGTTTCTCCACTAAATGAAAAAATTACTAGTCCTGGAAGTGCAATCAAAATAACAGGAATTGTAAAAGAAATTCCAGTTATAATGAGAACAGGCTCAAAAAGCACAGTTTTTGATTTATTAATAGAAGCGAATTCTATTGAAGCGGTCCAAGAGGATTATAATGAAATCAAAATATCAAAAGAAGATGAAGAAAAAATAAAAGAATTAGGAAAAGATCCTCAACTTTTTCAAAAATTAATAGATTCTGTTGCACCAAGTATTTACGGACATAATCTCATTAAAGAAGCTCTTGTACTTCAATTAATGGGAGGGGTAAGAAAAGAAAGAAATGATGGAGTCGTTACAAGAGGGGATATACATGTCCTTCTTGTTGGAGATCCAGGTTCAGGTAAATCTCAACTTATCAGAAGAATCCATAAAGTAGCGCCTAAAGGAAGATATGTATCAGGAAAAGGAGCAAGTGGAGCAGGTCTTACAGCAGCCGTTGTAAAAGATGAATTTCTTTCAGATTGGGCCTTAGAAGCAGGAGCTCTTGTCCTTGCAAACAAAGGGGTATGTTGTATTGATGAGCTTGATAAGATGACACAAGATGATACTAGCGCCATGCATGAAGCTTTAGAACAGCAAACAATAACTATCTCAAAAGCAAATATCCAAGCCACATTAAGAGCAGAAGCAACTGTATTAGCCGCTGCAAACCCTAAATTTGGAAGATTTGACCCTTATTCCACAATAGCTGAGCAAATACAACTCCCAGTCACCCTTATCAACAGATTTGACCTTATTTTCCCTGTAAGGGACCTTCCTGATGAAGCAAAAGACACACAACTTGCTTCGTTTATACTAAGAATACATCAAAATAAAGATTCGATTGAACCTCCTATTGAAACTGAATTTTTAAGAAAATACGTAGCTTATGTAAGACAAAATGTTAGACCTGAATTAACAGATTCAGCAATAGAAGAATTAAAAAAATATTATCTTCAAATGAGAAACTCTGGTAATACAAAATCAGTACCAATAACTGCCAGACAATTAGAAGGATTAGTCCGTTTAGCAGAGGCTAATTCAAAACTTAGACTTGCTGATAAAATAACAAGAACTGATGCAAAAAAAGCAATAGATCTTGTTCATCATTGTCTTAAGTTAATTGCATTTGATGAAGAAACGGGTACTTTTGATGTTGATAGAATTGCTACTGACACTCCTTCTTCAGAAAGAAATAAAATAATAGTAATCAAAGAAATAATTAATAATCTTGAAAATAAAATTGGAAAAACAATCCCTTTAGAGGATGTAGAAGAAATTGGAAAAGAAAAAGGACTTGCGGATGATGAAATTAATGAAGTAATAGACAAATTAAAGCGTTCAGGTGATATATTTGAACCAAAAAGAGGATTTATTCAAAAGATTTAAAATAATATAGAGATTAACAAGAAAAATGGCTGAAGAACAACGAAGTATTGAAAGACAAACGGCAAGAATTGCTTCTTTAAAAGAATTAAATAATGGTAAATATATCAAACAAGAAGGATGGGATCCAAATTATGTATTAACGAGCAAAGATGAAAAAATCTCTCGTGTTAATATAATTGGAGTAGTAGTTACAATCCCTGAATCTGGTCAATCATTATTCATCGATGATGGAAGTGGAAAAATTGAAATCAGATCATTTGAAGAAGGCAATCTATTCCAAGATTTGACCATAGGAGATATTGTTCTTGTCATAGGAAGACCTAGATCATATAATGAAGATATATATCTCAATGCAGAAATTGTAAAAAAAATAACCAATAAAGGCTGGCTTGAATATCGTAAAAAAGAAATTTTACTAAAAAATATCCAAATGCCAGACTTAAAAGAAGAGATTAAAATTGAAACACCAGTAGAGGAAGTTCCAAAAGAAGTTCCTAAACCAGTAGAAGAACTAGATGAAATTGATACTATTCTTATGAAAATAAAAGAATTAGATAAAGGAGAAGGATGTGATGTTCAAGAACTCGCATCAAATTATCCCGAAGCAGAAAATATAGTACAACAGCTTCTATTAAAAGGAGAAATATTTGAAATAGTTCCTGGAAAAGTTAAAATTCTTGAATAAAATAACTAACAATACTTCAAGTAGGGATAATTCTACACATAAGAAGAGGAGTAATAAAAGCCTCTAAAAATGCAGCTACAACAAGTATACCAACAGCTATCAAAAGAAGTAAAGCAGCATCAAGTATAACTTTTTCAAATTTTTCTGAACCAAAATCATGTTTAATTATAGCAGCTGAAATTATTCCTCCTGCAAGTCCGCCCACAAAATAAGCCATAATTTCAGGTATGCCATGTATAAAATAACGAAGTAAAGCGCATCCAGTGGCTTTTGCATATACAACACCAATTAATCCACCACTTGCTGCATGAACAAATTTCATAAATTCTCTACCAAGAGCAAGTCCAATAACAGAAGCATTCCAAGTGATAATAAAAATTGCTCCTGCTCCGAAGATAAAAGAGAATAATACACAAAAGATCATAACTTGTATATTATTTTCTAGTACAAAAAATGCATCTTTCATTGCACCGGATACTGATTCTATAACATTACCATTAATTTGACTTATAGTATCACCTTGTATTTTAAATATAATTTCGGGATTAATACTAAAAAATAACGGGAAAAGTGTAAACATGATATACCAAAACATGAAAGCAAGAGTCATACCTAAAAATATCATCAAAAAGAAAATTATTGCACGAGAATGTTCTTTTAATAGTTTTTTCTCTCCGACATTATTATCTAAATCTTTCTTCTCTTCATAAATCATTGTCAAATAAAATAACGGAATAAAAAATAATGTCGTTAAGAAAACAATAGTAAGTGATGCATTTTCTGCTGGAAAAATATAATTACCTAAAAATATAGCTATTGAAGCGAATATAAACCCTAAAAAAAAAGTGATCCATGGTTTTTGTTCTGCAAATTTAGGATTAATAAATGATTCAAATACCATGTATAATCCCTTAAATAATGCATTTATATGTTTTTTCTAAAAATCATTATTAAAATATTAAAAAAAGATTAATGTTGAAAAATGATTATATTAAGAATAAAATCAATAATAATCTAAATTTTAAAAGAAACCTGGAAAAAATCTCACGAAGAGATTTTTCCCAGGAAAAAGAGGTGATTATGATTTTTTATGATATTAAAAAAAATAATTATAATTTATCAACTGATTTTTGCTTTTTCCAAGCTGTTTCATACATATTAGCAACAGTTTGTGCAAAAAATGGACTATTTACCCAAACACCTGAATCGTAATTTGGATGAACATCTGCATCATCTACAAGCATAAAAGTAATCTGTGATTCATCAATTACCACAAATCTGCCCAAAGGAACATCTGTATGTTTTACTTTTCCATATTCTGATAATTTTTGTGCAACATGTTTATTATTTTTTGTAATTGGAGCCATAATCTTAATTTCAACTCCATTTTCTTTAGCACGATAGAAAGCTCTTCTAAAAGATTCAGCCTTTCTCTTCAACCCTTCTTCTGTAGTTGAAATCATAATAGATTTTTCCGCAATCTTCATCATAGATTCAAGATGAGTATATAGATTGCTCCTTCCCTTGAAACTTCCTGATAATTCAGCTGGATCTACAGTATCTATACCTTTAGAATGAAGTTGATTTAACTCCTTTAACATCTCACTGTCACGAAGCTTATCAAGTGTTTTTGTACTTGTTTCAGCTTCTTCTAAAATATTATGTTTAACACGCTCAAGAACATCTGATGGATTAACTGCGATATATTTAATTGGCTTACCCAACTTCATAATTACAAATCCTTTCTTCTCAAGACTTTCAAGAACATCATAACTTCTTGATCTAGGAACATTTGCAATATCACTAAGCTCTCCCGCTGTAGATACTCCTCTGGACAATAATGCAGCCCAAAGTTTTGCTTCGTATGAATTTAGACCAAGCACACCCAATTTGTTTAAAAATTCTTTTTGAACGATCATATAAACACCACCACTAAAGTATATTGATAATCGAATCTAATTTTCCAACTAAACCCCCAATTGAATAAATAGTGTAAATGGGGATGCAGTATTTAAACATTTCGGTTTTTTAGTATTTTAAAGTAGTAACACCACCCATTCTCCTATTACCCTTTATAAAGCATATTGTTTATTGAAGGTAAATTCTTTATATAAGGAGTAGATAAAGCTAAATATGAAGACATATCATATTATTATTCAAGGTAGGGTTCAAGGAGTAGGTTTTAGGTATTTTGTCCTCAGAAAAGCCCTCAATTTAGAATTAAAAGGAACAGTAGAAAACCACCCTAACGGCGATATAGTTGAAATTTATTGTCAAGGTAAGGAAAATGATGTTCAAAAACTATTTGAAGAAATAAATACAGGGCCAGCTCTTGCTACAGTGATTAAATCAAACATAGAGACAACTGATTATCCACCATATAATGATTTTAAAATAATATAACAAAGATTATACAAGGAACTTATTCAAATCATGCAAAAAACTTATTTAGCCCTTCTTGAATTTCTTTCTCTTTCCCAAATACACTATCAACTCTTTCTTGTGTAAGTTCTAGTGTTTGTTTTAGATAAACTGGAACAGCATATTTGTTTGCGAGATCTAAAGAAGGTCCAAGATATTTTATTATACTTCCCTCTGAAATTGTAAAAAGCATCCTTCCTCCACATTTTTGACATTTACCAATTAATGGTGGCCTATGATATTTTTCATTGCATTGTACACATCTAAATTGTTGTGTAGAAAATTTCCGAAGATTTCCTTTTATGTCTTTTAAAAAATGTTTTTGAATTACCATTGTAGCCACATTAGCCTCATCAACAGCTTTTATTTTAGTTGCTAAATCCATCTGACCATCTAATTTCTCTTTCATTGAAGGTAAGACTTTATAGGCAGATACTTTTGGTCCTTTATTTAAATCATGGACTGGATGGGTAAAGAAAAAACCTTCATATTGTTTTTCTGTATTAAGATTATCTTTCAATTGTTCAACTTTAATCTCCCATGGCATCTTAAACTCAAATCCCGCCTCATATAATTCCAAAGGATACCTCTTAACAACATCAAGTCCATGAACTTGATCATCAACTTCAGAAGGAATTATCTTTGTTGATAAAACAAGGGGAGCGTCCATGGTTCTAGAACCTCTTCTATCAGGTAAATATTGACGTGAAAAATTCAAAAAACCATCCATTAGTAAAATAAAACAAGCTTCATCCCCATCACAATCCCGCCTCACTGCAGCGTGCATCATAGGATGAGCAAGCATAACTTGATTTTTAGAAAAACCAATAACTCTCCCAATGGTACCACAGGAGATATGAGGTGCAAGACAAATTATAAGTGAACCTATTAAATCTTGTTTTGATTTAAAATTATAATATTTTTTCTGTCCATACAATCTAACAAGTAATTCATCTACAAAATTACCGATTCTGAACATAACATCATCCGCTTGTTCTTCAAGAGCATTATCCCCAGAAGGAAGTACAACATCTTGAGGAAATATTTCAACAACTTGATTATCATGTTCAAGCTTAGCGCCATTTATATCTTTAGTATAACCAAGAGAATTCAATTGTTCTATAGTAGCATTAATTTCTTTTGGCTTAAATGCAGTAATAGGGGACTCTGACATGTCATATCTTGTTGTACCATCTTTATTAACATAAATGTCATTTTTCGCACGCAAAAAACCTTTAATCAAATTTTCAGGAATATGATCTTTGTTTGATGTTGATTTAACTCCTTTTATTAAATCAGGATAAACTTTTGTTTTAAGCATCTTTAAACAAGAATCTACATATTCATGAATATTTATCGTCATATTTTTATAACCAATTGCCCCCTCGTCTTGATCTAAGGGTGGCTTATCTGTTATTAATTCTTTATTTATATTTGGGCAAAAGAAAATTTTCTTTGTTTTTTCAAAACATTTATGACAGATTTTATAGACTGATTTTTTCTTACATTTTTCACAATAATATATTGGAAGAGTACTTGTAACTTCTCCTTTCTCTATAGATGCCTGAAAACTCTTAAGTCTGCCGCCTTCTTCCCCTACAGGAAATAAAACCTGAGGGGATCCTTGTAATTTCCTCATTTTTGCCTTTTCAGGTCTTCCCATCCTAGCACCCACAAATGTACCTGCCTTATCATTAATTTTAACATCAGATAACATGTTTATTATATCTAATACATTTTTATCAGGATGTTGTTGAACAATATCTTTACCTAAAACTTGATTTGTAGTATCTGTAATAGCGAATGTTCTCATGAAAACTTCAGCAACAATATCATTTAAAACAATAAATTCATTAGAGATTATATCATGAGGTGTACCTATATTTTCTAATAATAACTTTAATTTTTCATCTTTTGCAAAAACAAGAGACTTAACTTTAGACTTTGTTTCATCAATATAATTTATCTTTATTTGTTCTATTCTGTCTAATAAATAGCCCAAATCTTCTTTAGATAAAGCAGTATAATAATAAATATATTCAGGATACAATGGGATATCTAATTTTTTAGATATCTTATAAGCATCTTCAAAACTAAGTTTAGTATTAAAAACATCTGAAAAAAGACAATTTAGTTTTTCTTCTTCTATATTAACAATAGTTGATAATTTACCTATATCTAATGATCCAATCATTTCTTTTGTCTTTTTTTCTAATTCTAAAAGCCACCATTCTTCACAATATCCTACTGGAACTAATGGGTGGCCATTCTCTGAAAAATCCCCATAATTAATTAAAATATCACCTAAAAATAATATTTTTTTTGTAAATTTTAAAAGATCTTGATTTTCTTTTGTAATCTTAATAACCTTACCATCATTTAATAATACTGTTGGTCCTTCTATTGCCTCACATACTGTAACAGAACCTGCTTTTCCTGGTCTTTCAAGCTTTAACTGAGTTCCATAAACTATAAAATTATTTAAGGCCTTTAAAGTAAAAGTGTTTAATGCTATTGCAGAAAACCCAGATGTTCTTGTCCTCCCCATACGAAGCCTGAATCCTCCGTAAGCCATAGGATAACTTAAAACAGGCCTTCCAGCTACCATATCACTAATAAATGTAAAAATAGGTGAGATCCCTTGTGTTCCTTCTTTTTTCTTTCCTTTTGCCTTTATTTTCTTTTGTAATTTCAAAAATTCATCTAAAAAATTCCAATCAATTCCAAATTCATTACCCCATTCACTAAGTCTTTTCCATATTTTAGGTGCTTTTTGACAAAGACCTTCTCCAATAACAAGACAAATCCCTCCTCTAATCAAATTAGTCTCGATTCGGGGTTGATCTTTAAAATTTGAAACTTCAATTCTTTCAGTAGGGTCTCCATCAATTTCGATAGGCATATTTTTAATCATAAATTTTATTTCTTCTTTTGAAGGAAGATATTGAAGATTTGTAATTCTTTCATTATAATCATATAATTCAGTAGCAGTCCTATTTATTTCATCTTCTGTAGGATCATATTTTGCAAAACCAAGTTGTGTTGCAACATAATCTCCCAAAACAACTGAGGTTGCAGCAGCAGTACCTCCTGCCCCCCTTATTGGACCAGCATAAACTAATGCAACATATTCTTTCCCATCATTTCTTTTTTTGATTCTTATCTCTACAAGCCCTTCTAAAGGCGCTGATACTATACCTCCTGTAAGATACATAAATCCAGTTCTGATTCCAATTTCAACTGCTTCTTTTTTAGACTCAAATTTGCAAAATTTCTCAAGTGCCACTTCTGCTGCAATCTTAAAAGCGACTCTCCAATCTAAAGGAGAAAATTCTTTTTCAAGTTCCTCAATTCTTTCAACGATATTTGAATTTAATAAAGCTGGAGCCACTGCTGAGACTAACCCTAAAACACGCTCAGCCATATTCTTAGCAATAGGTATATCTACCTTATCTTCAGGATCAAATCCTTTCTGCCTAGCACTAGTTGCAATTTTAAGTGCTTTATTTGTTTGTGACTCTACAGATTCAAAATATTTCTGGAGATTTTTTGATTCTACTGTCATTTTTTCTTATTTTCTTCTATGTTTCTTAATTTAATTAATCTTATTTCTCTAATCTAAAAAATTTAAAATAGTTACTTTTCTTGTTTTCAAATTAACAACCGGAACTTTAGCTGGTTCAGGATGATGTCCTACCTTTTCTTGAAAAGAGGTAATGGATTGCCAACAACTTCCACTTATCAAAGTCACATTCCTATAATTACTTACAGCAGTTTTATGAATATGGCCAGTAATGAAAAAATCAGGTATTTTCTCTATAACAAGACTATCTTTTGTCTCCTCAGGAATAAATAATGTTGATGTATATGCTGGTGCTAAATGTCTTCTCTTTAAAAGAAATTTCATGATTAAATCTGCCCTATCATACCCTCCTTCCAATCTTAATGAATCTACATTTGCAACATAATAATCAAAACTATAACCATGATACAATAAGATATCAAATCCTGAAAAAGTTTCAGTTGCAGAAATATTAATATAAGATGGGTTTGAAACAAGAGATACATTTGGTATATCGCTTAAAGGTTTAATATAATCTCCAAATAATTTTGGTTGTGGTTCTGACAATCTAGATGCATCATGATTTCCAGGACAAATAATTACAGATATATGGGATGGAATTTTCTTTATGAGTTCTGCAGCCTTACTATATTGCCCATAAATGTCATCAATATCTAACTCTAATTCTTGATTAGGATATATTCCTACACCATCAACAAGATCACCAGCTATAAAAACATATTTTACCTTATCAGCTATTTTTCTCTGATTTTCTGTACCTGTTTCCTGCCTGATCCAAGAAATAAACTTATTAAATTCATCAGCAAGAAAATATTTTGAACCAACATGTATATCTGATAAAAAAACTGCACACTCTTCTTTTTCTGCTTTCTTAAATTCTTTATCTAAAGGAATTTCTGGTTGAATTATTGAATTTGAGAATAAAATATTATCCCCATTCATTCCAACAACACCAATTACTTCATCTCTAACAAGATCTTTTGCTACTTCTGTCAATTCTTTATTTGATTTATTAACAAGTACTTTTATTTCTCCAGTTAAATCTTCTACTGTTAGAATAATATTATCATTTTTTGTAATATCTTTCTTTCTTACTAAACATATAACAGAAACTTTTTCTCTATCTGTCTTTGCTTTCAATCTTGCAATTGATAAAATTGAAGAAAGTTCCTTTCTATTTTTCAAAATAGATAATATTTGTTTATATCTTGAAGAAAAATAAGATACAAAATGACTTACTTCTCTTTTTTTAGGAAGTAAATTAAAATCATGAATTATATTTAATTTAGGTTGTTCACTTGTAGGAAGAGTTGGTGTTTGTATTTCTATAGCAGGGGTTGATAGAGAGGATGTATGTTCAGAAGAGGTTGTTGATTGAGAAGAATCAGTTGACTGGGTTGATATTGTTGGACTGGTAGTCATTGTTGATTGAGAGTTTTGATCAGTGGTATTTTGATTTGTAGTATTTTCAGTAGTATTTTGTTGATATCGATTAACAGAAGTATCACTTAATGCATATTTACCCATAAAATCTAAAATAACAGAAATTTCTGATTTTTGATCTATTAAACTTATAATTTTATCTAAAAAGATCTCATCTTCAAATTTTTCTATAGAATCTAATGAGATTAAAGCATCATTTTGCATAAAAAATCCTATTATTTTCTTTTTCTTATCTGATATTTCCATCAACATCACATTAAATACTTAACTTAAACATTTAAGACAAATTAAATTAAGACAAATCGAGAGCTGATTTCAAGATTTGTTTTGCTTTAAGTCTCGATTCTTTTGGTATGGATATGTTTACTTCCCTTGTTCTCCCATATCTTCCTTTTGAAATAATTTTACCAGATATTAAACCTAACATATCAAATTCAGAAATAATGTCAGAAATACGTCTTTGTGTTAATGGCCTTATTGAAGTTTCAATACAAAGCCCCTTATAATATTCATAAATTTCTCCTGTAAAAATCACCTTTTTTGTTCTTTCAGAAATCTTCAATATAGAGTAAAGAGTTAATTGATGTTGTTTTGGTTGTGTTGAAATAATATCAATAATCCTATCTTTTTCAATTTTTGATTCAGCTAAATCCAAATATTTAATTGAAACTTTCTTTGAACCATCTCTTTCAGTTATTTCTCCTGCTACCCTAAGTAATTCTAATGCCCTTCGCGCATCACCATGATCTCTTGCAGCGTAAGCAGCACATTTCTCAACCATACCTGATTCTATTACTCCTTCTACAAATGCAATCTTGCTTCTTTGTTTTAAAATCGCTTTTAATTGTAATGCATTGTAAGGAGAAAATATAATTTCTTCTTCACTAAGTGAGCTTTTTATTCTTGGATCAATATAATCTGCAAATAATAAATCATTAGATACACCAACAATAGATAATTGTGTATTCTTTAATTCAGTATTCATCCTTGTAAGATTGTATAAAATTTCATCTCCTGCTTTTTTAACTAATTGGTCAATTTCATCCAATACTAAAATAACCATTTGTTTTGAAGAATCAATTATATTAATAAAAATCTTATAAACTTCATCGGTTGGAAGACCCGTAGGTGGCACCTCTTTTCCAAGTTCCCTAATAAACTGTGCTATAATCCTATATTCTGTATCTGCAATCTTCTTAAGCTTACAGTTGATATATAATATCTTCAAAGGGATTTGATGTGCTTCTGCTGTTTCTTTTAATTTTGATGTGGTATATTGAACTGCTAATGTTTTACCTGTACCGGTTTTCCCATATATAAAAATATTTGAGGGTTTTTCCATCCGTAAAGACGAAGCAAGTATCTCAGCAATAGTATTGATCTCTTTATCCCTATATTCAATAGTTTCTGGAACATAATTTGATTGTAAATAATGTTTATTTACAAAAATAGGTTTATTTTTCATATACTTTTCAAATACATGAGATAATTTTTGTGTCATATGTTCCACTGGAAATGTATGCTTTAAATATTTTATTGTTTTATTCTATATGTATTATACCCCTCACCCCTTCATTTCAACTGGAACTTACTAATCAGTTGTGGTATGCTCTTTTTTTGCTTTAATTAAAGATTTTTTTTCATTTTTTTCTTTTTTAGTCGATATATATATATATTTATAATATTAAAAATAATATAATATAATATATATATTAAAAAAAACATATTCTAAAAAATGTTTTGCAACCTCTACAAAAAAGAATGAACACAACCATCTTCAAAAAAGAGTTCCATAGGAAACCAAGGGGAGAGAGTTACTATATTTCAAGTTATTATAATTAGTTATTTTATTTCTTTAATTATACAACTACTTATGATTATACATAATCTCACCTAAATATCATTAATTTTATAAACCAACACCTCACTCCTTTTCATATGGATTATAACAAGCTACTCAAACGGGCACATGATAATTTACCTGAGATTGTTTCTGTTAGAGAACGTTTTGAAATACCAAATGTACGCGGTCATCTTCAAGGTAATAAAACAATCATTAGTAATTTTCAACAAATTTGTAATACAATACAAAGAGATCAATCACATTTACTAAAATATTTACTTAAGGAGTTAGCAACATCGGGCGAAATAAGAAATAATCTTCTTATATTCAATACAAAAATATCTTCAAAAAATATTAATCGAAAAATAAGACAATTTGCAAATCTTTTTGTTTTATGTTATGATTGTGGTAAACCAGATACAAAAATACTTGTTGAAAACAATATATCTTTCTTAAAATGTCAAGCATGTGGGGCAAAGCACCACATTAAAGCCTAAATCTGTATTAAAGCTTAAATATTAACATAAATACTAATAAATGTTATTTTTTGAATTTTTATGTATTCATATTTCTGAATATAGATTGAATACTAAAGTACGAAAATTTTATAAACAAAGTAATTAAAAAAATACAAGAAGGTCAACTTCAAAATAAAAAATATTAACACAAAAAACACATAATCCATTATTATATTCAAAAAGGAGGTAATAAAATGGGTGAAGATTTATTATTGAGGCTTGTATTAGCAGTCATAATAGGAACTCTTGCAGCAATCGTATACAGCTTACGTGTCTTAGTTCTTGTTGAAAGAAGAATAGCACGTATGGATCTTAACATTGAAAGAATGGCACAAAAGATCGCAGCTGAAGAAATAAAGATTGAGGCAGAAGAGAAAAAGATTGAAAGAAAACTTGCTTCTAGATCAAAAAAGAAAAAGAAATAATTTTATTTTCTCATTTTTTCTTTACTTTTATTTTTGTTATTTAATATTTTAGAATTAGGAAATTATATGCTCACTTTTTAGATTTCTTTTTTGGTTTTGTTGTTTTTTTAGCTGTTTTTGTCTTTTTAGCTTTTGTTTTTTTAACTGTCTTTGTCTTTTTGGTTTTTGGTTCTTTTTTCTCCTTTGATTCTTCCTCTTCTCTACTTATTTCTTCTTTAGCTAATTTTTCTTTTTCTTCGTCAATTTCTTTTTCTAATTTCTTTATTTCTTTCTTGATTTTTTCAATATTTTGTGAATTATCTTCTTGATGTAACAATTCTCCACATTCTGGACATCTATATTCAAAATTAGTGGCTTGTTCAAAATCAACTCTTATACAACTATTTTCGCACGCAAAGAAATGATCATCTTCTTCTCTAGAAAGATGTTCATGTAATTTCTCAACTCTTTTCTTTTTTAGATTTGATATGAGGTATTTGAGTCTATTTGTATTCAAACTCCAGTAATAGATATACCATCCTTTTTTCTTATCTTTTTTTCTGATAAAAGTAACTAAATTGTGATTATAAAGCCGGTATAACTGATTTCTGATAACATCGACAGGTGTTTTGATCTTAGTTGAGATTTGAAATTCTGAAATTTTGCTCTGGTTTTTTAGAACTTCAACTAAAGGCAATGCATCTTCTCCAATTAGTTCTCGGATTACAAGTTCTATTGCTTTCTGTGTTATTTTCATTATTTTACCAACCTATTTAGTTTATACCCAACATTCATTTTTTTGATTTTAATTCTTATAAATTTTATGGTTTATGTATGTTATCTTATACTAAATTTAAAGCTTTTTTTTAACTTAAAACCCCTTTATTATGATTAAATAGGTTTAAATTAGCTTTAAAATTCTTAGATAAAGCGATAATTCCCTATAAATCTTTTATTATGCCAAAAACACACTTGTTGTTACTCTCCAATTAAACATTCAATATGATTACTCATATATATACTTTATGGTATTCTTGTGTTTTTATTAGTTTTTATATATAATTTATATAATATTTATTCTTCTTTCTCCCTCTATTATCTCTTTAATTTCTCTCTTAAAAAATATTGATTATGGACTAGTAAATTCATCATCTAAATCTTTATAAATTACAATAGCCTAGTAGATATCAGTTGTCACAACGTTGGAGTTACGTAGATACAAAGATGGCGTAACTATCATTAAGTCAAAAACCGTAACATATTAATAGTAGTTCAATTTTTTTATTGTACAGTTGAGACATTTTATGTTGTTTGTTAAGTAACAACTAATAACGATTAAAAAATTATTCATTGGGAGAAAATAATTTTTTGTCGTCTTAACTACAATAAAAAAGAGGGGGAATGGTTCAAAATGATTGTAAAAGAAGAATTTTTGAGCAAGCTTAGACGTTATTTCTCACTAAACCTTTATGAAGTAAAAATATGGGCTGCATTGCTGTCCAGGGGAGTGTCTACAGCTGGCGAATTAAGTGATATTGCAAATGTTCCAAGGTCAAGAAGTTATGATGTTCTTGAAAGCCTTGAAAAAAAAGGATTTGTTGTTATGAAGCTGGGTAAACCGATTAAATATATCGCAATCTCACCTTCAGAAGTTGTTGAGAGAGTAAAGAAAAATATGAAAGTAGAAGCAGAAGAAAAAATAAACAGGCTCGATAACTTAAGAGAAACAGAACTTCTAAACGAATTAAACACACTACATACACAAGGTGTTGAATTAGTAGAACCTACTGATTTGTCAGGAAGCCTTAGGGGAAGACATAATCTCTACAACCATATTGAGCTTACAATACGTAATGCTGAAAATACAGTTGAGATAATGACAACTTCTCAAGGATTAATGAGAAAAGTAGAAGGTCTTAAACCTATTTTTGAAAAACTCAAAAAAAGAGGAGTTAAGATTAGAGTTGCAGCTCCAATAACTAAACAAAATACAGCTGCTGCTAAAGATCTATCTTCTGTTGCAGATGTTCGTAATACAGATGCTAAAGCAAGGTTTATCATTGTCGATGGAAAAGAATTAATTTTTATGGTTCTTGATGATGAAGAAGTACACCCTACATATGATATTGGTATTTGGGTAAACACTCCTTTCTTTGCAAGTGCACTGCAAGCTTTATTTGAAGTGGCTTGGAAAAGTCTTAAAAAAGTAGAAGCTAAAGCTAAAGCTAAATAAGCCAGGCTTTTTTTCTTCTTATTTTTTCTTATTTTCCTTTCCTATATTCTTTAACTCAATTATAGCTTCTTTCTTATCTCTTTTTCTTCTAAACAACACTCTACACAATTTTTATAAATGTACACTTAATTTAAGAGCTTAATATGGATAACATCATAGATAAGCTTCATCCCTTAGAAAGGAAGTTATTGCCCTATTTAGAGGAAGGTATATCTTATATAGACCTCATTAAGAAATCAGATATGAAGGATATTGAGGTGATGCGTGCCCTACAATGGCTTTCTAATAAAGAAATAATAAATCTTGATCAGACCAAGCAAGAAATCATTGATCTTGATGATAATGGTAAGATATATGCAAAGAAAGGTTTACCTGAAAAGAGATTATTAAAAGCTTCATCTACAAAAGAGTTTAAATCAGCACAAGATTTGCAAAAAGAAGCAGATCTTAATCAACAGGAATTTGGTGTATCCATAGGTGCTTTAAAGAAAAAAGTAGCTATTATAACTGAAAATAAAGATAAAGCTCTTTTCATAAAACAAGCGCCCCAAGGAACTAAACTTCTGGAAAAAGAGAGTTTAGAAGAGATATTCTTAAAAAAATCATTTCCTATTGAAAAAGATTCATTGAAGGATGAAGAAAAATTTGCATTTGATAATTTAATTAAAAGAAGAAACATTCTCAAACTTGATATACAAAAAATCATACTTGTAAAACTTACAGAGAAAGCAAAAAAACTTATTTTACAAAAAAACAAGTTAAGTCAAGAGCTAGATGATAATCTTACACATGATATGCTTAAATCAGGTAAATGGAAAGATAAGAAATTTAGGCATTATGATATTAAAATAAATGTTCCAAAGATTACAGGCGGAAAAAGACATTTTGTCAAACAATCTATTGATTATATCAAAAAAGTTTGGCTTGAACTTGGTTTCAAGGAGATGGAAGGCAACCTAATTCAATCAGCATTTTGGGATTTGGATGTTTTATTTGTTCCTCAAGATCATCCAGCAAGAACAGAACAGGACACTTTCTATGTAAAAGATCCATCTAAGGCAAAACTTCCTTCAGAGCTAAAGAACAAGATAAAAGAAGTACATGAGAATGGCGCAGATACAGGTAGTAAAGGCTGGGGGGGTAAATGGTCAGAAGATGAAGCATCATTAAATATGATGAGGACTCATACAACTGTTCTTTCAGCTAGGACAATTGCTTCACTCAAAAAAGAGGATCTTCCAGCTAAATTCTTCTCAGTCAATAAAGTGTATAGGAATGAAGCTCTTACATGGAAACATTTATTCGAGTTTCATCAAGTAGAAGGCATTGTTATAGATCCTAATGCAACATTAAAGCATCTTAAAGGATATTTAAGAGAATTTTACAATAAATTAGGATTTGAAAAGGTGAGAATGAGACCTGCTCATTTCCCTTATACTGAACCAAGTTTAGAAGTTGATGTATTCCATCCCGAGAAAAAAGAATGGATAGAATTAGGTGGTGCAGGTATTTTTCGTCCAGAACTTGTTAAACCTTTACTTGGATTTGAGTGCCCAGTTCTTGCTTGGGGTCAAGGTCTTGAAAGAGGTATTATGAGTTTTTACAAATTTAAAGATATTAGACAGCTTTACAATAATGATTTGAAAGAAATTAAAGAAGTAAAGATTTGGAGATGAATCACACAATAAAATGCCAACTGTAACACTTAACAAAGAAGTATTCGAAAAACTTGTAGGTAAAAAGCTTAAATTAGAAGAGCTTAAGGACCGTATCTCTATGATAGGTACTGATCTCGAAAGTATTGAAGGCAATGAAATTAATGTAGAAATATTTCCTAATCGTCCTGATCTTCTTTCTGAACAAGGCTTTGCTAGGGCTTTTTCTAGTTTTATTGGAGTAAATAAAGGTCTAAAGAAATATGATATAGAAAAATCAGGAGAAAAGATAATCATAGAAAAATCAGTTTCAAAAGTGAGACCTTTTACTTCATGTGCTATTGTTAAGAATCTTAAGTTTGATGATGAGAAAATCAGGGAGATAATTCAGATACAAGAAAAACTTCATGTCAGTTATGGTAGGAATAGAAAAAAAGTGGCAATAGGGGTGTATCCTATGGAAAAAATCACATTTCCTGTCACTTTCTTTGGAGAAGATCCAAAAAAAGTCAAATTTCAACCTTTAGAATTTCCAAGAGAAATTACAGGGCTACAAATCCTAAGTCAACATCCCACAGGGAGGGATTATGGTCAACTTTTAGAAGGTCTTGATAAATTTCCTTTTTTTAAGGATGCAAAAGGAGGCATACTTTCGATGCCACCAATAATAAACTCTCATGATGTAGGTAAAATATCAGAACAAACTACTGGTGTTTTTATTGAATGCTCTGGTTTTGATTATGAAGTTCTTGCAAAATGCCTTAATATGATAGTTACAGCATTAGCAGATATGGGCGGAAAGATATATTCTTTAGAGCTAAATTATCCAGATAAGAGGATAACTTCCCCTGATCTTTCACCAAATAAGATGAAAATTGATGTTGATTATGTCAATAAACGACTGGGGCTTGGACTTAAAGAGACAGAAGTAATCAATCTACTTTCAAAAATGGGATATGGCTATGAGAAGAAGTCAAAAAACGTGCTTGTTCCTGCATATAGGGCAGATGTGTTACATCAGATTGATTTAGTAGAAGATATTGCAATTGCATATGGTTATGAGAACTTTGATGAAACAATTCCTAAGGTAGCAACAATCGCACATGAAAGTGAGTTAGAAATATTAAAGAAAAAACTTGTAGAATTATTGATTGGACTTAAATTAACTGAATTGTATACATATAATATCTCTAATGATCAAGTTATGCAAACTCATTCATTTGGCAAAAAGCCAGTGATGCTTGCTAATTCAATATCTGAAGAATTCAATTGTTTAAGAAGTGCCATGGTGCCATCCTTGCTTGATACATTAGCACATAATAAGCATAATGATTATCCTCAGCATATTTTCGATATTGGCACAGTATTTACAAAAGATGCTAAAGAAGAAACAGGTGTAAAAGAAGAGCAACATTTATCAGTAGCTCTTTGTGAAGATAAAGTAGATTTCACCCGAATAAAACAAGTATTAGATTATATATTTTCAAACCTAGAGGTTACATACGAACTTAAAGAAATAACAAATAAAACATTTATGGAAGGAAGGGTGGGTGAAATTATTGTGAAGGGGAAATCGATAGGCACTATAGGAGAGCTGAGTCCAGAGGTTCTGAACAATTTTGCACTTGAATATCCTGTTGCAGCATTTGAATTAAATGCATCATTATTTCATCAATTAATTAAATAATCAAATCCATAAGTTTCAATCAAAAAGATCACACAAGATGCTATGAGGATGTGAACACCATTAGAGGCGAGAGCCAATGACAGCAAAGAGTAACTTCTGAGCATGTGTATTGATCTAATCACTCTTTTTTTATTAGAATTATTTCGCTAGACTAAGCTTGCTTATGTCTAGCTTAAATGCTAGTACCTTTAGAGTGCAATCTCTAAGGGATGTAACCGCTAAGCAGGTGTATTGATCTCTACAGTTTTCCGTCTGTAGGCTCCAGAAACGCAGTAGGCATAAAGCCTACTGCATAAAACTATTCTTATCAATTTTCATATAAAATTTCAACAATTTTACAAAGAAAGTAATACAATACCCGAAATAGCAGAAATAATTCCCACTATCTGGCTCCATTCTAAAGTTTCCTTAGTAAATATTCTTGCAAGGATTATTACAATAACGGGGCTTGTCGCTGTGATGGGAGCTATGATCGATGTATAGTTTGAACTAACACCGTATCCATAAGATAAAAATGCTACAGCCTCAAAGATAGCTATAATAATTAAGATATATATCGCTTTTTTCGGGAACCATTTGATTTTATATTTTATTGCTGTCCAACTTTGAAGAATTGGGACTCTAAAAATATTGATTAGAAATATTGGTAAAAACCACCCTATTTCTTTTACAAGTACACTTGTCATAGTAAAGAATACACCATATAACAACAAAGCAATAATTCCAGATAAGACTCCTTTTTCAATCTCTTTTAACTTTAATTTAAATATATCATGAAACCTTATAGAAGTTAGTACGCCTCCTAAAATGGCCAATGCAACCCCTATAACCTTAATACTCACTAGTTTTTCCTGGAATAAGATTACGCTCAATACAACAGTTATAATACCCCAGCATGCAGTTAGTGGACTAATGACAGAAGCTTTACCTTCTTGTAATCCTTTAAAGAAATTTAGATATGCAATAGTACCAACAAGTCCAGTTGCAAGTACCATGAATAATGCTATTGAAGAAATATCTATCGTTCTAAAAAATATTGTAAATATACATAGGTATATTACTAAGGCTATACTTTGTACCCATGTAGCAGTTCTTAATGGACCTATTTTCTTAGTTAATCCTGCACTTAAGAAATCCCCTATTCCCCAACAAATCATAGGTATTATGCCAAAAATAATCCCACTTAGCATTTACACTACCTCAAAATCCACACATATTCGAAATACACGTGGTGAAAATTGCCCACATTTGACAAGCTCTTTAATATCCACTTTAAAATTATTCTCCTTGCATATATTTTTTATTTTTTTCTTATAATCATTAAATTCATCTTCACCTAAAAAACCATACAAATGAATCATAGTGCCTTTTTTAGCAACAAGTAAAGCAGTATCCAGGAATTCCTCAGCAGTTCTTGGCAAAGGCATAATTATTCTATCATATTTTTTATTCAATTTAGGAACAACTTTTCTAACATCGCCTTCTATAATTTCGCAATTTTTAATCTTATTAAGATTAACATTCTCTGAGGCGTATTTATGTGCAACAGGATTTAATTCAACCCCTATTATACTCTTATATTTGCTGTTTTTCCCTATAACACACACAAAAGGTCCAATACCAGAAAACATCACTAATACTTCTTCTCCTTCCTTAATCTGGTTGGCAATTCTCAATCTTTCAGTTCCACTTCTTGAAGAAAAATAGCATTTTTCTATATGTAATTTTAATTGGCATCCACTTTCTTTATGTATTGTTTCTTTTGTTCTTTTTCCTGCAATTATCTTTAATTTTTGTGTCCTATATTTGCCTGAATGCTCACCTGCTCTTTTACATACAGTGTTTACATTCTTATGCATAGAAAGTATTGCCTCACCAATTATTTTTTCTTTAGATATTAATTCTTCTTTTACTTCAAGAACTGCTATATTTCCAATTACATCAAAACTATTTGGAGCAGATTCCATCTCTTTTTTTGTAAGTTTTTCAGCTAATACATCTCTTAATTTCAATGGTTTTTTCATTTTATTCTTTTTCATTTTTATCCAAAAAAACTATCTAAGCTTTTCTGTTTTTTTGTTTCTGAATATTCTTTTAACGCTAAAAGCGTTTTTTCCACCCTTTCTTCAGAAAAATCATGTTGTTCTATTAATATCTGTTTAATTTTATCCCCATCTACTTTTTTCCATTCAAGATTATAATCGTCAGTTACAGGTATATTTTTAACAGTTTCATATACATCATCAAAATTAAAATTAATTTCCTCTTTTTCCTTTTTTACAAATTCAACTAATTTTTCTTTTGTTTTGTATTCTTTTACTATTTTTAATGCGTTTTTTGGTCCTATGCCTTTTATTCCGCCTGGATTAAAATCAGTTCCTACAAGAATAGATAGTAATATTAGTTGTTCATGATCTATCCCCATACTATTCAATACTTCTCCAAGTTCAACGATTTCTGGCTTATATGTTTGATATTCTAGCTTATTTGCCCTCTTATGCTTTCCTACGAGTGATAGGTTCTTTATTATTTTAGGGCATCCAAACATTAATGCGTCTGCATCTTGCGTAGCTACAGCAAATGCCTCCCCTTTCTTTACAATGTGGCTTGCTTGTGCTTCAGCTTCACTTGGTGCTTGTACTATAGGGATACCAAATGCATCTATAAGTTCTTTAGTTTCATTAATTATTTCATTAGTGAGACGGACGCTTCTTGAAGCGTATTTCTTCATCTCAGCAAAATCTTTTTTTTCTAATGCTACTTTATATTTGACTTCAGCTTCTTTTTTTAATTCTCTTCTTCTTTCTTGTTCTTGTTTTTTTAATTCAGGTGCTTTTCCATCAAATACAAATATTAATTTTATCCCATATTGAATTAGTTTGGTTATACGTGAATTTATGCCTATAAGATGAGAAGTTACTCCTCCTTTCTCATCTGTAAAATACCCTCCATCTGATTGTCTTATTGTTGTCAAAAATTGGTATAATAACATTGAAGTATCTATGCATATTACTTTATTCGCTAAAGATTTAAGTTCAACTTCGCTTCCAGAAATAAGATCTTTTAATGCAATTCCCATTTTAGACTTTAATATAATTAAGATCTTTAAATAATATATTGATTTTTTCTTCAGTTTTTTTGTTTAAATCGCCAGTTGTAATGAAAAGCACAGGCAATTGTTTATGTTGACCTTCGACTAATGCTAGTGCTAGGTCCCCTTCACCAATTTTCTTCTTATCTACAGCTTTAGAGAAAAATTTAGACGTTCCTATTGCAGATGGAACCCTTAGAACAAAAGAAAATTCTTTATTTTTCTTTAATTGGTCATAATTAAGTATCTTTATTTTCTTACTATTAAAATAATTTGTAATCTTTTTTCCAAAGGCATTTTTACATATTGTCTCAAATTCAGAGTTTAAATCTCCTCCAAATTCATTGATGTGTGAATCTCTGACTGCTGTGTTTATAGGTTCTTTCTTTGGTATCGGTGATGTTTTTTTAGGTTCTTGTTTGATTATTTCTACTTCTTCTTTTCTGACTTCTGGTTTTTTCTCTTCTTTTTTTACGATTTTCTTTTCTTTATTATCTCTTATTGATGCTTTTGGAGTTATTGGTATTTTTTCTTTAACTTCTTTTTGATTTTCTTTTGGACTATTCTTTCCTCCCCCTAATATCTTTCGTATAAATGGTTCAGCTTCAGTATCGCTCATCATATACCATTTCCAGAATAGTTCTTTTTCATTTCCTTGCACAATAGTGAGTGGCACAGCAAAATCCTTTATTGCTCTTAATGCAACCCTCACAATAGTTGGTTGTTCTTTATCACGAACTACCTTCTTTGTTTTGATAATTTCATATGCCTCTTTATCTTTCGAGTTTAATTTATCAGAGAAATTCTGCAGTTGTTCACCATGTTCTTTTAAGTAATAAAGCGGTGATCCTCCTCCTATTTTAAGGTTACTTACTTTGACTAATTTCTTTGAAGAAACTTCTCCAAGCATTGCAGATGCAAAAAGAAGTGTAGTGCCTATATGCTTAGCTAATTGTGCTGGCGTACTTGGCCCATTTTGTGCAAGAAAGCTCATAATCCCTTGTTCTGACATAATTACCCTGAAGAAATCCTTCTTTATATATTTTATTGCGATTAGGATTTAATAATTTGTTGCACTATATCATGCCCACAAATTAAGCTCTATTTGCCATACTTTGATTTAATGATGCAAATTCATTGTCTATCTCAGATGATAGTAGTTTTAATTCTTTTGGTGGTCGCAAATCAATCTTTTTGTCAATATCCTCAATGCATAATAGTCCAAGGAAAGTTAAGTTTGAATTAATATCATCACTTATCTTGCTATAATCCATAAATACTTGTATAAATCCTTTATCTTTATCTTTTTTCATCATTAAAGGAATGGATTCAAGTTGATATTTATTGATAATTTCTTCCTTTGAATTAAATTTTGTAAGAAATATCTTAAAATCATCAGCTGTAAGATCTTCTTCACAAAGGATTATTTCAATGGATTTATATTTCTCATTAAATTTTAGTAAGAATGTTTTGAATATGCCTATTTTATTGAGTACTGTTGAATCATCATGCTCATATCTTGCTTTAAGGTTTAAGAATATTCTAACGATTAAACGAAAATCTTGTTTAAACATATCAACTAATTTTTCTACATCAGCAGAAAGATTCATGGTCTAGTCCACCTAACCTCATAATAGGTAACAGAATTCTCTTCATCAACAACCCCTATCAACAAACGTTTTTTTGTTGAGTGTGCAACTCTATTCTTTGCTGCAAATTCATACCATGTTAAAGATCCAGTTTCTTTTACAGGATATACAATCCATCTTGCGTGATCTTCTCCTGGTTTGATTCCTTTATCATAAACGCGAAAATCAGCACCGAATTTAAGAGCAGTTTTAATTATATATCCTCTATTTCTAAAATCCGCATATACTGCATATCTTGTTCGGAAGTTTTTTTCAAATTTAATGAACTTTTTTAGTAAAGTTTCTTTTGTAAGGGATTTTTTACCCATTAGAACAATGATTTTATTCTTTTCAGCCAGATAATAAGTTTCAATTAATGTTAACTCCACTCTACCATCATCAAGTAATGTTCCATATCTTGATTTTTCATATAATAACCTTGCTTCATTTGAACATTCTGTTATGACATTTTCTTTTAATAATGATACTTCTATTGCCTTTTTACTCTTAGATACTTCTTCTTCTGTACTTTTACTTGTTTTTACAGCTGCCTTTATATTTTTCTTTACAGCAGTTTTTACAGCTGTTTTTGCAGACTTCTTCTTTGCTACCATGTATTACAACTAGTCCTGAAGGTGTTTATAAAAGTTTTTAAATATTCCAATATTTCGACTTATATAATGATAAATGTCACATTATTAGGGACTTCATGCATGGTTCCAACAAAAGAAAGGAATGTTAGTGGCATCTACTTAGAGTACCAAGGAGAGGGCATCTTAGTTGACTGTGGAGAAGGTACTCAGAGACAGATGAATATAGCTAATATTAATCGAAATAAAGTCAAAAAGATTCTAATTAGTCATTGGCATGGTGATCATGTTTCAGGAATCTTAGGTCTAATTCAGACAATTTCTAATAGTGCAGAAGAGATAAGCCTAGAAATATATGGTCCAAAAGAAACAAAGAAAAGATTCATGTGTTTGATGGAATCAACTTATTTTGGTAATTTAGACAAGATTGATTTAAAGATAAAGGATCTTGATATAAAAAAACAAACAAAGTTCTTTGAAGATGAAAATTATTATCTTGAAGCAATTCCTTTGGATCACGGTATCCCTACTTTAGGATATAGGTTTATAGAAAAAGATAGGAGACGTATCGCTGTAAGTAAAGTAAAAGCTATTGGAATTCCAGATGGCCCTCTTTTAGGGAAATTGCAAGAAGGAAAATCTATTACTTTCAATAAAACAAAATATTCAGCTGATGATTTGACATATATTGTTCAGGGTAAGATTATCTCTATTGTTATGGATACTTCTTATACAAAGAATGCGGTAACTATTGCTCAGGATGCAGATTTATTAATATGCGAATCAACATACTTAGCTAAACACGAGGAGAAAGGAGAAAAGCACAATCACCTCACTGTTGAACAAGCAGGACTTATTGCTAACAATGCAAATGTAAAAAAACTAGTTCTTACGCATTTTAGTCAAAGGTATAAAGATTCAAAAGAACTTCAAGAAGAAGCAAACACGATATTCTCAGAATCAACTATCGGCTATGATCTAATGAAGATTAAAGTGTAGTTATTAAGATATATAATTGAATCTTAGAATAATAATCTTAGGATAAATTAAACATGGATTTAATTTTTTTCTAATTTTTCACAGCAAGTTTAATGTCATCAGCTTTGATGGTTTTTCTTCCAGCATGCTGTGCAAATTTGATAGCTTTTTCTGCTATCGCGATAGAATACTCTTCAATAATCCTTTTAAGCTCTTGTTTTGCATCTTCACTTACACGTTCTGCTCCTGCTTCTGAGATAATCTTCTCCATAGCAGCAAGCGGCATGAGTCTTTGTGATTTTGCAATAGACATATATGTAATATAAAATGACTCCTTTTTAAATATTTTCATTCTTTTCTTGTTCTTCCCTATATCTTTCGTTTTTCACTAGACATCTTTGCAAAAAACATTAATAAATAATAGAGACTATATTCTTAATATGAACCGAAAACAGAAGGGTACAGCAGCAGAACGTGAACTTATCCATGAGTTTTGGAAGAATGACTGGGCAGCGTTTAGGGCAGCAGGGTCAGGTAGTTCAAGATATCCTTGTCCAGATGTAATAGCTGGAAATTCATTAAGGAAAATTGCTCTTGAAATAAAAGTAATAGATGATTCTAAGAAGTATTTTACTCAAAAAGAGATTTATGAGCTACGTGAATTTTCGCATATATTCGGCTGTGAGCCTTGGGTAGGTGTTAAATTTCAAGGAAAAGGGTGGCATTTCTTTTCAATTGAAGATTTAAGAGAGACAAATTCTGGTTATACAATCTCTTTGAAAGATACAGAGCTAAAAGGATTTACTTTTAGGCAGCTAATTAAGACGGAATATGAGTGAGAATACTTCCTTATCTCATCCACAACATTTATAAATAAAATCTATTTCTTCTAAGTTGTAGGGTGGTGAGTTAGCTATCGGTTTTCAACTGAGGAAAGTCCATCCACCACTTATGGCAGCTTATTGTAAGATAAGTTCCAGAAATGGAAGGCAACCGCCCAGAAACGACACTGTCCTTATTTAATGGGATGAAAGCTGAAAAAGCATGGCGACATGTAATGAACAGCAGACTTCGGTAAGGAAAAGATGAAACGGCGAGCCCCTGTTGGTGCAACTCATTATGAGGCGTAGTTAAATGCTAGCAAGGATGATCAATTCCCTATGGAATTAAAAGCATCCTACAGAAGGTGGCTTATAATCACCCTACACCTTTATTTAAGATTATCAGATTAAAACCAAAAGGAGTGAAAAATGGCACGTGATAATAAAGTTAATATGCCTATGTCAGGCGCAGGTATTACAAGATATTTTGAAGAATCTACAACAAAATTCAGTATTAAACCTATTAATGTCGTTATTCTTATCATTGCTGTGATTTTAATTATTATAGTATTGCATAAAGTAGGCGCAGGCCTTCTAGGATAAGTTTATAGATAGATTTATATTAATATTAATAATTTCATAAATCAGAAAACAGGTGTAAAACAAATGCTTCCAGGAATGAACTCACGTCAAATGAAACAAATGATGAAGCGTATGGGTGTAGCACAGACTGGACTCGAAGCTACTCAAGTGATAATTAAGACAGCAGATAAGATGCTTGTTTTTAATAATCCAGAAGTTTCTAAAGTCAATATGATGGGTCAGGAAACATTTCAGGTTGTAGGTGTTCCTGAAGAACAATCTTTGGATACAACGCCTGATATTAATGAGGAAGATGTCCAAACAGTTGTGGATCAAACAGGAGTTTCTGTTGATGAAGCAAAAACAGCAATAGAAAATGCTAACGGCGATCTTGCTAAGGCGATTCTTTCTTTAAAACAAGATGAAGAGAGTTCAGAATAAAAATTAAGGATATATTTAAAGGATATGTGAATTATAATGACAAAGAGAGCAGAAAAACGGCTAAGACAAAAGAAAAAACTTTTGTTAAATGAACAACAACCTTCTACTCAGGAAGAAGTATCAACACAACAGCCAAAATCATCTAAACAAAACTATTTTACAGATTTATATATTAATAAATACAAACTACTATTGTTAATTCCGCTTATACTATTTGTTCTTGCTTTAGTGCAGATTTCATATCAGGTTGCAAGTAGCGAAGACCATTATTTTATTAATAGGGATATCTCCTTGAAAGGAGGTGTTACTTTATCATTTCCTACTGAAATTCCAGTAGATACAGTGTTTATGCAAGATCATCTTTCAAAAAAAGGTTTTTCTACAAATGTTAGAAATGTACAATCTGGGGGAAGGACAATAGCCTTTATTGTCGAGTCAGGACTTGATCTTAATGATGAGACTGCGATTAACTCTCTTGTTTTAGCAATTGGCGAAAAATTCAATGTTGTAGAAGATGATTATTCAACTGAAGGAGTTGGAGCAAGTATTGGTAAATCATTCTTTAAACAGACTATGATTGCTCTTTTGTTCTCATTTATACTTATGGCAATAATTGTTGCTATAACATTCAAGACATTTATTCCGAGTGTGGCAGTAATTGCTGCAGCTGTTGCTGATATTGTTATTACAATAGCTATTGTGAACATAATTGGTATAAATATATCCACTGCAGGTCTTGCAGCATTTTTGATGCTTATTGGGTATTCTGTTGATACAGATATTCTTCTTACTACCCGTGTTCTAAAAAGAAAAGAAGGTACAGTCCTAAAAAGGATATTTTCAGCATTCAAAACAGGCATATTAATGAACTTTACAACTTTTATAGCAATCGTGATTGCTTTATCTATAACATCTTCAGATGTCATAAAACAGATTATGATTATTTTATTGATTGGGATATTAGTTGACCAAGTTAGTACATGGATACAAAATGTAGGTATTTTACGTTGGTATTTAGAAAACAAAGAAAAATCTAAAGTAGGTAAGCAAGAATGAACAGAAAAATAAAGAAACTATTTACAAATTGGAGAATTATCTTGCTTTTATTATTCGTATTTGGTTCACTCTTAGCAATTAATCCCGATCTTAGTCCAAAAGGAGTTTCTATTACATTTGTAGGTGCTAATAGTTCCGCAGATACTGCTGGTATTTCTTTACCAGAACAAGGTACTAAACCTAGGAGTTATGAAATAATATATTCTATGAATGGTAATGATATAAATGGGCTTGATGATTATTATTCAACTTTGGATGAAATAAGTAAACTTCAACCATACGATACTATACAAATAAGGACAAATATTAAAGATTATTTCCCAAAATTACAGCCTATAATAGATGTTGAAGTAACAGCAGAACTTGAAACTGTAACTGTTAATAAAACAGAGAAAGTTTATTTTGAAGCAAACGATACCTATGAAAGTGCTACTTCTACATATGAGGGTTATGAAATATTTACAGACGCTACAGGTACATTCATAAATAAGATATTACAAGAAGAGATTACACGAAATAAAACAATAGAACATATTCTAGGAGTAGAAGATATTGGCTTAAAGGTTATAGATGCACCATTTTCAAACATCCAAAAAGGACTTGATCTTGCTGGAGGAACACGTGTTATTTTAGAACCAGAAGCAAATACCTCTGATGAGGATTTCAGTACTTTAATAACACAGATGACAAGAAGAATAGACGTTTATGGATTATCTAATATCAAGCCAAAACCTATATTTGACTTGACAGGTAAACGATATATTATGGTTGAAGTTCCAGGAGCTAGTCAAGAAGAAGTTAAATCATTAGTTATGGAACAAGGGGTGTTTGAAGCAAAAGTAATGAACGTTACAGTTTTCACAGGAGACAAAGGTATAAAGAATGTAAGGATGGGAGGAGAAGGTGTAGGGCTTGATCCTTTTAAACCATGTAGTCAAGTAGATGATGAATTATATTCTTGTAGATATAGGTTTGGTATAATACTTTCACAAGAAGCAGCTGAAAAACAAGCAGAAGAAACATCTAAATTAGGTGTAATCACTGTAAATGACCAAGGCCAAGTTATTCCAAAAGAAGATCAATATCTTGATCAGAAACTAGACTTTTATCTTGATGGCCATCCAACAGAATCATTAAATATCGGTGCAGATTTGAAAGGAAGAGCAATAACAGATATACAGATTTCAGGTTCTGGCATAGGATCAAATCCTCAAGAAGCACAACAGATTACTCTTGATAATATGAGGAAAATGCAGACGCTTTTGAAGACTGGTTCATTGCCTGTAACTGTTAATCTAACAAAGACTGATACAATTTCAGCTTCACTCGGAAAAGAGTTCCTTAATAATGCAATCTTAGTTGGATTTGTAGCACTTTTAGCAGTAGTATTGATTATGTTTATTGTATATAAAAAGATACATGTTGTTGTTCCAATAATATTAACTATTCTTTCAGAGATGATAATTTTACTTGGATTTGCAGCTTATATGAATTGGAAACTGGATATGGCAGCTATTGCAGGTATAATCATTGTAATAGGGACTGGTGTAGACCATCTTATCATCATCACAGATGAAGCTTTGAAGAAGTCTTCAGAGGTATTAACATGGTTACAAAAGCTTAAGAGAGCTTTCTCAATAATATTTGTGGCTGGACTTACAACATTTAGTGCAATGGTACCGCTTTACTTTGCTGGTGCAGGACTCCTAAGAGGGTTTGCAATCACTACAATGGTGGGAGTGGGTATTGGTGTTCTTTTAGCAAGACCAGCATATTCATCAATGATTGAGATAATGTTGAAGAAATAATTAGTTGATTCTTTTAATTTTTACTATTTCATATTATATTTATTTTTTTTAATTATTGATCTCTTTATTTCCTCAAATTTTCATTAGACATTTCACATAAAACCTTTTATATATCTATTATAGTTATCAATTTCTATCATGAAATTCGCTCATATGGCTGACCTTCATATTGGTGGTTGGAGAGAGCCAAAGATGTCTAGCTTGACGATTGTTGCATTTAAGCAAGCAATAGATGAATGTATTGAAGAAAATGTAGATTTTATTATGATTGCAGGAGATATTTTCAATACATCTTTGCCAAATATCGATTTTATTAAAGAAACCGTCAAGCAGTTGAAAAGATTAAAACAAAATAATATTCCTGTTTATATCATTCCTGGAAGCCACGATTATTCTCCTTCTGGAAAGACTATGCTTGAAGTGCTTGAACATGCTGATATGCTCATAAATGTAGTTAAAGCAAAACAGATTGAGGATAATGAAGGTAACAAAGACAACAAAAATAACGAAAATAATAAGATACAACTTATTTTCACAGAAGACAAAAAGACAGGAGTAAAACTCACAGGTATGCTTGGAAAGAAGAACATGCTTGAAAAATCTTATTATGAATCCATTGATCAATCCTTGCTCGAATCTGAACAAGGTTTTAAGATATTTCTTTTCCACACAGCAATTGATGAATTGAAACCAGAAGATCTTGCTAAAATGGATTCTTCTCCGATTTCCCTCCTTCCAAAAGGATTTGACTATTACGCAGGAGGGCATGTTCATATTATAGAGAATAAATCTTTTGAAGGTTACAAAAATGTAATTTATCCAGGCCCATTATTTCCTAATTCTTTCTCAGAATTAGAAAAATTAAAACATGGTGGATATTTTATTTATAATGAGGGTAATATAGAGTACAAGGCAATTAAATTAAAAGATACAATATTTGTTGAAGTAGATTGTCTTAATCTTACTCCTGAACAAGTAGAGCTCAAGCTTCATGAAGGATTCAGGGACAAAGATGTAGGTGATAAGATTATTCTAATTAGGCTCAAAGGCAAGCTTAAGCTTGGTAAACTCTTAGATATAGACTTAAAGACAATTATGCACGGTTTATACGAGAAAGGGGCTTATTTTGTCATGAAAAATACTACTGCTATAGCATCAACCGACTTTACAGAAGTAAAGAAATCATTCAATCCAGAAATACTTGAACAAGAAGTGATAGATGAGCATCTTGGCCAGACTAAGATTGAAGGGCTTGATACGGATCATGAGAAGTCAATGATCCTGTCTCTGATAGGTCAGCTTTCCAAAGAAAAAATGGAAGGAGAGACTAACGCTACATACGAAGACAGGATATTGAAAGATGTTGAACTTCTCAAAGATTAAGCTCTTTTTTAATTTCTAATAACATCAATTCATCTTCATTGTCCTGGTTGCACTTTTCTTTCTTTATGTCACTCTCCCTTCTCAATTAGACTAAATAATCAGTACTGCTTTCAATTGTTCCTTTTCTTAGGCTTTGGTCTATACTTGTTCCTTTCTGTGTTGTATATTTAAGTTCTAAAGGTGGTCCACCATCATCAAATTGCACCCTTACTTGGTAGACATAATTATTCCCCATATATGTTCCTTTCACTCTTTCTAGGAATGTATCAATATTAACGTTTTCTGCTACTTTCATTTTTTATACCTCCTTCATCAATCTTCATGATTATTTCTTTATTTTTCCTTAGGTCTTCTCTCATATAATCAAAGAATTCCATTATGTATGGTCTTACTAATTCTCTTGCTTCTCCATTTTCTGCTTTATAGTATTTATCTTGCAAATGGATATCAAATTCCATGATTATTGATAAATCTGAAAATTCTTCTGCTAGTTTATCACTTAATTCAACACCTAAGCTTTCTTCCGCAGTACCTAACATTTTGTCTTTGCAAGGATAATCCCAATATGGTCCATATTGTAATCCTCCTATTTTCACAGTTACCATTTGAGGTCTTTTATAATAATCATTTAGATCTGTTAAAAAACTACTTCTTATCCTCCTGGGGGATGCACTTAATTTACCCCATGCATTATGGTGTACTTCATTACTTCTTATCCGATATTCATTATGAAAACTAGTCAGTTCCATATTGCATCACCTTTTTAGTTTTCTCTCTTAATTCAGCGCTATATGCACTTACAAACTTGTTAAAATCTATCATAAGATTGCCACCTATAGCAAACCAACCCATTGCTTCTATTGCACTATTTCCTTCATATGCAGCGAGTAAGCATCCAAATCCAATATCTGCAAGGATTCCGATCCCCGAATATATCTTCTGTTTTTGTATCCCTTTTCTGTATTCTTCGGCAAATCTGCCCGTTATGTTTTCTAAATTATCCTCTTTGTATCTGAACTTTACTCCTCCTATATTGCATTTTATTTTATACGTCATTCTTCTCACCTCGTATAACTACCTTAGAAGTCAAAAAACACCTATTTAGTAGCAAAACCTCTTAATTATATATACTTTGGTGGTGGTAATTATCACCAAAATGCCCAAAAACATATAAATATATAGTGCCTATAAAATATTATGTATGAAGAATTGTTTAGGGATGTGGGTTTAAGCCCTAATGAATCAAGGGTGTATGAAGCTCTACTTAAGATAGGTGAATCTTCTGTTCAATCCATCTCTCTTGAATCTAGCGTACATAGGAGGAATGTGTATGATGCTCTCAGCAAGCTTATAGAGAAAGGTCTTGCTTCTGAAGTGTTTGTAAAAGGCGAGAAGAACTTTAAGCCCGCAAACCCCCAAAAACTTCTTAGTCTCTTGAAAGAGAAAGAAGAAAAAGTGAATAATTTCATGCCTGAAATGCAGGCCAGGTATCAAGCAATTGATGAAAAAGAAGAGGCATATATCTATAAAGGTATTGAAGGTGTTAAGAATTATCTAAATCTAATTCTAAAGACAAAAGAGACAGTTTATTTTATTGGGGCAAAAGCAATGTGGCTTGATCCTCGATTAAAGCATTTTCTCCCTCATTTTCAAAGAGAACGTAAAAAACTTGGAATTAAATTTAAGCATATTTTTGATCAGGAAGTCAAAAAAGAAATGCCAGATATATTAAAATTTGTAGGAAAACCATATAAGTTTCTTCCTAAAGATTATTCCAGTCCAACAATGGTCGATATCTTTGGACCTTATGTTGTTACTTTTATAGGTGTTCAGCCAGGCCAGCTTCCAGATGAACCAATACAGTTTGTTATGAAAAGCCAGAAACTCGCTGATGGATATAGAAAATTCTTTCAATTCATGTGGGATTCCTGTAATTAAATAGATTTCTAATATACTTAATAATTATTAATGTAGGCTAAGAATTATAGCTCCTGCAATGACAATCAGAGCAGAAATAACTTTTCTCCATATATTTTTTTTCTCATGCAAAAAAATAATACCTCCGATACATGTTATTAACACGCTGATTTCAACAATAGGGATAACTATTGATGCATCTATGTGCTTATAAGCAAATAAGACAAAAACATAATATAACCCTGCAGTGATTCCTACTGCTAATATATAATGCCAATGTTTCCATAATTTGATTACTTCTTTTCTCTTATTTAGGCTTAGTGGACCAAAGAAGAAAAGAGGTGTAAAGAAGCTGAAGAAAGCAAACATCCCTGGATTGAAAAAGTTAATTGCATGTTTATCTACAAATGTAACTATTGCGATAAGAATTGTTGATATAAATGCATACATGAGTCCTTTTTTCTGAATCTTTTTTGCATGCTTTGAATAGGAAATAAAGATAACTCCTCCGAATATAAGCATTGTTCCTAGTAATTTTTCAATACTGACTGATTCATTGAATATGAATATTCCAAAAAGTAGTACGAATATTATTCTTAATTTATCTACAACCACCTTTACTGATACTTCAAGCAGTTGAAAAGCTTTAAAGCTTGCTATAGTTATTAATATCCATAATATGCCAGAGATAATAACATACCACCAGGCAGTTATTGTTGATGGTAATGAGAAACTGATTATGAAATATGGGAATAAGAATAATGCAACTAATACATGAAATACAAAAGAATATGCAATTAAATCATGTTTGGGCAGTAAATGCCTATGTAATACTCTTCCAACACCTGAAGAAACAGCTGCTCCTAATGCAAATATAATTCCTATCATTTACTTAATCAGTTTTAACATAAGTTCTTTAACTTTGCCAGCATTAGCTTTCCCTTGGCTCTTTCTCATAACTTGCCCTATCAGGAAATTGATTCCTTTCTCTTCACCAGCTTTCACTTGTTCAACTGCTGCTGATTGTTCTTTAATTACTTCTTTACACATATCTTCTATAGCAGAATCATCATCTACACTCTTATTCTTTTCAAGTTCAGAATCAACGTCAAATTCAGAATCAGCTACAACAGAAGATGTCGCCATAAAAGCGACTTTAGGAGTTATCATCCCCCCAGTTTCAGCCTTAAGTATCTTAATAAATTTAGGAATAACCTTATTTGTATCTAAATCAGATGTGCTCTTCTTATGATAATTTAATGCTTTCATTAAATCACGTCTAGCCCATTTAGATGCTTTTTCTGCATCAATCTCTTTTGAAATCATTTCATATATTTTAGCCAGTCCCTTATCTTTTGATATAATCTCAGCATTATCATCGGCAACTCCTTGGTCTTTGAATTTGCTGTGTTTTTCATCTGCCATTTCAGGCATCTTTTCCTTGATTGAAGATACCATCTCTTCAGTTATCTCAGTAACGACAAGGTCAGGATCAATAATATAACCATAATCTTCTTCTGTTTCTTTTGTTCTCATTCTCTTGCTTATCCCGACATCCGGATCCCAGCTTCTGGTATCTTGAACAAAAGGCTCATTATCTTTAGCAGCTCTTTTTTGTCTTTCAACTTCATACATTAGTGCCCTTTCAATCTCTTTAAATCCAGTTACATTCTTTACTTCGCTTCTTATATAACCTGATTCTTTGATTGATATGTTTGCATCTGCTTTTATTATTCCTTCATTTACATCAAATATCTCTAGATATTCAAGTACTGTAATTAATTTCTTCATAAATTCCCTTGCTTCTTCAGGAGAAGTCATATCAGGCTCTGTAACAATTTCACATAAGGGATTTCCACTTCTGTTATAGTCGACTAAGACATATTCAGAACCGTGCATTCCTGAAGGATGTACTAATGCTGCAGGATCTTCTTCCATATGTATTCTTGTAAGATTTACCTTTTTGCCATTTTTGAGCTGTAGAAATCCTCCTACACATAATGGTTGTTCATATTGTGTAATCTGATAATTCTTTGCCATGTCCGGATAGAAATAACTCTTTCTGCTAAATACCAATTCTTTATCAATCTTGCAGTTTAATGCAAGTCCTAGTTTTATAGCAAACTCAACAGCCTTAGCATTCAATACTGGTTTACTTCCAGGATGTCCTAAACAAACAGGGCAAGTTCTAGTATTTGGATCTTCACTTCCTTTAGTAGGACAACTACAAAAAAGCTTACTGTTTGTATTAAGCTCTATGTGGATCTCAAGTCCTATTACAATATCTGATGTGAATTTATCGCTCATTTGTTAATTCCTTTTATTTATTCTTATCTGCTTTCTCTTGTTCTTTGACTTTTTTCCATATCTCAACTGCTTCTTCAACAGTTACTTTTTCTCCTGTCTCAAGATATGGTTTTCTTCTGTTTATTTTCTTCTTAATTTCTTTAAGTATATCTTCTGAATTGAAATGCCCTTCTTTCTCTGCAATCTTTGCTAAGGTTATTGTATCCCAGAGCAGATCACCGATTTCTTCTTTTAGGTTATCATAATCTTTGTTATCTATAGCTTTAGCGACTTCATTTGCTTCATCGATCACTTCTTTTTTGAAGTCTTCTATCTTTCTGCTGCCAGTCCATGGGCACTTCTTGAAGTTATCTTCTATGAAATCAATAAATGAAGGGAATTCATTCTTCATTTTCAATAGCACTTCCTAATTGTATTATTTTTTTCTCTTCAAAATGATCTCCTATAAGCATTGTTCCCACTGGCATTTCTTGAGTAAATCCTGATGGGATTGTTATATGTGGTAGTCCAGCAAGATTAGGTCCCACTGTTAATATGTCCATCATATAATTCTCAAGAGGAGTTAATTTTTCAATATCATCAAACTTTGGAGCAATAACTGGCATTGTTGGACAGATTAGTGCGTCATATTTCTCAAATAGTTTCTTATATTCATTAATTATCATAGTTCTTATTTTTGCAGCCTTAATATAATATGCATCCCTAAAACCAGCCATCCTTGCAAAAGTTCCAATCATGATTCTTCTCTTTGATTCTTTATTCAGATTTTCACTTCTGACTCCTGAAAAATAATCATTAAAACTCTTTTTTAGCGGATCTGTTGCAACACCATATCTCATACCGCAGTATCTTGCAAGATTTGTAGATGCTTCACACATAGCGAGTATATAATAAACTGGCAAACTATGCTCAGAACTAAGTGGTACTGAGACTTCTTCAACTTCTACACCTTTCTTTTTGAGAATTTCTATCTTTTCTTTTACTTTTTTAGCAACTTCTTTATTGACTCCTTCGCCAAACCCTTCTTTGATAACTCCAATTTTCATATCTTTTACATCTTTACCAGCAAATTTACTATATTCATCAACTGGTGCTTTTGCACAAGTACTTTCTTTATCATCAAATCCAGAAATAACTTCTAGTAGTAATGCAGCGTCATGTACATTTTTAGCAACAGGACCGATCTTGTCTAAACTATTTCCATAATCCATAAGCCCATATCTAGAGATTCGTCCGTATGTAGGGCAAAGTCCAACAACTCCGCAAAAACTTGCAGGACATACTATACTTCCACCAGTTGATTCTCCAAGGCTTACATGTTTTAATTCACTTTTCTGTGTTATCCCACAGCACCCTCCGCTGCTTCCTCCACATGATCTTGTTTTATCAAATGGATTTAGAGGAACTTTTTTCCTTACACCAACATTTGCATTGAATGTTCCAAAACCAAATGCATCTTGAGAAGCTTTACCGATTATAATTCCACCTTCATTCTTGACTTTCTCAACAGCAGTAGCATCAAATAATGGTTCATATCCATCAAGGATTGAGCTTCCAGCTGTGCTTTCTACTCCTTTTACATTAATTGCGTCTTTGACAGAAACTACATATCCACTTAATTTTCCTTTACCAAGCTCTTTTTCAAGAGGCTTTTCACAAATAGTATTGAAGAAATTATATTCTTCATTAAGCTTCTTTGCTTCTTCAATTGCTTTTATGATTAATTCATCTGTCATTTTAGTTATCTGTTATTTAAACCGCTTTAGGGCCTTTAAAATATCCATCTTGGCTCTGTTTTGAATTTTTTAGTGCTTTTTCTTGAGATAATGGTTCAGAGACTACATCTTCACGTAATCTATTTTTAAGTTCAATAGGTTGAAATGAAGGCTTTACATCTTTAGTATCAACTTTCTCCAGTACAGAGAAATAATCTAGAATATCTTTGACTTGAGGTATAAATTCATCTATTTCTTCCTTACTTAACTTAAGTCTTGCGACAGTTGCTACTTTTTCTAGTAATTCTTTATCAACTTCCATATATCTCAGAATTCAGACTATATTTATATAGTTTATCTCTACTAAGCTTTTTTGTTTATCTCTATCTGGCATAAACTCATAGCAAGAGGACTGATTATTAAGTACAGAAAGAATAAGAGTCCAGCACCATGTCCAGTTAATTTATTGATGCCTTTGCAGTACTTCCAAAGATATATTAACATGATTATTAGATTAACTCCTGGGATTAACATAAGAAATAAGAGCCAAGGGCTTAGTACATCAATATTATTTCTTCGAAGTTCATTTGATGTTGAAACTAGCCAATATAAGTTATATATGCCAAATGTAATGAATCCTAACAACATTACAATCAATGGTTCTCTTCTCTTAAAACCGCCAGTGGGCTCTATTTGAGTTTGAGAAGTATTATCATTACCTTGACTGATATTACCTTTATTCTTCATATCTGGACCATTTTGCTGTTCAGGTGGTGTTGGAACACTTCCTGGTTCTTGCATAGCAGATTTCAAAGCTTCATCTATATCGCTTTCTTTATAACCATTTTTTACTAAGAAATCCTTTAATTGTTGGCCGGAATACCCTTTTGCCATATGTGTTTTGATATAATCAACTACCTTCTGATTAACCATTATATTTAAATTTCAAATATGAGACTATTTATAGTTTTCTATTTACGTTAGAATAGCAAATCCTAACTGGGTTTTAATTCTCTTTATACTTTTAAAAACAGCATGAATCTGTCTTATTTGTTCATTGCTCTGTCCACTACTATATCTATTTACAACAAGTTCTAGCGCTTTTTCTGCACCATTCAAATAACCTCTTCTTACTTCTTTTTTTCCTTCCATTCCTTCTGAAAAACCGAGATAGCTTATTGCTTTCAATACAACAGAATGATAGTAGTGTGCTTCCATAATTCTTTCATCTAAATTATATCCTAATGATGTAAAATGATGATGTATTAACTCATTTCTTGCTTCTACTCCTTCTTCGCTATAATCTATGGTGGGTTTATACTCTAATAATTTAATTAGCATATAACTTGGATCACTTATTTTTCTCTCTTCATGATCTATTAATGCAATCTTTTCATCATCTAAAACAAGAAAATTATCCTTTATTAGATCCATATCACAAATTGGTTCAAACATATCAACATATCTCAGACAAGCGCAAATATTAGTAGAAAGCTCTTTTCTTATTTCTCTTTCAATCATAACAAGTTTTTCAATATCTTGTGCTGTTTTTTCATGTCTGTTCTCATTACAGGAACAATTGCTATATTTGGCAGCTTCATGTCCTCCATCTAATGCATATCTCAACCATAGTATCTGTTGTTTTGTAGGCATACCTCTTAAGAAATCATAAAAACTTTCTCCATAGAGTCTTGTGCTGATAAATACTCCTTTTTTGCCATCTTCAAATTCATGCACTACTTCAGGGATTACTATTCTTCTGTTATTTGTCATATTCTCGTATCTTACTCTTGTTTGCTCAATTTCTTTTTTATGTGAATCATAATCTTGTCTTTTGACAACAAATCTTACTCCTAATGTATCACAATCTGCAAAACCCACTTCATTCTTACTTTTTTCATCTACTGGTTTAATTTTGCCTCCATTATCTAATATCTTATATACATCAGACCACCATTTCTTTTTCTTATCATTATCAGTAGTCAATGCTCCTGCTATCAATTTAAGTTCAAGTTCTTTTTTTGGTAATTTTTGTATTGCTTCTTCCAGATCATTAACAACAGGGGTATCAATTGCTTTCAGATCATTTAGCAATAATCTAAGATAATTTTCATAATTAGGATTTTTTCGAGCATTTCTTCTTGAGAAAATATGCATTAATTCTTTTCCAATATTATTTTGATAATAACTAAAGCATTTTCTCTCTGTGTCGTCAAGTCCTCTTTCTATTCTAGCTTTTTCATGTAATATCTGTGCAGCTTTTGATAAGTCTCCTGATTGAAGAGCACTTTTTGCTTCTTTTTCCAGATGTAGATAATTGTAAAATCTATAAGCAATTTCGTTATTATTTCCTTCTTGTTTTGCTTTTCTATATCTCTGCCATATTTTATACTTGTTGAAAGTCATCATGGTAAATGGTACTGTAAAACTAGGGATCATAGCTCCAACACAAAGAAAGGGCATAGGTTCTAACATGCTTAAAGGTTCTTTGAAAACAGCAAAAGTTGCCCCTGTTACTCCAAGTTCTATCCCTGTACGGATAACTTTCTCATTAGTACTTAGTTCTCCTAAGAGTTTATCATATGGCCCTTTTTTAGATAAGGCATATAATGCACCTAATATGATTGGTAAAGTAAGAAGATAATGATGTTCCATCCTTTTTGAAGGATGATATTCTTCTTTAAACTCTCTTGTGTCAGAATCAATTATCTCTATGCAATTCTTAATTTCTGGTTTTAATAGATTGCCTTTATGTATTGATCTAATCTCTCTATTTTCTTTTTTTGCTTTTTCAATCTTGCTTTTAATTGTTAACCTCTGTGCAATGCCCTCAGAATAATAGAATGAGAATAATAATGGCAAAGAAGCGACCATTGCACTATATTTTATTGTACTCTTGTATTTCTTACAAAAAGAAGTCAGGGCTTTAATTCGTTCTTCGAGCATATTATCCAAGTTCAACTGGGCTTTATATCAATTATTGACCTCTAAAACATACAAGAATTACTCTATTTTTTATTAATATTCTATTTCTTAGCAAATATAAATAATTTCAACTCTTCTTTTCCCTGCATAATTATTCTTTCATGTTTTAGCACATAACCATTTTGTTTTGCTATTTCAACAGCAGGATCAATATTCAGTCCAATACAGGTTATGGTTCCTTCTTTTTTCATGACTTTTTCACATATCTCAAAGAAATCTCTATATGTCTTCATCACTCTATTTTCGCTTTCTTTGCCTATTGCAGGTAATTGTGTGACAATTTTATCAATTTCATTTCTGAATTTAAGATCAAGATCTTCTATGACAATCCTGGAGAATTTAATTATTTTATTGACTCCTGCAATCTTCGCATTCTTTTCTGCTGCTTTAACATTAGGTGCTGCAGAATCTATGCAGTTTACATTGAATTCTTTATCTATAGCGGTATCAAATTCATCCAGTTTTACTTTCCACCCTAATTTATCAAATACAAATTTATCTTTTGCATAGAAGTTCAATGATTTTCCAGAAAAATAATGCACTGCTTCTATCCCAATCTCTCCGCTTCTACAGAAACAATCAAGGATCTCATCATCATATCCAGCCTCAGATATTCGAAATACGCCGTACGCTATAGGTCCTCGTAATGAGGTCTTATTGACAAATACTTTATGATCTCTTTTTCCGAGTTCCTTAGATGCAAGATTGATATAAAGGTAATATTTATCGTCTATTATTTGTACAAAAAATCCGATATCAGCTGATTTATATGTTGCTTTTTTCTTTGTCTTTTGCATTATCTTTTGTGAAACATCTGATACTATATCATTGCTTTTGAAGGGTTTATCACCTATTATTGAAGAATCTAAGGAAAATACATTATTTATCATATCCTCTTTAATTTCATCAATGTTGATGACTGAGAAATCATCTTTCATCTCTCCTTCATCTAATAATAAGCCTGCACTTTCAATACTTTGACATTTGTAGCAGAATTTAGAGATTTCTTTTTCGTTTCCATCAAATATGCAACAGCCCTTATTTTGGATACAATCTTTTCCCAATAGTTCTTTAATATCTTTCTTAAGAATATCTTCCATTCCAATAGGGCAGAATACTATACATTTCATTTTTTAATCCTTCTGAAATACTCAATAGTTTTTTTAAGACCTTCTTCTAGTTCAATATTTGGATTAAAATCTAAAATAGCCTTAGCCAAGGTAATATCTGGCTGTCTTTGTTTAGGGTCATCTTTTGGTAACTCAGTAAATATTATTTTGCTCTTGCTCTCAGGAATGAATTCTAAGATTTTCTCTGCTAGTTCTAGTATTGTAAACTCGTTAGGATTACCTGTATTTATTACAGGCATATTTTCCCATCCATTTTCTTTAAACTTGTTAAGAAGTGTATTTTTTGGCATTTCCATGTATTTTATCATTGCATCAACTAAATTATCTACGAATTGGAAACTTCGTGTTTGTTTTCCATCTCCATAAATTGTGATGTCTTTATTAGCTAATGCTTGCATTATGAAATTGCTTATTACTCTACCATCCTTGGGGTGCATATTAGGCCCATAGGTATTGAATATTCTAACGATTCTTACATCGACATTATATTCTCTTGCATAATCTGAACAGAGTGTTTCTGCCGCTCTTTTACCTTCATCATAACAGCTTCTTGTTCCTATTGTATTCACATTTCCCCAATAAGTCTCTTTTTGAGGATGTTCTAATGGATCCCCATATGTTTCAGATGTTGACGTATGAAGAACTTTTGCTTTTGTTTTGAGTGCAATATCAAGAACATTTATTATGCCAAGAACAGAAACTTTGGTTGTTTCAACAGGATTTTTTTGATAATGAATAGGGGATGCTGGACATGCTAGATTATATATCTCATCGAATTGTCCCCAGAAAGGTTGTGTTATGTCATTAAGCAAAAAAGTACATTTTGGATTATCAAGAAGGTCATAAATATTTGACTTGTTTCCTGTAAACAAGTTATCTATTATAGTTACTTCATTTCCTTGTTCTAACAATTTTCGGGCTAAATGACTACCGATAAATCCTGCCCCGCCCGTAATTAGTATTTTTTTCATTCTTCGTCTTTATCCACAAAATCCATGTCTTTGACTAAATCAACATTTTCTTGTTCAAGTTTATCTTCCATTGCTTCTTTTATCTCTTCTTTTTGTTGCTCTCCTTGTTCAATTGCTTTTTCTTCTTCTTGTTCATTCATTATTTTTGTGGTTCCGACTACTTTATCATCATCTTTTAACCGCATTAGTCTCATTCCTTGTGTGTTCCTTCCTATCACTGAGATTCCTTTGGCAGATGTTCTCATAGCTATACCTTTCTTAGAAATGAATAGTATATCATGTTCATCTTCTACTGCTTTGATTGAAACAACTCCTGCGTTTCTCTCATTAGTTATGATATTGATGACTCCTGATCCACCACGATTAATTAACCTATAGTCTTTTATTCTTGTTCTTTTTCCATAACCATTCTCTGTTATTGTAAGTAATGATAGGTGGTCTGGCGCAATAACTGCACCGATTACATTATCATCTCCTTTTAGTTTTATTCCTTTAACACCAATGGAGTTTCTTCCTACTGCCCTGACATCTTTTTCATTGAATTTGACAGCCATCCCTTTTTTTGTTGCTATTAATATCTGCTTATTTCCATCAGTCAATAATACATCTATTAGTTCATCTCCTTCTGTAAGATTGATGGCTATGATTCCACCTTTCCTTGGTTTGGAATATGATTCTAAATTAGTTTTCTTTACTATTCCTTTTTTTGTAGTCATGACAAGATAATGTTCATTATCAAACTTGCTTATAGGCATATATGCACTGACTTTTGTTTCTTTTTGCATCTGTAAAAGATTGACTATTGCAGTACCTTTTGCTTGTCTTGATGCTTCAGGTATTTGATAGACTTTCTTCCATTGGACAATGCCTTTGTCTGTAAAGAATAATATGTGGTCATGGGTATTAGCGACAAATATGTCTTTAACTTCATCCTCAGCTTTTGTTCCTGTTGCAATTATCCCTTTTCCACCTCTCTTTTGCTGTTTATAGGTGTCAAGAGAGATTCTTTTGATATATCCTGAGTTTGTTATTGTTATTACCATCTCTTCACTATCAATTAGATCTTCTATATCGATATCTTCTTCAAAGTCCTTACCATGCAAAATTTCAGTTCTCCTTTCATCACCATATTTATGCATTACTTCTTCAAGTTCTTTTATTATTATATCTAGTACTTTTTGTTCACTTGCCAATATTGATTTTAGATCTTCAATTAGATTCTTGAGTTTTTTCAGTTCTTCCTTGATCTTTTCTTGTTCAAGCGCAGTTAAACGCTGTAATTTCATATCAAGTATTGCACTTGATTGTTTTTCAGATAATTCATATTTCTGCATTAATCCTTCACGTGCTTCTTGTGTGGATTTTGCTTTCTTTATTAATGCAATTGCAGCATCGATATCATTCAATGCAATTACAAGCCCTTCAAGAATATGTGATTTTTCTTCTGCTTTTTTAAGATCATACTCTGTTTTTCTTGTTACAACTTCTTTTCTATGCTTTATATAATAGCTCAACATTGCTTTGAGGCTAAGCACTTTTGGTTCTCTATTGACTATTGCCAAATTAATTATTCCAAATGTGACTTGTAAATTTGTATATTTATAGAGTTGATTAAGTATAACTTCATCACTAACATCTTTTTTTAATTTTATTACTATACGCATACCTTTCCTGTCGGATTCATCTCTTAAATCATCTATCCCTATGACTTTCTTATCTTTGACAAGGTTTGCAATTTGTTCTAATAGTAATGATTTATTGACTTGATATGGTATTTCTTTGATTATTATTGCCTTCCCTTTCTTCATTTCTTCAATTTCAGCTTTAGCTCTTACTTTTATCTTACCTCGCCCGTAATGATACGCACTTTTTATTCCAGAAGTTCCAAGTATACTTCCTCCTGTTGGAAAATCAGGTCCAGTTACAATTTCCATCAATTCATTTGCATCAGTATCTGGTTTTTGTATTACATGTATAGCTGCTTTACATATTTCACGAATGTTATGCGGGGGTATATTTGTAGCCATGCCTACTGCAATACCTGTACTTCCATTGATTAATAAATTAGGAATTCTTGAAGGCAAAACTATTGGTTCTTTTAGGCTTGCATCAAAATTATCTCTAAAATCAACTGTTTCTTTCTCAATATCAATAAGTATCTCTTCTCCTTCTTTTTTCATTCTGGACTCAGTATAACGCATTGCAGCTGCATTATCACCATCAATACTTCCAAAATTACCTTGTCCTTGAATTAAAGGGTATCTTAATGAGAAATCTTGTACCATTCTGACTGCTGAATCATAAACTGCAGAATCTCCATGTGGGTGATATTTACCAAGTACTTCTCCAACAAGTCTAGCTGACTTCTTGAATGGTTTATTATGAACAAGACCCATATCATACATAGCATATAATATCCTCCTATGTACTGGTTTGAGTCCATCCCTTACATCCGGGATGGCTCTTCCAACAATAGAAGACATAGCATAACTTAGATATGATTCCTTCATATCATCTTCTATCTCTTTAGGAAGTATATTCATATTTTCTTCTATTTTATCATCGTTTTGATCAGTAGTTTCAGTCATTTTTCACGGTATTTTATTATCTTTCGTCTTAAAAAATAAGCATAAAATCGGTCTATTTTTACCCCTCTAAATACAAGGGTTTCTCGTCTAAAAATTTGGATACAGGGCCCTTTATATATATTTTGGTTTTCAAAACAATTATTGCATGGTTATTACTTATCAATCTCTCTAATAAGACTCTTTTTTATGTTATTAGTAAAGCCACAGTATACGCAGCGTTTTGTCTTTTTCGATAGAGTCTCTATTTTATCATATGTCATATATTTCATACTGTTTCCACATTTCTTGCACATGATAAGAAAATATCTACTTGTTTTAACCATTTTAGAAATCTTGCTCTTCATTATCTTCTTGCTTACCTTCTTCACCTACAATATCTCCTGCTTTTTCTTCAATTTTCTCCATTACTTCTTTTGGTATACCTTTCATATTGAACAATTCTTCTTCTTTTAACTTAACTTTTGCTTTATTTTCTTCAGTCTCTTCTTCCTTTTCAGTATAATCTAGTTCTTCATCATTTAATCTATCATCTTCTTTCATATCATTTTCATCATTATCTTTATCTAAATCGGTTGCTTCTATTGCTGCCTGGAGTTTATCATTTGCTTCACTTCCCTCCCCGTCCATATTTCTGTTTCCAAACATATCATCTTCTTTATTTTCACTATCTTCTTCTTTTCCTTCTTCTTTCCCTTCTTTCTTCTCTTCAATTTCTTCTTTTTTCTCTTCAGGGATTGATTCATCCTTTTCGTTATTATCTCCCTCAGAGCTCTTCTCATCAGTTGTATTGTCCTTTTCTTCATTATTATTATTATTATTATTATCAGCAATTCCTTCTTCTGATTTTTCCACACTTTCTTTATTTTTTTCTTTTTTCTCGTCTTTAATTTCACTTTTACTATCTTCTTCTTTTCCTTCTTCTCCCCCTTCTTTCTTCTCTTCAATTTCTTTATTTTCTTCTTCCTTATTCTCTTGATTGATCTTATCTTTCATATCCATTATATCGGAAATAGAATCTTCTTCTCCCCCTTCTTTTTGTATTGCGTCCATATCATGATCAATTTTATCTTTTTCCATCAATTCTTCTTTTTCGTCCTCTAATTCTTCTTTTTGTTCTTCATCTTTCTTATCTTTTTCATATTCTAGTCCAGGTTCAATGAATTTCTCAGGTTCTTTATATACATCAAATTCTCCTACTTTTTCACCAGTTTCTTGAAGGAATTCTTTTTCCTTTTCTTTTTCTGCTTTTTTCTTCTCTTCTTCTTTTGCTTCTTTATCTTCTTGAGATTCTTCATCAAATACATCTAATTCCCCTAATCTCTCTCCTTCAATTACTTCAAGACCATTGTCTTTATGTTCTATAATTTCCTTGACTTCACCTTTTCCTTCAATAAAGACATTTCTTTTTTCTTCTTTTTTCTCGTCCATCTTTTGTTGTTCTATCATCTCTGCTTTTTTGTTATTAATTTCATGGATTTGTTTTTCTTTATCTTCAATTACTTTTTCCATATCTTCAACATTCTTGAATTTCTCCTTTAAAGAATCAGGTGGCAAGTCAAAATAATCAAAGAATTTCTGTGTAAGCTTGATTTTTCTAGTTCTTCCATATCTTTCTCTTTGTATATATCCTGTCTCTTCAAGTTCTTTTAGATGGTCATACGCTTTATTGGTTCTTACTTTTATTACATCACTTTGTAGAACTGGATTTTTATACGCGATAACTGCTAGTGTTTCCATAACCGTCTTTGTAAGTTCAGTCTCAATACCTATCTCTTTAGCTACATCTATGTATTGATCCTTTATTGTTAGTTTCCATATATCTCCATCTTGGAGAATCATTAATGATTTGTTTTCATCATCATTATATCTTTTTTTTAGTTCTAAAAGACAAGCAACTACTTTGCTTTTATCTTTCTCTTTGACCATACGTAGTATTTCATCTATATGTATTTTCTTGCCTAAAGAGAAAAGAACCGCTTCAATTTTGTTCCTTAAAGCTTCATCCATCTTATGATTTGACTCCTATATTAATTATATTTATTATTATTTAACAGGTAATATTACTCATTATAACTTATTTAAGAGAATAGGTATTGTCCTTTTTATGTATTACCTTTTTTTCAGCGAGTTCATCAAGTAGCTTCTTTACTTTCTCATTTTCTATGCCTGTAATCTCTGCGATTTCCTCTGGAGTTTGTTTTCCTGTTTGTAAGCAATAATTGATGAAGTTTGTTGTAAGTGTTCGAAATATCATTGCAGCTGCTCTTGTGTCTGTCTTATATGTCTTTAAAGCCATATCTAATTTATGCAGTTTTGCTTGAAGATCGTTTAGTAGTCCAGAAAGTTCATTATTTTTTATGGTAAGTGTTTCAGGCTCAAGTATTTCCACGCTTGAAGGTAGGCTATCAAAGCAAAATGCTATTATTTTATCAACATTTTTAAACCAGATTTCCATCTCAACATATAAAGAGTATAATTTTTTTCCTTTAGATTCTTTTAGCTTTTCACTTCCTTCTTGTTCTTCTGCTTTAGAAATATATTTCTTGACTATTTCATAATCAGCATTCTTACCCATCTCTTCTACATATGCTTCCATAGTCTCTTCTATATGTTCCTTAGGTCCACCTAGCATTTCAATTATAGTTCTTACTAGTAATTGTCCTTCTTCAATTCTTTCTGAATCTGTTTTTTCAATCTCATCACTCATAGTAGATTTGAGTGGTCTGTTAGCTTATATAAGTTTTATGGTTTGGTAAAATCCCTTACTTCTTTTAAATGAGTATTTGTCCATCTCTCAGGACGACAACCAAAAGTTTATATACGAATAAACTAGAGAAAGACTAAAGAGGTGATGGATATGAAAAAAGAGGCGATAATAGTTCTACTTTTATTAGCAATATGTTCAATAAACATCGCATTTGCAAGTATATATGAACACTATCCAAACCATTTCGTTACAAAATACACAGTATCTCATGGTTCTGAAATAAAACCAAAAATACAAGATACAGTAGAAATAACTCCTATCTCTACATCATCTCTAAAGTATAATACAATAGCGCAATTGCAGCTAATGATTGAGTCCAGAAGCGAAGAGAATTGTAGGACAATCAAATTATCATCAGGATTTAATAGGAGGGATAATTACAATTCAGAATCATATCATAGAGAATGCTATAGATCAGAAAACGCAGATAATGGTCCAATTAAGAGATATTTCTTCCCTGAAAAGACATATGCTATCTATGATAATGCAGGTGTACCTTATTGGGCAAGTGAGAGTTAAGCAATTTTCTTATGATTTATCTATGATTCAAATATTTCCTTTCTTTAATTCTTCTATATCCACGTTTTCTTCGCCATAATCTTCTTTTGCTTCTTTAAGGCTTTCAAATCCACCAACATCATACCATTTTTCATCATGTGTTTTAGCATATACTTCATCTTTTGTTATGAGCCATGCAGGTAGGTTACCTGGGGCATCAGGTATATTGCCTTCTTCAAGATATTGGTCTATTAATTTTAAAACTTCTTTTGGATAGAAATAAACACATATTCCACAGAAAGTAGATTTTGGATTTTGCGGTTTTTCAACAAATTCCAATACTTTTTTATTATCATCAATCTCAAGCACTGCATAGCTTTTTGCTTTTTCTTTGTCTTTTACATCATAACCTATTACTACGCTTTTTCTTTTTTGCTTGAATAGTTCATATGCTTCTTTAAGGGAGAATTTAATCATATTGTCGCCGCCTATTATAAGTAAATCCTCCTCTATTTTTTTCTTTTTAATAACGAATTGTATATCCCCTATAGCACCTAATCTATCATCATTTGACATAGTTTCATCATTTATTATCTCTATTTTGCTGTTTCTTTGTTTTTTCTGCACCCACTCTTCAAAAGCATTAGCGAATTTATTATTAGTAACCACAAAAATTTCATTGATTCCTATTTCTTCAATATTTTTGATAATATAATCAATCATAGGTTTGCCTGCGATAGGAATCAATGGTTTAGGAAAATCTTTAGTTAAAGGAAATAGCCTTGTTGCATATCCTGCAGCCAGTATTATTGCTTTCATTTAAATCACCATTATTTTGCACACAGTCAGTATTTATATAACTTGTTTTTTCACTGAAAAACCGTAACATTTAAAAAGGGACTCGGACTCCTACTATATGGACGGTCATAGAGGATTGGTCCTACCTGGTCTCATTTCGAACCCAGAAGTAAAACAATCCCTCGTTTCTCATTGTACTGTTCTTAAGAACGGGAACTGAGGTTCGCTGTCCACCTTTTCTTTTCACATTATAACAATGATAATAAATCAATTATTCTAACTTGGGTTTTTTATTCATAGTTATTTATGGTATTATAGTAATTCGAATTTAGGACAATAATAAACAACAATCTTTATATAACAAACAAAGGTAGCTCTATTTCATGTTTAAAATATTAAAGAAAGAGGAAATAGCGCAAAATACATATCTTTTGGATATTTTTGCACCAGATATAGCTAGACACGCAAAACCTGGTCAATTTTTAATTATAATTCCTAATAATACTGGTGAAAGAATACCACTAACAATTGCAGATATTAATGATGATCGTATTACTATTATCCTCATTGTTGCAGGAAAATCAACAGCAGAAATTGTAAGCCTTAATGAAGGTGATGGAATTAAGGATGTTGTTGGTCCTCTTGGTAATGCTAGTGAGATCCAATCCGAAGATTTTATCTGCCTTATAGGAGGAGGCGTAGGTATTGCTGCAATTTATCCTATAGCAAAAGAATATGCTGCGCAAGGCAAGAAAGTTCATTGCATACTTGGTGTAAGAAGTAAACAATTTCTTTTTTGGAAAGATAAATTTGAAGAATTCTGTGATAAGGTTATCACCAGCAGTGATGATGGCAGTATAGGATTTAAAGGCAATGTTGTTCAGGCTTTAGAGAATGAATTGAAAGAGAATGATTATAAGCTTGTTATTGCAATTGGCCCTACAATAATGATGAAGTTTGTTGCAAAATATACTAAAGAAAATAATATCAAAACAATAGTCAGTTTAAACACATTGATGGTAGATGGCATCGGTATGTGTGGTGGCTGTAGAATTAATTATGGTGAAAAGATTAAATTTGTATGTGTAGATGGTCCTGAATTTGATGCTAGTAAAGTAGATTTTGATGAGATACTCAATAGGAATGCAAGCTATAAAAAAGAAGAGAATCATGTTTGTAAGATGAATAATATAATTCTTAAGAGATGAATAAATAAGATGCCAGTAAAAATATCAGAACAAGATCCTGAAGAAAGGAAGAATAATTTCAAAGAGGTTTGTTTAGGTTACAATGAAGACCAGGCAATAGAGGAAGGTACACGTTGTCTTCAATGTAAAAACCCTCAATGCGTTCCAAAATGTCCTGTCGGTGTTGATATACCTAATTTTATAGAGAAAATAAAAGAAAAAGATTTTGATTCAGCTTTAAACATAATTAAACTTACAAATAATCTCCCTGGAGTATGTGGGAGAGTCTGTCCTCAAGAAAAACAATGTGAATCTGGTTGTATTTTAAAAGCAAAGAATGATCCAGTAGCAATCGGAAAACTGGAACGTTTTGCAGCAGATAATGGAAAATCAACAAATCCAACTAAGCTTCCAGATAAAAATAAGAAAATAGCAGTTATTGGATCAGGTCCTGCAGGACTTTCCTGTGCAACTGATCTTTCAAGACAAGGTTATGATGTTACGATATTTGAGGCACTTCATTTGACGGGAGGAGTTATGAGATATGGTATTCCTGAGTTTAGGCTTCCTAAAAGAATAGTTGATGAAGAGATAAAAGCAATTGAATCTGAAGGAGTAAAGATAAAGACAAATTATGTAATCGGAAAAACACTTACTTTAAATGACCTAAAACAAGATTTTGATGCTATATTCATTGGTAATGGTGCAGGTTTACCTTATTTTTTAGATCTTCCAGGCGAGGATCTTGTAGGAGTTTATTCTGCAAATGAATTTTTAACAAGGATTAATTTGATGAAAGCATATGATTTCCCTAATAATGATACACCTATAAGAAAAGGTAAGAAAGTTGTTGTTGTAGGTGCAGGTAATGTTGCTATGGACGCAGCAAGAACAGCAAAACGTTTAGGAGCAGATGTTGTTTTAGTATATAGAAGAACAATTAAGGAGTCTCCTGCAAGAGTAGAAGAAGTTCATCATGCACAAGAAGAAGGTATTGAATTCATGTGGCTTACTAATCCACTCAAGATTATTGGAGAAAAAGAAGTAGCAGGTATTGAAGTGATAAAGATGGAGCTAGGTGAGCCGGACGAAAGTGGAAGAAGAAGACCAGTTCCAATAAAAGAAAGTGAATTCACAATTGATTGTGATCAAGTAATAATTGCAATTGGTCAGGGTCCAAATCCTCTGCTTACAAAAGATGGAGCTTTAGATATAACAAAAAAAGGAAAACTTACTATAAACGAAAGCTTGCAGACATCAGATCCTATGATCTTTGCTGGAGGAGATATAATTGAAGGTGAAACAACTGTTATCAAAGCGATGGGAGATGGCAAGCAAGCAGCAAAAGCAATTGATGAGTTTCTTAATAAATCTTAATTACTATCTAAACCTCATTTAATATTTATATTTAAAGAATAATATTTAGAAAATATAATCCCCGACTACATTTAATTTAATTTTCTTTTTAACTTTTCTTGATTTGAAAAAACCAATTTTCTGTATATGTCCTTTTCCTTTTGTATTTGATTCTATCTTCTCTTTCTCTTGTCGCATATCTATTTCTTTAGAATTTTCAGTAATATTAAAAGAGATATTCTCCTCTTTTTTTAGATGTATAAGATGTATATTCAACATACCATCAATTTCAACATTCTTAAGCCCTTTTGCAAGAATGCAGTTTACATTACATCTTATCTTCTCCTTCATGAAGCTGTATTCTTTTCTTATTCTAATTCTTTTATATCTTACTTCTAGTGTGCATCCTTTTACATCCTTACTCTTATCTAAGCTATCTTCTTGATTATTTAATTTACTTAATCTACTTATTTTGTATTCTTTTGGATGTAAAAACTTCCCATTAACTTTAATTCTAGGTAGATCTGTAATTGGAACTTTATTATTATAAAAATCTAAACTCATTGACTTTTGTTCATTATTCACAGTTAGATTAGCAATTCCACCAATACCTGTAGCGTGCCTTCCATTTGCCCATGTTAATTGCTCTCCTCCATTTATGATGCAAATTTCATATTTTTTATTCTTATAATGATAAAATCCAGATTCCATAAATATCTCTTTATTTACACTCTTATCTATATCAACCATCCCCTTATTTGGCTTTTTATCTTTAAGAATTTCATAAGCATATAACAAAAAATAACTTGTCTGCATATTATAGGGCATCTCACAATGGTTCCATCCCATCATTTTTTCAGAGTATTCATTAAGGCAGGTAGGTAACCAATCTTTATACATTTTAGTTAGGTGATTGTTAGATAAATATCCATATAATTTTTGTACTGCAGAAATATATTTTTTATCTTTTGATATTTTATAATAACATGCAAATAAATATATTGCACTTGCTATATGGTAAATATTATTGTTTCCCCGCCCATAATATGATACTTCGCCATTCTCAAATAGGATGTTATGTGAGAAATTAACTGCTTTATCAAGTATTAGCTTAACTTCTTTTAGTGGTTTTATAGAATATGCCCTAGCAAGACATGCAGCTGCAAACTGATGGTATGTAATATCTTTTGATTTAGTATAATTGGGAACATAATTATCCATTATTAGTCCGTCTTTAGCCTGATTCTTTCTTATGACTTTAAGACATCTTCTCACTCCAGCTAAATCTCCAGCTAAATCCTCCTCTAAATCTTCATTAAGTACTAGATTATGTATTCTCAGGGCGTATACATTAACAGGATTATAGTTAGATTCAGTATATTTCACACTTTCTTTGATTTTTAATAATCTAGCTGCTTCAATGAGTGGAGAATATTTGAAATCAGTATGTTTGAAAGCAATCCCTGCAGGCTCATAATAACTATAATTCTTTGTAGCAAATTCCAGTGCCATTTTTCCTGCATTTACAAGACCATTATTATTCTCAATTTTCCCTAGTTTTACACTATTATATGCGAAGTATGCAGTTGCATAATAGTTCTCAGGTACTTGTGGAGGATATCTATTAATTTCTGTATTAATGAAATAATCATATATGCCCCCGTAATCATAACATTCTAGTTTTATTTTATCTTTAGAAATTCCTATCACTCTGAATGTAATTCCTTCTTTAAATTTAAGGTCAACTCTTGACTTTTTAGTATCATCTTTAATTTTATACCTGATTCTATTCTTAATGTCATGTAAGAATATATTACCGACTCTAAAAAGACCATTAAAAGCACCATAATTATTAATATAAAAAGCAATCCTTTGAAGTTTAGTTTCTGCAGTAAATTTATTTTTACTATATTTTACTGTCTTATTTGGTTTTAGCCTTAAAAGTGCACCTTTACATACAGGTATCATATTACTTTGATTCTTAAGAAAGATATTTTTACCTTTTTTTTCTAAAGATGAAGTTATTTTAGTACCATCCCTAAAACATTTCTTACTTGTGGGTTTAATGCCAACTTCAAATGAACTGATTATTATCTGGTTGTGCTTATAGGCAGAATATATGTTTTTTTTAGCTAATTCTAGTATTTTCATATTTTAATAAGAATAAAATCAGGACAAGTATTTATTTATTGTCTTTCTTGACAACATCGCTTTTGATATGCAGTTCTTTTAATGTCTTATCTTCAATTACACCAGGACTGCCATCCATTGGGCACTGTGCATTCTTGTTCTTTGGAAAAGCCATAACTTCTCTTATATCGCTAAATCCACATATCATTGCAACAAGCCTGTCAAAACCAAGTCCAAATCCACCATGCGGAGGCGCTCCGTAATTGAAGCTATCAAGTAAGAAACCAAATCTTTCTCTTGCTTTCTCTTTAGGAAATCCTACTATATCCATTATTTTCTGTTGAATGTCTGGCCTATGTACTCTTATGCTTCCAGAAGCTAGTTCAACGCCATTAAGTACTAAATCATAGCATGTAGCAAAAACTTTTCCAGGATCACTATCCAAGAATTCTATACAGTCTTTCTTTGGCATTGTAAACATGTGATGTGCAGGTTTATAATCTCCAGTTTCTTCATCTTTTTCAAAAAGCGGGAAATCAACTACCCATAGGAAATTGAATTCTTTTTTATCATAAAGTTCTAAATCTTCACCAAGTTTATTTCTTAGTTTTGATATTATTTCATTGCACATATCTTCTTTATCAGCTATGAACATAAGTATGCTTCCTGGTTTTGCACCTACTTTCTCAATAAGTTCTTTTTGTACATCTTCAGGGAAATATTTAGCAATATTACTTTCGAGTCCATTTTCTGTGACTCTCATCCACGCCATTCCTTTAGCGCCATTCTCTTGTACAAATTTAATATAACCATCAATATCCTTTCTTCCTAGTTCCTTTTCAGGATTGATGCATTTGACAATTCCGCCATTGTCTGCAACATCTTTGAATACTCCAAAGTCTGATTTAACGACTATCTCTGTAACTTCAGAAAGTTCTAGTCCAAATCTTAAATCTGGTTTATCGATTCCATATTTATCCATGACATCTTTATAGGAAAATCTTGGAAAAGGAGTTTTTACATTTAATCCTAATGTTTTTTCCATAATATTTGCAATCATAGCCTCACATGCTGTGAATACATCGTCCTGTTCAACAAAACTCATTTCTGCATCTATTTGTGTAAATTCAGGTTGTCTATCTTGCCTTAAATCCTCATCACGCAGACATCTTGCAACTTGGAAATATCTATCACACCCTCCTACCATAAGAAGCTGTTTGTATAATTGAGGAGATTGAGGCAATGCATAGAAATGTCCAGGATTTACTCTGCTTGGAACAACATAATCTCTTGCACCTTCAGGAGTAGCTTTTACAAGCAATGGTGTCTCAATTTCTAAGAAACCTTGTTTTGTAAGTGCTTCACGTCCTGCCATTGCAGCTTTATGTCTTATTAACATATGCTCTTGCATTTGTGGTCTTCTTAAATCTAGATATCTATATTTTAATCTTAAATCTTCACTAGCAAGTTTTTTATCATCAATTTCAATAGGGGGAGTTTCACTCTTATTCAGGATTTCAAGTTCTGAAATAAATACTTCAATTTCTCCTGTCTTTAATCTTGGATTTTCCATACCTTGTGCTCTTTTCTTTACAATACCTTTAACTCTAATAGTATCTTCTCTTCTTAAACTATCAGCATCCTTATGGACATCTTTATTGAATTCAGGATTGAATACAATCTGTGTTAATCCATATCTGTCTCTAAGATCTATAAATATAACTCCACCGTGATCTCTTCTAGTACTAACCCATCCACAAAGAGAAATCTCTTTATCAATTTCTTTTGTAGTTAATTCTCCGCATGTATGTGATCTTAGGCTTGTCTTCATGATATCAGGAAAAACTCTATTTTATTTAAAAACATTATGCATCCCTCTCTAATATAGAACGAAATAAGTAAGCCCCATCAGAAGGTAACCTTTATAAACCAACAAGGCTTTTCAGCACTATGCAATTTAAGAATGCTTTATTTGATACAGTAAGCCGTGCAGGTCGATAATTTTATTTAGATTTCTCATTGTTTTAGTTATATTAGCTTTTATATCTTTAATTTAAGATTTATTCAAGATAAGGGCATTTTAATTCAAATTCAACACAAACCCAATAAATTTAACTCAAATTAACTTAAAATAAACTCAAAATCAATTCATCAGGTGATAATAATGGAATATATCAATGATTTTAAATGGAAAAAAGGCATGTTGGTCAAGGATCTTCTAGATTCATATCAGACACTTGGCTATCAAAGTATAGAGCTGAAGAAAGCTTCTCAAGTATTTGTTAAGATGAAAAAAGATAGTGCAAAGATTTTCCTTACATTTACTTCAAATATGGTTACTTCTGGATTAAGGGGATTTTTTGCTCAGATAATCAACTTAAAGATGGCAGATGTTATAGTGACTACAGTTGGTGGGATAGAAGAAGATATTATGAAAGCAACAGGCGAGAAATTCAAAGTAGGTAAATTTGATTCAGACGATGTAGAACTTCATGAGAAAGGCATAAACAGGATTGGCAATATCTTTGTTAATAATGAGAGCTATATGCATTTTGAAGATATGATGCTTGAAATTCTTGATAAGCTTTACAAAAAACAAAAGAGATGGGCAGTTTCAGATATGTTAAAAGAAATAGGACTCATGTTAGATGATTCTTCATCTATTCTTTACCAGGCAGCAAAAAATGATATTCCTATATTCTGTCCTGCGATAACTGATGGTGCTTTTGGTTTTCATTTATATTTATTTCAGCAGAAACATGATGATTTCATAGTTGATGTTGTCAAAGATTTTGGTAATATATTATTCTCAACAAGTTATGACGAGAAAAAAGGAGTCATTGCACTTGGTGGCAGCATTTCAAAACATCATGCAATCCTTTCAACACTTCTGAATGGAGGAGCTAATTACGCAGTCTATATGACAACTGCTCAAAAAACCTCAGGAAGCATGTCAGGAGCAACAACTCAAGAAGCAAAATCATGGGGTAAAGTTAAAGAAGAGAGTGATATAGCGACTGTTATTGGTGATGTTACGATTACATTTCCATTAGCTATGATTGGTGCACTAGAATCTCTTGAGGAAGAAAATCTCCTAAAACCAAAAAAACAAACTAAGGGATCTAAATCAGATAATAAAATCACAAATGAGATGAAAAAAAATGCAAAAGCATAAACCAAAATTTGTACTTTCAAAAAATAAAGTGATTGAACAATATACTATATTGAAAGAGATGGTAGATTTTGTTTTCTATAGTTCAAAGACTAATCCAGAAGTTACTTCAGTCCTAGAAGAGAATACTGATTCAGAGTTTCTGGTACATACTAAAGAAGGACTGAAAAGGGTAAAAGATAAGGCCAAAGTTTTATTTTTAGCCCAGGGCTGGGATATTGAAGGAATTCAAGAGCTTCTTTCTCTAGGCATAACTAGGTTCATAGTTGATAATGAGTCTGATCTTGATTCATTGTTAGCTTATTTGAAAAACCATGAGAGTAAAACGATTGACCTTTTTCTTCGGACTAAACTAAAGGAGAATACTCTTAAGACTGAGCGTTATTTTGTATTTGGCATGTCTTGTGATATCGTTAACAGACGAATTAAAGAGCTCAAAGATCATCCCTGTATTAATTCGTTAGGAATTCATTTCTTCAGGAAGACGCAGAATATAGCAGAATGGAATCTCATATATGAAATAGGCAATATGTTTGATGAAGAAACATTACGAATTATTGGTTTTATGGATATTGGTGGAGGATTTCCTTGTGAATATGCAAATACAAACACTGACGCCTTCAAATCAATCTATAAGAAGATAAAAGAACTTAAAATATGGCTTAATGAAAAATCAATCAAGCTTATTATAGAACCAGGCAGATTTATTTGCGCTCCGGCTGTAAAGTTAGTCACTTACATACAGACTATGTATGAGAATAATATAATTGTCAATGCTTCCGTCTATCATGGCGATACTGATGCATTCACTGTGCCGACAAGGCTTTTGGTTGAAGGAGAATTAAAAAAAGAGAATATAACAGACCAGAATAAGATAAAGCCTTACATTATTAAAGGATGCACTCCATGTTCAATGGATATATTCAGATATAGGATATATTTAGAAAATCCTAAGATAGGTGATAGGATAACTTTCCTTAATGCTGGCGCATATAATTTTGCATGTGATTTTTGTGATTTGGTAAAGCTTGAGACGGAAATAATTGAATAAAAATATGAAGGTAACGACAAAATGAAATTAATCTTATTTGACATCGACGGCACCTTGATTCCTATTGGACAGGTAAAATATTGGGATGAATCATTTAGAAGATGTTGTGGTGTTAAGTCTCTAAAAAGATCTGATATGAAGGGCAAGACTGATAAGAGGATAGTTTATGAAATGTGCAGATTAAATGGGATTGATCCTAAGCAAGATAACAATTTCTTAAAAATATTTGAAAGTATTGAAACTGTAGTTTCAGAGCAATTAACAAATAAGAAATTAAAAGTAATGCCAGGAATTATTAAACTCCTTGAAGCACTTAAACAAAAAGATGTTATTATAGGTGTATTGACTGGCAACCTAAAAGGCAAAGCCAAGGCAAAATTATCCGCTGCAGGAATTTGGAATTATATAGAGATAGGTTCTTATGGGGATATGTCTCTAAATAGATCAGATCTGGTCCCTATTGCAATTGCAGAATTTAAAACAAAATTCAAATCTACTCCTGATGAAATTTATATTATTGGAGATACAGTGTTAGACATAAAATGTGCTAAAGATAATGATTGTAAGTGTCTTGCTGTAGGGTGCGGTGAAGAAAACTTGGATGTGTTAAAGAGCCATGATCCTGATTATTTAATAGCTAACTTTGATGATACAGATAAAATAATAGGGTTCTTAAAATGAAACTGATAAAAATACCTTTCAGCGGTGGAGGCTTAGGTCATGGTGATGGATCTAATATGGCACCAGATAAGATCCTCGAAAGGCTAAAAGATAAATTCTCAAATGAAGAAGGTATCGAACCAAAATTCATAATAGAACAAATAGAAGTAGATGAGAAAAATATTGGGCAAAGCCATGATAACATTCAAGATGCAATATCAAAAATCAAAAAAAATGCAATTCTTTTAGGTGGTGATCATTCAATAACATATCCAGCAGTAAAGGGATTTTCAAAGAACACATCTGAATTTATGTTGATTATATTTGATGCACATCCTGATCTTATGGATGATTTCAAACCTCCTACCCAAGAAGATTATCTAAAGGTATTAATTGAAGAGAATATTGTAAAACCAGAGAACATAATTATAATAGGTGTTAGGAATTGGGACAAAATAGAGATTGATTATCTAAAGAAGAAAAATATCTTATATTATGATATGAAAACAATTTTTGACAAAGATGTAAAACAAGTAACAAAAAACATTTTGATTAAGATAAAAGAATCAAATCTTCCGATATATCTTTCATTGGATATTGATGCAGTTGACCCTGTAGAAGCGATTGGAACAGGTTATACAGAACATGGTGGTTTGTCATCAAGAGAAATTATCCATATGATTCAGCAGATAAAATCAACAGACCTTATAAAAATATCAGATATTGTTGAGGTAAATCCAAAAAAAGATATAAATGACATGACTTCAGGATTAGCAGCAAAGCTTATAATGGAATTGTCATAATAACAATAAATAGTATTATTTAATTTAATAAAATAAATTTAATCTAAACTAAATTAATGAGAACTAAAATAATGGCAATTAAAACATTTAAGATAACACATAAGGATAAGAAGGCACGTGTTGCAAAGTTAGAAACAAAATCAGGAACCATAGAGTCTCCATTCTTTATGCCTGTTGCTACAAAAGCCACAGTTAAGTATATATCAAGTAATGATTTAAAATCTATGGGCAATACTGCAGTTATATCAAATGCATTTGTATTATATCTTAGACCTGGAGATGAATTTTTCAAAAATCATGGTGGAATCAAGAAATTCATGGATTATCACGGCATAAATGCTACTGATTCTGGCGGATTTCAGATGTATAAAGAAGCATTTTTGATAAAGACTACTAAAGAAGGGGTCTGGTTCAGAAGCCCATTTGATGGCACAAAACATTTTGTTACACCAGAAGGAGATATGCATATCCAGATGAATATAGGTAGTGATATAGCTATGTGTCTTGATAGTATGCCTTTAGTTAGTCATTCAAAAACAAGAATCCTGGATGCTATTAAAAAAACAACAGATTGGGCAAAAAGATGTAAAGAGCATCATGACAAATTAAACAAAGGAAAAAAGAAAAAGCAACTTCTATTTGCTATTACTCAAGGTGGCACTCATAAGGATCTTAGAAAACAAAGCTGTAAAGAACTAAAGGATATTGATGTTGATGGTTTTTCAATTGGTGGACTTGCACTCGGTGAACCAAAGAAGAAAATGTTTGAGATGGTAAGAATCCATAAATCTATTATGCCAAAAGATAAACCATGTTATCTAATGGGTCTTGGATCACCCATGGAACTTCTTGAGGCAATTGGCCTTGGTGTTGATATGTTCGATAGCAGGTTTCCTACTCAAAATGCAAGAAGAGGAACAATATTTACATCAGAAGGTAAGCTTCGTCTTATGAGAAAAGAGTTTGAACATGATAAATCACCTTTAGACAAGAATTGTGATTGTCATGTATGCAAGAAATATACAAGAGCATTTATCAGATATCAATTATCACAAAAAGAAGGTACAGGATATCATTTAGCAACTTATCATCAATTATATTATCTGATGCGTCTGATGGAACAAGCAAGAGACGCAATCAAGAAGAAGAAATATACTTCTTTTAAGAATACCATAAAAAAGATTTACGATAAAGAAGATAAACGTATACAAAAGGAATTAGAAACAAAACAAAAGAAGTCAAAAAAGAAATCAAAAGCAGATCGACAAGAGTGGACAAGAAGAAAAGCAGAAAAAGAGAATAATAAAAAGAATCAACTTAAATTTTCTAAATAAGAAATTTACCATCCTTCATTATGATTTTCTTATCAAAATAAATTGTTGGTTTTCTCATTATACCATCAAGATGTATTGGTACATTGATTTTCCCTCCAAATGCAGAATTCTTACCAAGAGCAATATGACATGTTCCCATTACTTTTTCATCTTCTAAAGGATTTCCTATTATTTTTGCTTTTGGATTTGTGCCTATTCCAAGTTCAGCTATATTGTAAGCCCCTTTCTTCCTTACAGCTTTTAGCATTTTATCAAGCTTCTTAGCTTTAGCGTCACCCTCAATCTTCACTGCGTATCCTTTTTTTACTGTAATTTTAATTGGCTTTGTTATAGAAACCTTTCCAACTCCAGAATGACTCCCATCGATTACATATGTCCCTTCAGCTGTTCCTTCTTTTGGTGATACAAATACTTCACCCATGGGGATATTGTGGAAATCTCCTTTTTTATGCAAAGAAGTTTCAGATATGATTTTGTTATTATATATCTTAAATGAGATATCAGTTCCTTTTTTTGTTGTTACTCTGACGATTTTAGCTTTTTTCATATATCTTTCAAGTTTTTTATGCAAAACCTCTAATGCTTTATAATCTATATCAACACATCTTTTCAATATATCCGAAGTGATGGTGGGCATAGTGACTGCTCTTGCTCCTTTTGATAAAGCTTTTTTTGTTGCATCACAATGGCTAAGGGATTTTGTAGTAATAAGTAGGAGTATATCATATTGTAAAAACAATTCTGCAATTTCTTTTGGAGGTTCTTCTCCATGTCTTTTTCCTTCTTTAATTTCAAAGCACAATGTATGGTCGCCATATTCATAACCATGTTCAAAGAATACTTCCGCAATTTTTTTTGTTTTCTTATCACAGATTATTAACACACTCTCATTTTTCTTTATACGTAGTAAGTTAGAATATACTGTATCTACAATTTTCTTCATTTTTATCTACCCTTTTATTTTTTACCTTATCCCCATAGATATTTCTATTAGGTATGAGTTATTAGATATAGATATATGTTATATTTGTATTATCTTTTATATGCTTTATTATTATTTGAAAATCATATGCCTTGCTTTATTACTATTACTATTATTATTACTATTATTATTATTATTATTATTATTATTATTATTATTTTATTCGTCTTCTAACTCTCTCTAAACTCCAATACAATCCATAAAAAACTTTATAAAGGGTTTGGCCTTCATGAAGTAATATCATTAAGGGTTTATGGGGTAGTTACAATGGCAGAAGATAAAGGAGAACTAGTTTTAGATATAGGTAAAATAGAAGGTCAAGCAAAGAAAGCTTTCAAACATACAAAAAATATTTTTATGCATAACAAATATGTTATTCCAATCATTCTTATTCTGATTGCAATTTTATTTTCATCTTATTTTAGATTATTTCCTGCATCCTTGCCTGTTACAGATCAATGGGCAGAGAATTCAGTGTATAGTGGGATTCAATCAAATATTGTAGATCAAGTGCTTCAAGAAAATCCTAATCTGCCAAGTGATAGGGTACAAGCTATTGCAAATGAACAATTTCTTGAAGTAATAGAAGCAAATAAGGATCAAATCCAACCTTTAATTGAAGATAGATCAAATTATTTCAAATCGCGTTTTCAAGATGAAGATGGGCAGACTTACTTGCTTGCAATTGACCCTTATTTATGGTATGGTTCTGCAAAGAATTATCTTGAGTGTGGTCATGTGGGTTGTCAAGTCACAGAAGAAGATTATTACAGTTTCAGATCCAAAGAACCAAAACTAGTAGAAGAAGGAAGTTATCATACATTAAGAAACGGAAGATTCGGTATTAGAAATGAAAATCTTAATCTTATGGCTTTTATTGGAATAATTATATTTAAGATTATGAATATCTTTTCAGATACATCATTATTATCAGCATTCTTTCTTATTCCAGTTATATTGATAGGATTATCTATTATACCTGCATTTTTGATAGGAAAGAAATTAGGTGGTAATGTGGGTGGCTTTTTTGCTGCTATGATAATTGCTGTCAATGGTGCGCTTTTAGGAAGGACTCCTGCAGGATTCTCAGATACTGACTCAGCAAACATATTATTTCCTTTGCTTTTGATGTGGCTTTTCTTAGAAGCATATGATGCTAAGGACTTAAAAAAATCAGTAATTTACTCTTTATTTGGTGGTTTAACATTCTATATTTATTCTAAAATATGGTTCCCAGAATATTTATTTGATTTCATGCTTGCTGCAATAATATTGATGGGAGCACTAGTAGTTGGCAGAGAGATAATCAAACATAAATCAATAAAGAAAGAGTTTTTCATGAAACTTAAAGGACCATTCATGAAAGGAGCATTATTCCTTGTTGTTTCAATTATTTCATTAATTATTGCTACAAAAGGTAGGGTGATAATAACAATGGTTTCATCAATTTTGAACTTTGTTGTTCTTAAAGGTGTAGCAGTAAAATCATTATGGCCAAATGTACTTACAACAGTTGCAGAATTCAATGAAGTTCCTTTTGCAAGTATAATCGGTCAGATGGGTGGTAAATTCTTATTCTGGTTAGCTATCTTAGGTATAGTATTAACTGGCTTAAAGAAATATAAAGGGGGAAAAAGGAATTTATTATATCCTATATTATTGACCATTTGGTTTATTGGAACAGCTTATAGTTTCACTAAAGGAATGAGGTTTGCACTTCTTTTAGTTCCAGCTTTTGCAATAGCATTTGGAGCATGCATGGGCATACTTCATGAGTTTATAGTTAAATGGGTTAGTAAAAATCTTGAATCAAGTAAAGTAATAACACAGATAGTAATTTTCATAGTATTTTGTTTTTTGCTTATTTCACCAGTAAAAGCAGCAAATAATATTGCATTAAATGAAATCCCTAGTTATAATGATGCATGGGATCAAACTCTTAATGAAATTAAATTAGATGCAGAAGATGGTATTGGTTATATTACCACATGGTGGGATTTTGGGCATTGGTTTGTAGCTAATGGTGTTAGGGTCACTATGGATGGGGGAGATCAGAATAGTATTCATTATGGTGGAAAAAGTTTTCTTACATCAGATGAACAGACTTCAGTAGGCATTTTAAAGATGTTGAATTGTGGTCAAAATTATGCTCCTAACATGCTTGATTTATATTTTAATAATGATACAGTTCGTGCAGTTCAGGTTCTTGATACAATCATGCTTCAAGATAAAGAAAATGCAGAAGTGACTCTTAAATCAGAAGATCTTTCAGATGAGCAGATTGAAAATGTTTTAGAACGGACACATTGTGAAGATTTAATGCCACATTATCTTATAGCATCAGAAGACATGATTGGAAAGGCAGGTGTTTGGGGGCATTTTGGTTCATGGAATTTTACTAAAGCTAAAATCTGGCAAACAATTAAAGGCACTTCTTATAATGAAGGAATTAAGATTCTTGAGGAGAATTTTAGTATTAGCAAAGAACTTGCACCTACAATATATACTGAAGTTCAACAGACAAAAGCAGACCAATGGATTTCTCCTTGGCCAGGCTATTATTCAGGACTTACTTCATGTGCAGAGAACAATGGGTTGTTACAATGTCAAAATGGACTTGAGGTAGAATTAAGTACCATGAATGCTTATGTTTATACTCAACAAGGTCGTCTTTCATTAGATTCATTGGGATATCTGGATGAAAATGGTAACTTTGTTGTTAAGGAGTATTCAGGAAATGTAGTGCCTCAATCAGCAATTTTACTTCCTAATGGACAAACGATGTTTTTAGATCCTCTTCATGTTGGAAGCATGTTCACAAGATTGTTCTTCTTTAAAGGAGAAGGTTTAGAACATTTTGAACTTTTCTCAGAAACAAATCAAGTGACAGGAGGAAAGATACAGGTATGGAAGGTAAACTGGGGCTTAGAAGAGAAAGATTCATCCCAACAGCTTTCAGAAGCACTTGAAGAAGTAGAGATATCTTCTCCATCTGATTCATCTTCCTATGATGAAGCAACAGAAACTGTTGTTGCTTAATTAAATTTTATTTACCTTTATATTTTCAAAAAAATGGTTCAAACCAAAAATAAAAATATATGGGCAATCATTCCAGGCTATAATGAAGCAAGACATATTGGTGATGTCATCTCTGAAGTAAAGAAGTATTGCAAGAATATTGTTGTTGTCGATGATGGCAGCAAGGATAAAACATATGAGATTGCATCTTCAAAGGGAGTTACTGTTCTGCGTCATGTTATAAACCTTGGAAAAGGAGCTGCTCTTAGGACTGGCTGCGATTATGCATTAGAAAGAGGTGCAGATATTCTTATCGCAATAGATTCAGATGGGCAACATGAACCAAAAGAAATCACTGGATTTCTAAAGAAATTAGAAGGAAAAGATATAGTATTTGGTTATAGGGAATTTTCAAAACACATGCCTTTTATTTTTAGATTTGGTAATAGGTCTATAAATCTTATAACTAAATTATTATATGGAATTGATTTACAGGATACTCAATGCGGTTATAGGGCGTTTAGATCTAGCGCATATAAGAAAATAAGATGGGATTCTTCTGATTATGCTATGGAAAGTGAGATGATAGCTAATGCAGGCAAGCATAAATTAAGACATGCAGAGCATAAGATACGTACAATATATGCTAATAGGTATAAAGGCACCACTGTAATGGATGGTATTAAAATTGTAATAAATATGGTATTGTGGAGGTTTAAGAATTAAAATGTTAGGACTGGAAATACTAGGGATTCAAATACTGGGAATTTTATTTGCTTTATTGATGTTATATCTTACTTTTTTACATTATAAAAGAGATGAATTTTCACAGAATGAATATCTTTTTTGGCAGATACTTTGGGCTTTATTTGCAGTCATGGCATTGTTTCCTAAATTATTATCTCCGTTTACTCACACATTAAATCTTAATAGGACAATGGATTTATTGATTCTTTTAGGATTTATATTTGTAATTGGTCTTTTATATCATAATTATATCTCTTTACAGAAGACTAAAAGACGTGTTGAGGAAATAGTTGGCAAGATTGCTATAAAGCAAAACAAAAAATGAAAATATGTTACATAAATCCTACATTTTTGTTAAGAAGGCCTATTTCAGATTTGATAGGTCTTTTAGGGGATGAGCATGAAATTACTTTATTTGTCCCTAAAAAACCATTCAAAAAGATATCTGCCAAATGGCATAGTGATGGATCTTTGAAAAAAGCAAAGATTTACACATATTCTGCAATCAATATACCTTTTATAAATTTTGAATGGCCAATTCCGATAACTCCTATGTTTTTTGTGAATCTAGTGAAAGTTTTCAAAAAGAATGATGTTATACATCAATGGACTTATTTTTATCTTAACTCATTTTTTGCAGCTTTTACTTCTTTGTTTTTCAGAAGAAAGACTTATGTTTTAAGTTGTGATACTTTTCCAGCATATTCATTTAATCCAGGATTATGCACTAAGATTTTATTTAAGATATATACTTTTTTGTTTGGAAGATTTTTATTCTCAGCTCCAAAAACAGTGCATATATATGGTAAAAGCATGAAGAAACATGCATTAAGAGCAGGAGTTAATCAAAAGAAGTTCAAAATATTCTCAACAGGTATTTTTCTAAAAAAATTTTCAAAAGCTAAAAAATTAAGTAGATCAAGTGAATCATTACTTAAACTTCAGAATAATGATTTTGTGATGCTTTATGCAGGTCTTATGGTCCCAAGAAAAGGCATAGATGTGTTGATAAAAGCTACAAAGAAACTTTGTGAGAATAATAAAAATAATGGTAATAATAAAATTAATCCTAAATTGTTGTTAGTTGGAGATGGCCCATCAAAAGAAAAATATCAAAAGCTAGTCTCTGATTTAGGTCTAAAAGATAATGTGCTTTTCACTGGCTGGAGAAAAGATATCCCTTCTATAATGAAATCATCTGATGTTCTTCTTTTACATAGTAGTGGGGAAGGTTTACCAGGGATTGTTATGGAGGGTATGGCTTCAGGATTGCCTGTTGTATCAACATCAATTCCAGGAACATCTGATTTGATTACAGATGGTAAAGAAGGATATCTTAGCAAATTTGGAGATGTTAATGCTTTTGCAAGTAATATTGAAAAGATTATCAAGAACAAACGGTTATCATCTAAATTAGGGACTAATGCAAAAAATAAGATTAAAGATTTTAATTGGAATGACTTAAAAGAACAGTATTTATCTATGTATAATGAAGTATAAGTGTAGGGTTAGTTACTAAGATAATAACAAAAAACAAAAAGATAAGAACAAAGGTATGAGGCAAATATATGTGCGGAATAGTTGGGATAAACTGGGAAGATAGTAAGCTTATAGATAAGTTGAGAGATATTATCTCTTATCGTGGTCCTGATGACAAAGGCTCATTTACTGACAAGAATGTTTCTTTAGGCCATAGAAGACTCAGTATTATTGATCTTTCAAATAAAGGCAAGCAACCAATGCAAGCACTAAACCGTTATACAATAATTTTCAATGGCGAGATATATAATTATAAGGAAGTAAAAAAGGAATTAGAATTAAACAATTACAAGTTCAAGACCTCTTCAGATACTGAAGTGATACTTCTTGCATACGATAAATGGGGCAAGGATTGTCTAAAAAGATTTAACGGCATGTTTGCTTTCTGTATTCATGACAAAAAAACAAACCAGCTTTTCCTTGCAAGAGATAGATTTGGAATAAAACCACTATATTATTATCAAAATAAAGATAAATTCGCATTTGCTTCAGAGATAAAAGTTATCATGCCTTTAATTGAGAAAAAAGAGATAGATAAAGAAGGTCTTACACAATTCTTTAATCTACGTTATACGATAGGTTCAACAACATTAATTAAAGGAGTACAAAAGTTTATGCCAGGATTTTATATGATATTTAATTTATCAAAAAATACCACTTTAGAATATAAGAAATATTATTCTTTGTCAAAACAAGATATAGAAAATAAACCTCTTTCTTATTATAAGAAAAAGCTTAAGGGATTGATGGATAGTTCTGTAAAGAGGCGTATGGTCGCCGATGTACCTGTTGCTTGTCTTCTCTCAGGAGGATTAGATAGTTCTATAATTACTTATCTTGCAAAAAAATACAACAGTAAGCTCAATACTTTCTCAATAGGTTTTGATACAACAAATGAACTGCCTTTTGCAAAGATAGTAGCCAAGAGATTTAAGACAAATCATCATGAATTCAAGATAAATAAAGATAATGTACTTGATTATTTGGATGATATGGCATACCATATGGATCAACCAATTGGTGATCCTGGATTCCTTCCTATTTTTGTTTTATCAGAAGAAGTTAAGAAGCACAATAAGGTTGTACTCAGCGGAGATGGTGGGGATGAAGTCTTTTGTGGATATGATAGGTATAAGATGCTTAAATATGGCTTGAAACTGCGTCATTTATGTTTCTTTGACTTTGGTAATGATATACTGAAGAGATTGAAGAAAATGAGAGGGAGATCTCCTTCAGATGCATTTTTTGAAACAGTACGGCTTTTTGATGATGAAGAATTAAAGAAATTAGATATAAAACAAGCAAAAGTATCATACATGTGGAATGATTCCTATAAGGATCAAGCTACTAATGCACAAGAATTTGATATAAAGACCCTACTACCTAACGATTTCTTTATGAAAGCCGATAAGATGAGTTCTGCGTTTGGTCTTGAGCAAAGAGTCCCTTTTTTAGATCATGAACTTGTAGAATTTTCTTTTTCGCTTCCATCAAAACTAAAACTTAAGGGGTGGGATGAAAAATATTTATTAAAGCAAGCATTCAAAGAAGATCTTCCTAAGGAGATAACGCAAAGAAGAAAGCATGGTTTTGATGTTCCTATAGATTATTGGTTCAAGAATGTTTTGGGTGATAGATTAAAATCACTTCTGAAAAAGAGCAAGCATGATCTGTATAATAAAGATTATATTTATGAACTTCTTAAAGAGATCAAGTCAAAAGGAAGCAATTATAAGATGAATTTTATACTAGCACAGAAATTATGGAGTATATTGATGTTTGAAATGTGGTATGATAGGTTTATGAAATAAAGAAAAATATTAGGATGTTGATAGGAAATGAAGATAAGAGAAACAATTGTGAAGAAACTTGTTAAAGGAAAGGTAGTCTTAGATTTAGGAAATTCCTGGGGAGATTTTTCAGATTTGATTAGATCTCATTCAAAAGAGTACTATGGTCTTGATATTGAACCTGGTGCAGATTACAAGAAAGATTTGAATAAACCATTCAATCTAAATAAGAAATTTGATGTTATTATTGCTGGTGAGCTTATAGAGCATCTGGAAAATACAGGCATATTCTTAGAGAATGTTAAGAGGCATCTGAAGAAAGAGGGAGTCTTTTTCTTGACTACTCCAAACCCAACTTCATTTAGATTCTTTTTTTACGGCCTATTTAATAGAGAACCTGATTTCGGGGGTCATGTTAAGTATTTTTCTTATGATGCTCTTAAGCTTATCCTTAAAAGACATTTCAAGATTAAGGAAATGGGATTCAATCATTATGTTACAAATAACAAGAATCGTGGAAAGCTTTCATGGAAAATAAAGTTCAATACAGAATGTGTGATAGGAAATATCATTCCAAGGCTTTCACCCCATATTTACGCTATTTGCAAGCTAAAATAAGAAAAATGAAACTATTAAAAATATATTTCAAAGAAACAGTAAAGAAGCTTCTTGCATCTATTTTGTATCTCTGGTTTTCATTAAAAAGAAAGCAAAAATTTAATCCAAAGGATACAAAGCAAATAAAAGAGATAAAATCAATACTTTTTATCTTCTTTAAACCATTGGGTATAGGGGATATGCTCATGGATACACCTGCATTTAAAGAGGTAAGAAAGAAATATCCTACTGCAAAGATTACTTTGTTGACAGACAGGTCTTTTGTGAAAGGCAATAACAGTTTTGATGAGATAATATTGACCAAGTCTTCATTATACTCAATAATGGCGTCTTCCTTTAAGCAAAAAAAGCAAGATTTGGTAATTCTTCTCAATAAAAATCTTATACAATCATTTGTTGCATTACTAATTAAAAAGAGATTTTTGATAGGATACATTTATGATTGGAAGGTTAGGGCAAACTTTACCTTAAAATACTCTGTAGAATATAAGCCAAGTATGCATTATTATGAGATGCCTTTTAATGTTATAAAAAATCTAAACATAAATTCTCATTCATGGGATATGGATCCTTTAGTTTATTCAAAGAAATTATCAGATAAGATAGAAAAAATGATTAGTCTGGGAAAATCTTCAAGAATAATTACAATTAACCCTTTTGTATTATGGAAAAGCAGGGCTTGGCCAAAGAAGAATTATATTGCACTTATTGAGAAATTAATTAAAGATAAAAAGAATCATATTGTTATTACTGGCGGTCCTGGTGATGAATTATACAATAAGGCATTCGATAATAAGTTCTCAAGATACAATAATTTTATTGATCTTACAGGTGAATTGTCCCTAACTGAATTAGCAGCTTTGTTTTCTGTATCAGATTTAGTTATTACAGGTGATTGTGGACCTATGCATATAGCAATATCTGAAAAAGCAAATCTTTTGACATTATGGGGGGTTACAGATCCACTTACAAGGTTACCAAAGAAATATATCAATAAGAATATTCATTATATCTATAAAAGAAAATCTAAGATAAGCTATAATTTAGAACATGAACCTTTAGGAGACAAGGCAATAGAGGCTATAACAGTTGAAGAAGTATATAAGAAAACAGCAAGTATGCTGAAAAAAGTAAAATAAGATGAAAACCCCAAAAAAGAATAAGAAAATAGTATTTATTGGTGAATTCCTATTATCATTTCCGGGTGGAGCAGAAAAATCAATTTATAATGAATTACTCAAACTCTCAAAAGATAAATCTAAGAAAGAAATTGTAGCTTATACTTTTGATAAATGTTGTAAACCAGGGATTACTAAAAGAGATAATATAACTATCCATAATCTCACTCTGAAATATAAGCAAAAGATTTCAAGATTCAATTCTTTATATGTATATAATTATGATTTTATTTTAGACAAATTGAGTGATTTATATGATAATATCAAAAATTGTGATTATGTGATTATTCAGGCTATTTTTGCTCCATTAATTGCTCAGTTTTGCATTAAGAATAAGATTCCTTATCATTATTATTTAAGAGATGAATTACAATTAAATATTTTCAAAAATTATGAAAAAGGTTTTCGATTTGTATTAAAAACAACAAAAAATATATTAGAAAATAATGCAATTAAAAAATATAAGAAACTTAATGCATTAGCGCTTAAGAATGCATCAAAAATAATTGTGAATTCTAAATATATGCAAAAAGAGCTCAAAAAAAGATTCAATCTTGATTCTAATATATATTATCCATTTGTAGATACTTCTTCTCTAAAAAGAACAACCCATAGTAAAAATAAGGAATTTAAAGACAAAAAACAATATATTCTTTTTATTGGAGGAAATAATGCTATGAAAGGTAATGATATTGTACTTAAGATTGCAAAATCTATGCCTAAAGAAAAGTTTCTCATAGTAGGTCCTTACAAAACTACTCAAATTAAGAACAATGTGGCATTTACGCCTTGGAAAAAAGATATATCACAATTATATAATCAATCCAAGCTTCTTCTTGTTCCTTCAAGATGGAATGAGGCATTTGGAAGGGTTGTTGTTGAAGCGAATTATTTTGGTATTCCTACAATAACTAGTGATAAAGGGGGTCTACCTGAAGCAAATAAGGATAAGAACCTTATAATTACAGATCTTGATAATATCAATTCTTGGACAGAAAAGATAAGGGGTGTTTTGAAATGAAAATTCTTTTCATTTTAAATTCTGATTTTGGAGTTCAGAATACTATTGGTGCAAGGGCACTACCTATTGCAAAACAGTTAAAGAAAGTAAAAGAAAATAATCTCTTAGTCTTATCAAGAGGATATAATAAGGAAATAAAAAAAGATTTCAATATAAAACGTGTTGTCCCTTTGGGCCAGTATGTAATGAAATTCTTAACAGGTGTCCCTATATATATTTCAAAAAAACTCAATACTAATCCATTAAAGAAATCTATTTTTGAAGCATTTCTTATAAGAAAATTAAAGAAGCTAAATTTGAAAGATATCGATATAATTCATTCATGGGATTTTTTGCCAAAAACCTATGAATACATAAAAAAAGCAAATCCTAATATAACAATCATCCAAGATGTGGCAATAGCACTCCCTTCAATCCTGAAATCTATAAAAGATAAAGAACAGATCTGGAAAGATGAAAGTCTTGAAACACCAACTTACATTAAAGAATCCTTCGGATTCACAGACCTTTTTATTGCACCTTCAGATTTCGTTAAAGACTCATTAATAAAAGAAAGTATTAACAAGAGTAAAATCCACGTAATCCCATTTGGGGTAGATGTAAGTAAGTTTAGGCCAGTAAAGAAAGATTACAATGCTACATTTACAGCAGCGTTTATTGGAAATATCACCAGTAGAAAAGGAATAAAGTATCTGATTCAGGCATGGAGTGAATTGGGGCTTAAGAATGCAAAATTAAATCTTTATGGGAGAGTTTATCCAGAAGTTTATAATCTGTTTGAAAAAGCTCCTGAAAACAATATAAAAGCTCATGGTTTTACAGATATAACAAAAAAACTGCCAAAAAATCTAATTTACATATTCCCTTCCCTTCAGGAAGGTTCTTCAAAATCAATATATGAAGCTATGGCTTCAGGTTTGCCAATCATAACAACTCCTAATTCTGGTTCTGTTATAAGAGATAAGAAAGATGGTTTTATTCTTCCAATCCAGGATGTGAAGGCGCTGAAGGAAAAGATACTTTTCTTCTATAATAATAGAAAAAAGATAGAAGGATTTGGAAAAAATGCAAGATTACAAGCGAAAAAATTCACTTGGGAACATTATAGTAAGAAGATAGTTGAATTATATGGTAAGTTTAATGATTAGTTCAAATAAAAGAAATGAGAATATGAATGTTAAAATGAATGTTAAAATAAATATTAAAAAGTTACTTTATGTTCATAATGGGGATTTCCCAGATACTTCAGCAAATCGCAGACAAGTAATTAATATGTGCGAAGCATTTAGTAAAACTGGAATAGATACAACTTTACTTGCTTTAGGCAAAGATAAGAGAAAGATAAATCAATTCTATAAAATAAAGAATAAGTTTAATTTCATTCTTCTAAAAAAGTCAAGTAATTATTATATCAGGACAATCAGATTTTTTCTGAAATTTATGACAATCAGTAAGCAATATGATAATATATTCACAAGAGATCTTATGTTCGCATTTTTGGTAAAATCTTTTTATCCGAAAAAGAAAGTAATTTATGAATTGCATGATTATTCTAATGGGAATCTGTGGAGAGCATGGTTTAAGAGAACATTCAACAAGATAGATTCCCTTGTGGTCATAAGTAAAGGTATAAAAGATGATCTTGTAAAAGATAATTATTCTAGCAAAAAGATTATAACACTTCATGATGGCGTGGATCTTGAACGATTTAATATATCACTCTCTCAAAAAGAAGCTAGGAAAAAACTCAATCTTCCATTAAATAAGAAAATAATATCTTATGTTGGAAATACGGAAGAAGTACGTGATCTTATGACTTTTGCAAAAGTAGCATCAGAATTGAAAGATATTATCTTTGTGATATATGGTACAAAAAGGTCATATCTTAAAGAATTAGCAAAGAAAAATAGTAATCTTGTATTGAAGGGATTTACAACTAGTCCAGAAATAGTATACCAAGCTTCTGACATTTTATTTTCAGGATACACTGATAAGATAAAGACTATAAAATATATGTCTCCTCTTAAGATATTTGAATATATGGCAGCAAAAAGACCAATTATAGTTGCTGATTTCACAAGGATAAGAGATGTATTATCAGAGGATAGTGCATTTTTTTATAGGTCAAAAGATCATAATTCTTTATCCCATGCAATACGCGCAATTTTAAGCAATCCTAAAATGGCTATGACTAAGACTAAAAAGTCATATGAATTAAGTAAACAAAATACTTGGGCAAGAAGAGCACAAAAGATTATTGCACTTTTTAATTAAGATTATTTTAATAAAAAATTTAATAAAAATTATATTGGAAAAAATAATGAAAAAAATAAATGATAATAAAATATCTACAATCTTGTATATTACTCCTGATATATCTGTACCAAAAGGCACTTCTATAAGGGCAAAGAGTTTTTTATTAAAATTTCTTGAAAATGACAAACAAGTTCTATTCTTTGGTAAAGGTGCTAAGAAACTAGGTATTGAAGATAAACTTCTTTTTTACAGAGATAATTCGACTAATTCAAATGGTTGGATAAAGGATGTTTGGGCATGTTTTAAGAAAGCAAAAGAACATAAGCCAGATATTATCTATAGTCAAACATTTATTGCTTCTGTTATCGGTACTATTTTCTCAAAATTACTAGGTGTTAAGCATATTCTTGATGTGCACTCTCTTGTAATCGATGATTTGGTTTATTTCAAGAATATAAAGAAATATAACCCTAAATATCTTTTTTATTATGTATTTGAGAGAATGATATATTCTCTAGGCAATGGCCTTACAGTTGTTTGCTCAGGTATAAAAGAAGTTCTTAATTCAACTAATAAATCTATTAAGATTCTTAGGGGAGGAGTAGATACAAAATTATTCAATCCTCATGTTAAGAAAGATAAACAAGTTATGGCAATTATTAATCAATCAAAATTTGAAGGATATACGACTGTTATTTATGCTGGTAATTTTAGGACGTATCAGGGTGTTTTTAATTTATTTGATGCTATTAGGACTCTTAAATCTAAAGAATACCATTTTATTTTTGTAGGAGATAATTCAAAAATAAAACATAAGGATTTCTATAAAGAATTAAATGCTTATGAGAATGTTGAGTTTTTAGGTCTAAGGGCTAGTAAAGATATACCAAGCATTCTTGCATGTGCAGATATATTGGTAATTCCAAGAACTAGTGAGAAAATCAATAAGAATGCATATCCTTCAAAATTAACTGAATATATGGCTTGTGGCAAACCTATCCTTGCAACAGACATTGGAGATATCAATAAGATGATTATAAATAATAAGACAGGGGTTCTTGTTAAATCTGATTCTTCTCAACAATTGGTTTTAGGGCTTAAAAAAATGAAGAATAGGGCATTTAGAAATAAAATAGGTGCAAATGCTTATAAACATATAATGAATGATTACACCTGGGAGATTTTATATTCAAATCTTATGGATTTCATGGGGAAAGTAAAAAATGACTGAAAACTACGATAAAATGTGGGATGATTTTGCAAAAGTAAAGGCACCTATTTATCATCGTATTAAATTTAAACCAGTAACCAGGATTGGTCTTACTAATTATATTAGAGAAAAACTAATTTTTGAATATCCTTCTTTTAATAAGAAACAATTAGCTCTTGATGTAGGTTGTGCTTCTGGAAAACAAACTCTTGAACTTACTAAATATGTTAAGATTGCTTATGGTGTTGATATTAGCAAGAATTTTATCAAAGTTGCAAATCAGATGGCTAAACAACAAAAGATTAAGAATGCAGTTTTTAAGACTAGCAAATCTGAAAAACTTCCTTTTAAAGATAAGATGTTTGATGTAGTTATTTGTTGCGAAGTTTTAGAACATGTAGAGGATCTCAAATCTTCATTCAATGAGTTAAATAGGGTCACTAAAGATAATGGTCAATTATTGATTACAGTTCCAAATCTTAATTCTGATGGCACTATTCATGGAAGATTCTTAAGAAAAATAAGTCTTAGAAGTTTTTCTCCTCTTAAGGTTTTTACAACTGAAGGAATTAAACAGCATAAGGATAGTCATGTTAGGGAATTTACTATTGATACCATCTCAAAAGAATGTAGGAAATACGGTTTTAAAGTAAGGAAATGGACTACTGTTGCTTATGTTGATCTTTGGGATCTTCCAATTAATATTATATTAAAGATTCCTTTATTTAGAAAATTATTAATTTCTGTAGAGTCTTTTTTAAGCAAAAGAAATTTAAAATATGGTCGAAATATTGTTCTTATATGTCAAAAAGAAAAAGTCAAAAAGAGTAAGTCAAAAGGAAAAAAGCGGAGGGACAATTAAAATGAAACTCAATTTATCCCAATTTAAAGGAAAAACTCTACTCATTACAGGTGGAACTGGTTCTTTTGGTAATGCTGTCTTGAATAGATTTCTTAAGACTGATATTAAAGAGATCAGGATCCTCAGTAGAGATGAAAAGAAACAGCATGATATGCGTATAAAATATAACAATCCAAAGATTAAGTTTTATATCGGGGATGTAAGGGACTTTAATAGTATTGTTGATGCATTTTGCGGTGTTGATTTTGTTTTTCATGCAGCAGCTCTAAAGCAGGTTCCATCTTGCGAGTTTTATCCATTGGAAGCTATTAAAACAAATGTGTTAGGTGCTGAAAATGTTCTTAACGCGTCTATTAAACATAATGTTTCTAAGGTTATCTGTCTTAGTACAGATAAAGCAGTCTACCCTATTAATGCAATGGGGATCAGTAAAGCGATGATGGAAAAGATTTTCATTGCAAAATCAAGGGATGTTAATTCTAGAACTGTTATCTGCGGTACTAGGTATGGTAATGTTATGGCTTCTAGGGGGTCTGTAATTCCTTTATTTTGTGAACAGATTCTTTCAGATAAGTCTATAACGATAACTGATCCTGATATGACTAGATTCATGATGTCTCTTGAAGAATCAATAAACCTGGTATTATATGCATTTCTTAATGGCAAACAAGGTGAAATCTTTGTCCAAAAAGCTCCTGCTTCTACAATTCATGTGCTTGCAGAGGCATTAAGGGATCTACTAAATAAACCAAACCACCCTATTGATATCATAGGGACTCGTCATGGTGAGAAGTTATATGAAACCTTGATTACAAGAGAAGAGATGGTCCGTTCTAAAGATTTAGGAGATTATTATAAGATTGCTCCTGATGCAAGAGATCTCACTTATAATAAATTCTTTGAAAAGGGCAGTAAGATCATAACTCAAGCAGAAGATTATCATTCACATGGCACTCATAGACTAAGTAAAGAAGAGCTCAAAGAAAAGCTTTTGACTCTGCCATATGTTAAAAACCTGGTAAATTAATCAAATAAAGATTCAAGTAAAACCCTATTGAGTGAAAAGACTAAACATAAAATATCAAAAATGAAAAAAGTATTAATTACTGGATATAAAGGATTTATTGGAGCTAATCTTAGTTTAGCATTAAAAGAGAAAGGGATTGAAGTCATTGGTTTTTCAGAGGATAATTCTATAGATGAATTAGAAGGTATGATAGCAAAAGTTGATTTTATCTTTCATCTTGCAGGAATCAATAGGCCTAAGAAAGATTCAGAATTTTGGGAAGGTAATAAGGATTTCACTCAAATTCTCGTTGATTTAACAGAGAAAACAGGTTGTAAACCTATTTTATTTTCTTCATCAATACAAGCAAAGCTCGATAATGAATACGGCAAGAGCAAAAAAGAAGCTGAAGATATCTTATTCGATTATTCAAAGAAAAATAAAGTTCCAGTTTATGTTTATAGATTAAATAATGTCTTTGGTAAATGGAGTAGACCAAACTACAATTCTGTTGTTGCAACTTTTTGTTATAATATTTCAAGAAATATCCCTGTTAAGATCTCTGACAAGAATAAAGAGTTGGAATTGATTTACATTGATGATATTATATCAGATTTCATCTCAAAGGTGACTTCTAAGAATAGTCCTAAATATGATAAAAAGATAGGAAAAAATTATCTAACTATTGATCCTAAATACAAAATCAAGTTAGGTGAACTTAAAGATATTCTTATGCAATTTAAAGAAAGTAGAAAATCACTTTTTATTCCAGATTTCTCAAACCCATTTGTGGGGGCGTTATATGCAACATACCTTAGTTATCTTGATAAGGATAATTTTTCTTATAACTTAGAATGCAAAACTGATGAAAGGGGAGAATTAATTGAATTCCTTAAATCAAAGGATTGTGGACAATTTTTTATTCTAAAGGTAAATCCTAAACAAACACGAGGTAATCATTATCATCATACAAAAAATGAGAAGTTTATTGTTGTTTCAGGTAGTGGGATTATAAAATTACAGAATACAATTACTAAAGAACAATGTGAATATAATGTCTCAGATAAGGGATATAATGTTGTTGAGACACCGCCTGGTTGGGCGCATACTTTATATAATCCTAATAATAATCCACTTATATTGGTAGTGTGGGTAAGTGAAGTTTTTGATTCCAAAACACCAGATACTGTTTATCATGAGGTGAAATAAATGGCTAAATCTAAAGAAAAAATCAAAGTCATGACTATTCTAGGTACAAGACCAGAAATTATCAGATTATCTGAAGTTATCAAAAAATGCGATGGTTATTTTGATCATATCTTAGTCCATACTGGTCAAAATTGGGATACTCAACTAAAAGATGTGTTCTTTAAAGATTTAGGATTAAAGCCTCCTGTTCACTATCTTAACTGCGTTGGCAAGAATTTAGGCGATACAATGGGGAGTATCATTGCAAAAACATATGATGTCCTGTTAAAAGAAAAACCTGATGCATTGCTTGTCCTGGGTGATACTAATAGTGCACTCTCAGCTATTGCTGCAAAAAGGCTTAAGATACCTATTTTTCATATGGAGGCAGGCAATAGGTGTTTTGATCAAAATGTTCCTGAAGAGATTAACAGAAAGATTGTTGATCATATAAGTGATATCAATTTACCATATACTGAGCATAGTAGAAGATATCTTCTGAGTGAAGGTTTTAGAAAAGAGCATATTTTCGTAACAGGTTCTCCTATGAAGGAGGTTCTTGAGAAGAACTTGCCTCAAATTAAGAAGAGCAAGATTCTTAACACACTTAAGCTTAAAGAAAAGAAGTATATTGTAATCAGCGCACATCGCGAGGAAAATATCGATATAAGATCTAAATTTAATGAACTTATTAAATCGATTAATGCTGTTGCTGAGAAATATAAGATGCCTATTATTTATTCTGTGCATCCACGTTCAAGAAAGATGATTGAGAAGCAGAAAGTTAAATTCCATAAATTAGTGAAATTATGTGAACCTTTTGGATTATTAGATTATATTAATCTTCAGATGAATTCTTTTTGTGTTTTATCTGATAGTGGCACGCTTAGTGAAGAATCTGCAATTTTAGGATTCCCTGCAGTCCTTATCAGGACTAGTACTGAAAGACCAGAAGCAATAGAGAAAGGAATGGTAGTAATTGGGGGCGTTAAAAGTAATGATGTTCTTTTGTCAATGGATATTGCAACTACTATAAATAAAGAAAATAAAGGGGACAAAGAATTAACTTCCTCAATTGGATGCAATATTCCAGAGGATTATAAAGAAACAAATATTTCTGATAAAGTGGTTAGAATTATTTCTAGTTATTATAAGATAATAAATAAAGTAGTGTGGGATAAAGACTGATTTAACATTGGTCCTATTTTGCTCTATTTAGAATGATTTTGCATATTTCTAATTTTATTTAGCTTTAATTTATTTTGTTCTAATTTATTTTTATTTATTTAGCATAACATTTCTTATTGTAATATAGATTTAGTAGCATGGTTATTCCCCTGAATACCATCCTATTGATTATTGCACCTATTAATCCAAAGAAGTATATGAAAATAAATGAACCAACTATTAGATATCCTGATGAGATTACATTGATTTTATTGATTATTTTATCTTTATTTAATCTTATGAAGTCTACATTAAATATAGTGTTGGCAAAGCTGATAAAGCTGATATTAAAGATTATGCTAAGCCATACAAAACTATAATATTTCGGATAGAATAGTTTGAAGACTATTGGTGAGAGCAAACTATAAATTATGATGACCCCTATAGTATATAAAAGAAGTTTCCAGTAATATGAGATGATATCTCTTCTTTTCAGATTTTTATGCATAGTCATTTTAGGAAGAATTAATGGTGTAAAGCTATTTGATAATGTCTTTAGTTGGTTTGGCAGTATTGTAATAATCGTATATATTGCTAGTTTTTCAAAACCAAGAAAAAAAGCCATTATAAGGCTGTCTATCCTCATTGCAATATTATTTATTGCTAAAGATATGCTTGTTCTTTTCCCAAATGCTATATCTTTTTTGCTTATCTTTTTATTGTCTATATATTTTCTAACAAGCATCATACTATAATATCCTTGAATTATTATTTGAACAAGTACAGTTGTAAGGATGACCCAAAAGACAGTTCCGCTAACAAAGACTGCCAAGGTGATAAATATTGTAGAAATTATGCTAAATATGCTTGTTAATTTTACTTGCATATCAAACATCTTTTTACCATTGAAAAAAGATACATATTGAGCGGATATTGCGTACATTGGAAATATTGCTGCAAGTATCACAAAGATAAGAGCGCCGTATTCTCTACCTACTAATCTACCATATATTGCAACACCAAGTAAACAAGCACTTCCAAGCCAGCTCCATTTAAACATTAGTTTAATTGCTTTGAAGTATGTCCCTTCTTTTTTACTGGCAATAGCATGTACAATTGCATTAGTCATACCAAATAATGAGAATGCCATAACGATTCCAAGCACGCTCATAACAAAAGTATATTGTCCATAAACTTCTTTTGATAGTATATTTGCAAATAATAGGCTAAGAATGAATGCTTTTAGTAATGTAAAGAATTGTCCGATAGATAACCAAAATCCTCCTTTTATGAAATATGGCAGGTCAAGACCTATTTTTGGAGAAAGATCTTTTGCAATTTGATATGCTTTTTGTTTGAGATTTCTCATGTTTTCTTATTCTATTTTAATCCATCTTACATTATTATTATTATTTCATCTTAACATTATAATAAGAAATATACCAATCAATGAAATTACTTACTCCTTCTTTGACATCTATTTTTGCTTTATAACCAATCTGTTTATTTGCTTCTTTCACATCAGCAAATGTTTCTTTCACATCTCCTGGTTGCATCGGCATGAAATTAATTTCTGCTTTCTTTCCCAATTTATCTTCAATTATTTTTATGAAATCCATTAGATGAACTGGTTTTCCATGACCAAGGTTCATAATCTTAAAGCCAAGTGGTTTTTCCAGTGCCTTAGCAAATCCATCAACAATATCGATTACATAAGTAAAATCCCTTTTCATATCTCCATTATTATATACGTCGATTGGTTTGTTTTCAAGTATTGCTTTTGTAAACTTGAAAAGTGCCATGTCGGGCCTGCCAAATGGACCATATACTGTAAAAAATCTTAAGCAGGTCACATTTAGTCCAAAAAGATGATTATATGAGAATGCAAGTAGCTCACATGCTCGCTTTGAAGCAGAATAAATTGAAATAGGTCCATCAACTCTGTCTTCTTCATTGAAAGGCATCTTTTCATTCTTGCCATATATTGAAGAGGTTGATGCAAATACAATATGGTCTACTTTGTAGCGTTTTGCAAATTCTAGGATGTTTAATGTTCCTATATAATTAGAATCTCCATAAACGAAAGGATTTTCAAGAGAATATCTTACACCTGCTTGTGCAGCAAGATGGCATATCTTATCGAATTTATTTTCTTTGAATAATTTTTCTAATGCATCTTTATCTGCAATATCTGCTTTATAGAATTTAATCTTATCCTTAAATTGTTCTAATCTTGCTTTTTTTAATTCAGGATCATAGTATGTATTCATATTGTCAACAACAACAATTGAATTGCCTTCATCAAGCAATCTTAATACTAGATGGCTTCCTATGAATCCTGCACCGCCTGTAACCAATATGTTCATTTTATTACTCCTTGACTTTATTTTAGATTAGGCTTTTTCTTTGGTATATTAATCTTTGCCTTGCTTTCATGTATTCTTTTTGATTTATATTGGTTTGAACGAAACATTTATATATCATTACTCTTAAGATTTATCTGATTTTCAGATAAATTATAATCATAATAAGAAATTATTACATAAAAAATTAATTTGTAGTAATAAATAAAAAGTAAAATACTGAAATTACACTTAAATTAAGTAAAATAAGAAAAAAAATCTGATTTTCAGATGGCAGGTAGTATAATATGACAATACCAAAAATTGTTCAGGTCGATAAACGTGGCCAGATTGTGATTCCCAAGGATGTTAGGACTGATTTAGGTATTAATGACAAGACTAACTTTTGGGTTTACTCAATTACAGATCAAGGAATATTGTTGAAGAAAGAGTGACATAAATAGCATGGAAACAGACAGAAAACATTCAGCAGTTGTACAGTTAAGAGTAGCAGTTTTCTTACTTATAGTTATCTTCGCATTTGTTCAGATAAAAAGTGCGTCAGCTATAACTGGGCTTAGTTGTAGTGTTCCTACAGAAGTTTTAGATAATGGTGCTTCTCTAAGTATACAATGTGGTTGGACTGGTTCACTTAATTCAAGCGGGGCAGCTTGTGCTGAAACAATAACTTATTCTCTGGGTTATGACTCTACTGAGTGCTTTTCAGGAGGAACAGGTGCTTCTATTGGTCAGACTGCGAGTTTTTCAACAAGTCTTACAACACTTGATGTTAGTCCTCAATCCAAATCTTGTTCACTCTCTATATTAGTTAATGGTACTTCTGCTGTTGCAGGGTGTGTTGCAAATGGCCTTTCTAGTTCACATACTGTTTCTGTTTATGACAGATGGAGAGCATTCACATTTTTAGGAGAAGCTTATGCAAATGATTGGAGTGCAGGAGCTGATAACATTAAGCATATTGCAAGCAGAGACATCCGTCTTGAAGGTAATAGTACACAGGCAACTGATTGTAAATACTTTTTTACAAGTGGTCCTGATGCTATTGGTGATACTCCTGGTTACATTGGTCCATTTTCAACACAGAATTTAAACTATTCTACTGATTGTAACAGTTCATATACTACTGAACAATGTGGTACTTTTGTCGGTGGTGCTGGAAGTTTTACAGCTTCATTAGATTTTAATGATTATACAGACAGCCAGGTAGAATGGGACTTGAATAATTCTGGCAGTACTTTTACTTATAGTGTATATTGTATTAACAATTTAAGTGCACAAGGTACAGGAATGATAAGATATAGGATAGACACTCTAGCTCCTAATGTAACAAATGCTGCTGGAGGTTTTAGTGACACTGCTGTTCCACATATTATGTTTACTGATTCAGATGCATTCCATGCTCAGAATAATTCAGGAATTATGGAGATTAATTCTAGAAATATAACTATGGCATTCACCACAAATGAGAATGCAACATGTCGATTTACAGAAGGGAGTAATATAAGTAATGTTAAAACTTATGATCAGATGGGTACTCTTTCTGGAGCAAATCCAAATCTTACTTTAGGTCATACTTTTTCATTCAATCCCCTCATAGGTATAGATAGGACATTTCATTTTGCATGTATTGACGCGCTAGGAAACAAAGATAATGAAGTTACTCAAGTCCAGACATTCCTCAATGGAGCAGGTTATATTATGTTTATATTTGAAGACCCAGGAGCACCCCAGAATGTTACTGCTTATGATACTCCTAATGATGATGGTAAATCTGTAACAATAAATTGGTCTGCAAGTAGTCAGGATGGTCAAGGTCAGGATTATGTAACGAGATATGAAGTTTTCAGAGTGGGTAATGCTACAAATGGTACAGCATGGTTCAATTTATCAAAACAACAGATATATACTCAAGCATCATCTTCAATACTGCTTGTAGGAACAGTGACTGCAGATGACAGTTCAAATTATTCTTTTGTAGATAACTCTGGTACTTTAGTCGATGGTGTTTATTATTATTATTATGTATTAGCAAGATATTATAATACTACTTATCCGCAGATGATGCAAAACATTGGTTATAACTCTTCTTCATTCAATGTGAGCAACATAGTTAATGCAACCGATAATGGATATCCTGAACCAATAAGGAATTTTACATCCCATGTAAATATGAGTAATATATTTGGTACTTCTTTAAAATTATCTTGGAATTTATCATATGATGATCCAACACTTTCTGCACTAGGTATACTTCCTCCTAATGGTACGACAAATGCAGAAGATGTAGTTGCATATAGGGTTTATAGGGAGATATATGGGACTGCATCAGAACAAGCAAGGGACTATACTATTGTCAAGTCTCTTGATATTGGAAATAAGGAATGGGTTGATACTGATGTACTTCCTAATATTACATATTGTTATTTTGTTGAGACGATGGATGTCTCTAATTTATCAGCAAATTCCAGTATAGAATGTGTACAGCCTAATTCACAACCTTTCTTTGAAAATGTTACAATCTCACCAACTTATCCAAAGAATGAGACAGATTTGACATGTACAACTTTCATTAATGATATAGATGGAGATGATCTAAGGGGTAATGTAAACATAACTTGGATAATTTTACATCTTAGTACTTATGAGACAACAGAGGTTAATGTGAGTGGTGCTTGTACTCCTCCAGTAAAAGGATTTTTCCAGACTTATTATTTTGATAATTATACTACTGAATGTGTATCAAACTTATCGCAAGTCTATTTTAATAAAGGAGATAAAGTATGGTGTAAAGTCACTGCTTATGATGGGGATGAATTCGCTAAGAATTTAACCACAAATGAAACATTCGGATTATCAGCTCCAGCGTATATAAATAATACAGCACCTTATGCTACAGATGTAGAAGTTAGCTGGTATAATAAATCTACTGCATATGTTCCAAACGGATCATTGAGTTTATTATGTAATTATACATTCTATGATACTGATAATGATGAAGAGAATCTCACTCTTGGTTTATTCAAATGGTATATCAACAATGAAGGGTTAAATAGATTTATAGAAATCATGGGTCAGTCTGGTAGTAGCCTTCCTAGCACTTACATAGATCAAAATGATCTTGTAAAATGTGCAGTAAGGCCTCATGATGTAGATGATACATGGATAAATAATCCATTACAAGCAGAATTTTTTACAAATTCATCTTCTGTCCAAGTGCGTGATAATTCAATACCTCAGATTGTTGATTACAGTACATATAATTATAATTCATCTACAGCGACTGTAACTCTTGTAGGAGAGTATGTTGCATTTGAAGTGGAATGGGTTGATGTGGATAATGGTTCTGCAAAGATGTATGTATGTGATGAATTTGGCAGTAGTGAGCGACAAGGAAGTGATGGTTATGATTCATTCATATATTTTGGAGATGATGCAAGTAATAATGATATCCAAACTATTTTTTATACAAATGAACAAGGCAGATTTGTAGATAAGATTTCTATAAAACCATACAAATTTATGAGAGATGGATTTTTTGTTTATGCAGCTAATACTCTAATTAAGGCAGAAGAAGATGAATTTGGTGAGACATTTAGAGGACTTGGTACAAATTACAGCAATTGGACTTTCTTTGATTTAGACTCTTCAGGAATATATACTTCAGGTGAACCAATAATAGAAGATGATGGTGATCTTGTGTTTGAGCCTACAAGTGATGTGGTTATTAGAGGTAATATGCCTTATTTTATTGCTTCACTAAAGAATCTGAGCCTTGGTGGAAGATATGCATTCTGGGATAGGGATAATGATACAGTATTCAACTACTCTAATGAGTTCCTTTATTATAGGGCGAGTTCAGATACAGTGACTGCTGCTACAACAACAGATAGGAGGCTAGAACTTATAACTACTGATAATAGGACAAATATGGATTTCACTGCACCTATTTATGATATGTATGTATATGAAGTTGATGAGATTGGAGAAAACATAACAGGAGATAATGTCCTAATAGCTCAAGATAATAATAATTGGTTTGTAACCGGAGAATACAACCATTTTAATCCTCAATATAATGCTCAACCTCTACCTACTAAAAAATTAGCATTTGTATTATGTATAGATTCTGAAGATGATGGTATATGTGATTCAAATACTAATTATGAGAATAATTCTGTATATGTTGGTGCTTATAATCTTGCTCAATTAGATATGAATACTTCTGTTGTGGCAATTAACTATAGTTCAGAGATTACTTATAAGAATAATCCTGACATCATGATAAATTATCAATCTACTTACGATGGTGGCTGTCTATCAAAATCATATTGTAGCACTTCACTAAGCACAAACAGAACATTGACTTGCACTTATCAAGTACAAGCTTCTGATAATGATACACAATTCTACAATATCAAAGTATGCGACGAACAAGCAGCGTGTAGTGTAGCAAGAGCAGGTAATTTCACAATAAATCATAATCCTTCAATGAATAATGTTTACATAGGTTCTGATTCAAACTCTTCGGCTATTGGAACAAATAATAATCTCATGTGTATGCATTTAGGGGCAGCAGATGAACAGATCTCAAGATCAGATTTCGTTCTTGATGCAGATGCAAATTGGACCATCTTTGGAGATATAAGAAACCACGGGGATGTAGGGTTAGTTAATGGCGAACCTCTTGAATTATTCACTCTTGGTAACGAGACTGCTCACAATTATATTTTAACTTTTGACACAAGATATTTTGAGAATGATCAACCATTATATGACAATACTACATTTGAACCAAATGTAGATGCTTTAGTTTTAATAAATAACCAATCCGGCAGTAGAAGTAAAGATGATTTCACTTTAATTTATAATCCTGCATCTGGTGACATCGTAATATATAATCCTTTTAATGATAATGATATAAATCGGTTAGTTATTGGTGATAATTTAACTGTTGTTACTTCCACTGATACGCAACTTTCATTCCATGATGTGAATGAAGATGGGGTTTGGGATTGGAATCAATTTTATCCTGAAGATTTAGTTTACAATGTTAGATCAAACTATGATACTGAATTTAATTTATCTAGGTTTGATGCAACACTTAATTTTACATTTAAGTGGTATGTTAAACCAGCGGGTGACTCTCTATGGTACTCTGCAACTAACTTTACTTGGTATGACAATGATTTTAATGATATATTAACTCATGGAAATACTGTGCCAGGCGATAAATGGCTTTGTCAAGTTACTGCGATAGATGAACATGGTGCATATTCACAAAGAAACTCTAGCGAAGTAGTTATTGGCTCAACTGGTAGCAATCCTACATTGGCACCTAATATTTTCCAGATATGGGATGATTCCTCATCTATCTTCCCAACTGCAGTTGGAACTCCTATGACTGTTTGGGTTAATTATTCAGATCCTGATTCAACACAGGTAAAAGCATATATGTGTAATTCATCAAGAATTGTAAGAAACTCAGGATGCTTTGAACTTGAATTTAACAGATCAGTATTTTCAGGTCCTGCTAATACGATAAATACTATGAATGTAAGCTATCTTATGAGTAGTGATTACGATAATGATGGAGATAATTATACTATAATGTTATGTGATCCAGAGTATCATTGTTCAGATACTTGGGCTGTTGATCACAATTCTGCGACACTCCATTTCTCAGCAAATAATCCGCCTTATTTTACAGCTACTTCACCGGTAGTTCTTCCAGGAGGAACTTGGGCATTCCCAAGAGATTATTCATCAAATAATAATTTATATTGTAATATAACATTTAATGATTCAGATGTTGGTTTATTTTATTATAGGGCGAATAATGGTACATGGGGTACAAGCAATCTTAGCCCAACAGAAGTAAGTTCAGCAAAGTCACCTCGTTTCTCATGGTATAGAAGTCAAGGTGGAGCATATGAGTTGATGTATTATAACTTGACGAGCCATATTCTTGCAAGTGGTGCAACTCAGAATAACGATGTATGGATTTGTGAAGCAGAAGGTTTTGATAATTACAATGCATCTACTGGAAAGAAAAATTCCTCAGAGATTATCATAGGAACTATTCTTGATGATCAAAGTATACCTATAATCTTAAATGTAACCACTAATGCAAATGTAACTTCTCCTGTGACTGAAGGAAGTGATATAACTTTCACAATAGAATGGAGAGACTATGAAAGTCCAAATGTGACTGCATTCTTATGTAACACAAATAGGTCTGTTTCTAGCGGTTGTCTTGATGTTGAATTAATACGTGGCACTTCAACCTCATCGCCAATTGTATTAACTTATAATGTCGATCTTACTAATTTAACTCAGTTTAGTAATAGTAGTAATAATTCTAGCACTGCGTACTCTCTGGAATATACTTTATTTGTAGTTGACTATGCAGGCAATACAGCTAATTGGTCAGAGGGAGAGAAAGCAACAGATTATGATAACTTTTCAGTTAATGCTTACCCTATAGTTTCAACACCTACTGTGGATGCTTCCTCAGGTTATCTAAACTGTAATTTCACCTTGTCAGATAGGGATTCATCAAACCATCCTGGATCAGCATACTCAACTTCAAGCTCAACAATATATTGGTATAATAAGACTGGTGCTTCATCATGGCAAAGATTTAGTTTCCCTTATACAGATCATCACGTCCCAGTATCAATGTTATCTGATGGTAATATCTGGAAATGTCAAGCAACACCATATGATGGTTATGTATACGGTATTCCAAAGAACTCTTCAGAATATATCGTAGGAAATACAAGTCCTCAGATTGTGAATGTCAGTATTGTTTATAGAAATTCTCCTGAAACTATGATTACTGCAAGTTCTCCAGTAACATTAGGTAGTAATATTGTCTTAAAAGTAGAGTGGTCTGATTCAGATGATACTTCAACAACATTATATGCACTTAATACATCAGACCTATCTTTGGCAAATATTTATGCGCAAAACACATCATCACAATCACCAATAGAAGTAACATTTAATTCCACATTTATTACAAACCAGTCAAATTATACAAGTAATTCAAATATTAGTGGAAACTTTAGTTTTGTACTCTTAGATGATGGGGGAAATCTATCACGTTATTCTTATTCAACAGAGACTCTTGTTTATGTCAACAGGGCCCCTTATATTGATGGTGATGTTAACCTTACAAAAGATATAGGTCAGAATATTTTTGAATGTAAGGCAGGTATATTAGATAATGATTCATTTGCTCCATACAGAACTGCAAGCAATTCATATACTTGGTTTGTAGACTCTGGCAGTGGCTATCAAGCTCTCTCTTATAATGTAAGAGTAATCCCTTTAACTATTGTTAATCAAGGTGAAAGATGGAAATGTCAAGTAACACCTTGTGATAATTATAGTTGTGGTTCTCCTAAGAACTCATCATATCTTACTCTTGCAAATGAGACTCCTAATATCCAGACTGTAACAGTTTCAAATTTACCGTCTACTCTAGAAAACAATGCAACAAATCCAGTAAGTTATGAATCTTCTATAATGTTCGAAGTTACTTTTACAGATTCTGACTTATTCCATAACGGCGAAACAATAAAGATGCTTGTATGTGAAGAGAATCAATCAAATTATTATGGTTGTATTAATGGTACAACTTGGTGTAGCACAACTGTGACTGATACAGATTATGCTTTCTGTACTCTATCTACTGCAGATGTTAATATGACAAAATATAATGATTCAAGTAGGCATATGAATGGCATAGTCAATTATTCAATTATACTTTATGATTCTGCTCAGAATCCTTCTAGCTATAATACTAGTTATTTCTATATGAATCAAAAGCCTTATGTTCAGAATGTATCTATAAATAATAGTTATCCTACAAATGCTTCAACTATTGTCTGTGAATATAATATTAGTGATAGCGATGTTAATGTGACCTATAATACAGCAACAGACTCAGCATATATCCGTTGGTTTAGAGACAGAGGTTTAGGATATTTTGAAGAACAGACTCAGATAATAAACTCTACAACTATCCCTCATACTCTTACAAAGAAATATGATAGGTGGATATGTGAAGTTACTCCTATGGATAATTATACAAATGGTACTCCTGTAAATTCTTCATGGGTTACAATCGGAAATCTTGTACCTTTGAATGATACTCCTTATATCTCTTCATTCCAGGATAATAGTAATCAGACAAACCCAACATTAGTTGGATCAAATGTAATCTTTAGTATAGATTGGCAAGACCAACAGCAAGTTGGTTCTGGTGAATTTGTACAGGTATTTATCTGTGATACAGATGATATAATTAATAATACTGGTTGTGCTAATAGGACTTATTCACATTTCTTCTTTACAGATTCAGATCCTATTATTGCAGAATATACTGTTGAGTCAGATATCTATAATTACGCTACTCAAACAATTGTAACAGGCACGCTTAATAGTTATGTAGTTGCAACAAACACAGTACCTTATTTCATAAAGATATGTGATGATTCTGGTCTTTGTGATAATGTATCATTTGGTACATTCTCTGTAAACAGAAAACCATGGGTAACAAATAATGCAACAATTTCACCAGTAATCTCTTCACAACCTGCTGGAAATCTAAGATGTGATTATACATATAATGATAATGGTACTTTTGATAATGATTCAACCACAGTTAAATGGTTTAGGTTCAACTATTCACAATCCTATTGTGGAAACGGTATACTTGATAGTGGCGAGGGTTGTGATGGTGATGTATGGATATATGATTCCTGTCAGATTGCTGGCTACAATAATGGAACATTGCAGTGTGATCAAACAAAATGTCAATTAGATTATACTCAATGTGGATCTTCTGTTCCTGGATCTAATTGGTGTGGGAACGGCGTTACAGAATTATTAGAACAATGTGATGGTGCAAGCAATGATTGGACTTATCAATCATGTGATGAGATAGGTAGCTTTACAGGAGGATCATTAGATTGTTATTCTAATAATTGTACACTAGATACTTCAAGTTGTTTTGGTGGAGGTTCATCGTTCTGTGGAAATGGTATACTTGAGTTTGGAGAATCTTGTGAATTGATTGGTTCAAGGATAATAGGCACTAGCGATTCATGTTCCGATTTCTCAGATTATATCGGTGGAATTCTCGAGTGTAATCCAACTACCTGTCAATATGATCTTAGCAGTTGCATAGGGAACCAATTATCTTATGTTGATCTTCAGGTTAATGAGACTATACTCCCAAGTGATGCTTACAATCCAGGAGATATAATCATGTGTCAAATCAATCCTTATGATGGATATCATAATGGTACACCGGTATTCTCAAGTTTATACTATGGGAGTCTTAATACTACCCCTAGCTTTACAAATGTTACAGCATTTTATGGTTCAGCATCATCTCCAGTTATAATAAATTCATCACAGCCTTTGATATATAATAATAATGCTTCTTTAGAAATCACTTGGGAAGATTTTGATAGATATACTGCTCAAGGAGAGCAAGTCAAGGTATTTGTCTGCAATGAATCTGGTGCAACCTATCAAGGTTGTTATGGTGAGACATTATGTGCTATTCCACTGACTTCTCAACAGACAGTGTACTGTAATTTCAATACATCTTACTTGGCAATAAATGAATCTGCAGCAAGTGCAAACAATCTTTCATATTATGTATACATTTATGATGATTCTTTGAATAAGTCAAATTACACAGGTAATTTATTTGTTAATAGGTTGCCTATAATTTCCGATTATACAGTTAGAAGTAAATCAACTTTACTAAATACAACAATACTTGAAGATCATAACCTTGAATGTAATTATACGCTTACTGATCCAGATGAGACAACAGGTTATGCAACAGCTTCATCTCAAACATTTACATACTTCCGGTGGTTCTATAAACGAAATGGAACAACACAATGGCTTTTCCATGATAATGCAGGGAATGAAACAGTGGTTAATGGTTTCACAGAGATTGCAGATCAATGGAAATGTGAAATTACTTATGGGGATGGTTTTGCAAATCAAACACCAATCAATACAAGTTATGTGCTTATTCAGAGTTCCTCTTATGCACTTACATATCCTAATGTGACAAGCATTGATGTTGTGTCAGGGAATACTTATCTTGATCAACCAGTGATTGAATATACTAACACAAGTGGGTCTACAGTCGCTGTAAATAAATATGATAACACCACTAATGTTGGTAACGATGTAATGTTTAGTATCAATTGGCAAGATTATGATCAATTGACAAATAATAGTGAGTATGTGAGATTATATATTTGTAATACTTCTTATTTCATAAATAATTCTGGTTGTGTTAACAAGACTATGAAATATCTAAATTACACTAGTTCAGATCCTATCACTGTTAATTATACTGTGGTTGATACAGATAACACTGTTCAACAGTTTGTTGTATATTTATGTGATGATTCATTACAATGTTCTAATCCAGTAACTAGTAATTTTACAGTTAACCACGCACCTGGTAATATGACTCCAGATATCTTAACATTTGTTAATATGACTTCTGGAGAACAGATGTATACTTGTGATTATTATTATGCTTATCAATATGAGAATGGATCAAGGGATGTTTATTCAAATAATGGTACGCGTAGACTAGGTGACGATGTCTCAACTGTATATTACAACTGGTATGCGGATTTAGGCCTTGGCACTGGTTATGTTCCTGCAGGCCCATCAGGGGTAGGTGCGCAGACAATATCGCTTGAATTAAATGATAGGTCAAGATTAAAATGTGCAGTCAATATAACAGATGTATATGGTCTGTCCTCAATACTATTAAATTCCACAGCTTTAGATATGAGATTATTACCAGTAATCTGGCCAGTTAGCACAATGATGTATGATGGATACTATGTAGTCAATACTTCACAACTAGATGTTGATTTGACAAATATAACTATATCAAATCTATCTATTATTGGTTATATGCCTAACTATAATGGTTCACAAAGTGCATCAGCAGTATCATACCACGGTTATGAAATCCCTATTACTAATAACACAAATAATATCAGTACTTCATCTTCACCGTCTGCTTCAGCAACTGTTGGAGATGCATCACTTAACGGAACTAATTATATTATTGTTAACTGGTATAATGGAATAGAAACAGAGTTTGCAGCTGGAGATTATGTAACTGTTTCAAATCACAACTATACTTATTTTACTAGATATCAGATTAACAGAACAAATTTAGTTGGTTATCATCATAAATACAGGATCTTCCTTAATGAGAATCTTTCAACTACAATTAATCCTGGTGATAAAGTTTATTCATATAACTCAAAATATCCAAATGGATGGTTCTACATAAATATAGGTATGTATAATGGTTCTAATTATGTGCATCTACAAAGCAATAGATCAAATGAACTTGGTCCTTCAGCAATCTTGAAAGTTTTCTATGAGACTGCAACTCCTACGATAACTCTAAATCAGACAATCAGTTCATCATTGTATGATTATAATCCTATGATTTATTTTAATCTATCAGACGATTTCTTCGTGAATACATCTACTCTTTTAGTGAATGTGACTAATTATACGCATCATGTGTATAATTTCCTGCCTCCGCTTACAGATGCAGACTTGAACTTGACAGCTAAGGCAAACGCTTTCCTTGGAAATAATATCACCTGTACTGAGACTAATTATTCCTTCTACGAGTGTACTACTCGACTTAATCTTACACCTATTCTATCTAATGTGAATAAGTATAACATCAGTATTAGTGTGAGAGATATCATGAACAGGACAGGATATTCTAATTATACCAATTATAATCCTTCATCATTATATGCTTATAATTTGACTAATCCTATTGCTTTTGCACCTCCTGTACAAAACATATCAAATCTTACCTTTGGCTTATTTGCCAATGCAACAAACATCACCCAAATCGAGTATGCTGTGGGAACTGTCCCTTACCCAGATGATGGATGGAACATCACAAAAGGCTTGACAAATTATAGTGAGCAGAATGGAGGGAACTCCACCACAACCTTAGTTCTCTCCAATCTCACTAAATTTGTTGATTATAATTACAACATCTTCTTCGACGATGGAGAAGCAGTGATAGATTCAGCAGATTTATTATTGACTGGAAGCGATTCGGTGGTGACTTCAGGATTAGGTCTTAAGAACTTCACTTCAAACGAGAAGACAAACTGTACAACTTTCTTCAATTCCTCATGTGTTATAGTTTGGTCAGCAGATAATGTATATGATAGCTCTAATGCAAGCGATTTATTGTTGTACAATGCATCTGCTTACATATCAGGCACAGCAACAGTATATTCAATGTCTTTAGCAACATTTTCAGACATAAATTACTTTGATGCGAATAATAATAGTATGTATGATAAGGGGGAATCTGTCTTTAATGTTAGTTTATCTGGTGCAACAAATAATTCATTAGAACACATATCAGAATTAATAATTCCTTCAACTGTCCCAGTCTTAACACTTAAACTAAACACAACAGAAATGTCTTTAGCAAAAGGATCCACATATCGTGTTTCTGTACGTTATTTTAATGGTTCCCAACCCTCTGAATGGACATCAACAAATCCTATTCTTTACAAACCTGATTTCACTAATGTAACTTATCTAGGTCCATTGGCTCCAGAAGTATATGATATCAAGACAACAACTACTCATGAGCCTGAAGTAATAGTTGATGTTGCATATGATAATTATCTTAGATGGAATTGGACAGAATCTAGTGCGCAACGTGCAGATCTTGGAGAATTCATCTATAAATATTATTTTGCAGTTGGAAATGAGCCTTGGCCTTATGATGGTTGGAACTCCATATCTGACTGGACTATGGTATCAAATACAACTACTGAAGTTGACTTGCATGATTATGATACTATACGTAGAAGAATAACAACAGGAGATATGTATTATCTTACAGTTAGGGCGCAGAGTAGCTTTGGCCTCTATGGATTTAATGCTTCTACAAATGGTATAGTCTACGATGATCAGACTCCTCCTAATATAACAATAATCAGTGTTGGGGATAATGAATCAGGAGTTAATGATCATTTTAACATATTAACTCAGACAAACCCTATGGAAGTATGGATTAAAGCAGATGAAAATCTTTCAGAATGCGGGTATTCAACATTCAGAACTCCATTTGATAAGAATTATTTCATAACAAGACGTTGTGCAACAGTTCCTTCAGATAATCAGACATACATAAATTGTAGTTTGAAATATATGAATGGAACAAGTATTGTAGAAGAAGGAAATTATACATTCTATATTTCATGTCTTGATAAGAATCAAAATGGTAATCCTGCGTATAGTTCAACTCTTCCAACAACAAAAGAGTTCACATTCACTTATAATTATGAACAACAGCCTGATATAGATGATGTTTGGGTATATGTCAATAAAACATTTGGTCAACCAGAAGTGAATTCAACATATGCATACAAAAATAGTTATCTTAACTGTTACTATAATTATACAGATGGTGATATCGATGATTATATCTCTGATATAGAGTATAGGTGGTATAGGGGTGAAACACTTCTGCCTGCTTTTATTAATACCCAAGTATTGAATTTATCTCAACATCAACCGATTAGGCAAACAAATTTCACTTGTAGGGTAAGGATAAAAGATGCAAGTGGATGGTGGGCTGATCCTGTTAATTCATCAGATATATCTATAAATAATTCAGCTCCAAATAATTTCACATTAATCTCTCCTATGAATGCATCATATCTGAGAAATAATGTTACTCTCAAATGGAATTATGCATCTGATACTGATAAGGATACTATCAATTATTATCTTTATTTGATGAATAGAACAGATTATGTAACTGCGTATAATATTTCAACAATGACTTTTGTCGGTTATCACTTTAATAATAGTAAGGTACTAAACTTTTCAGATTTAAGTTTATTTGAAGGACGTCCAATGAATGATGGTAGATATTTCTGGACTATCATGGCTTGTGATAATAGTTCAAATGGTACTTCAGCTCCTTATGATATTAATTATGGTAATAATTGTACAAATTCAACAAATGTTTCATGGTTTGTAAAAGACACTGAAGGTCCATTAGTTAATATTTTGATACCTGATAATAATTCTAATGTGGGCGGAAATTTCCCAGTGGTTGCTGATGTATGGGACATTAATGCACCTAATGTAAATGTGTCAGAAGTTTATGCAAATGTCACTCTTACAAATGGTAGTTATTATAGGTTTAATATGACTTATAATAATGCATCTGGATACTATGAAGTTCAGGTAACTAATATGCCTACTTCAAATTATACGCTGTCAGTTAATGCAAGTGATACATTAAACAATACAAATAATGATGAGAATATAGTAAAAATAATACATGTAAATGCAGATCTTCCTATTTTACAACTTGATTGGCCACCTTGGGCATTCAAAGAACAATATTTGAACGGTTCATTCTTCTTGAACTTAACTGCGCATAATGCCTCTTTGATAAATTATACAATTACAAATAGTTCAGGTGCAAGAATACAAACAAATCAGATTATATTCCCTAATGATATGGATACTTATAGCTTTAAGGATAAAGTAGATGCAACATATTTAGCTGATGGAAAATATAATGTCACATTCTATGCTATTAATGAGTTAGCGAATTCAGATTTAAAATCAGCTTGGTTCGCTATTGACAAAACTGCTCCAGATATAGGCACAGCTTCTCCATCAAATTATACAGAAGTTTATCATAGTTCAACCCAAACAATATCTTTAGAGTGGGCAAATAATAGTCTTGTACCGGATGATAATCAATATGGAGTTAAGTATGCAAACTTTTATTTCATAAATACAACAAATTCTACCCCTCCGACATTTACAGTTGCAACACCTTCTTTCCATAATGCAACTATGTATGTTTCTGCAAGCGCTACATTAATCAATGGAATAAATTATAGTTACACTCTTAATACAAGTTATGTATCTAAGAAAAGTTACATACATTGGTTCAGTTGTGCATGGGACTTCGCAGGAAATGGTAATTGTTCAACAATATATACAATTAAGATAAAAGACCAAGCACCTATAACAAGGGGCAGAATTGGAGATATAGTGATGTATGAAGATATTGGCAATGATACAATTATACTTAATCGTACTCTCTATGACCCTGATAATGAGACATTAACATTCACCGCAGTTGTATTGCCGACAGGAACATTGCTTTATGATCCTTTAAACAGTACAAAGCGTAGTGAAGCTCTTAGAGCAAATGTTTCAGGTCTTAATACATTGTTCCAAAATATCAGGTATAGAAATGCTACTCTTGTAGAAGGAGAGCATAATAACTTGCTTAACAATTCAGGACTTGAATCCTACTACTTATTTACAGATGCAAATGGGACTTATAGGGTTCTTGCACCTACTTATTGGACTGTAAAGAACAATGCAAGTATGAATTTTAATTATGATGGTAGCTATGATGGCGTTACAAGTAATTATTCAATATATCCTACAGATAATGCTAGTGTAAAGGTATCGGCTAAGAATTATTTCTATCAAGATGTAGGAGAAATAAACGAAAGCCTAAACTATTCATTAAGCGCTTGGATGAAATCTGTAAGTGGAGCAGATGTTACAGGAAGATTACATATCAACTGGTATGATGCTAGTGGGGAGTATCTTAACACGACAATTAACTTATCAAGTTCACTTGCTAGACCTACAATAACAAGCACATGGAAAAGATATAGTCTGACAACTCTGCCTCCTGCTAATGCAGTGAAAGCTCGTATATATCTTGATTCAGATGCTAATGCAAGTCTAGTATACATAGACAATGTTGTCTTTGAGCAAGCAGATAAACCAACTTATTATAGCAAACAAGATCATGATACAGGATATATGATCTATCCTGTGAGTCCAGTAAACAGCACAAGATCATATATCAATAACTCTGAAGGGACATTAGAGATAACAATAAAGCCTTTATGGAATTCTTCAGATTCAAGAGAAAGATATTTGATTGATACAGATGATGGTTTGTTCTCTATAAGAACACATCAGATTGCTGCAAGTGCATCATCAACGTTAACATATTTAACATTTAAATATAATGGGACTGAAGTAAATCTTTCAATAGATGATTGGGTAGAAGAATCGATCTATAATTTAGCATTCACTTGGAACACAACAAATGTCAGTATATATGTCAATGGGACATCTGTCAAATCCGTAAGCAGTTACTTGCCTACTTTGATGTGGAATCAAACATCATATGCTACTTGGTTCTCAAATGCAACTGGTATTGTAAAAGATTCATCTAATAATTTATATGTCTCTGGATACAAAGGAAATTCAACTCTTAATAGGTCTTGGATTATTGCTTATAATTCCTCTGGTTATCGTTTATGGAATCAATCATTTGGAGGAACAAAGAACACAAGAAGTTATGGTATTGCTCGTGATTCATCAGGTAATCTCTTATTGGCAGGGTACATCCATAATGGTAATGGTTACAAGAATATTTCTCTTTTAAAGTATAATTCATCCGGATCATTGCTTTGGAATAAGACAATAAATTCAATCGGCAACAACACATATGATGAAGTTGCTTATGATATTGCATTAGATTCAAGCAATAATATATACACTACTGGTTACACTACAGCATCAGCAACTACAAGTACTGATATTTATACTGCAAAATTCAATTCAACAGGCAATCTCGTATGGAATTATACTTTAGCACAAGCTGGAAATGATGAAGGAAAAGCAATTGCTATTGATTCAAATGGAAATGTATACTCTACAGGATATAGGGCAGCGTCACCTACAATTACAGATACTGATCTTTGGACTGTTAAATATAATGCATCCAGTGGTGCACTACTTTGGAATAAAACATTTAATGCATCAGGTAATGAGGCTGGAGAAGCTATTACTATTGATTCAAGTGATAATATCTATGTGACAGGTTATAAGATAGCGACAAATACGGTTGTTTCTGATATCTTAACATTAAAATATAACTCATCTGGATATTTATTATGGAATAAGACCATTTCAAGAATTGGAAGTAATGATTCAGGACTTGCAATAACAACAGATACATCTGGTAATGTTTATGTTTCAGGTTATACTGCTGTAAGTGGTACAGTTACTTCAAATATTTGGACACTTAAATATTCTCCAAGTGGAGAATTATTATGGGATAAATCTGTTGGAACATCTTATACAGATCATGTAAGTGCAATAACAACAGATACATCTGGAAATATATATCTAGCAGGAAGTATAGATAATAATTTATCATTATTAAAATACTCCACTACAGAGAATGCATCAAATTTCACTCTAAGTGCAAATGGTCTTGGAGATTACTTATATCTTGGTTCTAAGAGTGACTTGACAAGTCAAATAGACGCTGTTCTTGATGAATTTATTATTTTCGAACAAGCAAAAACAGAAGCAGAAATATTGAAAGATTATAATACAATCCCTATAACTAATAATACTAATAATGATAGCTCAATAAATACTCTTGTTTACATAAATCATACAGGATACAAGCAAGGATCAGAAAACACTACCCCTTATATTAATGTAACATCATTAAATCTTGGAAATCAACCAGGATTTGAATATGACCAACGTATCCAATTCTTCGGTAGTGATCAAAATAGCTTAATTGCAAGTAATATAATCAATGTACATATTATTACTAAAGGAAATCTTTTCCTAGATAGTTTACTTTATAGTCCTGCATTAGTTTTACTGAGAAACTATACAGGTGACTCAGGAGTTCCAAAGTATTATACTAATGAATATAATATCACTTCATCCAGGATTAATTATTCAAACATATATGTGAACATTTCAGGCATTAATATAACAAGATCAAATATGAGTTATACAACTGCAACAGATACTACTATTTTAACATCAGTAGTTCATCATTCAAATGTATCATTCTCAACAATAGATAATCGCTCATATGTTACTAATTCAACTATCAATGATTCATCTATAATAAATGCTTCAAATATTTACTCATCTAGTGTTTCAGATTCACGTGTCTTACTTGGTTCATTAATAAATGATTCACAGGTGATTAATTCCAGCCTAACAAATTCAAGAGTTACAGATGGTTCAGTCTTAGGTGGAAATGTAACATTAATCAATTCAAATGTAAGTGATAATGGAACAATGCTTTATGATGTATACTTAGTTAATGGAACAATTGATCCTTCAATACTTAGAAGGGTTACTGGTGACAATTATGAAATCATAGAATCAAACATGACAAATATTACTATAATGTCTGCAAGTGTTACAAATGCAAACATATCTAACTCTTCAATAACAAATTGTTCAGTTAATGCTGTATCTCATCAGAATCTTTCAAATACATCACAAACTTTCCAAGCTAATTTGACGATTGTTAATGCTATACTTAATGCTACATCATTATCAAATAATTGTCGTGCTTATTATAATACATCTACTGGATCTGTTGTAATTGTTAAACAGCCAGATCAAAATTATACATATAATCTTGCAAGCTGGCCAGCAGTTCACCCTGCAGTAGAAGATATCTGGAATTATACTCCTAAAATAAGTATTGTAGATGCAAATGGAAATTCTTTGAATACAACCAAGCTAATAGCTGATCAAAACTTAAATCTAAGAGTTAATATTACAGATCCTAATTTAGGAAGTACAATAATGGATTATGTAAATGTAAGTTGGTCTTTTAAGAGGTCAGATGAATTAACAATTACATCTATTCCACAACTTACATACTTAAATCAGACAAATATATCTGGTGCAAATTATAACAAGTCTGAGACTGATGACGTGTTAGAATGGATATATGTAGTAGTAGAAGACAAATTTGGAAATGTTATCTCTGAGAATGTCTCAAACATTACTTATACACAATCTACACCTGCAGGTATCTGTGGTGATGGTTCAGTCAACATAATTAATCTCAACAGCACATATGAACAATGTGATGATGGAAATACAATCTCGCTTGATGGTTGTTCATCCACTTGTCAAAATGAGACTTATCAATCATCCTATTGCGGAGATAGTATAATCTTTGCTGGAAATGAAACTTGTGATGATGGCAATACGGTAAATGGGGACAACTGTTCATCAACATGTCAAAGTGAGACTTATAACGCAACAACATATTGTGGAGATGGCATAATCTTCCAAGGATATGAGGCATGTGATGGTTCTAATCTTAACAGTGCAACATGTGTGACAAGAGGTTATGATTCAGGAACATTATCTTGTTCAAGTTCATGTACTTTTAATGAATCTGCATGTTCAAGTACATATGTTCCACCTTCAACAGGTGGTGGCGGAGGAAGCGGTAGTAAGGATCCATGGTATTGTTCAAATAACATAATGGATGAGAGCAGAGGGGAGATTGGAATAGATTGTGGAGGCAAATGCCAGACTTGTGAATCATTATGCTTTGACAATAAATTAAACGGTCTTGAAGAAAAGACTGACTGTGGTGGTGTATGTTCAAAAGCTTGCTCTACTGTAACAGGACATACAACAAAGACTTCATGCTTTAATGGGCAAAAGGATTTCAATGAGGATGGTGTAGACTGCGGTGGAACATGTACTAAACAATGTTCAACAACACCTCCTATAACACCAACAGCTACATGTCATGATGGTATAAGAAATCAAGGAGAATTAGATATAGATTGTGGTGGTCCTTGCAATGCTTGTCCGACCCAGCAACCAACTAAAGAAAATTATTCATGGTTGATTTGGTTTATAATTATATTTGTGATTCTTATCATACTCATAGCTATAGGTATTGTACTCATAGCAAATGAGCATAAGAAACAAAGGCAGTTAGAAAATGAAGAGAATAGTCTAAAGACTGAACTCCAGAAAGATGAGGCTATGATTGCAAATCTACAAAGTGGGCATTCCATTGCAGATGTAACTAACGCTGGATTATATGCTAAACAACCAGCAAAGAACCAAGGCCCTATTTCTGATTCAATTATAGAACTTGAAAAGTACATTGTTGAAAGTCTTGATGCAGGTATTAAACCTTCAAAAATAAAAGAGCTTGTTGTAGGAACTGGCTGGGATATTTCTGTTGTTGAAGTAGTTATGCACAAGATTATGCTTTCAGGCGATAAACTAGAAGAGATTGAGCAATTCATATCAAAACAAATCAAGAAAGGTACATTAGATAACCAAATTGCAGAACGGTTGACTAATTCACATTGGTCAAAAGAGATTGTTGATTTAATAATCTCTGATGTCCATAAGATATCAAAGAATACAGATAGTCTTAATTCATACATCTCAAAAAAGATTGCAGAAGGCAAATCTCATGAAGAAGTCCATCAGATACTTGTAAGTATAGGGTGGAATGAACATTATATTCAAAGATTATTAGATAGGCATCAAGAATGAAGAAATACTCTAAAGCAATAAAGTGCGATGAACGCGGCCAACTGGTCATCCCTAAAGATATTAGGGCAGATCTAGGTATAGAAGAAGGCACAGGATTCCTTATGTACATGCTGACTAAAGAAGGTATTCTTCTTAGGAAGATAGAGTCTCAGCCACTTGATATACATCATGATATATTGAATGAGATTGAGCAAAAAGCAGACAAATTAAACATAAAGAAAGAGAATCTAAAGAAATCAATAAAAGATTATGAAAAAATAAAAGAAGGAAACCTTGAATTAATTTGATGCTTTGATTAGTGAGTGTTCATAGTTTATTCACTATTAACTCGAAGCACTAAATGGACAGTATTTTTCTGAAAATCAGAAAAATAGGATGAAAATAGGTTTTTTTTGTTATAAATTAGAGGTAATTTAGCTTATTAACAGACAAATCTAGCTATATTTAAGAAAAAAATTCTGAAAATCAGAAAAACCATAGGGTCACAAGAAAAATGAAGACAATAATAAATGATATAGATAAATTTGTAGTAAAAGATGCTAATAATGACTTTCATAGTAAGCACGGTGTGATTAAGAAACAGGATTTAAAGAAGAAAAAAGCAATAACAAACATGGGAAAGGAATTCTCAGTATTTGACTCACCATTTATAGATGTATATGAGAAGATGAAGCGTCAAGCTCAGATTATAACAAAAAAAGACATAGGTACTATAATTTCTCAAACAGGGATTGGAAAGGACTCTATCGTACTCGATGCAGGCTCTGGTAGCGGTGCATTATGCTGTTTTTTAGCTAATATCTGTAAGAAGGTAATAAGTTATGAGATCAGAGAGGATCATCAAAAGACTGCTAAACATAACAAGGAATTAATGGCACTAACTAATGTTACATTCAAATTAGGTGATGTAAGAGAAAAGATTACTGAGAAAGATGTTGATGTAATTATACTTGATATGCCTGATCCTTGGAACGCACTTGAGAATGTAGCAAAATCACTAAAGAAAGGAGGATTTTTGGTTATTTATTCACCTACAATTCCTCAAGTAATGGACTCTGTCAATAAAATTAGACAAAATCACAAGGCAGATCTAATTTTTCTTAATACTTTTGAGACGATACAACGTCCTTGGCAAGTGGAAGATAGAAAAGTGAGACCTCAATCTTCTTACATAAATCATACAGCATTTTTGACATTTATAAGAAGGATCTAAATTTTTTCTATTTATTTTATATCTTTTTTCAAAACTTTTAATTTTTCTCCACTTTTTCTTAGAAAATATATTTTAAAGAGCTATCTTTACACACACTCATGCAAAAACAGACCAAATCTGCATTTACCAAGATGCGAGGAATCAGGACCATCCTGCACTATTTCTTCCTGATATACTCTACCATCTTGGTGTTATGTACTGCTTCTGCTGATATATATATCAGTGAAGTGTTGTATAATCCTTTCACAAGTGAAAGTGGAGGAGAGGCGGTTGAGCTGTATAACTCTGGAAGTGAGGCTATAAACCTCTCAGGTTATACACTCAACACAGCCTCTAAGAATTCAACTACAATTGATGCTACTTTTCCTTCAATTGCTACTATTCCTGCTAATGGTTATTATCTTATAGCGGATAATAGTTGGGATGATAGAAAAGATAGTATATTATATCCTGATGCAGACTATCAAGAACCTATAACTATGAAGAATACTGATTCAGGACTATTTATTGCAGATCCTTTAGGAAATATTCTTGATGCAGTAGGTTGGGGCAGTCCAATAAATTTATCTCTCTATAAAGGAACTCCCACAAATGATACAGAGAATGGCGAGTCTCTGCAAAGAATAGCATTTACTGATGATAACTATAAGGATTTCATTTCTGCACAACCAACACTTAATAATTCACGAGGAGAAACACGTGATGCACAAAATAATGCTATTACTCTTAATTTAAATATTCTTGAGCAAGAACAGCCTATTGCAAATATAACTTTCCCTTATGATTTAGAAGGTAAAGTTATTCTTGAGCCTGGAAGAACAAAATCCATCAACGTAACTTTTTTTATCAAGAGTGATCTTAATACAAATAATATATCTTTAGTATTTAACAATACTAACTTTTCTCCATCAAAATTAGGAACGCATAGCAATTATGATCAATACTATGCTGAATTTTTGTTAGATCATTTCATAAAACCAGATAATTATACATTATCTATTGTTGCAAGAACCCCTATTACAGACTTTTCAAAAAATATCTCTTTTGAGATTACTTCTCTTATGGCTTTTGAGATAGATCTTGCTACAATTGATTGTAACATTAGTTTAAATCTTAGCTGTCTTGTAGTAGGCGATACAGATACTTCAACATACAATAAGCCTACAATAAGAAATATTGGTAATAAACCTTTGGATTTTAAGATCTATGGTGCAAACTTCTCAAGCCAAACTGAAGAAATAAGTATTGAGACTGTTAAATTTTCATTTGATGAGAATCCAGATACAACACTAACAAATGAACCTGTTCTTTATCCTGTAAATCTAAAGTCTGGTCCAGATGCATTATTGCCTTTGTCTTTATTGATTAATTTGCCTCAAGAATCTGTTCCTGGAACTTATGCCACCCAACTTATTTTTATGGGTGTAACAAATGAGTAGGATAAATAGTCTTGTTTATCTAATTATTTCTTTGTTAATATTTGTGCTATCAATCAACTTTTCCCATGCTTTTAGTGTAGGTGTGTCTCCTGATAAGATTTCATTTGATAATTTAAATTCTGAAGCAAAGGTTATGATTTTTAATTCAAATGATCAAGAATTATCATATAAAATTGAATCATGTAATTTTAATTTTTTAGAAATGCTTAGAAATGGCACAATTAAATCTAATTCAAATAGGATAATAACTATTAGATATAATGAAGAGCTAAATAAAAATATTTCTTCTTGTAGTATCGATTTATTCTTTGCTAATAAATTATATTCCACTGCATTTTCAATACCTCTTAAGTTCAATAAGGCATTGAGCTCAAGCTATGCTGACGAAAGTAGTGGATTATTTGATTTTTTTAGTGATGAAGAAAGTTCATCTCCTGAACAGACAAAGAAAAAGAGCTTCTTATCTATTATAGTTATATCATTAATTTTTATAATTCTCTTATTTGTAATAATCAAATTTGTGAAGTAAAAGAAAAAAGAGGTTTATGAACTGAGTTCAAACCTTTTTTTTAGATAAAAAAAGGAGACGAAGGGACTTTCAAACAAAGTTTGAGCACCAAAGCTCCACTTTGATATTTGAACCCTCGAATAACCGCTCTGCAGGCGGTCGCCTTAGCCACTTGGCTACGTCTCCATACGGCCCTGAAGGGATTCGAACCCTCGATCTACAGCTTTCTTTGCAAATGCCTAGAAGGCTGTCGCCTTATTTGTCCCACGAGATGGAATTGCTCCATCAATATAAAAGTTTATCGTGTCCAGGCTAGGCTACAGGGCCATTTTATACCACAATAAATTGAGAATTGATTTATAAAGGTTGCTATAGAATTGACTTCTAATCAGTATGCTGATATTGTGGGATTGGTAAGTGCATGAAATCATATACTCCTTTATCTAGTCTTCTAACGCTCATTGGGCACCTTGTTCCATTAGAAGGCATGAATTTAAACCCAAATTTTTTCAAAAGTCCTTTAATTTTTCCAAGATTCTCTATGTTTGTTGGATCATCTTCTTGTTCTCTAAAATGATAGACAACAACAGCATCTGTCTTTAATTGTGAGAATTCAATAGATGCCTTTTGCATTAAATGCATAAGCATAAGGTAGGCAACATCACCTCCTCTAGCACTCTCATCTACAAATATTTGGTCTAGTTTCATGACACCATTATGGGTAGCACAAGGATATTCTATGGAATAATAACCTACTGCTTCACCTTGCATATTTGTTACTAAAAAATATTGATGGAGTTTTGAATCAAGTTTACTTCTTTCTTCTTCAAGATGCCTTTCAGGAGATTTATATTTGTGATATTCTGTGAATTTTAAAGAAATATCAAGTAAACAACCTTTATCATCATCTGATTTGACAGGTTTTATTCTCCCTACATTCGCAAGATAATCAAGGTCATTGATTAACTCGGTTACTCTTGTGTCAACACTTCCATCCATATCTATTCATCCTTAACTTCCATTAATACCTCTATACAAGCAAACATGAATAAGTTCATTTTGTATTTATAAATGATACGCTTCTAAAAACAAATATAAACGAGAAACATATTCTCTTTATATGCAGGTATTTGAATGCGCTAGATGTGGCTCATGCTGTAAATCTTTTAAAGTAGAAGATAAAGAGAAATATCCTATTTTCATTCCAGATAGTAATATTTTATCTCTTTCTGCACCTAGGCTTTTTTTATTTGATTGGGAAAAGAAATCATTTCCTAAAGATTCAATCTTTCCAGGATTTGCACTTTTTGACCTAAAAAGCAATAGAACAATAATCTTAAATTATAATACAAGTGCAGATATTTGCCCTAATCTAAAAAATGACTTATGTTCAATACATGAGAATAAGCCTATTAGTTGTTGGCTTTATCCTTGTCCTTTTAGGGATGCAGATTCATTCTTGCCTACTCAATCAGCTTTTGGAGTTTGTAAAGCAGAATTACCTCCTGAACAGCTTAATTCTCTGCTCGATCCTACTAATTCAACAAAAGATGAATTAAGAAAAAAATTTTATTTGCGTTATGGTGATGGATTTATTAAAGGATTAGTTTCATCGATTTTACTTGAGAATTATATGAAATTTATTGCAACATTGGAAAAACAAGGTATAATTAAACTTGCAAAAGAAGGATATCAACTCGAATTTTTAAAAAAAAGAATAGATTTAGCGCAAACAATAGATATTTCTGAACTTTTTTATGAATATAATAAATATCATTTACATGAGATGCTTCTTTCAAAGCAAGGAATAGAAAAAATAAAAGAAAAGATATCTAAAAACTAGTTTATTCCTAAATCAACCGTTTCTAAATTATCTCATGCACGATAATTAGGTGCCTCTTTTGTTATCTTTACATCATGGGGATGTGCTTCTGCAAGTCCTACATTTGTGACTCTAATCAATTTTGCTTTATCAGGTAATTCTTCAATCCTTTCAGCTCCAGCATATCCCAGTCCAGATTGTAATCCTCCTAATAAGTCATGTATGAGTTTCTTTGCATGTCCAACATAAGGGACTGCTGCTTCTACACCTTCAGGAACTAGTTTTTCGACGTGAAGTTCTCTTTGAGAATATCTTTCTCTTGAAGCAGATAAGTCTTTCATTGCTCCAAGTGAACCCATACCCCTATATTCAATATATCTTTCACCATCAATAAAAACCATCTCTCCTGGCGATTCATCTGTTCCAGCAAGCACTCTTCCAAGCATAATTGTGTTTGCACCAGCTATGCATGCTTTAGTTAGATGTCCTGAATACTTTACTCCTCCATCTGCCATTATAGGGACATCATATTCACTAGCAGCCCTCCACGCATCATTTATTGCACTTATTTGCGGTACGCCAGTTCCTGAAACAATTCTTGTTGTACATATAGATCCAGGTCCGATACCTACTTTTATACAATCAGCTCCTGCTTCACACAATGCTTTTGCTCCTTCATATGTTGCAACATTGCCTGCAATTATATCAAATTCTTTGTTAGGATGTTGTTTTCTTAATTCTTCAACAACATATGCCAGTCTTTCAGTTGTTGCAATGACATTCTTTGAGTGACCATGCGCTGTGCTCACAACAAGTACATCACAATTTCTTTGGAGTAATCTTTCTGCTCTTTCTTCAAAGTCTTTACCGACTCCTACATCAGCTCCAACTCTTAATTGTTTATTATTATCTCTGTTATACATTGGGTTTATATCTTCAATAATATCTCTAACGTCTTTCCAACAATACATTCCTTTGACTTTACCTTTTGTATCTGTTAATATGAGTTTAGGTACCATCTTTTTCTTCATGAATGCATATGCGCCGTTAAGATCAAGTTCTTTATCTATTGTCACTGGGTCTCTAAGCATAAAATCTTTGACTTTGCTTGATAGGTCTTGTGCAAATTGTGTTCTATCATCAGTTATTAGTCCTACAACTTTCTCACTATTGTCAAGAACCACTAATGTTGAGAATTTGTTTCCATATTTTCCTAATGTCTCAAGTACATTCTCTAGTCTTTGGTCCTCATATATTGTTATAGGATTGTCGATTCTTGCATTGATTGCAAATTTAACTTCATCAACCCAATCCTCTTGTTCTTCGATAGACTTACCTTTCCAAAGTATACCTATTCCACCTAATTTTGCCATCTCTATTGCCATTTTTGCTTCAGTTACAGTATCCATATTTGCACTGACTAATGGCATTGGTTGTCTTATGTTTCTTGTCAATGTAGTTTCAAGTGTTGTGTCAGAAGGAACGACCTCACTGTATGCTGGTTTGAAAGATATATCGTCATATGTTAATCCTTCAAATTTAAATCTATCAAAGAATTCTATATTCCATTCATTCATTATGCTTCCCCTCCGTAAAAATCGCTATGGATTACAAGATTATTCTGAATAATTTTGGTAGAATTTGTAAGCGCCATGTATGAGATAACCATGACTATTATTTATACTTTTTGTTTAGTCGTAATTGCTACTTGAGGACAAATAGGCTAAAATTAGAAAAACATTTAATATCTTAAAGCTTAGTTATCTTTGGTGATGATTTTTACAGTATTAGAAAGACTTCTTTCTTTACCTTCATCCTCACGTTAACTTTATAAATAGAATTAGAATTTTAAGGTATAAACTATGCCCCTGTAGCATAGTAGCTATTGCGTGGGATTTGTATATGGAATTTATTTCCTCAAAAGATCCCAAGGTCGAGGGTGCAACTCCCTTCAGGGGCTTATTATTATTTTATCTCTATCTTATTATATTTAAACTTCTAGAATCCAGAACTAATCAATATCTTATCTGGCTTGCATTTGTAGGGGTTGACATATTAAGCAGTTTTTTAGTTTCAAGATGCAATTTATACATTCTATAATATACTTCGTCTTCCCATCCACCTGTAATTTGTTTATGCCATACATGCTTATGTAGAAATTTTTGTATTTTTACAGCAGCTGGTGAAGTAAATTTACTGTTATAATCCAGCCATACTTCTGCACCGAATGTAATCTGTAATTTCCCTTTTGCCATCTTTTTCTTTTTCCCATCAATTAATACATCAACTTCTTTGAGTTCCCATATATGTCCTTTAATTCTTATCCAGAATTGTACATATTCATTGACTTTTCTCCATCCACTGAATTTAAATTCAGGCTCACTTCCACCAGGAGACGGGACTTTAGTTTTATAAACATCCTCATGAAATTCATAACCCATATCAGCAAACCAACCTGCCATCATGCTTACGAGTTTATGGTAATCAAATACACCAACATAATATATTCTTGGCTTATACTCATCTGGAAATACAATCTTTTCACATACCATTTTAATATTTGTGCAAATTTAAATATGCCCTTATTTCATGTACAAACGCTTTGAAATCCTTCATTACAAAACCTTGATAATCAGTAGTAAAAGGTTTAAATATATATTTATCAAAAAGTATTCTTACGAAGAAAAATCCTGGTTTGTTTTCCCATCTATGTTCAAAATCAGTTTCTAAATAGCAATCAAATGTAAATGTAACTTTTCCTTGGTTCATATTTTGATTGATACCTTCTTTTTCAACATCTATATCTTTAAGATTTTCTATCTGCATTTTAACCTTAAAAACACTCTTTGCATAATCGCTTAATTGTTTCCATGGTTCATATACTATTAATATATCTCTTCCTTTTTTCTCCACTCCTTGTTTACTTTTAATTTCTCGTTTTTGATAACCTTTTGCTTCTAAGAAATTATCAATTAAACTATACAAATCTCTCACAGAAAATATACCTTCATAGTTAAGTTTTTGTTTATCAACGAGTACTAGTCTTTCAACCATTATATATATTCCTACCTCTTCTTATATTTAAAGCTTTTTAAATAACTAGCTAAGAAGAAAATACAATTTCATTGCTTATACATGTTTAAATAAGCCTTTATTTGATATACAAGCATCCTATAATCATCTAATGCTTCTGCAAAATATTGTTTTGTATACTTTTTAAAGAAATATTTATCAAAAAATATCCTAATAACTTGATATGTGGATTTGGCCCCCCATCTGTCTTCATAATCTGTATCAACATATACATCCATAGTTATAAGAACCTTACCATCATGAGCATATACTTTTACTCCTTCTTTTTCCACTTCTATATCTTTGACTTCTTCAAGTATCATTCTTAATCTTATGCCTACTTTAGCATAATCTGTAATTTTTTTCCAGGGTTCAAAGATGACTTCTATGAATCTCTCTCCATTATCTTTGACAACTTCTGCATTCTTGAATTCTCTCTTGTCATAACCCTTCTCTTCAAAATATTCGTCTATTAATTTATGGAGATCTTGGATTACAAAAAGTCCTTCATATTGTACTCTATGTTTATCCACTAAATATGTTCTTTGTGGTCCAACTTCTTGTCCAGTTGCAGCATTATCTATAATATCAACCATACTTTAATTCTAGAAGTCATCATATTTAAAGCTTTTTGACCTTTAACTAATTTATTTCTGTTAAATGAGTTAATCAACTGTTGAGAAATCAAGCATAATCTTAACTTTTCCAACATCAAGTTTTCGTGTTTTTACACCAGACAAATCAAACATTTTCTTTGCAGCAATAACACTATCTGTTTCTTTGTATTTATCTTGCATATAGACTACTTCAGTTATTCCTGATTGTATTATCAGTTTAGCACATTCATTGCAAGGGAATAATGCCACATATAGTGTTGCACCATGCAAATCTTTTGTAGAATTAAGTATTGCATTTGCCTCAGCATGTACAACATAAGGATATTTTGTCTTATTTATGTTTGAGCCTTTCCTATCCCATGGTAAAATATCATCTGAGCATCCCATTGGAAAGCCATTATATCCCATTCCGACGATTTTCTTATATTGATTTACTATACATGCCCCTACTTGGGTATTTGGGTCTTTACTTCTTTTTGCAGAAAGTAGAGCAATTCCCATAAAATACATATCCCATGATATATTATTCTTTCTTTTCATCCTAATACCTTTTCAACTTGTTCATGTAGCTCTTGAATGGTCCCATTATTTGTGAACTTAATGTCTGCAAGTTCTATACATTTCAATAGATTTTGTTTTCCAGGGTCATTACTTTCACTCTCAATCTTTTCTTGTTGAATGAATCTCTCAAAAGAGACATTATCTGTCTCTGTTCCTCGTGCTATTATTCTTTCATATCTTTTTTTGATATCTGCTTCGACTGCAAAGAGCTTAAATCCTTCTTTATCCTTGAGTGCTTCTACTTCACCAGTTGTTCTTATGCTTTCTATCACAGCATCTACTTTCTCTTCTACTGCTTTTTCATATATTTTCTCAACAATATAAGAAGGTCCGTTTTCTTTTCTTAAATCGTTAGCTACAAGGACCATACTATCACGATCTACTTTAAGTCCTCTTTTTTCTATTTCTTCAACTATAAATGCCCTTACAGAATAATGTTTGAATCCTTTTTTAATCAGAAATTCAACTATGGTTCCTTTTCCAGCTCCAAGTGTACCTGTAATTCCCACTATCATTTTCCCATTTGTCTAAAAATAAGACGATTTTATATAGTTTATTGCTCTCTGATAGGCTTGTTATAATCTATTAGAATGTCTATGGAAGAAAAAGATGTATATTACGATTATGTTTTTATTTTTTCTTGCTTGTTAACTTTTTAAGTTCGTCTTTAAATGAATCAAGATCTGTAAAATCCCTATAGACAGAAGCAAATCTGATGTAAGCGACTTTATCTTTCCTTTTCAGGTATTTCATTATTTTTTCGCCTATATCAGTCGACTTGACTTCATTGCTATTCTTTTTTCGAAGTTCAGTTTCAATCTTATTACCCATATCTTCGATATCTTCACTGCTTATTGGTCTTTTTTCACATGCTTTGAATAATCCACCCATCATTTTTTGCCTGTTAAACATCTCTCTATTGCCATTTTTTTTGATTACATATAGTGTTGTAAGCTCAGCTCTTTCATAAGTGCTAAATCTCTTTGCACATTTAAGGCATTCACGTCTTCTTCTAGTAGAAGTTTCATCAGGACTTTCTCTTTTATCAACTACTTTAGTCTCTGTATGAAAACAAAATGGGCATCTCATATAGATGCCAGAAATAACCTAGTATTAAAAACTTTCTACGCAAACTTACATGAATTCTAAAGCTTTTTGCATTATTGGAATAACTTTTTCAGCTTCTTCTTTTGTCATTCTTCCAAGCTTTGCAAAAGAGGTATTGCCTTCAGCATTAACTCTTTCTCTTGATATTTGTAGTTTAGCTTGTCCTTCATTATATGAAAAAACACCCACTATTATATTAGAACCTTCAAATTCTATGCTTTCTGAGAATTTATTATTGTCTAAATTTGGATCAAATCCTGCCATCGTTATAGCCTCCTATTTTTATGTTGTTAATTAGTACAATATGAAAATAAAGTACGCCGGCCGGGACTTTCAAACGGCTGCGTTTGGAAGTACTGAACGCAGTGACCGTATTCGAACCCGGATCAAAAGCTTGGAAGGCTTCCATCCTAGCCGTTGGACTACCGACGTATGAATCATAAGAAACCACTTTTATTTATAAAGCTTATCGTCTACCTGTCATTAACGCATATTTCTTCTCTGCTTTGCTACTAGTTTCTCAAGGACATCAATCTTCCTCATGAGATTGAGCTTTTCTTTGTCATTCTTATGCAGTTCGCTTGCATATTTTGTAAGTTCAAAATCTTCTTTTTTGATTTCTGAGCTTATTTGCCTTAATTTATCTACGCTTTCCATGACTTTTCCAGAATTAGTTGATATTCTTTCTATATCTTGAGCTGCATTATTCAGGCTTTCTATCTTTTGCCTGATATTCATGATATATACATCCATCTCTTTTTTGATATCAATGCATACTTGGTTGACTATTTGAGTGTTAAGTTTTGACCTCATAGTCTTGAATTCATTAATCTCTTTTTGGAAATCATTGCATAATTCTTTTACTTCTTTGATAGATTGTTTTTTCTCATCATGTAATTCTTTATCTCTTTTTTCTTCTTTTTCTGCCCTTTCCTTCATATTTTCTTCAAAAGTAGCGATGCTTTTCATTCCTTTTTCAAGCTCTTTTCTCGCAAGTGCTATTTCTGACCTTATTTTCTCTATATCATCGCTTGCATTAAGTGCATTTTTTATTTTTTGTATCATTTTTTTTAAATTCCCTTTTGTTTTATTATAGTTATTATAATAATACTTTTATGATTGATTGGCTAAAAAGAAGTAATAGTCCAAGTCCTAAAATGCTATAATAAATCCCTTTATTCCATCTCATTATCTTTTTACCATCAAACATTCCTGCTGGTATCAGATTAAAAAGTCCAATCCATGTATTTACTCCATGTCCAATCATAAATAGTTGGGATAATGCGCTTTCTGGAAATGCAAAAGCCAGCATGAGGAATATTATTGCAAGACCAAAATTAACTCCTGGTCCCGCTGCCGATATTATTCCGCTTCTTCTTTTTCCTACTGGTCCTGCTATCATTACAGCTCCTGGAGCAAATATTATTATTGGGAACCTGAGTAATGCCATTACTAATGCAAAGAATAGCATACTATTTTGTGCTCGAAATTCAGCAAAACATCCATATCTTTGTGCAGCTATCTTATGCCCTATTTCATGAAGTAAAAATGCCATCCCAACAGTTATTGCTGAGAATAACATCTTTTGTAGGAAAGATAAGTTAACCGAAGGAAAGAAATCAAGATATGCTATTGCAAATGATATAACAATCCATGATTTCAGAAGATCAATAAGTTCAATTCTGCTTGTAGTATAAGGTCCTATTTTAATTGATTTATGATGGAATTGATTTATGTAGAGTGATCTCATTTTGTTTACTCCTCTAAGGATGTTTTCATGTTGTTTATGAAATCGTTCCAATCTGTATCTTTAACTACTCCCCCACATGCATTTGGATGTCCACCTGCTCTGCCTTCTATTCCAACAATTGCTTTTTCTATAACATCTTTAATGATAATATTCTTTCCAGATCTAAATGAAGTCTTCATTTCGCCGTTATGATGTCTTGCAACTATAATTGCCTTATCTGGATATCTAAATAGTAGTTCATTTGAAAGTTCACCTGATAATGATGTCTTATTATCGCTATATGTGAAAACTAAAAGCTTGCTGTCATTAGCTTTTCCTATTGCTTCCTCAAGAAGTTTTTCATATGTTTTGTTTATTGTATTGTATTTCTTTAAGAGGAATTTACCTCTATCACTGCTTCCTTCTAAGAGTTCATAAGGGTCTTCTATTCTCGTAAGTACTTTGATTGCTTGATGCACATCACTCATTTTGCCTTTCAATACAAAATTAAAGATTTTTACAAGTTCCCCTATTTTTGAATCATATAATGCTTTTTCAGGGGTATCAATATCTTTGTTAAAGAGTTTTGGATAGTCTTTAATTAATTTTTTTCTTACATCTTCAGGAAGTTGCCAGTCACCTACGGTTCCTACAGCTGAAAGCCAGAAATGATCTCCAAATATATCATAACTTAATTTTGCTATGCATGTATTGTCTCCTTCTACATTTTGTTTCGGATTATAATATTTAACACCTTTAATTTCAGCGATATCATGATGGTCCAGCCAATATATTGGAACATTTACTGCGTCAACAAATTCCTGATCAACCATGGCAAGATCCAGTATAAATATTTTATCAGGTCCATAACTCTTCACACTAGGCAAGAATTTCTCAGTAACATGAGGTGTTGATTTTACAATAATGCCCTTGCCATTATTTACTTGTTTATAGAATTGTAAAAATGAAGTAACTCCATCTGCATCATCATGAAAGAAGAAAAGTGGCCTCTCAGAACTAAGTAATGCATCTTTCATTTCCTTTTTCTGTTTGTCTGTTAACATAGTGTTTGTAAAACCAAGTTGTTTTATAAATCTTATCTATAAGGTTATTTATGAAACCTACATTCGTCTATATTCTTTTAATCTAATTTTTTAAATTATTCTTATAATCTATCCCAACTTCTTTGAATTTTTCCAATAATCGTAAAAATATGCATTAAATGTATCAGCAATCTGTTGATTTACAATCTCTATAACTCTTGCTTTTTTATCCTGCAGAGCAATTAATGTAACATCTTTGTATATCATTATCCATGCAGTGGTCATTATATCTGTATTCATATATCGTGCGTCACAATATTTGTAAGAATTTCTATTTTTTAAGATATTTATATTTGTATTGCGATTAAAGAGCATTTTACAATTTATCCCTTTTTTTCCTCTTTTAATATGGTCTTTTTTCCAATAATCATGATACTTTTCTTCTTGAAATGAACAAATTCCAAGAGCAAGTACCTCATCTCCTTTCTTACACTTTTTATAATAATGTTCATATGCTGTTTGTAGACCTGAGAATCCTTCATAAACTTGGATTTCGGTAGGATTGGATGAACTACGCATCATTAATAATGAAGGGATTATATCTGCAATCTTCTCTTTAGTATCATCTATTTTTTGTTTTCTTTTTTCCATATAATCAAGTATTTTCCCTGGGTCTGATGCATTATAATGTTTAATGTCGTTTTTCACAATATAAGCTACTAGTCCTTTTTCGATTAGTTTTTGTAAGATATTATAGATGAAAGATCTTGCTACTTTTGATTTCTTAATGATTGCTCCTGTTGTAGATGTTCCTAGTTCAAGAAGTGCTAAGTATACTTTAAGCTCTCCTTCACTAAGTCCAGCTTCTTTTACAATCTCTAAATTAACCATGCCTACCAGTAGTGGTGGGTTATCTTTTAAATACTTTATGCCATTCTTATTCTATGTTCTGGCGCTAAGAAGAATTATTGATTCTAGATTAGATCTAGTGTCAACTATAATATGATATCGTTAAACTGGCCACTGGTAATAATTACAACATTAGGGATGTACTCTATTATGTTACTTAGTTTGCCATTTAATACTCAATTTGCAACAATTTTATTATTTACTATTATTGCTTATTGGAGCAGGCTTCCAGGTGTGGGAATACCCCATCCTTTTTTCATAATATATTCTATGGATTTTGTTGATTTTTTCACAATGCTTATTGCAGTAAATGTCGGAAGCTTTCAAGGAGCTATTTTCACAATCTTTTGTAATCTAGCTTCCAGAGCGTCAGGTACTTTTCCTAAATGGGACGCAGTACTTCTTGATGCATTATTCCAGAGTATATTATGTTTCATATGTCCAATAATATTTTCAATTACAGGTAATCTGCTCTTTACGATGCTTTGTTTTACTGTACTCAGGGATGTTATGTATTTCTTGGTATGGTTCATATACCCTAGGTGGGGATTTGCTTATCATATCATGCTTACAATAGTTGCTGCTGTTACAATAATCACTATCAATACATTTTATACAAAGCTTTTCGGAGATTTCTTATTCCAACTATTGGAAAAAGGAGTCAAGTTTAATTGGATTTTATTTTTATTTACGACAATAGTGATATTGATATTTTATATCTCAGTTTTTGGTCTAAGTAAGAGGAAAAAGAAGAAGAAAAGACGTTTACTAAAAAAGATAATAACAACTGTAAAACATGTTCCAGAAGAAAGTTATCCGAATAAGATCTCTCCAGAAAAAGATGTTTTTGTATCTGCAGACAAGGAATTAGAAGATTTCTCAAGAATTAAGAAATTGATTTGAATTTAATCATTTTAATTTATCATACTCTTTCTTCATAAGCAAAGCGTCTTCTTCAATATTTGGACTTTCACATATCACAACTCCTTTGCATCCAAATTCTTTGAAACTCTTCATTAAATCTTTATAATTCATATCACTCTCTTTCAAGATGAGGTGATTCCTTTCACCCTTTTCACTATATTCTATACCTGATACATGACAATGCATATTAGAAAGTGCTTCTTTTCCAAGTACTTTCTCGATCTTTTCAAAAACACCATCAAATTCCTCTTTAGTGTTCATTGCTCCACCGCTACGTGCATGTAGATGTGAGAAATCAACACAAGGAAGCACTTGTTCTAGTTCAGAACTTAATTTAACAATCTCATCAACAGTCCCCCATTGTGTCCCTTTACCTGTTGTCTCAGGTCTGATAGTAATTCCATTTCCTTCATCCTTCATCTTTTCAACAATCTCTTGCATATACTTCTTGATTATTGGATAGACTTTCTCTTTTTCTCTTTGCATATAAAATCCTGCGTGGAAAGTAACTGATTTGGCTCCGCAAAGCCACCCAATCCCTGCAGCATTAAGTACTCTACCTACAGATGCATGTATTTTTGGCTTCTCAAGAGAACTGAGGTTAATATAATACTGTCCATGGCATGTAAGATTAACACCTGCTTTCTTAGCAGCTTCTTTAATCACTCCTGCATTCTCAGCTTTGATATTAACGCTTCTGACAAATTCTAGTTCCATTCCTGAAAGTCCAAGCTCTTTGACTTTGTTGATACCATTAATTGTATTTCTCTCAGCAGTCGATAAAGGGATTCCTGCAGTTCCAAAGTTTAGTTTATCATATTCCATTTTTTATAATCATAATCTCCCTTATTATTTTTTTCTTATTATATTTTTTATTTTACTTTTTATTATTATTTCTTCATTATATTTTTTGCTTTAAGTAAATCAATTTCATCAAGCCTTTTCTTTGCAATGACTGAACTTGAATACATTTTCTGGAATATTCTTTTCAGCCAATTGATCCAATCATTATCAACAAAAGTATAATACAGATAAAGATCATCTTTCATCTCTATAGTTTCATCGGCATATCTTATTTCTTTGAGTCTAGCAATCTTATTGTCGACAATCACTCCTCTTAATGGTTGTTCTCTATGTCTTATTTCAATTATTTCTTTTCCATATTTCTTGTTCAAGTTCATTAATTTCTCAACATTTCTGCTTCCAACAATATCTACTCTGCAGATGACCTTGATAGACACGCCTTTGCTTGCAAGTTTATCAAACACATCAAACAAGGTTCCTTTCCTGAATTTTGCATTCATGAAGCTTAGATCTCCACTGAAGGAGATTATCTGCTTCTTTGCAGAAAGCAACAATTTTCCTATATTATCATATATCTGTTTGACATCTTTATTATTACTTGAGATTTCAACATGTTTTTTGTTTGTAGCGACATATTGGTATATGTCAAATGCATAGAAATGATCCTTCTTCCTGCAATTTGCAATTTCTTTTTCTAGTTCTTGCTGAAATACTGAAGCGCTTCTTCCTTCAAGTCCTGCCCAATAAACAATCTTAAGTGCCCCTCTTGTCCCTTCTCTAAATGTCCTTTTGGCTATTGTTCCGAACTCTGTTTCAATCTCATCAACATATCTGTCTGCGGTCCTCCAGTTCTTCCCTGTAAGCTCAGCTATCTCTTGTACAGTTCTTGGTTTTTCATGGACAAACTGTTCAATTTTTCTGATGATTTCTGAACTTAACATATCCCTAATTAACTACTTTCTATTTAAATAATTTACTAAAAATACAACACTATGGACAAAATATGTTCAGAAATATATAACAATAATACAACGACATATTGTATATGGTGATACCAATGGGAAAAACTGTTATTACTGGTGGTCCAGGTGTTGGAAAGACAACTATGCTTGAAGTTCTAGCAGAGCGTGGTTTTGATACTATACCTGAAGCAGCTAGAGAGATTATTGAAGAGCAGCAGGCAATTGATGGATATATGCTTCCTTGGAAAGATGGTCAGGCTTTTGGTAAAGAAGTTATAAAAAGGCAATTGGCATATGAGTCTGTACCAGGAGATGCATATTGTGACAGAGGTCTTGTAGACAATGTTGCATATGCAAAAGTTTCAGGTAATCCAGTTTCAGATGATTATCTTGATTTGTGTAAGGGTCGTTATGATCAGGTACTTCTTCTTGATCCTTTGCCTAACTATAAACAAGATAATGCAAGAACAGAATCAAAAGAAAAAGCGCTACAGATTCATCAAGCAATAGAGCAAGCATACATAGATCTTGGATATGTTGTTCAAAAAGTTCCAGTACTTCCTATTGAAGAGAGGGCTGATTATATAGCAAAACTATCTCCTTTAAGAAAAGCTGCTTAACTAAGGTTAATTAATCAGTTTTTAACAGAATTACAGTAATTTCAACTAACTTTATCAATAATCAAGCAAGCTATTTTGTTTGTGTGGCTTTATCAGTTCATCAAAATCAACATCAAAGAATGCAAGTACAGAGTCTGCAATTGGTTTTAATTGTTTTTCAATATAATGTTCATAATCCAGATCATGCTCAATATTATCTTTTTCTTCAGGACCATCATTAGTCATGACATAATATATTATACCAACGTCTTCTCTTCCAATTTTTCTTGCAGCTTGTATATGTGGGGGTGTTGTTTTTGTATAAGTGCTTACGGGTTTTCTTATTTGTTTTCTATACACTAATTTATCATCATATTTTGCATCACGTAAGTTTTTGATGAATTCACGCACATAATCTGTAATTTGTTCTTTTGCAAATACTTTCTCAAGTAATTCCATTTGGAATGTTTTTGCAATCTCTGTCCAGTCGCTTCTTACAAATTCTAGTCCAACAAAATCCATTTCATCCTTTCCATTTTTCTCCATTATTCCAGCATATCTCTTTTTTGCACCTTTCTCGCTTCCACGAATCTTTGGCATGAAGAATTTCTTGTACACTTTTTCAAATTCAATTTCCATATTCGAATCTCTATCGTAATTTTTCTTTATATAATCAGTAAAGAAATCATTGATGAAATTACATAATTCTTCTCCTGCAGTTTGTGCTTTTTTGTAGTCTTCTTCTTTTGGGTTGATGAATATGCTGTCAGTATCGCCGTATATCACATCAAATCCTTTTTTTGTAGCTTCTTCTGCAGTAAGTTTGATCAGGAATTGCCCGAAATGTGTTATTGCATTACCCATTTCAAGACTGAAGAATCGACACGTAGGATTTCCAAGTACCCCAAAGAATGAATTCATTAGTATTTTTATAGCGTAACTCTTAAGATCATCTTTCTCTTTTTTTGCTTTATCTCTTTGTTGCCAAAGTTCATGGATTATTACAGGAAGTATTCCTTGTTCATTTTTGAAATGAGCTCCATTGGGTGCTTCTATAAAACTCTTTTTTTCTTTTTCACTATAATTCTTTATCTTTTCTTTAGATACAAAACTGTATGGGTCAATATTGAAAGTTCTTATTATGCTAGGATATAGACTTTTGAAGTCAAATACAAGTATATTGTCATATATGCCTGGAACTGATTCTCTTACATATCCTCCAGTTAGTCTTTCTTCACGATCTCCACTAAAAGCAGTTGGTGCAACTATTTTCTTTTCATATAGTCTCGCAAGATACAAGCTATCAAGGGATGCGATTGATGCTTTTACACGGTCTAGTTGCATTCTCGTAAGTTTTGATCGTGTTATAGTAATATCGATGACATTTGATTCTTTCAATATATCAAGGACTAACTCTGAATCTTGCAAATTATACTCTATCAATTTCTGCGTATCATTTTCATATGCATCTTCGATATCATGATGTCTATTTTCTCCAGAGAATATCTTACCTTTTCCTAAGAAGTGTTGTGCAGCAGTTTCAAGTTTATAATCTGGTAGTCTAATGAAATTATTTTTGAGTAAACTAATGCCGTCAAGAATAGCTCTTCCTTCAATCTTAGCTATGCTATCTTGAAAGAAAGAATCGCTTATCTTAAGGAACATATTATAATCATCCCTTCCGATCTTAAAGTCTATATTATATTTCTTAGCAAGTTCTCTTAAGAAATTCAGATCAAAATCGACAACATTCCACCCCGTTATTATATCTGGATCAAGTTCTTTTACGAGTTCAATAAATCTTTCTAATACTTCTTTTTCAGAATCAAATGAATCAGCATGATTATATAGTCCTTTCTTGTTTATTAGGACTTTCTTATACTTATCACAGCATATAGATATTGAATAAAGTTTATTCCATTTTAAGTCTGTCTCGATATCAAATGATAATATCTTGAGTTTGGGGAAATAATCTGCTGGTTTTATCTTTGGATTAAGAAAAATCTTATCTACATCATATTTTGTATTGTGTGCGGCATTATATTCTTTTTTTGTAAATTCTTTTCCTTCAATCTCAATACTTCCTTTAAGCTTTTCATCTATCATATATCTATAAGCAAAATGTATATCTGCTTCATAACAGGTTATTTTCTTATCTTGAAGAAGTCTCCTTGCGTCAGGAACATCTTTTGGGCTGTTAAACATAAGTTTTATTACATCTTCGCCATCAAAATTTTTAAATCCAGAACCTTCCTTGCTCTCATCTATTTCTATTGGTACTATTTCTTTAGCTTTTTCAAGATCACTTTTTTTGATATAAAAATGAGCTTTTCTCTCGATAATTGCTACAAAAGACTTGCCATCTTCTAGTCTTCCATATAGGTGCACATAAGCTTTTTCATCTATTACCCTATATGTAGGATATACTATAAATCCTTTCATATTAGTGCCAAAGCGCTATGTTTTTTTAAGCATTTCCATGGTATTTGTCTAGTGCTCAATAATAAACTTTTTATACTAAGGATTTCGCAATCAGCATGGGGTGTTTAAATGCAGCAATACCATGATCTATTAAATCATATTCTAAATAATGGGACAAAGAAAGAGGACAGGACAGGAGTTGGTACAATTTCAACTTTTGGCTATCAGATGCGCTTTAACTTACAAGACGGTTTTCCTCTCCTTACAACAAAGAAAGTTTTCATGAGAGGTATAATCCATGAACTTCTATGGTTTCTCACAGGTGACACTAATATAAAATATCTTGTTGATAATAATGTTCATATCTGGGATGATTGGCCTTTTCAAACTTACTTAAGTGAAAACAATCTTGAAAAAGACTTTCCAAGGTACAGTGAAGAATGGACTGAGAAGAAGAAGGAGTTTATTGAAAATATCAAGGCTGATCCTGAATTCGCTAAGAAATGGGGTGATCTAGGTCCTGTTTATGGAAAACAATGGAGGAGATGGGAGACTAAAGAAGGAGAGACAATAGATCAGATCAAATATGTCATAGATCAAATCAAGAATAATCCTGACTCTAGGAGACTGCTCGTATCTGGCTGGAATGTAGCAGATCTTCAGGGTCTTATCAAAGGAAAAAGCAGTGCTCCTCCTTTGTGTCATTCATTATTTCAGTTTTATGTATGTGATGGAAAGCTTTCATGTCAGTTATACCAAAGAAGTGCAGATACATTCTTAGGAGTTCCATTCAATATTGCATCTTATAGTTTGCTGACAATGATGGTTGCTCAGGTTTGTGGTCTTGAACCAGGAGAGTTCATCCATACATTTGGTGATGTCCATATCTATCTGAATCATATGGATCAGGTTAAAGAGCAATTATCAAGAGACTTCAGAGCTCTTCCTAAGATGAAGATAAACCCAAATGTTAAAAACATCGATGATTTTAAGCATGAAGACTTTGAGTTAGTTGGATATGATCCACATCCACCGATCAAAGCACCAATAGCAGTATGAAACTAATCCAACTATTTAATAAATTGAAATCTTGGCATAAATTACTTATTTTATCATTTATGCTCTCTTTTCTATTATGGATTTCCTTTTTCTTTTTTTCATGTGTTAACTGTTCAGAAAGCTTTAATTATTCTGATTTAATTGATTTTTTAATAAGTATACCACTTAACACAATATTTTACTTTGTCTTATTCATATTGATATTTAAATTATTAAGAATAGACTTTAATACTTTTTTTCGTATAAATCGTTTTAAGATATATTTTTTCATATTCTTTCTAATACTGTTTTTTTTAAAATGCATACAATATAATTTACCCGATAACATCTTAATTAGGTCTATACATATGGTACTTTGGTATTCTAGAGCAATAATGGAATGGATTACCTGTTTTCTTGTGAATGGATTATCTGAATTTATTGGTCCTTTTTTCTGTTCCTATAATCCTTTCAATACAATTACAGATTGGACTTTTTGTAGTAAGGATATAATATATTATATTTTATTATTATTTTGGATATATTTTATTGGTGGGTTATTCCAATCTATTTACATACAGATGAGGGTATTATTTAATAATGTAAAGAAAAGACTACTGAGGTAAGAAAATGTTAGCACTAATAGTCGGAATCGGTCCAAACAATGTAATAGGAAAAGGAAACGAGCTTCCTTGGAACATTCCTGAAGATCTTAATAACTTCAAAGAGATCACTAAAGGAAATTCTGTAATAATGGGTCTCAAAACATACGAGAGTATAGGCAGGCCTCTTCCAAACAGAAACAATATTGTTCTTCATTTCGATAAGATAGATGTTCCTGGAACAACAGTCTGCACATCAATCCCAGAAGCAATAGAAAAGGGCAAGGAGTTTGGTAAAGACATATTCTGTATTGGTGGAGTATCAATCTATAAGCAGTTCATCCCATTAGTAGACAAACTCTACATTTCCTGGATAAAGAAAGAATATGAAGGCGATATGTTTTTTCCAGAATTTGATATTAATGAATGGGAAGTAGAAAGTAAGCAAGAATTTGATGAATTCATATTTGTAATCTACAAGAGAAAATGAAAAAAGACCATATATTATTTTGGATTCCACGTCTGGGAAGTATCTTTTTTGTTATTCTCGCTTTATTTGGTTTTTTTGAACAATTAATAGGTTCAACATTATCTGAAATAATTATTGGATTAGTTATCATTATTGTTTTTATTCTTGTTCTTATTTTTAGTTGGAAATATGAACCTGTTGGTAGTGTCTTCTTTATAATCTTAAGTTTATATTACTTTTATTCATCATATGTCTTGTCACATTTTTTTCTTATAAGTAGATTCTTTTATTTTGGTATTATTAGTATTATAACAGGTATATTCTTTATTATAGATGAGCTTTATAGAAAATCAGCATAAATCAATTTATGATCAGAAACTCCAACAAAACTTCCACACTTTTCTTTTTTGAATTCCCTATGTAATATATGATCTACATCTTTATTATAGAACCATCTAAGCAATCTTGTTGTTGAACATGTTTTCATCTTATCACTTGCAAGCTTCATATCTCCAAGATAATCCTTGATCTTATCATAAGTCTGATTGAAGTCCCCCATTAAGACAAGTTTTCCTTTAGTCTCACTCACCATCTTTTCAAGAAATTCCATCTGTTGTTTATAGAACTTTTTTGAAGGCAGTCCAAGATGTGCAAGTATTAAGTGAAATTCATCAAATTTGATACATGCAAGCCCCCCTCCTCCTCCAAGGCAATTTTTCATTGGCCACATCCCTATATCTATCTGTTTTCCTCTAATTCTACTCGCAATTAATTCATTTACATGTAGTTTAGTATATTTTGTAGAATGTCCTTTTCCTATGAAGAAATATTTGTATCCTATCTTCTGAAGCTTTTCAATAAGTTCATCTTCTTGTCCATCAAGTACTTCTCCAATTCCTATGATGTCGGCTTTTGATCTATTGACTATTTCAATTGTATTATTTAATCTAGTATGTTTTCTAACTTTTCGAACATCTGATTGATAATGCACTATCCAGTGTGCAAATAAATTAGAAAATATATTTCTTCCATCCATCCCAAACATTTGATTATAGAATGCAATTCTCATGAGATTATCCTCATCTGTATTTCAACCATCCGATTAGAACAGTAGTAGTGCTTACGACTCCAATTGCATTTGCTATGATTACAGGATAATCCATAATTGAATACCCATATATAAGCCAGATTGTAGCTCCTATTACATATACAGTCCAAGTTATTCCTGAAAGATCGCCTGCACTCTTCCTGGTGAAGACTCTGTAGGCTTGTATGAAATTCACACTAGCCATTGCTGATCCAAATACTGTTGCCAATATAGCTAATACTGTCATAATTTTGCTATCTCTGAAAAACTTTATAACTCTTACTGTTAAGGTCTATAAACACATCTAAATCCTACTTCACATATCAAATGATTTGTATTAGGGGAATACCCCATGCCTAAAGCATATATGCCATTATTGTATTCGCCTTGCATGTAGTTGCCTCCTCTCATGGCTGCTCCAGCATTATTATTTACAATTGTCGGATGATATCTTCCAAGTCTGTTCTGGTTTAATTTAGTACTTTTCAAATCTTTATTAAGGCTTTTATAAGAACTCTCAATCATGATTTCTGTAGGTTCCGGATCATTAATCTCAAGAAAATCACCATTTATATCTCCATCTATTCTTGCTCTATCTTTAGCCAAAGGGATATACCAATCAACCCATTCCCATACATTGCCAGAAAAATCCCAAATTATTTCATCATTATTTAGCTTATGTGTTCTTCTAAAAAGATTCCATGTATTAGCATCACAAATAGGTTTTTCTGATTCATTATCTCCTTTAACATATCCAAAGCATGCATCATTGTCATCATTACCAGCTGCTAGTCCTTCACCAGAATAGGCAATCCCTCTTCCATTCTCAGTTGTCTCAGCTATCTTTCTACAGTCAATACCCATAATCCCTTTTCTGCAGCTATGGCCAATGTTAAGTTTAGAATTTGTCGTTCCTATAAAATGTGTTTTATTATCATTCCAATTGCTTGGTGTTGATTCAATACTGTATGCTACTGTCATCCATTCTTCATTGGAAGGCAAATCATATCTTTTACCAAGTTCTTGGCATTCGGATTTTGCTTGAATCAGATTTATATTCTTCCATGGTGTCCCAGAAGCTCTTGATTCTGCAATATATTCTTCATCATAAATAACATCTCCATCATCCATTCCTTTAATCTTCATCTCATATTTTGCAATACAGAAATCATCAGTTGTTCCTGCTTTAAGGTTAGAAATTACAGGTATGAAATTATTAGGACATTCTATCTTAGTTTTAATTAATTCTTCTTTTTGTTCTTCTTGCTCTTCCTGCTCTAAGTTATCTATTTTGTTAATAGATTTTATATTATTATTCTCCATAGTACATCCTACTAACATTATTGCTATAAGAAATATTATAATCATTATTTTCACAATATTCTTTACCATATCTTATTTAATAACAGAAAAACTTTATAACTATTATTGTATATCTTAAGAAAATGATAAAAGTCAACATAGATGCAATTTACAAAATTCTAAAAAAAGAAGTAGCAAATTACAAAGTGCCTGTAGTTGATCTCATTAAGATTCAGACGAATGACCCTGCAAAAGTGCTCATTGCAACAATACTCTCAGCAAGGACAAAGGATGAGACAACAGTCAATGCTTGCAAGAAACTCTTTAAGATTGTAAACAAAGTAGAAGACCTAAATAAGTTAACAATAAATCAGATAGAAAAGCTCATCTATCCAGTGGGTTTCTATAAGAACAAGGCAAAATATCTTAAAGAACTACCAGCTGTTCTAAAACAACTTTTCAATAATATTATTCCTCAAACAGTTGAAGAACTCATACTTTTGCCCGGTGTAGGCAGAAAAACAGCAAACCTTGTTGTTGCAGTTGGATTTCAAAAACCCGCAATGTGTGTTGATGTTCATGTTCATCGTATATCTAATCGTTTCGGCTACATTAAAACAAAGACTCCATATGAGAGTGAGATGGCTTTGAGAAAAAAGATGCCTGTAAAATACTGGGAGACTTATAATAGTATGATTGTTGCGTTTGGTCAGAACTTATGCAAGCCAATTAGTCCATTTTGCTCTAAATGCCCTGTCAAGAAGTATTGTAATAGGGTAGGCATCACAACATCAAGATAAATCTTTTTTCTCTAATAATAAATAGGATTACAAATACTAAACAAATATAAATACTAGACATCTCTTCTCAATAGAATGAACCAAAAACAGATAGGGTATATCCTTATCATATTAAGTTTAATCTCAATCTTCACTACATGGCAAACTAGAGAGAAAGAGAACAGATATATTAGTCATTATATCAAAGAACAAGGTTCATGTTTTCTAGATGATGGAACATGCCTTCATGATGATAGAGATAATACATTTTATATCATGGGTTTGGTAGTTTCTTGTACCTTGATGGTATTTGGCGTATATTTATCTTTCATAGATAAGACTCAACAGTTCCTTGCAGAGCATCAAGTAAAGGTATCATCTGCTTTAGAAAGTGCAAAGAAGCAGGAGAAAGAAAAGGATGAATTTAGGGCGTATCTTGCTGGGTTCGACGAGAAAGAACAATTAGTTCTGAAAGCAATACGTGAGCAAGATGGTATTCAGCAATCTACTCTTAGATTTAGGACAAGCACGTCAAAAGCAACACTTTCTCATATGTTAAAATCTTTGGAAGGAAGAAATATAATTTCAAGAAAGCCACAAGGCAAAACAAATAAGGTATTTTTAGTTAAGAAGTTCTAATTCAATTGATTTTGTTTCAATACAACTAAAAATTACTCTAAATCACGTTTCGAACGTTGAAACGCTAATATTTCGCTGTTTCAAACCATTTTCAACCATTTTTCTTAATGGAATGGTATTAATAAACCATTCAATTTCTATCTTTTATTATGATTCATTTAACAAATGCGAGGTGTCAAAATGACAGAGAATAATAATGAAAATGATGAAAGTTCATGCTGTGGCAAACCTAAGAAAAAACCAAGTAATTGGATGCAGGGGTTAATTTATGGTCTTGTACCCCATATAGGTTGTATTGGTTTCATAATAGGTTCAATATTTGGAGTTACAATGCTTATGCAGTTCTTTAAACCATTGCTTATGAATAGATATTTTTTCCACTATCTTATAGGTCTATCATTAGTATTTGCTACAATATCATCTATACTTTTCTTGAGAAAGCATAACCAGCTTTCTATGGCAGGTGTAAGGTCAAGATGGAAATATCTTACTGGAATGTATGGTTCAACAATAGGGATTAATTTGGTACTTTTCATGTTGATATTCCCTTTATTGGCGAATGTTTCAATAGCATCTCCTGTAACAGGAAATGTTATCGCTGACAGTGTGTCAAGTTTATCATCAATAACCCTGAGTGTAGATATTCCATGTCCTGGTCATGCCCCACTTATTTCAAATGAGTTAAAGACAGTTCTTGGTGTTCAAGATATAAAATTTAGTTTCCCTAATGATTTTGAAGTGCAATATGATTCCAGCCTTACATCAAAGAATGATATGCTTGCATTAGACGTATTTGATGAATATCCTGCTGAAGTCATTGCAGAATCAGAAGGATCACTATCTTCAACTGAACCATCTACCTCATACCAGCAGTCTAAGCCTGTCGGGGCTTGTAGTTCTGGTGCTAGTTCATGTGGTTCAACAGAAAGCTCATCATGTGGTGGAAGCTGTGGGAGTAGTTCAGGGGGATCATGCGGTGGTAGTGGAAGTTGTGGTTGCGGAGGCAATTGATTATAGATCATTTTTTATTTTTTTTATCATTTTAATATTGTTGATAGTGATTTAAAATGAAAAAAACAACTTTAGACATAACAGGTATGCATTGTGCTAGTTGTGCTGCTAAATTGACTAAAGCATTTAATGAATTAAAAGGTGTACATAATGCTAATGTAAATATAGCCACTAATAGAGCAACTCTCTCTTATGACGATTCTAAATTAATTCTACAAGATATTTTTGATTTAGTGACTAGCAAGGGATTTACAGCTTCTATACACATTGATCAAAAACAAGATGAGAAAAATAGGAAAAAAGAAATAAAGCATATGAGGTATGATCTTATTATAAGTTTTCTATTTGCATTGCCTGTATTTATTCTTGGTATGTTTTTCATGGGAGAATCCATGATTCCTGGTCTTCCTTATTTTGCTATGATTCCTTATCAAGCTTATATTATGTGGATTTTTGCGTCCCCTATCCAGTTTGTGATAGCATGGCCCATGTATAAAAGTGCTTATCTGGCTTTGAAAGATAAGACTGCTAATATGGATACATTGATAGTCATGGGGACTAGTGCTGCATATTTTTATAGTATATTTGTAGTCATAACAAGACAAGGTCATGTGTATTTTGAAGCAAGTGCTGTCTTGATTACAATAGTTCTTTTTGGTAGTTATTTGGAAGCAAAAGCAAAAGGCAAAACAAATGAAGCAATAAAACATCTAATGGGTCTTAAACCAAAAACAGCAATTATAATAAGAAACAATAAAGAAATAAAGATTAAAGTTGATGATGTTCAAGTAGGAGACATTATTTTAGTGAAGCCTGGAGAGAAGATTCCTGTAGACGGAATCATAACAGAAGGGATAACTTCTATTGATGAAAGCATGGTGACAGGGGAGAGTATACCTATTGATAAGAATCCTGGTGATGAAGTAATTGGAGTGACAATAAATAAGCATGGCTCCTTTATGTTTAAAGCAACAAAAATAGGTGCAAATACAACATTATCGCAGATTATCAAACTTGTACAAGACGCGCAGGGCAGTAAAGCACCAATACAGCGTTTTGCAGATGCAGTCTCTGCATATTTTGTACCATCTGTTTTATTTATTGCAATTATCACTTTTCTTACATGGTATCTAGGAATGGGTTCTGAATTTAATTTCGCTCTTATTGCAGCAGTTGCAGTTCTTGTTATTGCATGTCCATGTGCTCTTGGTCTTGCAACACCCACTGCTATAATGGTGGGTACTGGTATGGGTGCAAAAAAAGGCATTCTTATCAAAGGTGGAGAAGCACTTGAAACTGCACACAAGATAAAATATGTAATGCTTGATAAGACTGGCACTATAACAAAAGGTCAACCAGAAGTGACTGATATAGTTCCTTTTGCAAAAATTTCCGAAGAAAAACTTTTGACAATCGCTGCAAGCATTGAGAAAGGAAGTGAACATCCCTTAGCAGATGCAATTGTCAAATCAGCAGAAGATAATTCAATACCTTTGCACAAGGCAACATCTTTCAATGCTATACCAGGTCATGGTATAACAGCTAAGCTTTCAAAAACCAAATACAGTTTTGGAAATATGAAGCTTATGGATAAATACAACATAAGTATGAGCAAGCATAAAGAGGCAATACATGAACTTGAGGAACAAGGGAAAACCGTTATGATTCTTGCATCACTCGCATCAAATAAGAAAGTTTTAGGTGCTATTGCAGTTGCAGATACTATAAAGCCATCTTCACCTTATGCAATAACTAAACTTAAGAAGATGGGCATTAGGGTATATATGATTACAGGAGATAACCAAAGAACTGCCAAAGCTATAGCAAAAAAAGCAGGGGTAACAGCTTATTTTGCAGGTGTCCTTCCTGAACAAAAAGCAGATTATGTTAAGAAACTACAAAAGAAAGGCAAAGTCGCAATGGTAGGCGATGGTATCAATGACGCTCCAGCTCTAGCACAAGCAGATGTAGGCATTGCAATGGGTTCTGGAACAGATGTTGCTATGGAGACAGGGGACATTGTTCTGATGAAAGATGATCTTGTTGATGTTCCAAAAGCAATAAGGCTTAGTAGGGTAACAATGTCAAAGATACGTCAAAATATGTTCTGGGCATTATTTTACAATACTTTGGGTATACCAATTGCAGCAGGACTTTTATACCCTTTCACTGGTTGGCTTCTTAATCCAATGATTGCAGGAGCTGCAATGGCAATGAGCAGTGTCAGTGTTGTATCAAATTCATTATTGTTGAAATTCAAAAAATTATAAGTATAATTAGTATAATCCTATTATAATTGTCATAATCCTATTATAATTACCATCATAATTATAGTATAATTTTAGAAACCTATAAATATATATAGTTAAAACTAATCTCTATTAAGGGGAGGTACTTAAAATGGCAGAAGATAAAAAAACTATAACAATTTCAATAAAGAAATCTACAATTTGGAAATGCACAACAATTCTATTTGCAATTCTATTAGTGATCTCTGTATACTTTAACATACAGAAATTTGATGGAATCTCATTACCAACTATTGGTAAGGGAAAGGGTTCTTCAGGAGAATTTAACATGAAAGGAGATGCAGATGCACCAGTCACAATAATTGAATGGAGTGATTTTGAATGTCCTTTCTGTACTAGATTCTACACACAGACTCTTGGCCAGATAGAAGATACATATATCAGTACAGGCAAAGTAAAGCTAATCTACAAAGACTTTCCATTAGGATTCCATGCTAATGCTCAGAAAGCTGGTGAAGCTGCAAAATGTGCAGGTGCCCAGGATATGTTTTGGGAAATGCATGATAAACTTTTTGATGAAGGTGTCAAAGGGGGAGTTACAGCATTTAAGGGCTTTGCTGCAGATCTTGGTCTTGATACAAAACAATTCAATACTTGCCTTGACTCAGGCATGATGGCTGAAAGTGTCAAGAAAGATATGGCAGAAGGTCAAGCAGCTGGAATAACTGGCACACCAGGATTCACCATCAATGGAAACGTCTTATCAGGAGCTCAGCCTTTTGATAAGTTCAAGGAAGTAATTGATGCAGAATTAGCAAAAACAGGATAATTTCTTAATTATCTTTTTAATTTTTTTTAATTGTTTTTTATATGTTTCTTTCATTTCTTTTTAATTTTCATTTCTTTTTAATTTTCATTTCTATCTATTTTTCCTTATTTTTCTAATCATCCATCTTTATTCTTTTTTTAAAATTGATTTTAAACATTAAAGAGAAAATTGTTATATATGGGTTGTTTATATTACTCTATTATTATATAATATAAGAAGGTGACTGAAATGAAGATATTCCTTGATACTGCAAAATTAGATGAACTAAAAGCTGGATTTTCTACTGGAATTGTTGATGGAACGACAACAAATCCTTCTCTAATGAAAAAAGCAATAGAAGCTTCAGGTGATGATACGGATATTGAATCATATATCAACAAAATCTTAGAAATAGCTGGAAAATTGCCTGTTAGTTTAGAAGTTAAAGGTGGTAGCGCTGATGACATGATAAGTCAGGGGAAAGCCTTATACAAAAGATTCAGTAATAGCAATAATCATGTAGTGATAAAGATACCTCTAAATCCTTCAACAGATGATACTAATCCTACATCATTTGAAGGTTTAAAGGCTATAAAAGCACTTTCAGATGAAGGCATCCCAATTAATGTTACTCTTATATTCACACCAGAACAAGCTCTTCTTGCAGCAAAGGCAGGCGCAGCATATGTGAGCCCTTTTGTCGGAAGGATAGATGACAAGATCAGAAAAGATAATAATATGGAGTTTGAAAAGACAGATTATTTCCCAGCCGAAGGCATTGAAAAAGAAGGTAAGGAAGGAAAAGATAGTACAATCTTGGCAGAAGAAGAGTCTGGTCTTGAATCAGGTATAGAATTAGTCGAAGAAATAAGAGTGATTCTTGATAATTATGATATGAACTCTGAGATTATAGCCGCGTCTATTAGAAACAGTAGGCAGGCAAGAGAGGCAGCTCTTGCAGGTGCAGACATTGCTACACTTCCTCCTCAAGTGTTTAATCAGATGACTGCACATAACAAGACAAGAGAGGGGATGAGAAATTTCCTAAAAGACACAATCCCTGAATATGAAAAGTTGATGTAGATAAGAAGTGTTTAACAATCAGTATTTAATAATCAGTGTTTAATAATCTTAAATTATATAAACACAGCATCTAAGAAACAGCTAGGTGAGCGAAATGAAATTATTTATCGGTTCAGATCATGCAGGATTCAAGGAAAAAGAGCTTCTTAAGAGATGGTTTGATAAGAAGAATATCCAATATGAAGACTTAGGTGCAAAAACATTAGATAAAATGGATGATTATCCAGATTATGCGAAGAAAGTTGCAAAGAAAGTTGCAAAAACCAAATCCTCAAAAGGAATTCTTATATGTGGTTCTGGTTTTGGCATGGCAATTGCTGCAAATAAGATAAAAGGAGCACGTGCAGTTGCTGCATATGACACTTACACAGCAAAGATATCTAGGATTGATAATGATTCAAATATTCTTTGTCTTAGAGGTAGAGGCTTTCCACTAAAGAAAGTCCTGCAGATAACCTCGACATGGCTTAGAACTCCATTTAGTAATATCTCCAGGCATAAAAGAAGAATAAATAAGATGGAAAACTAGATAACTAATCAATAAACTAAACATAAAATAGTTAGAAAATGAAGCAAATTGTACCTTCAATAATGGGCACTGATCAACAAACTGTTGAGCAGAGAACAAACAATGTAAAAGACAATGCAGATATTATCCAGCTTGATATTTTAGACGGTAAGTTTGGTCCAACACATTGTCTTAATTTTGATTATAAGATTCCCGAGAATAATTGTAAGGTTGAAGCGCATTTGATGATTGAAGATCCGCTTGCTTGGATTGAAGAGAAAGGAACTACAGTTGACACAATTATATTTCACATTGAAGAGCTTGAGCCAGAAAAAATTATCTCAGCAATAAAAGCAATAAATAAGGAAGTGGGTATTGCAATTGCTCCTGAGACACCAGCAGATAAAGTTTTCCCTTTTCTTGACCAAATAAATCAAGTACTTGTCTTTACAGCAGAAAAGATTGGTTATTATGGTGCAA
>CAZOOV010000004.1:0-180398 GCA_964581515.1 uncultured Methanosarcinales archaeon | reverse complement strand
AAAAAAAGAAAAAGGCATGGGCTCAAGATGCGAAAAATCAAAGATTTTTGAGCCTTGAGCTTAATAGAAAGGCATGGGCTCAAGATGCGAAAAATCAAAAATTTTTGAGCCTTGAGCTAATAGAAAAGGCATGGGCTCAAGGGGACTTTCAAACGGTGACGTTTGGAAGTACCGAACGTCAGTGACCGTATTCGAACCCCCGACCTATAGATTAAGAGTCTATCGCTCTAACCAGGCTGAGCTATGAGCCCATGAATAGACTAAAGAAAAATGTTTGATTTAAAAAGATTGTGTAACACTAAGAATACAATTTATCCATGATTATATTTGCTGCAAGCCTACAACATCTTGCTTGACTTACTTTTTCACAAGGAGGGAACTCTGTCCTCCTAATTGCACCAATCCCTGGAACTCCATTTACATCAATAAGATAATGATTACCTTGTACATCTTGGACTACTTCAGAACATGTAAACAACCTTCCATGCTTTCCTGCATAGTCCCCAACTTTCTTTGCTATATCTTGGACTTTCTTTGGGAGTTTAGGATCTCTAAGACCATGCGCTTTTAAGATAGCTCTTTCCTCTTTTTTTAATCTTTCTCCCACATAATTTCCTGTAAGTGCAATCCTACCAATCTCTTCTCCACCATGCACTGTCTCTGGACTATCAAGATTATAACACAGAATTCCTGAGACAACATGAGTCTTATTTCTATCATGGAATGTAAAGACACCATAATGAGATGCATATTTTCTATGAGGTGTTACTGCTCTTCTTGTAAGCACCATATCAGAATTCACATTTATATTTGCAAGCTCCACTGCAACATCTATAAGCTGACTAAGACATTGCCCATTAGGTATCATAGGATAATTACCTTGACCATTTCCTGCCTTACTGAGCTTTATGTAAAAACCTTCTTCCCAACTATGAAGAGTTTCCAGTGCACTCTCATGATTCTCTGAACCTAAAATAAGATCTTCTGCAAATATTGTATCAACTGTAGGGATCTTTAGTTTATCACAAAGAGCAGGCAGAGTCTTTTTTAGCCTGACGTCTTCTTGTGGAGTAGGAATCAATCCTTCACAAATCCCTTCAGGTGCAAGATATGTCATCAGCATACTATTCACAACAGATGCTACAAGACAGTCATCTTCAGGCTTATTACATCTACATAAATGCTCATGCTTGAAATAAGGTTGACTATGGAGTATCATATCTTTATTGTCAAGAGAATGTATCAATTCAAGGAAAGCCAAAGGATCTTTTTTGAACCTATCAGGTGAAAGTTCATCAAAGAAGACATCATCATCAGAAGAATCTGATTGTTTGAATAATTCTCTATAGAATAAAGCTGGAATGCTGAGCCTAATATCTCTAAAAGCCCCATCCATCGGGTGATATGAAAAAGCAAGTTTATGTTTCTCTGTCACTATATTTCCTCTATCTACCTCTTATATTAATGAGATTTTTAAGGAGTTTAAAAATATTGCCCTAGAAAACAGAAAATACTTTATGCAAAATAAGTCTAAATAAGAAAAAAAGATAAATAAAAGTAAATAGGAGTAGGAGTAGGAGTAAATAGAAGTAGGAGTAAATAGAAGTAGGAATAAATAGGAGTAGAAGTAAATAGGAGTAAGAAATACTAAGAACTAAAGCATCTTGAGTTTGCCAGTTATTGCGTCAATCTTGTCTTCTTCATCAGGACCGATACCAAGACAAGTTATTGTTCCAGGATCCACTGTTGTTCTGCCTGCATCTGCAATCATAGCATTTGTAAGACCTGCAGATTTTGCTAAAGTGGAGAATTCTCTTAACTGGTCTAAATCTTTTACTTTGAGAACTATCTTTTTCATACCAGTAGCAAGCCAACGCTTCTTTTTGAAAAAATTAGTCTTGTTAAAGCATGCTACTGCTGCGTGCGCTACTTGCGCTCCTAGTTTGCCCTTAGGAAGGTTGAGATCCTGCCTTACCAATATTACTTGTTTCATATATGGTTGTTGTGGTATGGCATATATAAAGATTGCGGGTAAGTTGTTGTAAAAGATATAATATAGAAGAGACAAATGTTTATATATCACTGCTCAGGTTTATTGTTGATAGAAAATGAGTGATGAACAGGAACAAGATTTTAGCGCATTTGGAATTCTAAAACCAGCAGATTATTATATCGCAGACTTAGGAAAGAGCATGAAGATGAGAGGTAGTGCGGTCTTTGATAAGACAACTCCATCCCCACTTGATAATCTCTGGAATGAACAACAAAAAATCGTTTCTAAAGTGCTTAAAGGACATAATCTTGGAACAATAGAAGATTATTGGAAAAGAGAAAAAGAAACAATGATGAGCTTTGGAAGCCAAGGAGATATAGATACCCATCTTCACTGCCCATATAGATTTGTCGTGACAACAGCAGACTCCATGAATGGAAACTCAATGAAGGGAACTTACGCTATTGCGTTTGTCAAAGAATGTATGCTCCTGGATAAGGAAGATAAAAAACCAAATTCTGTAGAAGATATTTGCAGAGTTGATGTAGTTTCATATTTTGTTCCTATAAAAGTGTTGGACACTGTTGCATCAATGCCTGTAGAATTAGGGATTATATGTCCAAATGGAAAGTATAGTAAAGTTATAGGCGCAATGAAGGATGGGATTAAGATAATGCCAGCATTCTCAAAGACAGATCAGAACAGAAAAAAACTGGATTCGCTTGTAAAGTATTTACCCCAAAATGGAGATGAACCTGAGATAAAAGCCCATATTAGATTTGCATTAAATCCTTATAATTAATTCTTAGAAGATTTTAATTAGATATTCTTAATTACTTTTAGAAAGATTCTTTGAGAAGATTATCTAGAAAAGATAAAAAGGAAATTTATAGAAGATTTATTCAGAAGAGTGATTTATTTAGAAATGAGTTTTATTTAGGAGTAAGTTTTGTATTGAACTGTGTCTCTAACTGTGTTCTAAGATGATTAAGGAAAACTGCATATGCTGATTTTGGATCAGCTGGATTAACTTTTCTGCTTCCACAATGTGAAAGATGCTCATACGCTTGTTCTCCCATGAACTCTACAATCTGATCGGGTTTATAATTCTGTGCAGTCAAAAAGAAAGGCACATGAACCATATATTGTACAGTGTATATGTCAGGAGATTTTGCAAGCAATTCTGCTTGTGGCTCTGGAAGCGTGACTGAATCTATAGAATCAAGATCTTGAATAAACCTATTGATATCTCTATAAAGCGCTCTGCTCTCAAGTGACATGAATTTCCTACTGTTATTGTGCATATAGACTGAACTGTGACTGCTTTGATTGTCAAGAATAGAACCAAGTATCACATAACCAGTCTTTTCAACAGGAACACCCCTCTGTTTAAGCTTGCCTGTCACTACCCCAATAGGATATCTCTTTACCATTTTTGACCGTTTTAGTACTTTAAAATAGTTAACATATTATGATATTTATATAGTTTTATATAACGCTTTAGTATGTTTTGTGTCTATATAAGCTCTGCATATTCTGCAATTGACGACCTCATTATACATCTCTTCGGCAAGTATATATGAGCTGTATCTTTTCTATCTACAAGATTTTCAATCACATGAGCAAGACCTGATGTACTCTGCGTGATGTCATAATTATAACCTCTGCTTGTCTCTATCTGATTGAAATCACCCATAAGGACAATCTTGCTGCCAAGACCTACTCTTCCTACTAATAATTTTATCTGCTTTCTGTTGAAAAGTTGTGCTTCATCTACCATGATGTAAGTATTTGGGAGAGTGATACCTGCTGCATGTGTTATGGATTCAAAATTGATATATCCTTGTTGAATCATCTTTGATATCTCTGATTTGACTTTTGCCTTGTATTTCTTATCAGGATTTCCTCTGTCACAGAAGATGTAGCTCAGACTATCCATCGCTGAAGTCATCCATGGTGCTAACTTATCTTCTTTTCCTCCTGGAAGATAACCCATCTTCTGACCTGCTTCTATTAATGGCTTTAGATACATAATATTCTCATAAGGAGTGTCAGCTTTCATTATCTGCATGAGACCTGCATACATCGTAATCATGCTCTTTCCTGTTCCTGCAGGACCATTGACTGTAACTAGACCAATACTTTGATCGAGTAAGAGTTCTAAGAAAGGTGCTTGTTCATGCACTGGTCTGAAATCAGGATTCATCCTAAGATTTATGTTGAACTTTACAGGCATACCGCTTGCGCCTTTCTTCTGTAGGATATTATCGATGGTTTGAGGCTGAGGCGGTCCACCTATAGTATCACAGACTAATTTATATGATCTCCTGAGAGATTCAGGATTTGTCATATCAGTATTCTGAAGCTTACCATTCATTGCTTTTCTTTTCTTTCTTGTAAAATTACCTGAATCACTATGTTTTGCTATTAGTCCAGTCATAAGTTTCTTTGCATCCGCTGGATCAAGAGATTCAATATCAAATACTGGTTTTGGTTTTGGAGTATCATTTGAACTAGCTCCCTGCACTATTTCTTCCTGAGCAGTCACTGGTTTGAGAAGTACACTTCTTGTTGTTGGTTTTGCTATATAGTAATGTGTTTTTTGAGTACCCTCATCTATGAATTCAAGCACTTGATTTGGTTTTGGAAGACGATGTATCATATCAGTACATTGTTTTTTACTAAGCCTGAATGGTTTATGATTATAGATTGCAGTCTTGTATTGATCTGGAAGAGGACCAATATTGTGTTCTGTAAAACCAGGATATATCTGATTTGGATCTGCTATACTTTCATACTCAAAATTTTGGATAGTAAGACCTGCTTGTTTTGCGTTTATCCTTGTGCCTGACTTAAGTGAAAGGAATATTACTTCATCATCCCTATGTGCTTTTGCGAACTCGACTGCCTGATGAATCAAGATATCAGAATTCCTATAATTAGGGATGCCAAGTTTCTTGAAATCTTCGAGATTGGGCTCCACAAATATCACTCTTGCTTCGTTCTCGATGAATTCTATGAAAGTATTATTTTTTCCATATTTTGGCCTTTCAAGATCCACATCTGGAAATTCTTCCATCAGTTCTTGATTGAGTTCTGGCTCGTATGGATGAGGTTCACTTGATGCAAACAAATCATCAATCGTATCAAGAGCGTCTTTTGCATATTTTGGAACTTCATCAACTCTGGACTTAGCATGTGCAAGAGCCTTTAATTCTCTTAAGACAATATCAGAGATCACAACATGGTTTGGACTGTTGTCTATCTCTCTTTTTTTTAATTTCATAATATTCAGAAAACGTTCGTTCTCGATGGGATCGGGAATCTCATTTCCGCTGAGAACATATATTGCGTTGTTATTGTTTACTAAGATGTTGGTGTCGACGAAGTAATATTTCATGAGATTATTTGAATTTTGGATGTTTAAATAGCTTATCAATCTAAAATTGTGAGATTGAAATGTATATTAAAGAAACATATATTCTTAAAGAAATAGAATTAAGATATTATTTATTATTAAAATTTATTATTAAAAAGTTTTAATCTGTAAAAAGAATCTATTTCTTCACTGCTGTCTTCTCAGAGACGATTGCAGAGTTGCCGTTTGGGTCTTCTATTGTTATAGTGATTGATTCTTCTCCCCACATTATCTTTCGGATCTTCTTTAGAAGGTTCTTTGCTTTATTTCGCTCAGACTTATCTTCTGCTGATTCTTTGACTTTTTCAATCTGCATCTTTACCCTATTGAAGATACCTTCAAGATTTGTAATGTAGCCATTTGATGCAGCTCCTGGTTCTATTGTTGTTATCCTTGGAATCTTAATCGTTGCAGATGAACTTTTGATTACACGTACTTTCATGTCATCTTCACAAGTTATCTCATACTGTGCTTTCATCGGCTTTCCTGCATTATCTGTCTCAAGATCTGCTTTATGGAAATCACAAGACTCACAATCCATTGAGAACAAATAAATCTTACCAAAGAAAGGTACATCACGCTCTGCCTCCACTAAAGTCAGAGTCTTCTTGCCACATACTGGGCATTGCTGTCCTGGCATCATCTCAGGCGGTTTCTCGTCTGAAGATGCTGGTTTTGCTTTTGGCATGATGATTAGACTTTATTGTCATATATAAAGTTTTTGTTATTATAATTTGTTGAAGAACAACTCTATTTCTTTGCCTTTTATCTTTTCTTTAGATGTGTTAATGTATCGTTTTTCTGGAGAATTTGTGTCTAGCATAAGCCCTTCTGAGCCTGTTATTGCTCTTATTTGCTTTTCGAAAGGTGTTATTTCTTTTAATAGGTCTTCTGGAAGCTTTATTACAAGTTCTATACTGTCTGATCTCTGAAGGCCTGCATCTTTTCTTGCTGATTGTACTCTTCTTGTCACTTCTCTTGCAAATCCTTCTGCTTCTAGCTCTTTTGTTCTCGTTGTGTCTAGGTAAACATAACCTTCTTTGAATTCTGCTGCCTGTAAATGTTCAGGAGTTTCATTTTCGAAGGTTAGTAAATCTTTTGTTATGTTTATTGTTGTTTTATCTATTGTTATTGTGTGTTTTGAATTGTCTTGCAGGTTCTTTACTACACTCTCTTGGTCTTCTATTAGCATCTCTGCTACTTGCTGAGTCTTGTCTTTAGCTACTTTTGCAAGTTTTCCGTAATCTGGTTTGAATGTGACTGTTACTTCTTTTAGTTTTTCTGTTGTTGTTATTTCTTTTAGATTAGTCTGTTTTAGGATTATGTTTTTTAATGAGTTTATTGATTTTGATAGGTCTTTGTTTCTTGTTTCAACTATTGCTTCTTTTGCAGGCCATCTTACTCCTAACTGCGCTTTTTCTCTTGCACTGAGTATTCCTTGTATGACTGCATTAGCGTTTTGCATATCTGTTTCTAAGGATGTGTTTATTAGAGTTGGTGTTGGTTTTGGCCAGTCCTGTTCGTGGATTGACTGTTCGTTTAGATTGTATATGTGTTTTATATTCTGATATATTTTCTCTGTTATGAACGGTAGTACTGGTGCTGCCATCTTTAGTATGTTCAGTAATGAGGTTGATAGTACGTATGCTATGTCTTCTTTTTGTTCTTGCGTTCCTTGGACTGCTTTGTCTCTGATTAATTGGATATATCCTCTTGATAGTTCAAAGTATAATGATTCTATCAGCCATGGAACTTCGTTTATATGATACGCTTCATAAGCCTCTGTTATCTTTTTTATTTTTGAGTTTAAGTAAGATAGCATGTATTTTTCTTCTATGTCTTTTGGTTTTGTCTCTTTGTATGTTAGATTGTTGTTCTTGAAGAAATCTATAACAAAGTTGCTTACGTTCCATAATATATGTAAGTTCTTGTGTTTTAATTCTAAGTCTTCTGGATTGTAATTTATGTCTAATCCAGGATTTGCTCCGCCTATGAAGTAATACCTGAAAGTATCTGCTCCATGCTTGCTTATTACTTCTTCTGGTAGAATGTAGTTGCCTTGTGATTTTGACATCTTCCTGCCCTTGCTGTCTTGGACGAAGCCATGCATGTATACTTTCTTGAAAGATGGTTTTTCCATGCTTACCATACTTGCTACGTGTAGTAAGTTGAACCATCCACGAATTTGATCTTTTCCTTCTAGGATGAAATCTGCGGGGAATAGATCATCTTTTAATTGTTTGTTGTGTGGGAAGTCAAGGCAGTTCCATGATGTAGTTCCTGCGTCTACCCAAACGTCTAGTATGTCTGGTACTCTTCTGTATATTTTGTTGTCTTTTTCTATTGTTATATTATCTATCAATGGGATGTGTGGATCTTCTACTTTCTGGTTTGAGAGAGTTTCTAGTTCTTTTATGCTTCCAACTACTATATAGTCTGTTTCGTCTTTCTCGTTTACCCAGATTGGAATTGGTGTTCCCCAGAATCTTTGTTTTGATATTGAGTTGTCTCTTAGGTTTTCAAGCCATGAGTTGAATGCGTTGTACGCAGTCTTCGGGACCCATCCTATCTTGTCATTTTCTTTGATCAGTTTTTCTTTTATGTCTTCTACTTTGAAGAACCATTGTTTTGTTGTTCTATATATAACTCCGTTATGGCATCTCCAACAGTGTGCATAATCGTGCTCTACATCAGAGGTTGCTATAAGATGTCCTGCTTTCTCTATCGCTTCTATGAATTTCTGGTCGTCTTTCTTTGCTGTTAAGTTAGCGAATTGGCCTGCAGTCTTTGGATATACTCCTTTTGGGTCTAAAACATTGAATGGTGGTATGCCATTTTTTATTCCCATCTCATAGTCTTCTGGACCGCATCCTGGAGCGCAGTGTACAAGACCTGTACCTGCTGTTGTGTCTACATATTCTTTTGATAGAATAACTGAATGGACTTTTTCTGGATTTTTTGCTTCTAGGTCTTTAAATTTCATGTCTTTTTCAAAGAAATGTTCGTATTTTAGTCCTTCTAGCTTACTTCCTTTGAAGCATTCTAGTTCTTTGTAGGTTTTGTTTGCAACAGATTGTACTACCATTGCGCCTAACGCTTTACTTAGTATCCAAACTTCATCATCTACTTGTGCTTTTACATAATCTAGATCAGGATTAACCATGATTGCCATATTGAATGGTATTGTCCATGGTGTTGTTGTCCATATTATCAGGTATTCATTGTCTTTTACATGGAATTTTACAAATACTGATGTATCTGTCACTTCTTCATATTCTAATTCGTGTTTTGCAAGAGCTGTGGCGCAGTCTTTACACCAGGTCATTGTTCTTAGACCTCTGTATAGACGTTTTTTCTCATGTGCTTGTTTTATCAGCCACCATTCTCCGTCTATGAATGAAGGAGTTATAGATTGGTACGCGTTTTCAAAGTCCATCCAGACTCCTAGTCTTTGGAAGTCTTTGTTCATTATTTTCATATTTGTGATACATAGATCTTTACATTCTTTGATGAATTTATCTACTCCATATTTCTTTATTTCTTCTTTGCCGTTTAGCTTTAGCTTCTTTTCTGTTGCATGCTCTGTTGGAAGGCCGTGCATGTCATAGCCTGCTCTATCCCAAACGTCTAGATTGTTCATACGTTTGTATCTCAGAACCATGTCTTTCAATGATTTATTCCAAGCAGTACCTAAATGCACTTTTCCTGATGTGTATGGCGGTCCATCTAAGAAGTAGAACTTCTTTTTGCCCTTGTTTTTATCTTTTATGCTCTGGTAAGTGTTGTTTTCTTCCCAGAATTTGATCATTTCCGGTTCAACCTGAGCATAATCGTATTTATCTGCCATGTGTGAGAAAAAAGGGGAGGGATTTATAAAGGTTACTTAGTGGTTGAGTAGTATAAATAGGTTATGAAGCAGAGTTAGGAATCTAATTTATTTTTAGGTAAAAAATCTCTTAAACTATCTCTTCGAATAGCTTCCCCTAACATAACTTGTGTCAAATCCCTCATATGCCCTAGAAAATCTGCAACCAATTGAGATTCTGCAAAATTAATTTGTTTACCTTGCCCATCTGTTGTTGAGAATTGTAATCCACTCTTATTTTCAGCTAACGCTTTCAAGGCAGATTTTTGAAATTGAGTAATAGGAGCATGTTTAGAAACAACAACCCCTATTAGGTTATTGGTTCCTGCAACAAGTAAAGGACCACCAGAATTCCCTGAATTGAAAGCACCATTAATTATGTAATGTAATGTTCCATTTTGTTTTTGAATAAATCCAGATACATACCCCACAGATAAAACTGGTGCAGGACCATTATATGCTAGTGGATAACCCCAAGTAATAACTTGCATCCCTGGTTTTATTTCAGTATCAAAATCCATAGATAAACCAATACCTAAATCATCCATTGGTTGTAATTGTGCTAAATCTTTTTCCTTATCAATTATAACAGATTTAATCTTTCTTACTTTACCATCGAAAGAAACAAAGATAATATTTTCAGGTGTTTCATCTTTTATTACATGATAATTTGTAATTATTGAACCATCTTCATAAAGAAATCCTGTACCTTTACTATTGATTCTATGACATACTATCATAAATACATTTTTGACTGATGTATCATATGTGTCCCCTACTGAATCAAGTAATTCTTTACTAGCTATAGGAACTTGAGTATCTTTTGTTTCCATAAAAGAAAAAAAGTTAAGTTAATTTAAAAATTATACTAATTTTCATTTATATTACTTTTTCCCATTTTCTCATTATATCACTTAAACAATTTTTTAAAATCTAACATCATAGTGGGTACAGAAAAAAATACAACACCTAATAATACTATAAAATATAAAATTATACCATCTCTTCTTTCAATTGATTCATCAATTGAGACAAATTTAAAATCCCTACCTACACTTAATGTTCTATAATTATTATCAGTATCATTTCCATTTATTAGAAAACTAATTCTTTTAAGATCTTCTGGTCCATTAAATGAAATCCTATCTTTCATATGTAGTTCTTCTTGTGTATTATTATCATATATAAATAATATTTCTACATTCATATTATTTAATTTTGGTTCAATATCACATGTGATCAAATCATTTATTATATATTCTCCCGAGGCAGTATCACATGTTATTTCTCCAATAACTTCATTATTTTCATCCATATCCCTTAGAACAGAATCTAAATTAGGTATGCCTACTGTCATTGTAATAAATGCAGTGCCTATCCATATTAAAAAAATCATAGCCCATATGGTGCTGATCATCCACCATTTTATATTATTGCCTTTTCTTTTTGCCTGAAAAAATCTCCATGTTATAAAAACTGCAAATGCCATTATAAAAATAATAATATGTAGAATTATGTTTGCTAAAATTTCATTACTAAATATAGATTTCAAATTATCAAGAAATACTTCAAATAATAATTTGGAAAAATAAATAAAGGCAATTGCTAATCCTAATGTAACACCTAACATAAATGAATCTAATATGATTTTTTGATAATTTACTTTTTCCTTCTTTCTTTTTACTTTCTTCTTCATCATACTATCCTTTTACATACTAGATATTTAAAAATCTTTTTTTTCGTTCCGCCTATTTTGTTCTTATTCTTCAAAATTAGGTTAAAATAGCTATGATAGCACACCTTTCTTCTTCATCCCAACAGGGAATTCTTACTTTCAAGAACAATAAACATTTTATACTCTAAACTAAGTGCATCCTGTATGAAAGCAAAGGAATTAATGGAACAGTATGTAATGAGCGTTTTAACTGGTATGGTTGCCGCAATATTTGTAACAGCTGTTAATAGTGATTTATCTGTTAAAAAAGCATATATTTTCTTAGCATATGCATTACTTGTTTTTGTATTTGGTCTTTTATATGGTTTTATTGCTGAAGATAAGCCTAAATCAAGATTAGATAAATTTTACTTAATATTAATGTGGGTAATTCTCATGATGATTTTAGTAATTATAGCAATTTTGTGAGGGATTATTTTATATACTAGATATCTGTTAAAATCTGTCTTGAATTTACAAAATTTCTTTGTATTTAAAGCAAGTTTTATATATTCAATAAATAATTTATGATTATGCCAAGTTGTTGGAAGCATTGTGCTATGAGTAAAAAGCGTACAGGGAAGAATTATAAGGCATTACATGAATGGGTAGACAGTAAAAAAGGAGTTAATCATCGAGTTGTGAAGCATTTTTTTACTATTAAGCTCAAGAATTATGTTTCTAAAAATTTTGGAGGTCCAGAAGCAGTTAGTGAATGGTTATTTCATATAGCTATGGATAACCTTGATACATACATAACAAATCAATGGAATCATAATGGGTCAGAAATTAATTTTTGTAAATTTGGATTTGAGGATAATAATTATATCCATTATGAAGAAGATGAATTATCCTCTGAAGAGTTACAAGAAGAGTTCGATGATGATTATGAGGAAGGTAAGAAAACATCTTATAAAAAAAAGAAGAAGAAAGGTTTTTTCCTAAAAATCTTATATGGAGAATAAAATGATATTATTTAATAATAAAAAAGCACAATATGCCCAAATGAGAGTAAATTCTACATCAAGTATAAATAGACAAAAAAGAAAAACACATGCACGGGCATTAACTAATTTAGGATTTAGTATAAATGAATTAGTAAATTATCTAGGAGTGTCTAGCAATACTATTAAAACTTACCTTAGAGAAACAGAAGGGACAACATACACTGATCTATTGGAATTCTCTTTAAAATATGAGGTTAGACCTCTTTTTACAAAAGATGAACAGGAGTTCTTAATATTTTTTAAAGAATTTACAAGAAAAGCTGAAAGATTATCTAAACTATCTAAGTTAACAGAAAATCTTGCTAAAGGCAAAGGGATATGTGGATTTATAGTTAAAAATATTTTTAAAAGTTGTGAAAAATATGAGAAAAGACATGAACAAGTTAACAAAGAGATTAGAGAATTAGCAAAAGAAGGTAAAAATAGAATTAAACAAGTAGCTGATAATAATAAATACCCTCATCTTTCAAAATGTCAATCAGCATTTATTATTGAAATTAAAGAAAGTTAATGAACAATAATCTAAAAAACAATCATATTTCATATAAACTTGCTTCAATATAACTATAGTCTTGAATCTTAGATATCACTAATCTATATTGTGTTTCTCCTATTTGAAAGTCAGTAAAGGCACCAACCTTAGGCTCCTTAAATGTAGAATCACCACTAAATGTTACTTTAGCACGATAGCAGCTACATCCATAATCATACCTTATACCATTTAAACTGAGAACAAACAATCCATCAAATAGGATTTCAGATTCACCTTTACGAAGAGTGATTCCCTCTAATGTGAATTTCTCTTTAGGAATCTCTGGTTCTTCAACTAATATAGCTTCTTTTTGTATATCTTCTTTTAATAAATTCTCAGTCTCATTACTAGACATATCATGAGAAGAAGACTCTGAGATATTATTGATAATAATAGAGTCTTTATCACAATCTTTTATACACCAAGTTGCCCCAAAGATATTGATTTCATTAGGTAAACCAAAACTAAACAATAATATTATTACAATCCCTAACCCAGTGAAGAACAATGCTTTATTCATTATACCTCTTTCTCAACACTTAATCCATACAACACACTTGTCCTTTAGGACAATCTTTATTTCCCAAGTCCATATACTCCGAACAAGAAGAAGTACATTTGAAAGGAGAAGAACATTGATTCATTAACTCCCTCATCATTTCATCTTGCTCATCATTCATAGTTGTATCTTTGCCTATATTTTCTATATCTAAAAGTTTTATTTCAACTTCTTCTTCTGAAAGCCAATCACCATTTATTACTAAGATTAATCCTTCTGAATTCTTAGGCATCTCAAATACAATTGCACCAGAAGCAGTTAGTCCTGGTTGAAGTTCTTCTCCTAGTTCAAGATAATCTGCAATGTATAACATATCATCACTTAACCTATCATATTTTCTATCCTGATTATCTCTAATCTTAAATCTAGGTGAGAAAATTTGCTTTGTCTCTTTTGCATTATTTGTTATATCAAGATAGACTTTGATGAATTTACCATTTGTTTCTTTGTTATATACAGCAGTACCCATCTCAGTGAAAGTTTCTGTTTTAGTTACCTTATATATAAGATAATCAACATTTACATCTTGATAAGAAGCATACATTTTAGTTTTATCAGTAGCTATGTTTTCTGGAGGAGTTTCTATAATAGGTCCTGACGTTGTTGCAGGACTAGAATACATAGACATCCTACCAGCAAAGATTATACTTAATATAAGAAAAATACCTATGACCATAGATACTATGCTAAGAATAATGCCAGCAATAGCCATTCCTTTTCCTTTACCACTCTTTTTTGATTTTATAAGACCTATTATACCAAAAACTAATGCTAATAGAACCATAATCCAACCAAAAAAAGGAATCCAACCCAATATTAGACCTAGAATTCCTAATACTAATGATGCAACTGCAAATCCTGATGTTTCTGCCATTTTATTTTATCTCCTTCATTTTATTATCTCTAATTACCTAACACACTATTTATCTATTAAAATAAATCTTGAATTTATAAAATTACCTTAGAATAACAATCAAATTCCTTCTTACAGATATATCATTGGACATCAATCTTCTGGATGATCGAAATATTTATAAATAAAAGATTCTGGGATAAAAGCATGGCAAAAGAGAAAAAACTCACTGTAGCTGATTTCTTCTGTGGAGGAGGAGGTTTCTCTGAAGGATTCAGACAAATCGGTTTTGATGTCAAATTTGCACTGGATAATTGGCAGCCAGCAATAGATACACATGACTTAAATCATCCTGAATGCAATGCTGTACTTATGAATATCCTAGAATTAGATACTCCTGAAAAGATTGATGCAACCATAGATGATACTGATATAATAATAGGCAGCCCACCTTGTGTAGCTTTCTCTGGGTCTAATAAAGCAGGAAAAGCTGATAAGAGTTTAGGCATAAGACTTATTGAAGCATATCTTAGGATAGTAGCATGGAAGAAGAGCAAAGGTATTGTCAAATATTGGCTTCTGGAGAATGTGCCTAATTCAGGCAAGTACATCAAAGAGAAGTATACTTGGAAAGAACTTGGCCTACCTGGAAAAGGACCTGACCTAGAAATCCCTGTAAGCGGAGTCTTCAATGCAGCAGAGTATGGTGCACCACAAGGCAGAAAAAGATTCGTATGTGGAGATTTTCCTATACCTAAGAAGACACATGAAGAGAATCCAATCATGATGAGACAAGTATTCGAATGTTTATCAGCACCATCATCAAGAATCAACAAGATAAAGGACCCAGTCTATGGTTTTACCATCCCTGCATCCAAACTTACAGACCATTTTTATGATACTCGTGTCGCTGAATTCGAATGGAAAAGAGCAAAAAGATTGAAAGAGGACCATGGATTCATGGGGAAAATGTCTTTTCCAGAGAATCTTGATAGGCCTAGTAGGACTGTCATGGCTACAATATCAGCATCTACAAGAGAATCTATGATTTTCGATTCAATTGATTCTGATGGAAAACATGATGGATTCAGATTACCGACCATAAGAGAGATTGCAACCTTCATGTCATTTCCTATAACATACCAATTCCAAGCAAATGGTGAGTCATCAAAATATAGACTTGTTGGAAATGCTGTATGTCCTAAATTCTCAGCAGCACTTGCAAAAGCGATTGCAAAGAAAGAAAACTTAAACATACCATCTAAATTCATAAATTTACCAGACAATATGCCTTCAGTTAATTTGAATGGAAGAAAAAGAAAAATAAAGAAATTAAATATGAAGAAATTTGATTCAAAATTTGCAGTTCACGTGCCATATCTCAAAAAAAGGTCTTTTAGAGTTGAATTGAATAATTATGCTTCTGACTTCAATAATAAAGAGATGATATGGAGTTGTATTTTACATCATGGTTCTGGACAGAAAGCAGTAAAATATCCTGTAGAACAGCATTCTTTAGAAACTGCATTCCAAAATGTCGATGGTTTCAAAGGATTCAAAAAAGATGTCATTGAAACATTCTCTAACAAAGAAGTAGATGCATTACAACTACAAGAGGAATATATTTCAATGAATGACTCTGTAGGTCCAATGACAGTGTTAGATAACATCAGATCATTAATAGATAAGCATTTTCCAGAAAAAGTATTTGAAGAACATGAATTCGATAACACTACAAGAACTATAGACATCAATAAAGATAAGATTCCATTAAGAATTCTAGCAGCAAATTATGCGTGTAACCATTTCGTAAAATCACTCTAATCCTTCAGGCTTTAGTTTAGGAAAGACATTGAATGTTTCTTTCTGTGTCAGAGGAGCTACTCCTACAGGAAGCCTTGCAAATGAACCTATAAATTTAGTAAAAGATGTACGTTCCAATAATACACCAATAAGATGGCAATATGTCAATAAATTATTACGTCTACCTACACCATCCTTAAATTCATCATTCCTGCCTAATGTATAATACTTAACATCTTCATTCAATGCAATAGCATCTAATATATACAACAATGCTTCGATAGAAATACCATCAATCTCTTTGATATCATGGCAAATTATGGACATTATCTTTTCAGGAAGTTTTAGTCTCAACCCACCACTCCCATCTTTCTCATGATCCATCATATAAGCTGCTCTGAGTAAGATACAACCAATTAGTTCCAATGCCAATTCATTCTCCTTACTTATCTGAAAGAGCAACTCAAAAATATCATCAAAGCCAAAACCATTATGATGCTTTTTCCCATCAACCAAAAGCATAGGTGTCATATCATTATAATTATCTCCCAATTTACCTTTATAGTCTTCAGCTGCCTCTTTACCAGGCTTTCCTACAACAATCTTATAGTTTCCACAAGAATATAGACAATGAATCTCTTGATTATCCTTATCAGAACCTTTCTTGAAAGATATAGCTTCTGTAATAGATTCTTTTCTCTTAAGTATACTGTCTTTTCTTATAATAGGGAAAATTTTGCCTTTCTCATCTATAGGCAATATCAACATATCTGAATAGGACATATTCAAAGAAATAACACCTAAATATATAATATTTCCGGTATATTTTCAATAAAACTAAAAATATTTTAATATTACTTGATATATGGATATGATATGGTGGATAAATTCTCTAAAGAGGTCAGAAGTCATATCATGTCAAGGATAAGAGGGAAAGATACGACACCTGAAAAAATTATCCGTACTGCACTTCATAAGGGAGGCTATAGATACAGCCTTAAGCATAGGTTCAAAGAGATAAGATGCACCCCAGATATAGTGATGGTCTCAAGAAAAGCGTGTATATTTGTCGATGGATGCTTCTGGCATGGTTGTCCTAGATGCTTTAAAGCACCGAAATCCAACAGGAGATATTGGGAACCTAAGATTAAAAGGAACAAAGAAAGAGACAAAAAACAGAACAGATATCTCAAGAAGCAAGGATGGAAAGTCATAAGAATATGGGAACATGAGATAAACAATAATCTCAAGAAGGCAGTTGAAAAAGCAATAAATAAGATCAAGCCTTGAATTTATAAATCTTCTTCAGAATTCATTCATTAAATCTATTACCATAGTATTTATATTGGCTCATTCATTCTCATGTTCTTATGGATCCTGTAAAAATTAGTGATGAAGCACTTGAGCATTATCTTGAGAGGATAAGAGAATCAGTAGAAGGATCAGATCCTATGGAAAGGCTACTATTCTATCAAAACCTTAATGGGATGCTTACTACACGCAGACTTTATCAATCTGGTGCTGAGCTAATGGCGTTATTACAGGTAGAAAATGATGTAGAGATGCCCTCAGTCAGTTCATTAGTTAAAACTGAAGATGAAGAGAAACAGGATATAGTTTATACAATAGATCATTTTCTTGATCGTTGCATGGCAGTGGATGAAACACATATAGATCAAGTTCGTGCTTATATACTTGGTCAAGAAAAAGAAGCAACTACTGAAATGGTTGCACAAAGAGAAGACTGAATCTTATTTGGTTGCTGCTCGCATTTGGTTGAATCGTTCTAATTCTTACAATTGTTTTTTTGATTATTATACCTCTTATTAAAAGTTGTCCTGGGATGTTATTAGAAGATTGTATTGCTAACGAAAAAGAAGTCTTTTATTATGGTGGTTTAATATCCCTTGTTATTATACTCTCATTTATACCAAATATATACATACGAAGAAAAGTAGAAAAAAATATTGAACAGGAGTTGAAATATACTTAACTGTAACTTCACTTTATAAAACGCCAATCAATAATTCTCAGCCAATTAAATGAATCAAATTCAAAACATTTATATATCCTTAATTCTGGAAAGATCATATGACTAAGAAAATGGCTGGGACTGCACTTGGCTTCTCAATTGCAGCAGTTCTAACAGGACCTATCCCCGGAGGGTTATTTGGAATAGTAGCTTTGATTCTTGCAATTATTGCTCTTGTTAAAATGAATAAAGAAAAGAGTAAAGCTGGCCAGGGTATGGCAATTGCAGCTATAATATTATCTACTGTAGGAGTATTAATAGGATGGATGATTATAGGATTATTATTATATGCACTTAGAACTGCTGTAAGTGGTGGTTAGTTAATCTTATCTTTCTTCAGAACTTCAATCTTATCTATCGGGGATCTGCTTTTTGAACTCCAACAGTTCAGGTTTAGGATATGCTTCAACTAACTTCTTGAATGCTGTGATAAAAGAAGAATAATGATTCGAAAGCTCTATTAAAGCATTGTGAATAATAATCTTATTATCTGCATTCTTGAATTGTTCTGCATCATATATCCTAATCCCTATAGGGGCATCTGTCTGTTGCTCTGTCTCTTGGATTAGGCCAGTGTATTTTATTATCATCTGAGTATATATCTGCGCCCTTAATTCAACTATCTCAGTTAAAGTATCAAATGCTTCCTGATAATTAGCATTCTCTTTTCTTATCCTATCAACTATAGGAAAAAGCTGTTCCTTGTATTGGATAAAAGCAAGCCATAATTCCTGATTATCTGTGCCATCCTCTTTTGTCAGGCTTAATTCCAAGTCTGCATCTTCTGGCAGACCATTATCTTTTCTGATAAGGTCTGCTAATCCACTTAGAACATCTGGATGATTTAAAGGAGTATAGTCACCAGTCAATGTAGCTTTTTCATATATCTTAAACAGATCTTTTTCATCATAAGCATACTTGCACACTTCATTCCTTATGCCTTTTAATGAACTTTTTGTTTCAGCATCCAGGAAACCAACATCTTCATATACAATAGTCTTCATCAATCCATGAATCTCTTTAATATTGCCAGTACTAGCTAAAAACTCCTCTAGTGCATCTATCCTTTCAACTAAACTTTCCATTTTATAATTCTCAGAATCAAATCTGAGGTTATACACACCTCATATTAAAAGAACCTTTTATGATTTATAAAATTTCCTTCAGAAAAAAATAAAAAAAATAAAAAAAAACCTTATTCTGCAAATTCTAAGCATTTAGGTTCTTGCATGTCTTCTTCAGAGCAGAACTTAGCTGTACATGCCTGAACAGGACTGTCTGCAGAGATAGCGCAAGTATTGCATCCGTCAAACCAGCTCACGCAATTCTCAGGAATCTTATATTTAAGGCATTTTGCATCCTTGGTTGCTCCTTCATCGCAAGCCATCATAGTACAGCCCATAACCGTACTATTAGCTACCATGCAAGTATTGCAACCATCGAAATAAGATTCACAGTTAGTTAAGTCAGCAAATACAGCACCTTTCTCACAGTCTCCGTTAAAAAGATCCCATTCTTCACAAACACTGCCATCATCAAAGTTGCAAAGACCGTATTGACCGCCTTCGCCATCTTTAATCTCTACTTCTCCACCTTCATCAACACAATTTGTTGAAGCAGGATTTGGAGTTCCTACTACTTCCTCTGTTGTATCTTGGCATCCTATCAAAAACATAGAAATCAAACTCATCACTAATAGTGCCATTATTATTTTTTTCATTATATAACACCTCTATTATCTATTAAAAAAAGTCTTGAAGTTTATCTTCCTAAAGCATCAAAACCTTCTTTCTCATTACCATCTTCATCAATTAATGATAAAGAACAATACCAAGCAAGACTCGGCGATGCTTGAACAATTAAATCACAAACTGCTTCACTAGGATCTATAAGAGAAACATAATTTATGATTTCTGCTCCTTCTAATGACTTTATTTTTTCAACAAACTCTGCTTGTATATTCTCATTGCTTTTAATTCCAAAAAAAGATTCACTTGGATAACCTATTTCTGATATAAACAGAGGTTTTTCAGATAAAACATTTAACCTTGTGAATAAGTCACTAGGAATGTTTTTTGGATTACCATAACATAATGGATAAGTAGATACTGCAAAAATATCTTGTTTTGGAAAATCTTGAACAAATGAACCAAAAGTTAATGTATCTTCTGAATCAAAACAATCTTTACCATTAAAATCTTGATAAGATAAACTAATTGCTACTAATGTTTTAGAACTTACAGACTTAACAATATCATATGCTTCTTCATAAACTGCCTTATAATTATCATAATCAATAGGATTATGTTGTTTATGTAAATTTATTTCTACATTCAAAATAAAATAATCTGGTTTATAGGTTTTAGCAACATTCTTAACCATATCTAAATAAGCCTGTTTAACATTTTCATTACTAAAATCCCCACTTAATCCAGAAGGTAATTCTAAACTTTCCCTTTCAGGAGATAAAACTTCAAATGCGAGATAAATCTCCATTCCTTTTGATTTAGCAACTTTAACATCATTTTCAAGAGTATTTAGAAAATCTTTCTTATCTGGATTAGAATCTTCTTTCCAGTGTCTTTGAATGTATGCTATATCTGCTACTTGGCTTGCCTTGGTCCAGGCAGAGTTAGAATCATAAATAGGATTTAATGGGAAGTATCCAATTCCTAATTTTACTAAATTATCTGAAACATTAGGTTTTTCTTTAGGTTCATTATCATCAGTTAAGTTTCCAATTACAGCTAAGATTATAAAAATTACAACAACAATCAATATCCATTTTAATATTTTGTTCATATTAATTTACCTCTTTTTATGATTCTTGCCTTATTTAAAAAATCATCTAGCTTCTACAGAAAGACATGTTCCATCAACACAACGGCATTCAAGAGTTCTATTTCCCCTTTCACTACAGTCACATTCAGAATTTATCTCACATGTATAAGGATAGCTTTTGCTTATTTCAGGACTTGGATCATGAAATGATAAAGGACAGACCACTTTGCATCTTGAATCAATGCATGCACTTCCAAAAGGACAATTAGATTGTACCATAAATTCCATAGGAGTCTGGCAATCTTCATTAATAGAACAGGTTTCACCAACATTTCCAATCTTCTCTGTAAATGTTTGATCTCCATGCCTGCATTTTCTAGGATAACTTTCTATTGCTGGATTGCCTGCTGCAATACATCCGTCAAAATCAGTTACAATCTCACTACAAGAAGCCAATAATAAGATACAGCTAATTAATAATAAAATTAAAACTTTTCTCATTTACTAAATTTATGCTTAAGAATATATAAATATTACTAGAAATGGTTTGAAATTTCTTCGGTTTTTTCTAAGCAAACTATATTAAACATAAATTTAGCTATGTTCAAATGCACATTAAAGATAAGATACTTACAATAAGAGGAGAACAAGTTCTTTTAGATAAAGATCTGGCTGAATTATATGGTGTTGAGACTAAGCATATCAACAGAGCTGTAAAGAGGAATAAAAAGAGATTTCCTGTTGATTTTTGTTTTCAATTGACAGATGATGAGTTCTCAAGTTTGCGGTGCCAGATTGGTACCGCAAATGCAAGTTGGAATAAGAAAAGATTTAACCCTCATGTTTTTACAGAGTATGGAGTAGCTAATCTTTCAAGTGTTCTAAATTGTGACAAGGCAATAAAAGTTAATATCAGCATAATGAGGGCATTTATCTCAATGAGACGCTATTTGAATAAGAATGCATTAGTTTATCAGAGATTAGATAAAATAGAGCTAAAACAGACAGAATACAATCGGAATTTTGAGATAGTTTTTCAAGCCATAGAGGACAAAAGCATAAAACCAAAACAAGGTATATTCTATGATGGACAAATATTTGATGCTTATAAGTTTGTCTCAGATTTAATAAGAGGTGCAAAAGAGATAATATTAATAGATAACTATATTGATGATACTGTACTTACATTATTCAGTAAAAGTAGTGCAAATATAACAATTTATACAAAAACTATTTCTAAACAATTAAAACTAGACCTAAAAAAATATAACAATCAATACAAACCCATAACAATAAAAGAGTTTAAGAAGAGCCATGATAGATTCTTAATAATAGACAATAAGATTTATCATTTCGGAGCTTCTTTGAAGGATCTAGGAAAGAGATGGTTCGCTTTCTCAATATTAAATAAAGATTCTGTCAAAGTGTTGGAAAGATTAAATACATTCTAAACAAAGAAATGTGCGCCTTTGTAATCTACTTGTTCTAACCTGAAACTTTCATAACCTTCAATCTTTCTCAACTCACCTAACCTTTTCAACAAATTAGCTCTGTAGACTTCGCCTACATAATGCAATGCTATCTGCATTGTTCTTATCCCTTCTAACTTATCTGCATCAGGTTTTTCCAAAAACTCCCTTGCATCTGAACAATACAATTTAAGCAAATCTCTTGTTACAAATAAAGGTGCAAAATCAGAATTAGAATCGAGTTCTTCAAAATCAATGCTTGCATAATGCTTCTCGATCATATCTAATTCTTCAAGAACAAGATCTCTATCCTCTCCATCATTCAGATAACCTGCAGAATTAACTAGTACTCCATAAACAATATTGCCAAAACCTTTCATATAATATTTATTCATGAGATTTATCTTATCTTCCAGGCCCATATTAGACTAAAACATTCAAGATTTTATAAAAACAGTCGTAAAAGCATACTAAGTTTTATATAATATATAATATCATAATTATCAAGTATGGATAAAATCAATCTAATAAGGGCAGGAATATTCTTAGCAGGTGGTCTTGTCTCAATCATCTTCAGGGTGAGACTAAACAATTTCAAGAATAAAATCTGCAAAAAGCTCGGCTTTAAGAGCAAAGATGAAAGAAAAGGTTATGTTTATGCAGGCATTATCCTCATGATTATTTCAATTATCTTGTTGGTATATTCGATTACTCATTAAGCTATCAGAAAACCATTTAAACTATCACTCTCTCATAAACCAAATGAAAGCGATTCAAATAATAATTTTGTTGTTCTGTATCTGTCCAATAATAGTGTACGCTTCCCCTTTATATGAAGGCAGATATTATCTCCAGTCAGATGTCCTTGCAGAAGGATTGTGTGACCTGATTGAGACAAATGGAACCTATTTTCTAACCCATATTGAAAAGGACAATACAATCATAAAATTTAAAATTGATCATAAAGATAAAATTATAATTGAAGACACTGTATTACCCACATCAGAGTTTTGGAGTACTGTCACTGGGTCTGCTAAACTACAAGAAGAGGGAATTTATTCAGGTAAAGTAAAGATATCACAGCACTATATTCCATAATTACCAGGCAAAGTAAAAAAAGGAAAATGGTCACTTCAAAAAGCAACTACTGAAGAGATTAGAGCAGGCCTTGAACGTGGTCTTAAAAAGGCCTCGGAAAGTTTATGGTCTGCGCGTGCTATAAAGGATAATGACTCACAAAAAAATGCAATATATTCTGCAAAAGGATTTGGCTATTCATACAATGATACACCAAAACTTCTCTTTATGCTTAAGAATGAAGACATAATTGTTAATGGAAGCAAATTTATATTGAAGAAAGGAGTTATTTTTATCCCTTCTATTGATGAAGAGAAAGTTATAATCTGTAATGATTCATGCCCACTTAATGGAGAATGTTATCCTCTCTATTACAGAAGATCTAATTTCTTCTGTTCAAAAGAAGGATCATTCATTGAACAATTTAAAGATAATGTAGTATGTGAAAATAACCTTGAATGTTCTTCAAATACTTGTGAAAATAATAAGTGTGTAACTCTAAATATATTTCAAAAAATGATATACTGGTTCAAAAATTTATTTGAATAAATCTTTTTCAAATGAAAAAACCATTTAAATAACCCCTCTTCTCACTTCCAAATGAAAGCGATAATATTTGATCTGGACAATACACTGATAGATTTCTCTGTTAGAAAGAAAAGAGTAATCAAGAAATCAGTGAAAGCCATGATTGATGCTGGACTAAAAGAAGATTACAATAAATTACTGAAAGATTTCTCAGATTATTATTGGAAAACAGGAATTGAAGATCAAAAGATATTCCAAAAATACTTGAATAAAAAATATGGCTCTGTAGATTATAAAATCCTTGCAGCTGCAATACTAGAATATAGGAGAGTCAACACTGGACTATTAAGCCCATATTCTGGAGCTAAAGACCTACTAAATAAATTAAAGAAGAAAGGATACAAACTAGGGATTCTTTCAGACGCACCAAAACTAGAAGCGTATTTAAGACTCACTGCAGTTGAATTCATAGATCTCTTCGATGCTATAATAACAAAGGATGATGTAAAAGCAATAAAACCAGACAGCAAAGGTTTCTTAGCAATTGCAAAAGAACTCAAAGTCGATATAAAAGAATGCATAATGGTTGGAGACAATGATTCTCGAGACATTAAAGGCGCAAAAGCACTTGGCATGAAGACAATATTTGCAAAATACGGTGATGTGCATGATACTAAGAAGATAAATGCAGATTATGTTGCTGAGAAGCCTGTTGATATATTGAAGTTTATTTAGTTCCAAGTAATTTAGATGTATGCTCATCTGTCAATAACCTCATCTGAGAAATAGCATTTTGATTTAACTTCAATAACCGTTTAGACTGGCTTAAACCTTCCTTGATAAAGAAGGCATTCAGACTCTCCAAATTAGATAAACAGACAAGCTGAGAAATATTAGCATAATCTCTCATATTCCCTTTTTTTCCTTTGTTCTTTCCTTTCCAGTTTTTTGCAGTTATTCCAAAAAGAGCCATGTTGAGTACATCTGCTTCATCAGCATAAATAAGATTTATTTCCTTTCTCGTCAATACCTTAGGAACTAGATTCTTTTTTATTGCATCTGTATGAATCCTATAATTAATCTTAGTAAGATTTCGTCTTATATCCCAACCTAGATGCTTTTGCTCTTTTTCCTTTAATCTTTGGAACTCTTTTATTAGATATATCTTAAATTCTGGGCTAATCCACATACCAAACTCAAATGCTAAATCCTTATGAGCATAAGTCCCACCATAACGACCAGCAGTAGCTCTTAATCCAATTGCACTTGTTCTAGAAACCCATTCCTTAACACTTATCTTGTAACTATGAAGTCCTGCTTTGCTTCTAATTGTGGCGAATTCGCCATAATTAAAATCATCATTATGAATCCTTTCCCAAATGCCTAAGAATTCAACTGTATTCCTATTCCTAAGCCAGTCTGATATAAAAAAGTCTCCTTCCTTTGCTTTTATCATATCTGTGAGAGAGACATAATCTTCATTACCTATATTTACTATATTTATATCAGTACCTTTTACATTAATCTTATTCATTCAATATATCATTCAAAGAATACTTAAATATCTCATGTCATAATGTCCAGTGACATTTCTAACTAAGAAAATAAATGCAGATTATGTTGCTGAGAAACCTGTTGATATATTGAAGTTTATCTAGAATATTTGAAAGTTATCAATCCACCTAATATTAATAAAAATAAAGATAAGAATATACTGCCGGAAATTATTGATATTGCTGTAAGAAGTCCAGCTGCTACAATGAATGCAATAATAAGTAAGGTCTTAGTTCTTGTTTTTTGTGATTTCTTGATAAAATATAACATAAGTGCCCATAAGGAAAGTCCAAATATGTAAAATGATGGCATAAGAATATTATATAGACCAAATTTACTAGTCATGATATGCATAGTTTTTCCAAAGTTCCCAATTACAATAAATGCTATACCCATGAAAATAATACCTAACATCAACCCTAAACTCATTATTATGCCTGCTATTGCCATACCTAATCCTTTCTTCTTATTCTTGACAGATTGAACAATACCTATGATTCCTGAAATGATTGCTAATAAGGATATAAGCCAACTATAAGGTGGTATTCCTCCTGGCATGATTAATATCCCAGGAATTAATGTAAATATACCTAAGAACAAGGATGCAACTGCAAACCAAGATATTTTATTCATATGTACATTTAGAAATAGCTAATATATAAATTTTGTTTATTTAATCTCTGTAATAAACATAAAGTTTTATAATCAAGTCAATTAATCAATGATTATGAAGGGGAATTGGCTGTTCAGAAGCATAATTGCAGTGGTTTTGCTGATTATCATATCAAATACAGGAAGTATAAAAATGTTTGGAAGACTTCAAATAGAACAAAAGCTTTTTTAACCAGATACATTCTCACACTATCATGAAAGCAATCTTATTTGATGCAGACGGCGTACTCATACATTCTGAACTATTCAGCATCCAATATCAGAAAAAGTTCAATGTATCAAACGATGAAATGCTTCCTTTCTTTACAGGAGAATTTCAAGATTGTCTTGTAGGAAAAGCAAATCTCATAGAACTTGTAAAACCGTGGCTTTCTAAATGGAAATGGGAAGGTAGTGTTGAAGAATTCTTAGAATTCTGGTTTCAGGCAGAACATAATGTAGATGAAGATGTAGTAAAGACAATTAAAGAACTGAAAAAGAAAGGCATCAAATGCTATCTTGCAACAAATCAAGAGAGATACAGAACAGAATACATGAAAGATAAGATGGGATTTAATGAGCTGTTTGACGAAGTGTTCTCATCTGCATATATCGGACATAAAAAACCACATAGAGAATTCTTTGAGTTCATACTAAAAGAAATAGATTTGCCTGCTGATGAGATAATGTTTTTTGATGATGAACAAGGACATATTGATGCAGCAAAAGAACTTGGCATTGATGCACATGTTTATGAGGATATAAACAAGTTAAGATCTATTGTTGAAAAAAAGACTGAATATAATTATTTTAGAAATATTTAAATAAAAGTAAATTTAAAATAAAAATAATGGATGAATTAACTCCAAAAAAAATAATAAAAGGATTTCTGCCCTTTGTCATAATACTATTGATTTCAATACCAATAATACTCTTCAAAGAACAAGATTGGTCAGTGAATAAGGAAATAGCACTTTTTTTGGTAATCGCATTCTTAATTTTTATAATACTCATATCTTTACCATTCTTCATAAAATCCCTTTCTATCAGATATATTAAGATTACATGGTTTTATGTATTGCCATTATTATTCACCTTCCCTGCCCTAAGATATAATCTTAAGATAACAATATGGATATTCATCATAACATTTGTACTTTCACCCATAATAAATTATTTTTCCCTCAAATATAAATTTGAATCTATAAAAAAACATGAAAGTAATCTAATTAAGGTTGGATTGATTACATATGTTATAAATTACATAATCGTTCAAATAATAATCAGCAGCATCCAAATCTGGTTAGGTCAACCATACCTAATAAGAGATTATGCTATGTTTCTATTTCCAATATTGTTAACACAGGGCATCACATTCAATATTATTCTAATTATCCAAGGGAGATACAATGAATTTTATGAGCATATTGATGAATTCTTAAAAGAAAAAAGATCATTATGAACATAAAAACATCATAACACAGAAAACCTTATTAATTCTTTAATTTTAATAAAGCTATGAATGATTTATTAATATCACTTATTGTAATGATAGGATTATTCTTATTAGGTATTCTTTTTATTACATATGGAGTATTTCTCAGAAAATATTACGAAAAAATAGTCAAGAAAAACATTAAAAAAAGAAAGAGTAATAATTCACTTAAATCGAGATTAAGCTTATTATTCAAATACCCCTTAGCACTATCCACAGATAAAGAATATATATTAACATATTATAAGCTTACTCCAAAAAGTAGCATAAATCTAGGATTGATGCTTATAGTTTTAGGATTAATTATTATTTTAAGTCTTTTTAAGTGAGAAATAATGTAATTCTTAATACCATTACACAGAAAACCTTATTAATTCTATCATTAAATGCCAATATATGAGCGAATGGACATGTGAACTTAGAAAGTTAGATAAAAGTAGACTTGAGACTTTTGAAAAGCTCAAAGGGCATCATGCTAATGTACAAAAACTGGTCAAAAAACAATTGTTTCTTGCTATAGAAGAACATTGGCTTGCTGATTTAAGAATAGTTGATGCAACTCCTGGTCAAGAAGCAAAATTTGTAGGGCTGGAAAATAAGATAGGTGTTGCAGGAATAGAAAACAAAATAGTTAATGTAGAATTTCACAGATTATTCAAACTTGATAAAAATGTACTTGTTATGGGAGTACCAGGACTGCATCAAGTAGAGATGAGCAAAAGTCTTAGAAAAGCTCTTCAGATGGATAATCTAGTAGGACATAAATTAAGATTCAATATCGAGAAAGGAAAGATAGAATTCTTAGGATTATCAGGTTAATCTATTTTATTATGTTTTCTAATCGTATACATACCGCTTGTCAATTGCTCTTTCATATAATGAGGCGTTACACCATTCAACCAATGGAATGTATCTACCATCCTGTCTTTCATTGGGATCTCCCAGTCTTCAAGTTCGTCTATCTCATCTTTCTCAAGCCCTTCAAGACCATTGAAATTCCAATTGCAAGAAGCAATAGGTGCCATATATAACTTACCACCCTTGACTTCAACTTCATACAGCTTGTCTTCAATAATCTCATCAACAGGTTCCATATCTATATCGCCTGCAGTAAGGTCACCCATACCTGGACAAACAACTCCTTCAATAAGTCCTACCTTATCATCAAATCCATGCCTGAAACTTGCAGCACCATAATGTCTCATGTAAGCGAAGAAAAGATTATATTCTTTCATATGTGGATTGAGAACATTGCAGAATTCATGGAAAGGAGCGTAACTTCCAACATCTACACCATCCATTTTGTAAAGCACTTCACAGAATTGAAAACCAACCTGTTCAAATATTTCTCCTAAATCTCCTGCACCTGATTCCTTAAGCTTTCCTCCAAGAAAATTACCAAGCAACCCACGTGTGATAGGATCACCAGCATCAAAAAGGAAATAATGCGATTCCCATATAGGATGAGTTGGCTTATAAAGTTCATTGATGTTAGAATATTCATATCTTTCAGGACTGAGATCTAGTCTTTTGGCCTCTTTGTCATAAATAGATTTTATCAGTTTACCAAGCTCATGACCATTCTTCAGAACTTTTGGTTCAGCAGTGAATGGAGTTAGATCTTTTTCACTAACACAATCTGGTAGTTTCTGTTTTGCTAAAACAATATCACTTGACATCTTGATTCAATCCTAAATAATTCCTAAGTGTAGAAAATGTATCTTCCTCTGCTATCTGTTGAGCGGTTTTCTCACCCGCTAATTCTTCAAACATATAATAATCAAAATGTACTGGCATCCATAAGTTGTGCTTTACAGAAGTATGTATGCAACATCTAACTTTATGTTCAGGTATTGCATTATGCATATCAAAATTATAGACTTCAAGAGTATAGCCACGGTCAGGCTTGAAATTAACCTTTACTGTCTTTCCATCTTTCCATATCTGCGCATTCTCTTCAGAAGGATAGCTCTCCCCATAGATCTCTTCAAGCAGCTGTCTTTCAGAAAATTTCTCCCATCTCATCTCACCCATATGACTAGTACTGTACAGCCTTCTTTCATAAGTCAACCTTCCTGAATCGCATAGATACCTTTCAGCTTCATCGAACTTATTGCCATCACGAACCATATCAAAATAAAGATCATGATCCTTGCATGTTTCAGGTATTGTGCTCCTTCTGTTTGCACTCATGAAGTTTCCTGCAAAAGGGACAAGATCTGTAAGCACACGATCCCATCTTTGAGCTGTCTCTTCTACAAATAATTCTAGAACTGATGGTTCATACTGGAACTCTCCCTGCTTGTGTACAGTGACTTTATTCATGATAGATGTAGTTGTTATTGAGTTTATAAAGATATGTGCGATTTGAATAGAAAATTTTCGAAAAAAGTCAGGTAAGTTATATTAAAGAGCAATCATAATATTTCTTATGAAAATATTTATATACTAAGTAAGATTTGTCTTACTTGGTGATATAAATGGATATAGGACTTACAAAAATGAGTACAAAAGGACAAATTGTCATACCAAATGATCTTAGAGCAGATTTTGCTGTTGGAGAAAAATTAGTAGTGATAAAAAGCGATGATAAACTGATTATAAAGAAAGCAAATTCCCTTAAGAAAGAATTTGTAGAAGATTTGGAGTTTGCAGAAAGGACAGAGAAAGCTTTGAAGAGAATAGAGAAAGGAAATGGCACAAAGATGGATGTCAAAAAGCTCATGGATGAGATGAAAAAGTGGTAGATGTTATTTTTGATGATTACTTCAAAAAGAATTTTAAAAAGATAAAAGATAATCCTATAAAAGAAAAGATAATCAAACAAATTTCTAAAATAGTTGATTCTCCAGAGGTAGGAAAACCTATGAGATTTGGAAGAAAAGGCACAAGAGAACTTTATATATCACCATATAGATTATCCTATAAGATGGAAAATGGGGTCATATATTTATTAGATTTATATCATAAAGATGAGCAATAATAAATAGAACACTTTATATATTTATAATAAGGAATTCTTTTATATGTTTAAAAAAAGAGGTCAAGTAGCTATATTTATCATAATTGGGATCATTATGCTCGTATTTCTTAGTTTTGTCATATATGCAAGACTTTCAAACTCAGAAAAAGTGGCTCTTAACAATATTAAACCAAAAGTTTTCAACCAAGAATCTATCAAGAATTATGTTGAATCCTGCTTAAGCATGTCTGCTGAAGAAGGATTGTGGAAGATTGGCGCGCATGGGGGTTATATCAATCCAGATGGAGAACCATATTATGGAGAAAAAGGAGTAAGCGAATTCTATCAAGGAAGAATGCCAGGCAAAACTTATATCAACAATATTTCTGTCCCATATTATATTGACAGTCAACGATATCCAATAAGCTATCCTTCAATATATGATATTGAAGAAAAATTAGCCAAATTCATAATACTTAAATTTGAAAGCTGTCTTAACTTCAGTATCTTTGAAAATAGTGGATTTGATATTACACTGCCAGATATTGATTACCAAAACATTAATTTTGATTTTGATCAGACTGATATTAATATTGATGTAACAACAGGATATGAAGATGTCAGTGTAACACTTGATTATCCAATGACATTTAGAAGAGGACAAGTGGAATATAGGATGAAATATTTTAGAGCAAATCTACCTGTAAGATTTCGTACACTCTATAACGCAGCTCTTCTTTTATCAAATAACATATATGGTTCTTTTGTATACTACAATCTTGAGCCAGAGTGCCATCTGTATGATTCAAATGATATGACTAACCTATTTTATAAGAAAAGCGATTACGGAGATTGGGATATTATCCAATTAGTCGATTATTCTACTTATCATGAAAGATATACAAGGTCATATCTATTCCAATTTGCAATAAAGAATATCGGATTCATAGGTGAATGTAATGAATAAATCATTAATTTATATTATCATGTTTGTATCATTAATTGCTATAGCTTTTGCTGGCGTAGCAGATAGAGATAGAGATGGCGTTGAAGATGCATTTGATATATGCCCAAATACTGATACATGGATGGTAGATGAACAAGGATGTTCATGTGACCAAAAAACATGCCCTCAAGGACTTAACTGCACAATTCATACATTCAAAGCAATCTGTACAAATAATGCAACAAACATCAATATGACTCAGCCTCCAGAACTTCCTGATAAGAATATCGGACCTTGTTTTGATGAAGCGTCTCCTGGGAGCGGAGAATCTGCAGAATTATTATCACTAGATGAAGCAGTTGTCTATGAAACTGCTATCCAGGCACTCACTGCATATGCAAGTCTGAATAATGTAAATATAACATCTTTGAACACAAGCGATGCTTTTATAGAAGCAGTTGTGGGTTATGTAAATAGCAATATGGGAGACAACATAACAAGCATTAAGATGCCTGCAGATGATATAATAAAATATAGCAAAATCGATTATGGTTGTGCGGAAAGATTTTGCGGAAGCAGTGTTGATAGAGCAATACTGACTGCTGCTTTACTTCGAGCATTAAGTGTCAGCTCTAGATGCGTTTACATTGCAGAAAGTACAAACCATACATTTAACATAATAGATTATCTAGAAGCATACAGGATTGTCGATAAAGGAAATCTTGGAGATTATTTCTACACTGCAACATACAATCAGAATTATGCAGTCAAGAATATCTGGAATGATTATCTTGGAAAAACTTCGACAAATAATATCCATCCATCTCAATACACATATAATTATCCAGATGGACCACTTTGTCCAACTGGAGGATGGACTGATCAGACATATTACATAGATGGTTGTCCGTTCCTAGGAATGCAATATGTAGGACCAATGTATATATTATATGGAAATAATGCACCAAATTGATAAAAATATATAAATGATTGAACTGGAAATAATAAAATGTTAAAGAAAATAAGTTATATGATTATCATGTTTGTTTCTTTATTGATTGTACTTGCTGTAACAGATTCTGATCAGGATGGGATTCCTGATAGTGGTGATAACTGCGCAGATAGTGGAACAACTGTAGTAGATCAGTTCGGGTGCTCTTGCACACAGAAGACATGTCCTGCTGGACAGACCTGCATAAATGATAATGGAGAAGCAGTGTGCAGCAGTTCTGGAAGTGATGATGGAGGAAGTTCTGAGGATTCTGATGATACAGAGGAGACAATGCAATTCATGATAGATTGCTTTGCAGATGCATCTCCTGGAAATGCTGAAGATGCAGAGTATTTCTCATTAGGAGATCCGCTAATATATGAAACTGCAATACAGGCTTTACAGGAATATGGCATAACCAACAGCGGCGCTTCATCTGATGATTACATAGAAGCAGTTGCATCCTATGTGGATAATCATATGGAATGGGTCAAAGATGGAGGAGCCTGGGATGATAAGCAGAGTGCAAGAAGGACCATAAATGAGAGTGGAAGCAGAGAATGTGGTGCAGATTATTGTGGAGATTGTGAAGATCACGCAATCCTTAGAGCAGCCTTATTACGATCATTAGGAGTTAGCTGGAAATGTGTATACAGTGCAGATGCAATAGTAAAAGAAGATGAAGAATGATGAGAAATAATAATATAATGCGAGTGGTGACCTTATTGATTGTTTTATCATTAGCATCACCAGCATATGCTTATGATTGGGATGATTTCACGGATTTCGATAGATGGGGATGGTGCTGGACATTCTGGAATTGTGTAGATGGAGGACATACATATAACATAGTTTTATATCAGGGAAGCTACAGAATAATGGATTATGGACCCATAGGGGATTTCTTCTATTCAAATATACATTCAGAATCACATGCAACCGATAATATATGGAATGACCGTGTAGGAAAACATTGGGAGTACAATGATAGAGCTAAGACATATGCATATAATTATCCTAATGGGACTGCATGTCCTCAAGGAGGATGGTCTGACAAGACATACTATATTGATGTCTGCAGAGGCTCTGGTACGAATACAGGAACAGATTCCTCAGAAGATGGAATGGATATAGCATAGAAGTGAAAAAGACCATAAATAGAAAAATAATGAGGTTGGAGAAATGAAATATAAAATAATAATCTTAACGTTACTTCTTTTCTTACTGCCTTTGGCATTTAGCCAAGTGCAATTCTATGATGGCTCAATAGAAGTCAAAAGCCTTGAAGCAGAGATAGATGGATCTGTTGCTCTAGAATATGTTCTAGTAAACAACGGAGATAAAGAAGAAAGTGTCAGTTTAAGCTATCTGAATATTGGAAATCTACCAGAAGAAGATATAACATTGCAGCCAGGAAAAGAGAAAACAATACAAGCGACATATGATATCGAAATCACAGGAGAAGATTACAAGACATTGAAATTCAATCCTGTGATTCTTTTCAACGGAATGTATCATTCAAAGACTACAGGAAATTATTATGTAAAATTGGTATTGCCTGAAGGTGTTGAAGAGATAGTAAGCAGCAGCAAAGAACATGATAATATAACTGAAGATGGTGCATATATCTGGAACAAGAAAGATATCCATCCTACCGCACTTAATGTCAGATGGAGTGAATTGGATGCTGATATTGAAGTGACAAGGACTGCAACTCCTACAACAATAACATGGACTCCTCCTGAGATACAGATAACTGCAACCATAAAGAACAATGGGGTAGAAGAGATAAAAGATATAACATTAGAAGACTCTTTCACACATGGAATCTTTAAAGGAGTCTCTCCAATAAAGGAATTTGAATATTTTGATGGTGGAAGAGTATTGCAATGGGAGAAAAAGATAAAGTCACTTAAGCCAGGAGAAGAGAAGACTTTGCAGTATACTGTTAAAATAGAGAAAGGCATGAATATCAAACTGAATTCCCTAAGAGTGATGGTAGATGATTCATTGGTAGCAATAACTGATGAGATACCTATCGCAATAGATCTTTGCGGAAACGGCAAATGCGATTATGAATTCACATTTGAGACTGAGCTTAATTGCATTGCAGATTGTCCAAAGAGCTCTATAGATGGCTATTGTGCAGATGCTAGCAATATAATCGATCCAGACTGCACAGCTCCGAAGGAAGCACCAAAAGAAAAGAACAATGCATGGAAACCTATTCTGGCGATAATAATACTGGTAATAATCGTAATTTTAGTTGTAAGGAAGATAAGAATAAAAAGATAAAGCAAATATCCAATAGAATCTTAAACAATCTATTTAATATTTAAACCATATCTTCTTAATAAAGCACTGGACACACTAGTCAAGCATGAGCAATATATATAAATAGGGCGTTCTTCACTGATCATATAATATATAGAACAATCTATGATTAGAATAGAATAATATAGAATCATACAAAATGAAAGATAATAAAAATCATAGATTTTTAAACATTGAAATAAATTTCAATACATTGTAATAAAAGGTGCAAGATGAAGGATATAATAATTAAGGGTGCAAGAGAACATACACAGAAATCAAGAATTTCTGGTCGCTCACTCACACTAGAAGAATAAGACTGATGTAAAATGAAAGATATAATCATAAAAGGTGCTCGTGAACACAACCTAAAGAACATAAACCTTACTCTGCCTAGAGATAAGTTCATCGTGATCACTGGGCTTTCAGGCAGTGGTAAGTCTACACTTGCATTTGACACATTATACGCAGAAGGGCAAAGAAGATATGTAGAAAGTCTTTCATCATACGCAAGACAGTTCCTGGGGCTTATGAATAAACCAGACTGCGACTCAATTGAAGGGTTATCACCTGCAATTTCAATCGAACAGAAGACAACATCAAAAAACCCACGCTCAACTGTAGGCACAGTAACTGAAATATACGATTACTTAAGGCTTCTTTTTGCAAGAATCGGTACTCCTTATTGTCCAAAACATAATATTAAGATCGAAGCGCAAAGCCCGCAAAGGATTGCACAGCAAGTACAAGAAGAATTGAAAGGTCAACTTACAGTACTTGCACCAATAATAAGACAGAAGAAAGGAACTTATGAAAAAGTAATCGAAGACCTAAACAAAGAAGGGTTCACAAGAGTCAGAGTAAACAAAAATATCCAAAGAACTGATGAGAAAGTCAAGCTTGAAAGATACAAGAAGCATGATATTGAAGTCGTGATCGACAGGATCAGCGCAAATGATACAACAAGACTTGCTGAAGCGATTGAAAATGCAATAATAAAGTCAAAAGATTTAGTAATCATTCTTGACGAGCAAGGAAAAGAGCATATCTTCTCATCAAATATGGCGTGTCCTAAATGTGGACTTGCTTTTGAAGAACTCCAACCAAGGATGTTTTCTTTTAACTCACCGTTTGGCGCCTGTGAAGAGTGCCACGGTCTTGGAATAAAGATGGACTTTGATCCTGATCTTATGATCCCTGACAAAAGCAAATGTATTGCCGACGGAGCAGTCATGCTTTATCGAAACGCAATAGATGGATGGAGAGGGCAATATCTCGGCGCAGTTGCAAAACATTTCGGATTCAGTGTATTCACACCAATTAAAGACCTTACTAAAAAACAACAAGACATACTATTCCATGGTTCAGCTGAAAGAATAAAATTCAATATGAAGATGAAAGGAGGAGACGCAGAATGGTCTTCTACTGGAAACTGGGAAGGACTTATCCCGCAGTCAGAAAGGCTTTATCATCAGACACAATCAGATTATAGAAGAAGAGAGCTTGAAAAATTCATGAGAATAAGCCCTTGTCCAGAATGCAAAGGAAAAAGACTCAAAGATAAGATAATTGCAGTAAGAATAGATGGCAAATCAATAATTGATATCACTGACTTTTCTATCCTAGAAGCTGTAAAATTCTTTAAAAATATTAACCTCACAAAAAAACAAGCAGATATTGCAAAGATGGTACTAAAAGAGATTAATGACAGATTAAGATTCTTAGAACAAGTAGGAATTGGTTATCTTACACTCTCAAGGAGCGCCTCAACTCTTAGCGGAGGAGAAGCACAAAGAATCAGACTTGCAACACAGATTGGTTCAAACCTGATGGGAGTACTCTATATACTTGATGAGCCAAGCATAGGACTTCATCAGAAAGATAATGAAAAGCTTATCGATACACTGCATCACTTAAGGGATCTTGGAAATACACTCATAGTTGTTGAACATGATGAAGATACGATCAGGCGAGCAGATTATGTAGTTGACATTGGACCTGGTGCAGGAATACATGGTGGAGAGATAATCGCAGAAGGAACACCAAAAGAGATAGAAAAAAACAGCAAATCACTTACAGGACAATACCTATCAAAAAAACTTTCAATAAAGATACCGCCAAAAAGAAGAAAACCAAAAGATTATATAAGGCTTACTGGTTGTAGTGAGAACAATCTAAAGAATATTGATATAGAGATCCCTCTTGGACTTCTTACGCTTGTCACAGGTGTCTCTGGAAGCGGAAAATCAACCATAATATACGGGATACTCTATAAAGCAATCATGAAAAAGCTTCACAGTTCAAAACTTCTTCCTGGAAAACACAAAGAGCTGAAACTGGATAAGGAAGTCGACAAGGTTGTAGTGATCGATCAATCACCGATAGGAAAGACTCCAAGAAGCAACCCTGCAACATACACAAAAGTATTTGATGAGATCAGAAAGCTATTTGCATCTACAAAAGAAGCAAAGATTCGTGGATATAAACCAGGACGTTTCTCATTTAATGTAAAAGGTGGAAGGTGTGAGGCATGCCAAGGAGATGGCGTAATAAAAATAGAGATGAACTTTCTGCCTGATGTGTATGTAGAATGCGAAGAATGCAAAGGAAAAAGATACAATCATGAGACTCTCGAAGTCAGATACAGAGGGAAATCAATTGCTGACGTACTTGGCATGAGTGTTGAAGAAGCACTAGAACTATTTGCAAATATCCCACAGATAAAGACAAAACTTGAAACTTTACAAAAAGTGGGGCTTGAATATATCAAACTTGGACAATCATCAGTGACCCTTAGCGGTGGAGAAGCACAAAGGATAAAACTTACAAGAGAACTCTCAAAAAGAGGCACTGGAAACACACTTTATCTTCTTGATGAACCAACTACAGGGCTTCATTTCCATGATGTAAGAAAACTCATCAAAGTACTGAATAATCTTGTTGAAAAGGGCAACAGTGTCGTAGTGATCGAACATAATCTTGATGTCATAAAATCTGCAGATCACATAATCGATCTTGGACCTGAAGGAGGAGACGCAGGAGGAGAGATCATCGCAAAAGGAACTCCTGAGGATATTGCTAGCAACAAGAAAAGCCATACTGGCAGATTCCTAAAACAAATGCTTTAAAATAAATTATCACAAGTGTATATAGAAAGTTAAGCTTGCACGGCGCAACTATGCTCAGAGAACGAGAAATTTTTGCTATGCAAAAAGATCTGGTGTATATAAATCCATAATTTATATACAATAGTAAATACTCTTCTCTGGCATCGCCTCATTGGGCAAAGCTAACTTTCTATCTGTTCACAATGCTTTAATTTTTATATCAATAGTCTTTTTTCATAATCATGATTGAATTATCAAATATACCAAATAACCCAGGATGCTATATATTCAAGGATTCTAAGAGTAATATAATCTATATAGGCAAAGCCAAGAATCTTAGGAAAAGAGTAGGTTCATACTTTCATAAGAAGCATGATGATAAGAAGACACAGATGCTTATATCTCAAATAAGAGATGTTGAATTCATCTTGACAGATACTGAGGCAGAAGCTCTTATCCTTGAAAATAATCTTATAAAGAAACATACTCCTAAATATAATATTGATCTTAAGGATTCTAAAAGATATGCATATCTTGAGATTACTGATGAAGAATTCCCAAAGCTTCTTATTGCAAGAAAAGTAAAAGATAAAGGGAGATATTTTGGTCCTTTTGTAAGCGGACAGAAAAGAGATTACGTGAGAGAACTCCTAACTAAGAATTTTAAGCTTAGAACATGCAAAAGATTACCAAAAAAAGAATGCTTAAGATATCATATTGGGCTATGCGACGCGCCTTGTACTGGTAAAATAAGCAAAGAGGATTATGAAAAAGAAATAAATGAAGTAGAAATGGTCCTTAGTGGTAAGATTAGTGAAACTATTAAACTTCTAAAAAGCAGGATGATCTTTTATTCTGATAATAATGAGTTTGAAAATGCTATTAAAAAAAGAGACCAGATAAAAGCAGTAGAATGGCTAAAAGAAAAACAAAATATGGAGAGAAATAAGAAGTATAATGAGGATGTTATTAATTTCATTAAGAAAGGAGATAAAATTTACTTAATCTTATTTAATGTGTATAAAGGAACACTTGAAAACAAACAATCTTTTGTCTTTGATTATGATGATTCATTCTTTGAAGATTTCCTGATGCAGTATTATGATGAGAACCCAATACCTAAGGAAATAATAATATCTAATAAGATTGATGAAACATTAAAAGAAGTTCTTTGTGGAAAAGCAAAGAAAAAGATAATATTTACTATACCTAAGAAAGGTGAGAAAAAACAACTGCTTGAGTTAGTAAAGAAAAATATTGAGATAGAATTCTTTAAAGAAGAAGAATCATTACTTGATCTTAAAAAGAGATTAAGAATGCAAGAAGTTCCATCTGTGATGGAATGTTTTGATGTTTCACATATCTCAGGATCATCCACAGTTGCTTCAATGGTACAATTCAGAGATGGAATCCCAGATAAGAGCAATTATAGAAGATTTAAGATTAAAACAGTTGATGGCATAGATGATCTTGCATCAATTGCAGAAGTAGTAAAAAGAAGATATAAACGATTAAGGGACGAGAAAGCTGATTTGCCTGATCTAGTAATTATTGATGGTGGAAAAGGACAACTTATGAGTGCAATTGAATCATTACAAGAGTTAGGAATAAGACTCCCAGTAATATCTCTTGCAAAGAAGTTTGAAGAGGTATTTGTTCCAGGATTAAGTTTCCCACTTAATTTTGATAAAAAAAGTAAAGCCTTAAAACTACTGCAACAAATACGTGATGAAGCACATAGATTTGCAATAAATTATAATAGATTACTTAGAAAAAAGGAAGCATTAGGAAAAGATAAGAAATAAAAAAACAGATAATAAATACATAGAAAGTCTGCTTGCACGGCGACAATCATAATTATCCAAAAGCGGATAATTATCGCCTCAATAGGCAAAGCTGACTTTCTATATAACATAAAAGAAAAATGGATAAATTCAAACTCAAGAGTGATTTTAAACCAGCTGGATCACAGCCTGCTGCAATAAAAAAACTAGTTGAGGGGATAAAGAAAGGTCAGAAGAATCAAGTACTCTTAGGAGTTACTGGAAGCGGTAAGACTTTCACTGTTGCAAATGTGATTGAAGCAATTGGCAAGCCAACACTTATCCTTGCACATAACAAGACTCTTGCAACTCAGCTTTATAATGAGATAAGAGATCTTTTTCCTAACAATAGGGTGGAATATTTCGTATCTTACTATGATTACTACCAACCCGAAAGTTATATCCCTTCAAAAGACCAATATATAGAAAAAGACGCGCAAGTAAATCCAAAGATTGAACAGATGAGGCTTAGCGCTACTGCATCACTCATGTCAAGGAAAGATACAATTGTCATCGCTTCTGTCTCATGCATATATAACATAGGAAATCCAACTGACTATGATAAGCTTGCTTTTGAGATAAAGAAAGGAGACAAGATAAACAGGAAAGAATTTCTAAAAAAACTTGTTGATATACAATATGAAAGAAATGATATTGAACTTAGCGCAGGAAGATTTCGAGTAAAAGGAGACACAATTGATTTCATTCAAGGATTTGGTGCAAACATCATAAGAGTAGAGATGTTTGGCGATGAGATTGAGAAGATTGTTGAGCTTGAGAAAGTCTCTTTGAAAGTAATTGATGAATATAAATACATGCATGTGTTTCCTGCAAGACATTTTGTGATGCCAGAAGAGAAAGTAAAGGGAGCAATTGAACAGATAAAAATAGATCTTGAAAAACAACTTCCTAAACTCGATATGATAGAAGCGCATAGACTAAAGACAAAAACAATGCATGATATAGAGATGATTGAAGAGACTGGGTTTTGCAAAGGTATTGAGAACTACTCAAGATATTTTGACGGCAGAAAACCAGGTGAAAAACCATTCTCACTGCTTGATTACTTTCCTAAAGGAGAATTTATGCTAGTGATTGATGAGTCACATCAGTCAATACCGCAAGTACATGGTATGTTCAACGGCGACTTCGCAAGAAAGAGCACGCTTGTTGAATATGGATTTAGACTTCCTAGCGCTCTTGATAACAGACCACTTAAATATCCTGAGTTTGAAAAATATATTGATTCTAATACGACAATATTTGTTAGTGCAACACCAGGAGATTATGAAGTCAAGAAATCAAAACAGATTGTTGAGCAAATCATAAGACCAACTGGACTCGTTGATCCTGAAGTTGCAATAAAACCGATAAAAGGGCAGATTGAAGATTTGAAAGAAGAGATAAAAGATACAATTAAGAGAAAGAACCGTGTTCTTGTTACAACACTTACAAAAAAGCTTGCTGAAGAGCTTACTGAGTTCCTTGCTGAAGAGGGAATCAAGACAAGATATCTTCACAGTGAGATTGACACTCTTGAGAGAAGCGAGATAATAAGACAACTACGTCTTGGCAAATTTGATGTGCTTGTTGGCATCAATCTGCTTAGAGAAGGTCTTGATATTCCAGAAGTAGGATTCATCGGAATACTTGATGCAGATAAAGAAGGATTTCTTCGCGACCAGAGAAGCTTGATACAGATCATTGGAAGAGCTGCGCGTAATTCTACTTCACGGGTAACGCTTTATGCTGACAAAATGACTGACTCAATCAAGAAGGCCCTTAAAGAGACAGATAGAAGAAGAAATATGCAGATAAAATATAATGAAGAAAACAACATCACACCAAAAACAATAATAAAAGCGATAAAAGAAAAAATTGTCGATGTAAAAGATACAAAACATATTGCAAAAAAAGATATTCCTGACTTTGTCATGAATCTTGAAAAAGAGATGCAGACTGCTGCTGATAACCTTGATTTTGAGACTGCAATACTTCTAAGAAATAAGATAAAGAGTCTGAAAGAAAGAATTTGAATAAAATAGTCTGAATTAAAGAGTTGGATTAATTAACAAAATAAAGCCAGATCCAGTGTCTGTTGTCTTGGATAGATCTGATGTTTCTCTCCAAAGCCAAGCTTGTCTAGACTCTTGAAATACAGATCATAGAAATCTGTCAAAGGCATTCCTGCAATTTTCCTTAAGAAACCTAAGTATCCTTTCTTGTCTATTCCTTGTGCTTGTGCAACAACTTCCATAATCATACGCCCTTGTTCATATGATGAGAATTCTGTGAAATCAGGTGATGCCCTCTTTGCTGTACTCAATGTCATTACCTGTTCATCTATATCACGAGTAGCTTGGCTTGGATTATCACATGGAACTCTTTCTCCTACATAATCAAATATATGTTTTACTGTTCTTGTATTTCTTATCAATTCATGCTCGAGATCCTTTACTTTCTTTCCATCATAGCCTGCAAATCCTTCCATTCTTGCGCCTGCAATCTGTTCACAAAAGTAATCTTCAAATGAAGCAAAAGGTGTTGCATCAGGATTCATTCTTGCCCTTATCAACGCACCATCAAGATGATGTCTCATCTCATGATCTAAAGATTTAGCTATCCTTGTATTGGTCACTATCCTGCCTCTTACTTTAGCACCATAGAATGCTTTTGCAAAAGCCCAGAAAGATACTCCAAACAATGCTTTTTCATCAGTTGATTCGTAAGGAGCATATGTAGCAAGAGTCATACTGCCAAGATTTGGCATCACTCTCACTTGTATATCCATATCACTAGTATTTTCAAACTTATCAGAAGTCCTTTGCATCATCCACTCAATCTTATCAACAATATCTGTCTGCAAAGCATCTGCATCTGGGAACTTATACATCCCTGGAAAAAGCTCATGATAATCATTAGTGCCGTCGAATGCTTCTTGCATGACTACTACAGGATCAAACTGCTTCTTTACGAATGAGATGTTTATGTCTGGCATTTTAGATATTTTACTTAACCATTCTTTCTACTACTGCATCATATAATGGAAGTGCAACTTGTAGATATGAATCACCTTTACTCTTCAACATTTGTTCAAACCTATCAATCCAGATATTAAATTCTGCATCATTCTTAAAACCAAGAGTAGGATTAGATTCATGGGTTGCCTTATAAGCTGCAACTTGAGCATCAATTAATTCTTCAGAAGTTGGTTGTCTTCCATCTAATTGTTTTGCTAATCTAGCGAAAGTTGAATACATTGTTATTTCAGCAGTATTTGTAAATAATTGTTTTTGGTCAACAGTACCGTCATCACCCATAGAGTCAGCAACTATTTCTGATTTTAATTTATCTTCTAAACCTTGCTGACCATAACACATTGCAACTGGTTTTTGAGCTTGAGCAGGATTTGCACCGAGTTCTCTTACATATTGTTCTGTTCTGGATTTCAATTCAGTTAATTTTTCAGTAGCTTGATCTTTTGTAAGCTTTCCATCTACATATTGGCCAATAACATCTCTCAATGGTTTAGGAGCATCTTCATTATCAATATAAATCATTTTTAAGACTTCAGGAGAACTATCCAATCTGTCCGTAGCAATACGGTACATATCAACCATCCTATCTGCAATGAAATCTTCAGGTTTTCCAGCACCTGTGACTTTCATTTGAGCACCTAACTGAACATATTGTCTTTTAACAGTTTGTCTTAATTGATCATTCTCAACAGAGACTCTTTCTTTTTGTTGCATGTGTTCATAAATAGACCCAACATGAGTTAGAACATCTTTAAGAGGAACCATGATCTCAGGCTTATCCATTACCGCACCAAGTTCTAATGCCCGCCTACCATGTTTTAATGCTTTTTCTGATATGTCCTTTATTAGAACATCATCGCCAGATTTAAGTATTCTTTCAAGCTGATTAACATAATTTGAACACAATTGCGCATTCCATTGAAATCTTATACTTTCAAACATTTTATATTAAGAATAAGAACTGGGTTTATAAGTGTTTCGGTTTGTTACTACTAATAAGTTACAACTACTAAGGTTTAGATTTTCTTAAATCCATGCCAAGCTCAATCCCTTCTTCAATCTCTTGTTCAGAAAGAGGTATCCTTGACTTGCAATTTACCTTAATTTTTCCTTGGCGAACTTTCCAATCATCATATGTTGTCGCTTGCCTGAATTCTTCCCTTATAATATCAACATATTCATCAAGAGAACAATCAATGAAGGCTCTTGCAGATATCAGCTTCATGTTCGGCAGAACTGTTGCTGGATCCTTCTTGTCAAAATCCCTTGTGAGGATGAAATCATCACCTGCAATTTGCGTCTTTGCAAGACCTTTGCCATCATGATGATAATGTACAAGCAGTCCAATCATACATGATACTATTGCGTGAGCGACTTCTGGCGAAGAAAAACTTTCATAATGATAAGTAGGCACAGGATCAAATACACCCCACGGCCTGTCATTGCCATTATAGATACACATCGCCTTGTCAAAATATTCACAAGCGTATAATTCATGCGTGCCGTTTGAGAAGAATGCATAAGGCTCAACTGCTCTTGTCGGATCATGGTTGTATACCTTATTAAGATTCCTAAATTCATCCCTGACAACACCCTTTGGCATATGAGGCTGATTTATCAGCACAGCCATCTTCTTATCTTCAGAGGTTGCAAGATATACTAATTCAGTGTTGCCGTAATTTATGAAAGAAAGATTCACAGGCTGAGAGTCTAGCGAGAGCTGAGAACGAAAATCGTCGTCGCTGAATGCATCTGTCAATGTATTTTTTATATGATGATGATCCATACATACATCAAACATATGCGATTTGATGAACCTCAATGGAGAACGTGGAAACTGATGAGGACCGTAAGTGACCTTTTTTTCTGAGAACATTTTACCATGGCGTTACTCTTTCATACAATTCAAGAAGCTTATCGACTTTCCAATAATTATTTCCTTTGTGACCTTCTCTTCTCCTGTACATGACATCGTAACTCTCTATCCCGCACCCAATCTCGCCACTTGAATGAACAGTCACATAGACATGATTTGTCTCTTTTGGCATTGGCTTTACTTCTGTAAGAATCTTCTTCACATCACCTTTGATCGTATCAAGCGCTGAGATATTTATGTTGTTTGCACCATGGTCAAAAGAAACTACAAGCACTTTCAGTCCTAATTCTTTTCTTAAGTCGCTCATTTTACTGGATATCTCCTTAGAGTCTCATAGATAATAGGAACAAGTGCTAAACTGTATTGACCACATCTAATAAATCCTCTTAGATTTTCTGGGAAAACTCCTCCCTCTTCCTTAAGAATCTGATCGAAAGGTGTGAAGGAAGTCAATAAAACAGGCGATTTACTTGTTTCTTCTTTTTCATATAACCAATTTAATACAGAATATGCTGAGACTGCAGGTAACTTATAATTCACTAAAAAAATGTCAGGTCTATTGTTTTCTGTTACAATCGAATCTATCGAAGAACGCAAATTAGGTTGTGGATTATCACATAATCTAAGATCATATACTGGTTCAAGAAGTGTTCTTAGTATATGTTCTATAGAAAGAAGCTTACCGATATAGAATACAATTGGTTTAACAGGTTCTTCTACTAAATTATCGTCTGTCATAGACGATAGGAATCGAACTAAGTATTTAAAGATTTCACTACTGGAATATCACAACAACCAAAAGCTTTATAAAGAGGAAATGACTACCTTACCTTAACGAGAAGAAAACACACAGTCTAATAAGAGGCTGCTTTTGGAAAATAAGTTCCAAGAAAAACAAGTTTTCTTACAGAGGTTTAAAAAATGAAAAATAGTACAGATAGACCCATTATTAGGTCTAAAGATAAAATAAATGAATTAGATGATGGAGTATTCTTTAAAGGAACTGTCAAGGTAATGAGAAGAACTCAGCCTGGGCCAGTTATACTAATAGTAAGCGATGGCTTTAGCAGTATTGAAGCTGTCACCAAACAATGTGATTTTGATGCAGGCGATGTCATAGATCTAGAAGGACGCGCTGAGAGCAGAGCTGGAAAACTCCAGATAGAAATAAAGAGAATAAATAAATCTGAAAAAGATTTTGATTCTATAATAGAAAGTAACAGTAATCCGAGAGAAAGAGAACTATCTATCAAATCAGAAAAATTTGATGTTCTAAAACCACATATGATGAGGATTGCAAAAAGAATAAGAAATGCAATACTTCAGAATCAGCCGATACTGATAAGACATCACGCAGATGCTGATGGAATAATGTCAGGGCTTGCAATAGAGCAAGCATGCAAACTTTTGATGAAGAAGATAAATCTAGATCCTTCTTATCACTTGTACAGAAGTCCAAGCAAAGCACCGTTCTATGAGATAAAAGATGTGCTTCGCGATGTGGGATTTACAAAAAGATATCTTGAAGGACATAATCAAGGAAAACCATTGATACTTGTTCTTGACAACGGTTCAACACCTGAAGACATCCTTGCGATGAAGACACTCAAGACACTAAACTTTGATGTGATTGTAGTTGACCACCATAATCCAGTAGATTATGAAGGTGATAAGACTTCAGTATGTCCGTTTATACTCGATCATCTCAATCCATATATGTATGGGTTTGATGGACAATTGAGTGCAGGCATGCTTTGCTATGAGATAGCTAGATTGATACATGGAAAGTTTGAAAATAAACTATTTCCAGCGATATCTGCAATCGGAGACAGATGTGATAATCAAGAAGCTGAGAACTACATAAAAAATTCTGGAAAGAATAAAAAAGAACTTGGCAAAATGGTAATTGCAATTGACTTCCTAGCGTATCATTTCAGATTTGATTCTGGAGAAGGTGTGTATGAAGAGATGTTTGACAAACCAGAATTTGTAAATATCATAAATGAGGAAGTTAACAAAGGAGTAGAAACACAATTGCAGAGCACATTGCCTTATCTTCGGACACAAGAGATCAATGGAGTAACATTATCTCATATTGATCTTGAGAAGTACACTTTAAGATTCACTTATCCAACACCTGGAAAAGTAATCGGTATGATACATGACAAGGTTGCAATCGGAAAAGAAAGCGTGCCAGTAATAAGTCTTGGACATCTTTCAGACATGATAATACTTAGAGCAACAAAGCCAGTACTGCCAATTGCAAAGATAATCAAGAAATTGCAGAAGGACATACCTGAAGCGAATGTCGATGGTGGCGGACATGAATGTGCTGGAACAATCAAGTTCGTATCTGCTCACTTGCATTCTGTGATGGAGAACATCAAGCAGCAGATAAGAGGGCTTGATGTTTCTCAAATATGATGTATGGTTGTCATTATGAATGTGAATAACCATATTGCAAACATGATGATGAACCATTTTTTGTTCTTTTTTAGCTTTTTTTCTACAATCCATTTTGGAATAAAGCAAAGTGTACAATAAATAGATATTGCAATTATCCAGAATATTATTGCTAAAGGAAACTGCAACAATAAAATATTCTTGAACATGACTAGTTCTAAGAATGCTCCAAGTATAATAGTTGCAATTAATAATTTCTTACCATTCCATTTGAATTTATATACAAATGCTGTGCTAATTATTGGCACACCAAAATAATAGATGAAAATTATAGGCATCAAAGCAAACCAAGATTCATAATCAGGAAAGAGAGTGCATGTAAAGTCCACTACAAACCAGAACAATACTCCTAATAGATAGAATTTTAGCCAGTCTTTCATTTTTCACATTTGACATTGATTATTTTTGCATGATATAATATCCTATCATTTGAATAGAAGGAAACTCCTAATTGATAATAACCGTCAGCAATTGAAGGCACATCAACTATCTCCCTTTCACTTCCGTCAGGATTTACAGTATAGATCTCGCTATTAGTCAAAACATCATAATCAGAATGCCTAAAAATAATCTTCGAACCATCTGGAGACCAGTGAGGCAATCCGTCAAGTGCAAAACTTTCATATGGAATATGATCAAGAGACAAATCCTGCTCAATCCCTGTTGAGATGTCCATAACATACAAATGCCATGTTCCTCTTTCTGCATTAAACCTCATGAAAGCGATCTTGGAGCCATCAGGAGATATCTTAACATCATTATCATATGCGCCATCTCGTGTCACATAAGTCCCAGAAGCATTTTTTGGAAATGTCAATTGCTTCAACTCACCATCATCAATCATCCATATGCCTTGTGTAGCTTTCAATATATCGACTGCAGGGAAGACAATCTTATTGTCCACCTGGTGAGGATCAAGAGGCATAAGAGTATCAAGTATCTTAACTTTCTTAACTTTCTCAACATCCATATTATCATCGAGAATTATTCTTCTTATTTCAGTTCCATCATCATCACCGTACAGATAAAGAAGTTCTTTATCATTTACCCAATCGCTGTTGACATTTATCTTTCCTTTCTCAGATGGAATTAATGTTTTTACATTGCTACCATCAGCTTTCATTATAAGAATTTCAGTGTCTTCATAATTCAATCCTGAACCAGTATGCATCTCTGCACAATCATCCTTTACAATCTTATTATATCTGCTGAAAGTTATCCACTGCCCATTTGGAGAAACCCTGACATGAGTCATTTCCTGATATGAGTTAGTAAGGACTACATTAAAATCTGTTCCATCCAAATTTGCAGAATATATACCAAATACTTCTGTATCAGATCCTTCAGGCGGTCTTTTAGGAGGTTGTCCACATCCTGAGATAAAAATGATTATAGAAATTGCAGTTAATATCAAGTATATTTGTTTTTTGTCTATCATTTCTTCTCTAGTTTTGCAAGTCTTTTGTCTATATTGTCAAGCCTTTTAGTTATCTCTGTCATAGCCTCTGCAACTATCTCATGAGGTGGCTTGCCATTGAAGTGAGGCACCATTGGTTTATTGTCTTTGAGAAATTTAATTATATTCTTATCTTTGATTGAGAAATATTTCTTGCCTTCTATCCAGTTAGTTTCTATTAAGTCAAGTTCAGTAAGCACCTTCAGATGAAAATCAATAGTCTGGGGCTTTTTACTTACCTCCTGTGCTATCTCAGAAAGATATTTCGGTTTTTTTGATATCACAAGTAGTATTTGCTTCCTGACTGCAGAAGAGAATGCTTTGTGTACCATCGCGTCAAATACATGAGGTGGTAATACTGTTGCCATAGCAGGCTTTACTAGAGATTACTATATAAAAGTTTCGATTAATATAGAAATACCGAAATGTTTATATATTCATTTCGATTTTCATAGAAATACCGAAATAACAGATAAACATAGATAAATGGAGGGGTAAAATGACAAGAACATATTTGACAAGGACAATCAATGTATGCAGTGGGGAAAAAACAAAAAATGCAATGATTGCAACAGCAGCTGCTGTAACAGCTGTAGGAATATTTGCAGGCATACTTCTTGGAGCAAAAGCATCATATGACTGGAGCTGTAAGAAAGCTGAGAAAACCTATGATAGATTCATATACCTTACAGAGCTTGCAGATGTAGACAAAGATGGAAAAATCCAAGGACTGGAAGATACATTACTCAGAGAGAGGTTGCCTCTTCTTGAACAGAGAAGCATAGACAGCATAACTGCAGATGATCTCTTGAACTATGGAGACGCACTTGGCTATATGCCTGAACAATACAGGAATAAGAAGAAGCAGATAGAAGATGCAATCAAAGCTTATGAGAAAGATTTATGACAGTTTTCAAAGAGAAAAGCTGACTTTTTACTTGCACTCAATAGAAATGTTTTAATATAACACAGACGAATAAGTTAAAAATGATAGAAGTAATAAAGGCATTGATAGAAAAAGAAGGTAAATATCTTCTTCTTAAGAGAAAGCCTGACTCTCGATTCTTTCCAAGCAAATGGGACTTTGCAGGAGGAAAGCTTGAGCCTGGAGAGGACATAAAAGATTGTGTAATGAGAGAGGTTCTTGAAGAAACTTGCATGAGGATTGAACCTGGTGAAGTTATTAATGAGATTGAACATGAAGAGCATGGCAAGCAGATACATTTCAGGATTTTTTCTGTTAATTCGTTTCATGGAGAAATAGGATTGAGCAAGGACCATACAGAATACAAATGGATTTCTAAAGAAGAAATGAGTAGTTTAGATCTTGCTCTGGTTGTCAAAAAACATTTCAATCAGCCATAACCCTTGTTACAAAACGAGGAGGCACATAAAGGAAATTCATTCCAAGAACTCTGTAACGTTTTCCACAAGGATCATAAGTTACTTTACCAACCAAGTCCTGCTTTTTCTCAACAATTGTGAATCTCTGATGGATAGTATTCTCATCCTGCTTAAGGGCATTATGGTGGTCGATAACATAATCACCTACCTCACACCATGAATGAAAGTATGAAACATCTTTGTGGGTTTTGCTAGGACCAACAATTTCACTAAGATCAATATCAGGATCAAAATCTGTAAGAAATTTAAAAGTCATAGCCTGAAGATAATCATGATTGTAGACTGCTACCCCATCTTTTACAACTACGCCTTCATAACCTTCTTTTGTCAGTCCAGTCTTGAAAAGTCTTGCAATCTCATGACATCTAAGCTGGCCATTGGTCTTGCTCACCAATATCTCTAGAAGAAGATCTTCTACTGATTCTTTAAGAGATGCTTTCGTGATTATCATTTTTTCAATTGTTCTAGGTATTGCTCGAAAGAATTTCCTTTCTTGTTCAGCCTAACCCATACATCAAGAAGTTCATTAGGCATTGTGTCTGGATCTATCCTATAAAATGAAGCATGGATTGTAGGAAATGATACATTTGTCCTTATAATGATATATTCCAAAAGCTTATCATAATCATGTCCTTTGACTGTCAACTGCTGTTCTATTTCAGTCTGATATGCAATCTGTTGGACAAGAACTTCTTCATCCTTAGGACCTAAGTGTACAATTGCATTACTATCTTTTATAGATTCAGGTTTCAATTTAAACTGGGATTCAATATTCTCTGCAAGAGCATTTAAAGTGATTGCTGGTACAACATTCCAGAGGCTTTTCCAACCTCCTTTCTTCATGTCAATCTTAACAGCATAATCATGGAACAAAGTATAAGTGTCAGAACTTGGTGCAGGACCTACCCTGTATCTGTCAAGAGAGACACCATCTAAAGCATTGAGAAAGTTTCCCAGGTCTTCGTACAGTCTGATTCTTTCAATCATTTTAACTTGAAGAAGTTGTTGTTACAGTTGTAGATGCTATAACTGCTGCCATGACTGCTGTGTTCATAACAATCTGGCTTGAGATTTCATCTTCGATCATGCTCTCTATCGCAGATGATACAACTGATCTTTCCACTCTGCTCCCCATCACATCTGTGTGTGAAAGATAAGTGTTCAATGTAGATACATATGACATTGATGCTTCGCTTGTAAACTGGACTCCTAAAGTAGAATTAAGAGGATGGGCACATTTTGATATACCTGAACCAAGAGAACTCCATATGCCTTCTAGATATTATGGAAGTGTAGCTGGAAGTGTTGGAACTATTGCTTCAGAAGGACCAGAAGAATTCTCAAGAAATGGAACAATGACAAAAAATACGCTTCCAGATAATTTTGTACCGCCTTTAGCAAAAGAGAGTTATATGAATGAAGAAGTTGCAAATAGCAGAAGAATGGCAAACTTTGGCGGATAGATATCTCTAGTTCTTATCAAAAAAAAGAAAGTTAAAAAAAATAAATATTTAGAATTTTATTCCTTTTGTAATGTCTATAGAGTCCGATTTACTCAGCATCTAATGAAACATTACCAGCTTTTGGTCCACGATCGCCTTCTTCTACATCAAATGTAACAGCATCGTTTTCACGTATTACAACACCTTCATTTAATCCGGTCTGGTGTACGAAATACTCTTTACCATCTTCGCCAGCAATAAAGCCAAAGCCTTTGCCTTCGTTAAAAAATTTTACATTTCCTTTCATTTTGTTAAAACCTCAATGTTTGTTTATTTTATTACCAAAAACATCCAAAATTTCTACTCAAAACAAGTTTTGATAAGAATGTGGTTTGTCTTCAATAATATACGAAGGATACGGCTCCTCTTTATAAAACATTGCTTTATAGGTTAAAACAGGTTTAAATTAGGTTAGAATGTGTTAAAATGAGCTGAAATTTAACCTGAAATAGGTTCAAATCATGCTTGGAATAAGTTCAAAATGAGCTTATAGAGGCTTAAAAGCAAAGTCTCCCTTTAGAATATCCTTATATATTCTTGTGCCTTGAGTTGATTCATATAGATAAAGAGCTGCATTTCCAAGAGCATGATTGCATGGTGCTTTCCATAACCATTTTCCCCTTGTATGACCATAAGGGACATACTGCATTGCCTTCCTGTCTGGATATTTGCCAAGACATTCACACATCCAATTGTAGACCACCTTTATCTCAGGAATATGCCTTGTAAAGTGATCCTTTAGAGCCCTTGCATTATTATGCTCTTCATAACGTTTCTTTGCAGTATTTCTTTCTACCCCACGACAAAATCCTTCAAAGAAAGAAGAATAACGTATATCAAATGATTTTGATCCCCACTTTTTCTTTTGAACATGATGTGCATATTCATGAGCAATAGTCACAGAAGCTTCTTCTTCATGAGCTCTTCCTATAGCAACCCTATGACCAAAAGGATTGTAAGTATCTGGATCGGGATTAACTGCCTGCTCCCATATCCCTGCACCAATTAGTGCTGTAAGTCCAAGACCAACAGAAGCAAAATCAGACAAAATATCGCCTTTTACAAGTAAGAGACCTAGACCTCCACCAAAAAAATGAGCACCACCATAAAATGCCAAAGGAAGTGTAGGAAGCCTAAGCAGAGGAAGTAATAGTGCATTACAGTTTGATGTTACAATACTAGGAGTAGGCATATCAGAGATACCAAGAAAATCATCTACTTCAGGTTTTACTTCTTTTAAGAGTTCTTTCAAGCGGGCTTTTGAAACAAACTTGCCATAATCGCTATATTTATATCTTATCTCATCTTCAAGCTCATTATCTCTTTTAAGCACATCTTCAAGCAATGAGAATGCATTCTTATTCAGAAGCAGACCCTCTAGTTCTGATCTTTTCAAACAGACTCCTTTCCCCATGATTGACGAGAATGATTTTGGGTTTAAAAACCTACCTGAGAGTGCATCACAATAATATATTTAAGTTCAAATATTCAAGAAAAGCATATGAGGGCAGGTTTTGGAGGCAGTGGTCTTGTCGTATCTTTGAATAAAGCAGATAAGGCAATTCTTGAAGAGAAAGGAGAGCTTGAATGTATTATGCAACGATGGAAAAAACCAAGATTCATCCTGCATATTGTTGATGAAGATCCTGAACAGGGATTTCTTGAAGAACCGGGATTTCATATCGAAGCAATACCACCTGACTGTGGGCCTGAATACAGGACGCAGTATGATGTATATTTAAGCAAAGAAAGATTTCATGCACTTGTGAATCCGCAAGAAGATGATGTGACGCGAGGAGGTTATTTTGCAAGCAGAAGCAGATATGACAGGGTTGATATGAATTATTTTGGAATCTAATAATCAAATAATTATTAAGAATTACGATATGGAACAAGATTAACTCCAACATCTCGAGGACCAAAAGCTATAGGAACAAGCTCATCTATTGTTGCAACATCTACCTTGTCCATCTTTGTATTTGACATTATCACTTCTATAGGGCTTTCAGAAAGTTGGGAGAATTCATATATGACTTGTCTGCACGCGCCACATGGACCTGTAACATCCTCAACATCATGGTTTTCTCCTTTTCCAATCACTGCAAGCTTGTCAAATCCTCTGTAACCTTCAGCTACTGCACGAAATATTGCTACTCTTTCTGCACAGACTGTAAGACCATAAGATGCGTTCTCAACATTTACTCCCGTTATTACTTCGCCGCAACTTGTGAGTACTGCAGCACCAACTGAAAATTTAGAATAAGGATTGTATGCATTTGACAATGCTTCGAATGCCTGATCTAAAATATCACGCTGTTCATCGTCTAGTTTATCATAATTTGTCTGGCGCATTTTCAATTAACGATATGCCTTTGAATTTTATAAAGATTAATATAATAGATAAATATGTTTCAAAGAGTTGTTTCAAGGAGTCAAATCATGCTTTTCATATCCCATTGCTCTCAAATGTATGTATGCTGGCAATACCATCTGCGCAATCTGTTTCATAGGTACTGGTCTTTGGTGTTCATGGCTGTCTTCCACCATCGCTCCGATAGCTGAAACATCAACAGCACATTTCCTCGTTGCTTTATCTATATCTGAACGCATCTGTCTAGGTGTTCTTCCAAGATATAGCTCGCTCGGTTTAGGAGATCCTGAATCGCCTTCTCCTATTAACTCACTAAAAGGAGTATCTCCTTTATCTAACTCAAAATAAGGATCAAGTTTTCTTCTTCCTTTTATTCTAGCTACTGACATGAAGAAATTGTTAAGATAATAAGATACATGGTCATCAGTCTCTTCAAAACCAGGAAAGACACAATCAGGATGGTCCTTGTCATATTGGTCAATCTCTTCCTGGACTGTACTAGCCATATCTGAAACTGGTGTTTGATATATAAGAAAATTGAATTTAGGAAGAGTCTCTTGTCTTAAGTCCCAAAAACAAGTCATTGGTCTGCCATCAGTCATATCAAAAACATATCTTCCTAATCCAAACATATAATCAGGGTCATGCTTGAGCAAATCCTGCAAAACTGTTGCATCCTCACTATCACTAAAGCCATTCAAATAAGCATTATATTCCTTGCAGAGAGTATCATCACTGCCAAGCAATTCAATGAACCTATCAAGGACTTCTTTTCTAACATTTTCTGGAATACCATCTTTTGTCTTCATCTTCATTGTTTCTGCCAATGTCGGAAAACTAGCCACTTTCCCACTTGTCTTCCTAAAACCCTGCCAGACAGTATCTGAAAATTTAGGATAATCTGAAGTGAATGCATCTACGTCACTGTCATATCTGTCTGTGATCTTTTGGATAGTCTCCATCACTTTTGCTCTATCTTGAGTTGCAAGAACTTCTAATTCTTGGAAGGGATCTAAATCTTTTTCAGAAAGAATTCCTTTATGTACTAATTGTTTATTCTGAAACCACTCCATACCTGCATTATAACCAGTTACTTCGCTGATTATCCTTCTTGCAAACATAAGCGGTTCAGGCAAAATCCAGTCGAGTCTCATAGTAATCGAGAATGATTTTTACAATATAAATCTTTGTATGTATTTAGGTCTATTATATACTGATACTTACTCTAAAATTGACGTCAAATCAAAGCGTGTTCCTTTTACTTCTGCTGGCAGACCATTTTGTTTTGCAAGTTCAACAGCTTTGTCTTCAGCTGAAACTGCAAGGAATCTTGCTTCACCTGCAAGCACCCTTGGCTTTACAATTTCATATATCTGCATTGCAGGACCTATCTTTACTCTACCAGGATTATCAAGATTCATATCCATCACATATACATCATATTGTTCAGAAGTTGTCCTTTCAAGCATATCAGCCTGATTATCTACTTTAGTTGGTGTATAGCCACATACCTTGCAAAGTCGAGCGTACGCTCTTAAAACACTTTCATCATGAAATCCCAATAAAACTGTTTTTTCTGACATTGTGAATAAATAAGAATGAGTTTGAGAATATAAATTTAAGCATTATCCTTGTATCATCAAGAGATGAATCAGAATTATTTAGAGATATATTTTGCAAAATAGATAAACGGCGTATCTACAACACCTACTATCAGTTTGAAAATATAAGTTGTTATCAAGATTTGCCAGAATACGGGCATAGGGAAGACTCCTAAGAATGCTATTGCGCAGAAGATGACTGAATCTATCAACTGACTGATTAATGTTGATGCATTGTTCCTTACCCACAAATATTTTCCTTTTGTCTTCTTCTTCCAGAAATGGTATGCCCAAACATCATGCATCTGACTGATAAGATAAGCTACCATGCTTGCAAGTATGATTCTTGGAAAAAATGAGAAGATTGCTTCCATGTGTGGCTGTATAAAATCATCTGGGCTTGGCTTGAACATTAGCGAAATCTGCATATATATCATTGCAACTATAATCACAAAAAATCCAATCCATACTCCTTTTCTTGCTGCCTTCTTTCCATAGAATTCTGACAATAAGTCAGTCGATAGGAAAATGCTTCCGTAAAGTATGTTGCCCAATGTTATTGTTATTCCAAAGATCTCGATTATCTTTATTACTTGGATGTTCGCTAAAATTATGGACATCGCTATTGTTATGTATAGGCCAGTCTTACCAAACAGCTTGAAAGCTAATATGACTAAAGAAAGATCAATGAACATGAATAAGATCCAGAGTATTAAGTTGTCCATGATCTGATTATTTGCTGATTATTTAAAAATATAATGTAAAATATAATGTATTTTATACTTTATATACTATAAAACATTATAAGTCCTTCAGAAATATAAATTTCATGAACATGAGTGATCCTGTTGATATAAGTGATGATGAGATAACAATATTCTTTGATGCAGTGTTCACTAGAGAGATAAGAGAACTTGATGAGTTCCATCCTAAGTTCGGTACAAGGGAATTCTATAAGGATTATGATTTCGATGCTCAACCTGAGATGGTGAATAGAGATAGAACCATGTGGCTTCCAGATGGATTCAAGACAAGAGATCATCTCAAAAGACTTTACAAAGATACATTGACAACACTAAGGATGGAGTATGCAAAGGAGATGATAGTAGACAGTAATATGCCTGTCCATCTATACCTTGACTGGATTGATAATGGAGATGGAACTATAGAACCCATAGATTCTGGAAGACTTGCAATGCTCCATGATATTATCAGACTAGAGTATAGAGAAGCATTCCCACAACTCAGAGAAATTGTACTGCATGATGATAGTGCCGAGATGAAGTGGGAAACAGTAGAGGGGCTTGGAAAGCTTGGTGGAAAAGAATCTGCAATGATACTTCGCGATATTCTTGAGTACAATGAAGGACCAATCAGCAACTACCTAAAACATGACGCAGTAAAAGAATTAAGGCATCTGCCCTATCCTGAATGTGCAAGACCAATCATAAAAATATTTGAAGAGAACCTAGCGTATCCAGACGATACTCTTTTGGATTATGAAACTTCTCTAGAAGAGCAGATGGGAGTTCATATGGGCATGACAACAGAGAATTATTGTCTGATTGCATTATCAAGCATACCTACACTGGAAGCACTGGAAGGAATCAAGATTGGGATATATCATAATGACAAAGCAATACATCGTCAAGCAGTTAGTGCCATGCATACATGGATATACTCTGCAACAAAACATATTATGCATGATGAATCTGAGATTGAAGGTGATATTGTAAGTACAATCAGAAAATTATCTAGTATTTTTGGACTTGATGATCCTAAAAAAGTCTATATGCCTTCTTTTAGATATGTTCCTTGAGTTAGGATAAAGAATATATTTATTTATTAATGCAATTGCAATTAGGTAGAAGCATGTTACAAAAGCCAGAGATAGTAAGCTCAAAAGTAGTGTTTAGAGGATGGTTCAAAGTAATCGTAGATATGCTTAGAGTGCCAGGACGTAAGGAATTATATGAGTATCATACTGCAAAACCAGGAGATGGTGTAGGTGTTCTTGCTTTCGTGGACAAAGATAACCTTATGCTTGCAAGACAATACAGACACTCCATAAGAAAATATGAAGACAGCATACTTGAACTCGTGCAAGGAGGCATGGCTAAAGGTGAGACTCCTATTGATTGCGGAAGAAGAGAATTTCTTGAAGAGACAGGTTACACAGGCAATTTTGAATATCTCACAGGCAATTACCCATTAGCATGTGCGCTTGACATGAGGACGTACGCTGTCATGGCAACTGATATTCACAAAATACAAGAACCAATAGAAGATCCTCTCGAAGATATGGAAATAGTTGTGATGCCTTATGAACAAGTTCTTGAAGAAATACTAGAAGATAAACATAAGGATGCAATCCTTAAGACTGCAGTCTTAGTTTATGATGCTAAATTTAGGAGAATATAATAAATAAGATAGCTAGCATCAATAAACATATTATAATTATGAAACCTGCTAATCCCATTCTTTTTGCAAATAGCATCTCTTTATTTTTATTATATTTCTTAGTAAATAAGAATCTGAACACTTCAAAACCATACAACCATCTTAACCAATTAAGTTTTTTTCCTCTACGATATAGACTATTCATTGCTATATAATGAGATATAACTGAAAAAGCAATAGCTAGCAATACTAACATAAAAATTAAAAAACTAAAAATATCACCCATAACATAATCTTAATCTAAATAGTATATATAATTTACTGAAAGGAGTTACTCAAAGCTTTATATTGACTTTCTTCCCGTTCTTTCTCACAATCCTTCCGGGCGCGCCTACAACTGTGCAGTCTTTTGGTACATTATGATTGATTATTACTGTCTCTGCACCTATCTTTGCATTATTTCCTACTTTCATAGGACCAAGTAGTGTTGCCTGAGTGCCGATCATCACATTATCGCCTATTGTCGGATGTCTTTTTCCTACATGCTTTCCAGTACCACCTAAGCTGACTCCGTGAAACATCACGCAATTCTTTCCTATCTGTGCTGTCTCTCCAATTACAACATCCATGCCATGGTCACAAAAAAAGCCCTTGCCTATTCTTGCACCTGGGTGTATCTCAAGGCCAGTAAGGAAACGCATGATTTGAGATATCAATCTTGCTAAGAACCTTAGCTTAATCTTGTATAATGGATGTGAAATGTATCTATGTGCAATTATCGCGTGCAAGCCAGGATATAAAATAGGTTCTAATCCTCTTGCTGCAGGATCATTTCTGTATATCGCTTTTATGTCTTCGAACATTTGTGATCACCTTTGAATTTTATTTGATATGTTTATATTATATATTGAACAAGGAAAAAATATTTGGGTAGTAAAACTAAAACAATGAAAGAATTCAGCAACAACAACATAGTTCTTTTGTCATAATAGAATAAGAGTAAGTTGGATTATTTAAATATTACTATTTGATTACTTCAATATATACAGGAACCCCAGATAAAGTTATGTTGATAGCATTATCTCGAGGATACTTTATTTCTGTATTAAAGGAAGTATCATAGTTTATTACTTCATTACCTGTCACGAATTTAGGCACTGAATCTGTTATCATGATTTGGTCAGCATCTTCAACATCTAAAATAACGCTCTTAGTGACATTTTCACTCCATCCTATCCAGATTGGAGTTCCATCATCAATAAGTTTATACACATAAACAAAATCATTTTCCTGTACTTTCTCTATTTCAGTAAAACCACCAATCTTTTCAATCATTTTCTTCAATGAATAATAACTTAATTTCTTCACCCCTTTACCAAGATCGTATGGATCATTAACATCACACTCTTGACCCTTATCGTTTCCGTCATAAATGAGTCCAGTATAATCAAATATGCAGCATTCGCAGCCAAAATCTTCGATAAGACCCCATGCCCAGAGCACTTTCTCAAAACCTTCTCCGAATGAATATATATATCTTTTAACAAGACCTTGGGCTTGCTGTTTTTCAGATTGATATGGTGGGCCTTCTGTTACAATATCTCCCTTGTCTTCAACAGGGTCCCCTGAATATGTCCCCACTTCAGTTGTCCAGAATCTTAACTCATCTAAATCAAATCCTGAATCAACTAGACTATTTTTCAAATAGTCCATCTCTTCACTAATCTTCATATAATCATTATGCATACCAAAGAAATGTTTGTCAATAATATCTACGTATTCTCCATTTAATGCTTTATAGACAGAAGGATACATCTCTTTTGCAGAATCTCCGGCAATCAATACTTGACAATCAGCACAAGAAGCTTTTACACCTTTGTAAGTAAGCTCTAAAAATTCTGCATATTTTTCAGCATAAGTTTCTTTGCAGTCATTCAAGCAAGCATCAATAACCTGATTGCATGCTTGCCAATACTTGATTGGACTAACTTGTAAAGCATCTATCAATGATTGCTTAGGATATTCACCATCGCCTTCATTATAACAATCTGGCGAAGGTTGAGTGCAACCTAAGTCTGAATCACCATCATAACGTTCTACTAATTTCTCTACAAATTCTTGATATATCTTCTTCTCTTCAGAACTCTTAAACTCCTCTTTTGCAACCTTCCTCTGGAATGCGCAAACATTTACCATATGTTCAATATCTTTTCCAGCAGCTAATTTTCTCCTTTCTTCATCATAACTCATAAACCCTCCAGAACCAGGCCTATCTGGATGTTGAGAAATCATAGCATTTTCAAATGAGAAATGGCCATCTCTGCCTGTATCTATCCAAGTCCATACAAAATACATACCTTCTCTGTTGAAATCAATGCCTAAATCATGAGCATATTCATAATTTTCTAAACTAGAAGGGTGGATTCCAAAGGAATGTGAAGCAGATGATGTGATAATATATTCTGTCCCTGTAGTTTGCTCTTCATCTTGTTTTTCTTGGCATTCTGTTAAACAAAGTTTTGGTGCTTTCCCATCATCTATACATCCAGAGATGCAATCACCTAAGTCAGTAAAACATACTTTCTCTTCCTTAGAATCAACTTCACCATCTTTATTGATGTCGCATTCATCAAATGTTTTGGAGCAAGCAGTGATAAGAAGTAATGTAAATATCAAAAATAAAATTATTCGCTTCATGGTTCTTCCTCAATAATTACATTATATAAAGTTTACCTTAGTATTTAACGAAACCTTTTTAAATTAAATATGAATACATATTCATATGAAGTGCCATTCATATAATGTGTTTTTTGAAACTGTAGGAAACAAGACGAGGATGAGGATACTTGAAGCCCTCATGCAGAAGTCGATGTCTGTCAGTGAAATCTGTGAAACACTAAATGAGGAACAGAGCAAGATAAGCCACAATCTAAAATGCCTCTCAGACTGTCATTTTCTTGATGTAGAGCAAGAGGGCAAAAAAAGAATATACTCACTTAACAAAGATACAATAGTACCATTGATGAAACTCGTTGACGCACATGTAAAAAAATACTGCTGTAATGACTGCCATAAAAAGGAAGAATGAATTGAGAAGAATATCGAATATCATATATAAAAAATTAAAAAACGATAAATAAAAGATAAATCAGAGACAAAATGACAAAGACAATATACCTTGACAATGGAGCAACCACTATGGTAGACCCAAAAGTAGTCGAGACCATGAATAAATATCAAAAAGAAGCATATGGGAATGCTTCTTCAATGCATCACAAAGGCATAGAAGCAAAAAAAGCTCTTAATGAAGCAAGATATGTGATTGCTGAAGCAATAGGAGCTAAAGATTGTGAGATAATATTCACATCAGGTGGTACTGAATCAAACAATTTCGCAATAAAAGGAATTGCATTTGCAAATAAAGAAGGAGGCAACCATATAATCACAACAAAAATAGAGCATGACTGTGTACAAAACAGCTGTAAATGGCTTGAAGGTATGGGCTATGATGTCACTTATCTTGATGTTGATAAAGAAGGATTCGTTTCTGCACAGGATCTTGAGAATGCAATTACAGACAAGACAATACTTGTTTCAATAATACATGGCAACAATGAAATTGGTACAATACAAGACTTGAAAGCATTATATGAGATATGCAAGAAAAAAGATGTACTCTTGCATACAGATGCATGCCAATCATTCACAAAGACTGAAATTAATACAGAGTATGCTGATCTGATAACACTTAACGCACATAAGATACATGGACCAAAAGGAGTTGGTGTATTATATGTTAAGGAAGGAGTCAAGATAATTCCTCTTGCACATGGAGGAGGACATGAAAAGAAACTGAGGTCAGGCACTGAAAATGTTGCTGGCATCATAGGGTTTGCAGAATCTGTAAAACTAGCACTAAATAAAGAACATAATGAATATATGACAGAACTTAGAGACTATTTCATAGATGAAGCACTGAAGATTGATGGAGTATCACTCAATGGACCAAAAGGAGACAAGCGTCTTTGCAATAATATAAATGTTTCATTCAGATTTATTGAAGGAGAATCTATCATATCTGCACTTGATATGGATCATGGAATATGCACATCAACAGGAAGTGCTTGCTCATCACACACCTTAGAGCCATCACATGTCATGATGGCACTTGAAAATAATCCTGAACGTGCTCATGGAAGCGTAAGGTTCAGTATAAGCAGGTTCACTACAAAAGAAGAGCTGGATATCTGTCTAAATGCTGTTAAAAAAGAGATCAAAAGATTGAGAGATATTTCTCCTTTAGGGGGTGACTGAGATGTATAATGAAAAAATAATCGAAAGATTCAAAGAACCTAAGTTTGCTGGTGAGATAAAAGATGCAGACGCAATAGGTGAAGTAGGAAATGTCAAATGCGGAGATATAATGCGTGTTTACATTAAAGTTGATGATAATAAGATTACCGATATAAAATTTAAGACATATGGCTGTGTTGCAGCAATCGCCTCATCAGATTACTTATGTGAGATGACTATTGGTATGAGCCTTGAAGATGCTGAGAAGATTACAAGCAAAGATGTTGTCAACAAGATGGGGGATGTTCCACACATTAAAGTACATTGTTCTGTTCTTGCACAAGACGCATTGAAAGAAGCGATAAAGAATTACAGGAAGAAGAATAAAAAATAAAGATATGATGTGAAGAGATAAGAGAAAAATTAAGAGAATATATGAAGAAAAAAATGAAATGAAGAAAAAAGTGAAATGAAAAGATAAGAAATAAGTAAAAAGATAAGCAAAAAATAAGAGAAGTGAAGAAATAAAGAAAAATAATATAAAAGAATAAACATCAGTGATAACATGTTAAGTAATGCAATCCTCGCAATATTATTGACATTATTTGCAGGACTATCCACTGGCATCGGTGGAGCAATAGCATTCTTTACAAAACATACAAACAAGAAACTACTTTCTATAAGTCTTGGATTCTCGGCAGGAGTAATGTTATATGTAGCTTTTGTGGAATTATTCTTTCAATCGCAGACCTTTATCACAAGCCAATTAGGAGATAAATTAGGCAATTGGATAACTGTACTATCATTCTTTGCAGGAATTGCAATAATAGGTATGATTGATGTCCTGATACCATCATGTGAAAATCCCCATGAGGCTCATAAGGTAGAAGATATGCGTAACAAAAATATGTTGAAAAGATGCAAACATAAAATGTCCAAAAAATGCAGACATCTATACAGACTGGGCATATTCACTGCAATCGCACTTACCATACATAATTTTCCTGAAGGAATTGCAACTTTTGTAAGCACTCTCGCTGATGTAAAACTAGGAATAGCCATTGCAATCGCTGTAGCAATACATAATATACCCGAAGGAATTGCTATCTCAGTACCTATCTATTACTCAACAAAGAATAGGAAGAAGGCATTCCTTTACAGCTCTCTTACTGGACTCTCAGAACCATTAGGGGCACTGATTGCATATTTTATACTTCGTAATTATTTCAATGAGCTCATTGCAGGAATAATCTTTGCAGGAGTTGCTGGAATAATGGTGTACATTTCACTTGATGAACTACTTCCTTCTGCAAGAGAATATGGAAAACCACACTGGGCAATACTTGGCGTAATATCAGGTATGGGAGTCATGGCAGTGAGTCTACTTTTGTTAATCTGAAAAGCATTCTAAATCATAAATCACTTAGGAATTTATTTGAATGCTGAGAACTCATATTCTGAATCTAAGTTTGAAGAAGAGTTGAGGATTTGATTCTCTATTTCAATCCCATAAGCTTTCACTATATTATCATGCGTCAGTTTCTTTATTGTTTCTTCATCCATCTTTGCTTCTTCTCTCAAGAATCTTATGAATCTTGGATAATTAGGAAGACCAGGAAAACCTGAAGCATGTTTTTCTATCTTGTCTTTTAGGGTGTGAGGTGCATGATCTGTCTCTATCCAATCAATCCTTCCTGCCTTGAGTGCGTCAAGCATAAGTTCCTCTGTACCTCTGCTTCTCAAAGGAGGATTTACTTTGAGCAGAATATTGTTTTCCATCATCTCATCAAAAAGAACGCAGTGATGAGGAGTGACCCCACATGTTATCTTAAATTTTACTTTTGGTCTGTTCTGTTCTATTATATCAATCGCTTCTGGTGTTGATATATGACATATGTGTAATGTCCCTTTGAAACCTGCTCCTTTTGCAAACATAATCTGATCCCTCACTGATTCTACTTCTGCAACTGCAGGTCTTGCTAGCGTGTGTGTTATCGGTTCTTCTGGTTCCCAAAGTTCAGGCATGATTAATGCTTCTTTTTCACAATGCACTGCTAAGACTCCTTTATAGTCAAGCTCAGCAAGAGTCTTATAGATATTCTGCTGCATTTCCATAGTCGTCATACCCATATCACCAGTAGAATGTCCTGCATAAAGCTTAAGACCTACTACTCTTGGAAATAATTCTTTATGTGCCTGTACAATCTCTTTTATCTGTTCTGAATCAGCTGTGACTCCTGCATACAAACCATGAAATATAGTTATTCCCAGTCTTGCTATTGCATCATCTGCAAGCTGTATCCTCTCTTTTATTGTTTTCATAGAAGTAATTGCAGGATCAGTATTTGGCATCTCAAAAAGTGCACTAAGACCTGCATCATAAGCCACGCGCAGTCCATGCTCTACTGTTTCCTTGTCTTTTTGGTTCCAGTCCCGCAGATGTACATGTGGATCTATCATGTAAGCACCTATAAAGAGGTCATTAATAAATATTATTGATAAGAAAGAAATTATGATAAGAATCTCATTCAATTACCTTTATTTTACTTAACATGTCAAAGTATTCTTCAGATAAAAGTGATTTTCCTTCCAATAAATGGCCCAGATATTCTTTTTTAGGTGATTTTTGTATTCCTATGTTTTTTTTATTGCCAATATAAACAAGACATAAAATATCACCTTTGTCAGTAGAGATTAATACTTCCTCTTTATTGTAATTAGTGGGAATATTTTCATATCCATCTAATTGCGCGATGGATTCATCGACTTCATAAACTACTCCTTCAACAAATGAATCCTTATCTGGCACAATATTTGCATAACTACCTTTATTCTTATCTTTTAAAAACTCCTGAAAAACAAGTTTAAAGCCAACTAGTTTACCATGAAATTTATTGAAAAAATTAACGCCTCTCTTTTTCATCCTTTCTTCATCCATATTTGACCCGTAGGCAAAGTAGTATACCATGAAGAGATATAAGGAAAGAATCTATTTAAACTTATTGTAAGTACTATATATTTATTAAGGGTTAAGCAATCACATACACCATGATATACGTAGACCTGCATATACATTCGAATAATTCAGACGGAATGGATTTTCCGTTCCAGATAGTCCAGACTGCAAAGATGAAAGGACTTGACATGATTACTATTTCTGACCATGATAATCTAGCAGGATATTTTGAAGGATTGAGAGAATCAGATAAATTAGATCTCCCACTTATGCCTGGAGTTGAGATATCTACTCTTGAACATCATCTGCTATGCCTTAATTTCGATCCGAACAATAAAGGATTTAGGGATTATATTGATAATTCAAGAAATATACAAATAGGTGTCACTAAGCAAAGAATTGATGTGCTGCAAGAATACGGGGTTCCAGTCACATATGAAAAATTAAGCAAGATGCATCCTAGGAATCCTGTAGGAAAAGTAGCAATTGCTATGACGATGATAGGGGACGAGGAATGCAGAGAGTATCTTATGGAAAAGCATGAAAGAGTCTATGTAAGAGACATACTCAAGGTTTATCTTCAAGGAGAGGGGATTGCATCGCAAGTAGAAGTTGTTGAGCCAGTTGTAAAATGGCAAGAAGCAATAAATGCAGTACATAAAGCAGATGGTTACGCTATATTTGCACATCCACCTACCTTGGCAAAAGACCCATATGAAGTATTGGAATTGCTTAAAGTTGTCGATGGCATCGAACTACAACCTAAATTTGGCGAAAGAAATGAGCCTTTTAGACAATATGCTGAAGAAAAAGGACTCATCGTTACTTATGGTTCTGATTATCATAGCGGAGTATTTGGGACAGGCATTCTTGGAAGAGAGAAGAATATGATTGATGAGAAAGTATTTGGTGAGATTAAGAGATAAAAAAAGATAAAAGATTCAATAATATTAGATAAAATAAATTAAAAAATTAGAATTCATAAACTACTAATATCAATCCCTTTGTCATCTAAGAATTCTTTTGAGATGAATGTTCCTTCTTGACAAGTTAATTTCCCACCACATTGACACTCACTGCACATGCCAATACCGCACATAGTGTTTGTCTCAAGTGATGAGAAAATAGAGTCACTCTTTGCTCCAAGCTTTTCTTGCAAATCCATTGCAATCTTCATCATGATATCAGGACCCATATTGTAGAAACAAATGTTGTTGATGTTATCTTTTATGTCTTCTTTGATGTTCTCTTCACCATTCTCTTTTTTCATTTCTTCTTTCAAATCTTCTTCCATCACTTCAAGCACCCTGCCTACTTTTCCTTCGTCTGCAACAGGGATGTATTTTGCATATTTGCTTATCTCACTTTCCATCACAACTTCATCTTTATCTTTAATACCATAATAGACTGTTACTTCTTTTCCTTCCTGCTTTAACTTCTTTGCAAGACCTGGAACTATTGCAACACCAGTTCCTCCTGCAAGGATGATTGCTCTAGATTTATTTGTCAGCGGAGCGTCTATGCCATACAAGCCGCGCAGACTTAACTCTTCTCCTTCTTTTAATTCAAAGAGTGCGTGAGTAACAAGACCTTTCTTCTGTTCTGGGTCATAAGGTTTTTTCCTTATTATAAATGTAAGAGGATCATTGCAAGCGACTGCAAAAGGTTTTTCTCCAACATCAGGAACCCACAAGAATACGAATTGGCTTGCATCATAATCAAGAGTTCCTTCAAGTTCAATAATCCTTAATGTTTCAGTATGATCTTTAACTTTAGTTATCTTAAATGTCTTGTATTCTGCTAACCTTTCATTTGACAGGAAAGATGATGCTTCATCTGTACTATTTTCTGCATCTTTTTTCAGAGCTGTAAAATAATCTGATCTTAATGGCATCTTCACTCTTGCAAGCGAACTACCTACTCCAATAACATCTGCACCTGCATCTTTCATGGCTTTTACATCTGCTCCTCGTGTGACTCCACCCATACCAATTATTGGAATCTCTTCACCAATTGTTTCGCGAATTTCTGCAATCTGCTTTAGCGCAAGTTCTCTTACCCACTCTCCTGATTTGCCTCCTTTATGACCTCCAGGATTATAGAGTATTGGTTTTCCAGTATGAGATTCTGTATAAAGTTCTGGTCCAACTGTATTTATTGCAACTATACCATCTGCACCTGAATCGATGAGCGCTTTTGCAATCTCACCCACATTGTCAACATTAGGCGTAAGTTTAGGGAATATCAATATATCTTTTTTTGTTTCTTTTCGTATAGCTTCCATATACATCTTAGCTACAGAAACATCGCAGCCTATGCTTGATCCAAAACCAGCATGTGCATGTGGACATGAGAAATTAAGTTCAATAATGTCAGCAATATCCTCAAATTTCTTTACAAGCGTTATGAAATCTTCAGGATTTTTTGCTGCAAGAGAAATATTGAGAAGGTTATTCATTCCTTTTTCTTTGAGTTTTCTCAATTCTTCATATGCTTTGTCCATACCTGGATTTTTTAATCCGACTGCGTTACCATAATTACCGACGCTGATCTCTGCAATGATAGGTTCACGGTTTCCAGAAGTCTTTGTTACTTGTATACTTTTAGTAGTCAATACTTTCATTTCAGGAAGATTTTTGTCTGCCCACTCCACCATTGCAGGATTTGTAGTAAATATTCCTGAGCCTGACGTGAATTTGATACTGCCGTCTTTTAGTATTCTCAGAACTTCTTCTCTTGATCTCTTTAACATTTTAAATTTGTAACTCAATTGTTAGAGTTCTTTTGCCATATCTGCAAGTACTTCTTTTGCAGCTTTTACCCTATCTTCTGCTGCAGTTATTGCTCTTCCTATGACAAGTATTGTTGAACCATCCTTAACTGCATTTCCAGGAGTAAATACCCTCTTTTGATCTGAACCAGCCTGAGTGTTAGGACCTTTTATTCCAGGTGTAACATACATGAAGTCTTCAGGAAGCTTGTCTTTGATTGCGTAAAGATCAGCTGCACTGCAAACAATACCATCAAGTTCTGAAGCATTTGTAAGCTGTGCAAAACAAAGAACTTGATCTTCCACTTTACCAGGAATGTTTAGCTCTGTATTCATTATCTCATCATCTATACTTGTTAAGATTGTAACTGCAATTATCTTTGGTTTCCTACAGTTGTCTTTGCTCTCATCTACTGCTTCTTTAACACCAGCAACAGCTGCTTTCATCATTTCACTGCCACCTGACGCATGCACATTGAACATGTAAACACCAAGCTTTGTTGCCGCTTTTGCAGCGCCTTTCACTGTATTTGGAATATCATGATATTTCAAATCAAGAAACACTTCTGCACCATTATCATGCACAAGCCTTACAACTTCAGGACCAAATCGTGTAAAAGATTCCTTGCCAATCTTAAATAATCCTACAACTGGACTTAACTCTTCAACCATAGCCTTCACTTCTTCAAGAGTGTTCAAGCCATCAAGAGGAAGACATACTCTTTTCCTTGCTTCAATCTCTTTTTCTGTTAATGAATCATTAGGATTATTCTTTTGTTCTTGCTGTTGTTCTTGTTGCTCTTGTTCTGTCATTTTATTCAAACCCCTGTTTTTTGCCCCAATCTGCAGGAGCTTTGTTCCACTCAAGTATTATTTCTTTTTGTTTATCATCGACATATTCCTCTTCTACTGCGACACTCGCAAGAGTAGAGAAATTTGTAAGTGTGATTATATTGCAGTTTGCTTCAGTGAACTTGTCAGTTGCCTTTTGCATCTCATATGTGAAGATTGCTATGCATGAATCAACAATAGCACCTGCATCTCTGCAAGCCTGGACTGCATTTATACTGCTTCCACCTGTACTGATAAGATCTTCAATGACAATCACTTTCTTTCCCTTGATGTCTCCGCCTTCTATCAGTTTATCTTTTCCATAACCTTTTCCTGCTTTTCTTATGTAAACCATAGGTTTTCCTATCGCTTCTGCAATCCAAGCAGCCCAAGGTATTGCTGAACTAGCAGTTCCTGCAACAATCTCAAAATCAAGCTCTTTAATCTTCTCTAGAAAAGCTTTTGTTACCGTAGCTCTCTCTTCTGGAAAGCTCATAAGAAGCCGATTATCACAATAAATCGGACTTTTTATCCCAGATGCGAATGTATAAGGCTCATCTGGACTCAATGTAACTGCCTTTATCTTAAGTAGAATATTTGCTATCTCTTTTTCATCAACCATTAAATGCACCCCTGTTTCTTTTATAATACCGGGACCGAGTTCATTTAAATAATTTTTCTGTCTTGTGTAGATATATTATATCTGAATCCGCCAAATTCATGCAAATAGAAGGTATTATGCTGTAAACATTACTAATAAGAAGGGAAAACGTTTTAAAGCAAATTTCAACTATCTATGCTGAAGTTTATAATTTATATAGTAAAATCATACAACCAACATTGAGATGATAAATAATGGCATGGTATGTCCCAAATAAGAAAAAAACACCTAAAGGAAAAGAAGATAAAGGATTAGACAGTGAAGTTAATGCAGATAATTCTCAAATAACAGATACACTCGCATCACAAGATGCATCACAAGGTACATTACAGGGTACATCACAAGATATTTCTGATAAAGTCACTGAAATTACTGAAACCAATAGCAAAATAATTTCTGAAGAGTCTGCAATAGTTTGCCAGGATGAGTTAGCTGATAAACCTAAGCCTGCAAGAAGAAGAAAGAAAACAAGAAAAGATATTACAGGAATAGTAAATACCTCTACTTTTGTAAATGCAGTTGTTGCAGGACAGACTTATTTTGATGGTATAACACTGAGAGGCAAAAATCCAAATCTAGGACAATATGCAGATAAACTTAAAGAATACTTCTTACAAAAAGAAACTAATGATTATATTTTTGTTATGAATTCTGATTTTTCCAATGTATCTGCAAAAAAGATGCTTTTCCCATGTTTAGCATTCTACAATACAAATCTTACAAATTCAGACTGGACAGATAGTAACATTCCGGGTGTGCATTATGATGGAGACTCAAAACTTGAAGGTATGAAGATGCACATGGCATGGATGGTAGCTGGTTCTGCATATAAAGTGTCTTTTAAGGATGTAGACTTAAGTGGAGCAATCATTCAAGGGACAACATTATATGAGTGTGACCTCAGAGATGTAGTTGGACTAGACCATGATGGCCTGCATATGATATTTGAAGATGATATAGTCGGAAAACAGGATTTAGGTTATCTAAGAGGTGACTTTGGCAGAATTGTTGATGCTACTGTAAATCCAAAAGAAGCAGAAATACTTGACGCAATGAATGGTCCTGTAAAGCCTGTATCTAAATTAAAGAAAACAAAAGCACCTGAACCAAAATTTACATATCATCTTGCTGAGTAAAGATAGCTTATCAAAAATAAAATGGATGAAGAAATCATAACACCCATGTATTCTGGAGATATTAAAGATTTCCATTGGGCTGGACTTGGTTCTGGTTCTGGAACGAATTTAGTGGCATGCCATAAAGCAGTACCAGCAAGCTTCATATTCTCAAATAAAAAAACTGCAGGTCTAATGAATCTTGAAGAACTTGCAGATACATCAAGAGATTTCATCAGTAGTTTCTTAGTATGTGGGGGCAATAGGTCAGATGCTGTAAAAAAAGGTGAAGAAGCACTTGCAGAGTATGAAAGAAAAAGCATTGAATTTGATGAACTGCTCATTGACAGATTGAAAAAAGAAGAGGAAAGAATAGGAGCACCATTTGACCTTATTGTCCTTGGCGGATACATGAGGCTTGTTGGAAAAACACTTCTTGAAGCATATAAAGATAAGATAATCAATGTACATCCTGCTGATCTTGGAATACTAAAGAGGAAAGAAGGACCTCCTTCACATCAAAGATTTAAAAGAAAATATGTAGGAGACGACCCAGTATATGACGCTATAATGGCTGGAGAGAGATATACAAGATCATCAGTAATGATAGTTGATAAAGGAGTGGACCACGGAGAAATACTTACACAGGGGCCTATTCTTAAAATCTCACAAAACATATGGCACATGCCAAAAGACAACGGCTCATATATGGTCAGGCGATATGTAGATGGCATAGAGGGACAGAAAGGATATCAAGATATGCAAAAAGAGGCAAGCGATTGGCCAGCACTTACAACTGCACTAAAATTAATCGCAGAAGGCAGAATTTCATTAGGTTCTGAAGAATCTTTCTTCAACGAATGGAGAAAAGTTATTGTGGATGGCAAGGCAATGCCATATAACGGATTGCAATTAAAATAATTACCTTTATGGTATTTTTGATTTCTAAAGTATAACTTAAGAAACTAGGAGAAAAGCTTAAAAACTAGCTGTTCATCCTACATTATACTATGACAGATGAAAAACCTAAAATAACAAAAGAAATGAACATTGGCGAACTTGCTCAAAAACATCCTGAGGCTGTTGGAGTACTTATGGAGATGGGTATGCATTGCATCGGTTGCATGGCATCACATTTCGAGTCACTTGAACAAGGTCTTCAGGCACATGGGAAGAGTGAGGAAGAGATTGAAGAAGCATTGAAGAAGATGAATGATCTGGCTAGCAAAGAAGCCAGTAAAGGAAGCAAAGAAACCAAAGAATGATCTTTTTGCATCTTATTATAGGGATATTTCTTGGAATGCTTTTTGGCAATTATCAGTTTTTTATAATCGGAGCTATATTTGCAGATATTGACCACATCTATATATATTTCATAAAAGCAAGACTATTCAAATGGAAGAAATTTATAGACGCGCTAAAATATGAGAAAAAATACGGGATAAGATCAAAGACCCCTTTTGTACATTCAATACTTGGAATGATTGTGTTTAGCGCAATTGTGTTCTTATTTTCCAAAGAAGGGGCTCTTGCATTTTTCATAGGTTATCTTTCACATCTTGTTCTTGACGCAATTGATACAGATGAGATGCAGATATTCTATCCACTCAAATTTACTTTTCATGGATTTTTACCAGTATGGTCAAATGCTGAAAAAGTGATAACTGCAATAAGTGTGGTAGCGCTTGTTGTACTTTTCATTCTTTAATCATATAAAAACTGATACAATAGTTTATTTCGAAAACATTTTTAAGTTAAATGAGGTTATTCTGAGCTATGTTAAGTGAAGTAGATAAGAAGGATCTTGAGGATCAGCATTATAGAGTTGTAGGTAGTCATAGTGCTGTCAAGATATGTCACTGGACAAAGCAGATGCTTACAGATAAAGGCGAGTGCTACAAACATATGTTCTATGGGATAAGAAGCAATCAATGCATGCAGATGACTACAAGCATAAGCTGTGCAAACAGATGCATATTCTGCTGGAGAGGATACAAAAGTCCTGTATCAAAGGAATGGAAATGGGATATTGATGATCCAAAAGAGATTCTTGAAGGAAGCATAGCAGCACACACTAAATTGCTTATCGGATATGGTGGTAATGATAAAGTAAATCCAAAGATGCTTGGAGAGTCAAAGACTGTAAAACATGTCGCCCTATCACTCACAGGCGAGCCTATAATGTATCCAAAAATAAATGAGTTCATAAAATTATGTAATGAAAAAGGAATAAGTACATTTCTTGTAACAAATGGACAATATCCTGAACAGATAAAAGAACTTCTTCCTGTGACACAGCTTTATATCAGTGTTGACGCTGCAAACAAGGAGATGATGAAGAAGATAGATGTGCCACTTTTCAAAGATTATTGGGAAAGGATGGAAAAAAGCTTAGAATACATGAAAGAGAAGAATCATAGGACCGCAATAAGACTTACTGTGATAAAAGACATGAATGACTCTGATCTTGATGGTTATGTAAAGCTTATTGAGAAAGGAGACCCTGATTTTATTGAAGTGAAAGCATACATGTTCATAGGAGAGTCCAGAAAAAGACTTGAAGAAAAAAATATGCCCTATCATGACTATGTTGTTGAGTTTGCAGAGAAACTTGCTGAAAAATTATCTGGATATAGTATTATTTCACAACATAAATCAAGCAGAGTTGTGCTTCTTGCAAAAGAATCTTTCAAAAAGAAAGATGGCTGGCATACTTGGATTGACTTTGATAAATGGCAGAAAGGAGAAGGAAAAAAAGAAGGAGAAGAAGGAAGGAAAAAAGGAGAAGAAGGAGAAGAAAAAGATTATAATAAGAAAACTCCTGAAGAATATATCAATTTCTGAATAAAATACATTGGTTGTTAGATTTCATTCCCAAAGCAGAAGTTTAGCTTTATATTCTGCAAGTGAACTATTTGCTGCTTCCTGTACAGAAGCTACAAATCCATTATAATCTGCATCACATAGCATACCCTTCCATTGCTTGCTGTTCTCAAAAACCCTTGTAGCAAATATAGGAATATAGGCTGATAATGCTAAATGACTCCCATAAACAGGTCGAAATGCCTTGCATTCATCTGACTCAACCAGACCTTGCATATAATCATCTGAATCTTTCAGATCCATGTGAAGAAAAAGGGCAAGCTCATCATTTCCTATCCTGAAATCATTTCCGTTTCCAAGCTTTACAGGCCATCTTGCGATAATATTAAACCTAAAAGCATGATCCTGCATCCCTTTGTAAGATCTACTTCTATTGTCAGGATTTCTCAAATGGGGAAACCTTTTTTCCCTTCCAGGTTTACCTGAATCAGGAACAAGATTCTCCTTAAGCGCCTGCTTAAAAAGATATGAAAGACCTTTATACTGATCTGCTGTATAAAACGTAACTTCACTTACAGATGCATCTACTGTATCAATATCAGCTTTTTGTTCAAGGGTCTCAGTCATGTATGAAGAAGTTGAATAACTATTTATTAATATTATCATACTTTCTTTGGAGAAATAAGTTCAACTTCAATTATTTTCCTAGGACATACTTGAACGCATTTAGTGCAGTTCTTGCATTTCTCATAATTAATTACAGCAAGATTCTCTATTACATGTATTGCATCAAAAGGACATTCATTCTCGCATTTCTTGCAAGCGATGCACCCTACCTTGCATGCTTTAACAACATTCTTTGCAGGTTCCCTGCTTGAGCATCTCACATGCACCCTCATCTTTTTTGGAGCCATATGTAAAACATTCCTTGGACACTCAGTCACACATTTCTCACAACCAATACAAATCTCTTTATTTATCTGTGGGAGATTGTTATCATCCATCCTTATTGCATCAACTGGACATACTTTATCACAATCACCTAGGCCAAGGCATGAATATGTGCAAACATTAAATCCTCCATTAACGAGAGACGCTGCCTTGCATGTCTTTATGCCTTTATATTGAAATTTCTTATTGGCATTTTGTTCTCCACCATTACAATATCTCTGTGCAACCATAGGTTCACTACCTTTAGATTCTGTACCAAGTATTTTACATAAAATATCTTCAACCTTGCTCCCACCTGGTTTGCATAAATTTGGTTCTGCTTTCCCTTCAGCTAGAGCCTGTGCATAAGGATTGCATCCTGCAAAACCACATGCACCGCAGTTGAGTCCAGGAAGCTCTTTTTCTATCTGAGCAACTTTTAGATTCTCTTTTGGAGCAAACTTCTTTGAAGCGTAAGCAAGCCCTATCCCAAAGACTAGACCCATTGTTCCCAACACTGCTGAAGATATTAATATCATATTCATTTTATCATACCTGCAAATCCGAGGAATGCCATTGACATAAGCGCTGCAACTATGAACGCTATAGGAAGTCCTTTGAAAGGTTTAGGAACATCAAGTAGTTCCATTCTTTCTCTTATCCCTGACATGAGCAGAAGAGCTAATGTAAAACCTATCCCTGCTGAGATTCCTGCAACAAGACTACCTAAAAAACTATATTTTTCCTGGATATTAAGAAATGCTACCCCTAGTACTGCACAGTTTGTCGTAATCAATGGAAGAAATATCCCAAGTGATTTGTACAAAGGCTCAGAAAATCTTCTTATGAAAATCTCTACTAATTGTACAAGGAATGCAATGATGAGAATGAAAGTTATTATCTGAAGAAATTCAAGTTTTAGTGGAACTAAGACAAACTCATAAATAAGCCAACTTGCCATAGAAGCTATGCCCATAACAAATATTACTGCAAAACCCATTCCTACAGCGTTTTTTGTCTTTGTAGATACGCCAAAGAAAGGACATAATCCCAAGAACTTTGTAAGTATGAAATTGTTTACAAAGATCATGCTGACCATTATCGCTAAAAGATTATCCATTCTTATTTAGCCTCGCTCTCTTCTTTTCTGTTTTCATTCTTAGCATTATTATTATTAGTATCTTTATTATCTTTATTCTCTTTGTTTTCTTTATTATCTTTGTTTTCTTTAGTTTCTTTAGTCTCTTTAGTCTCTTTGTTATCTTTGTTATCTTTTTCTTTCTTTATGTTATCAGGATTGTGTGCTTCAACATTTGCACATTGCATTTTCACATTTATATCTCCAATCCAATTGAATAATGCAAGCAAAAGTCCCATTGTAAGAAGCGCCCCTGGTGCAAGTATGAATGCAACTGTTGGTTCCATCTTACCTGTTAAGTCAAGTATAGTATTTCCAAATATACTCAATTGTGCAGTACCAAAAAATTCTCTTATCAGACTTATCAAAACAATAGCACCAAGAAAACCAAGCCCCATACCTAATGAATCAAGTATTGATTTGAATACTGAGTTCTTTGATGAGAAGCTTTCTGCTCTTCCAAGGATAATACAGTTAACTACTATCAATGGAACAAAGATTCCTAATGATTTATCTAACGAAGGGAAAAATCCTTTCATCAACAGTTGTGCAATTGTTACAAATGTTGCGATTATTACTATAAATATAGGTATTCTTACATTAGATGGAATTATTTTTCTTATTGATGATACAAAGATTGCTGAGAATAGCAGAACAAATGATGCTGCAAAACCCATGCCAATAGCATTATCTAAAGAAGTGGTAATTGCAAGAGTAGGACAAAGACCAAGGACTGCTACAAATATAGGATTCATCTTAAATATTCCTTTTATGAATTCATCCCAATGTTCTTTCATTCTGTCTTAACCTCAGATGTTGCACCAGTATTTGAATCAGGAGTAGCATGAGTCATATCATCAACAGAGTTATCATCCACTGAGTTATCATCCACTGAGTTATCATCAACAGAATTATTATTATTATTATTATTATTATCAATTGAATTACTATCTGTGAATGCAGACTTCACCCCTGTGATAACTGCACTTGTAGTAACAGTTGCACCAGTTATTGCGTCAATTTCACCACCATTTTCCTTTAATGCAACCTGGTCTTTTGCAAGTCCTGAGAACTGTTCATAAAATACTGGCTTTTTTGCATTATCTCCAAGACCAGGAGTTTCTAACTGATCAAGTATCCTTATTGCTGAAATCTTATTATCATTATCTATTCCAACAAGTATTTTTATTATCGAACTATAACCTTGTGATTCTACAAGTACTATACTTCCAATCACTTCATCACTTTTCAATGCAGTATAGATATTAGTGTCTTTTTCTTCAAAATTTTCAGCCTCAGGGAAAATCTGATTAAGATTATCATTTAATGCAATTACACCTTGCTCATTTATCTTTTCATAGGTGAAATCATATGTAAATCCAAGTAAGACTGCTGCAATTATACAAACAATCATCAATACAAGTGTTGATCTAATTAAATTATTCATTTTTTATTATTCTCTTTATTGTTATCTTTATTGCTTTTGCTCTTATTATCTTTATCTTCAGTTTTTTCTTTAATTTCTTCTTTAGTTTCTTTTTTGTTCTTCTTCTTAATATAGCCAAATGGCTTTTTTATTGTCAGTCTTTCAATCATAGGTGAAGCAGCGTTCATCAAAAGTATTGCAAAATTAACACCTTCTGGATAGCCACCAAAGAATCTGATTACTGATGTCAGGATACCAAGACCTAATGCAAAATATATCCTTCCTGATTGAGTGATAGGCATTCCCCCATAATCTGTTGCCATGAAAAATGCACCAATCATAAGTCCTCCACCAAGTACATGAAACAATGGATCTTGCCTCATCAATAATGCAAATACAAATACTGTACCTATATAGATTGTAGGAATCTTCCAATCAACCACTTTTTTGTATATCAGAAATAATCCACCTATGAGAAGTGCTAATGCTGATGCTTCCCCAATTGTTCCTGCGATATTTCCAAGCAGAAGTGATTTGTATGCAAGCATCTTGCCCCCGAACATAGTGATTGTGGATTCATAGCCAGAATATTTTAATGCTTGTAGAGGTGTTGCTGATGTGATTGCGTCCCATCCTGTTGGCCAGATATAATTTGACATAATCACAGGAAAAGATACAACTAAGAACGCTCTTCCGACTAATGCTGGATTGAATAATGTACATCCTGCACCACCAAATGCATGTTTTGCAAGAGCTATTGCAATAAAAGCGCCCACTACTGGAATCCATAATGGAACCGTAGGCGGAAGCGTAAGAGCTAGGAGAAGTCCTGTAATGATAGCTGCTCCATGTATTATTGAAGTCGGTTTTCCTCTTAATTTATTGAAGACTGCTTCTGTCAATGTTGCAGTAAGTATGCTTGTGAGAAGTATCCATAATACTGGTAGACCAAAATTGTATATACCTACAAGTGTTGCAGGCAAGAGTGCAACTATCACAAGCCACATAGTCTTTGTCTTTGAATTAGCTGAAAAAACATGTGGTGATGATTCAACTATAAGATTATCTACGCTCATTCTTAATTACACTCATCCTGACATACTGTCTTTTTCTTATCTTTTGAGACCATATTCTTTGCCTGCCTTATCCAATGTAACAGAGGGATATGACTTGGACAATTAAAAGAGCAACAACCGCATTCTATACAATCCATTGCAAAAAACTCTTCTGCTTTCTTGAACTTAGCTTTCTCAGAATATTTTGCTATAAGTGAAGGACACAAGTCCATAGGACAATCTTTGACGCATTTGCCGCATCTTATGCATTCTATTGGCATTCTTGCCTCCTGAATATCATCCTTATTGAAAACAAGTATTCCAGAAGTACCTTTTGTGATAGGAAGAGAATCATTTGGCATGGCAATCCCCATCATAGGTCCGCCATTGAGAATTTTCTTAGGTGTTCCATAGTACCCACCTACTTGTTTAATTAAGTCTTCAACAGAAGTACCGTTTCTTACAAGAAGATTCTTAGGTTCAGTCACTTTTCCAGTCACTGTAATTATTCTTTCGTATAATGGTTTTGACTTTGCTACTGCTTCGTATATAGCAAAAGTAGTTCCAATATTTTGGACAACACAACCTACATCCATTGGCAGGCCACCTGCTGGAACCTTTCTCTTTGTCAATGAATATATGAGCATCTTCTCAGCTCCCTGTGGATATTTTACAGCAAGAGGAATCACTCTTATACCAGTATCAAGCACAGCCATCTCCATTTCTTTTATTGCGTCAGGCTTATTTTTTTCTATACCTATTATGATATGTTTTGGATTGAGAATCTTTTTTATTATCTTTATCCCTTCAATTATCTGTTCTGTTTTCTCAACCATCATCCTATGGTCTGTTGTAAGATAGGGCTCGCATTCTGCTCCATTTATTATAAGTGTATCAATAGGTTTATCTTTAGGCGGAGAGAGCTTGACATGTGTTGGAAAGCACGCACCACCCATACCTACAATCCCTGCAGATTGTATTAATTCTAGAAGTTTTTTAGCTGGTAGTTTGTTATAGCCTGATTCTTTCAATTCTTTCATATCTATCTTTGTATCTTTATCATCTGACTCTATAACTATAGACTGAGTAGGTATTCCTGATGTAGGATGAGGTAGTTTTTCTATCGCTTTTACAGTTCCTGAGATAGAGGAATGAATATTTGCAGAACATGTTACTTTTGCTTCTGCAACAAGCTGACCTGTCTTTACAAGGTCTCCAACTTTTACAATAGGAGCTGCTTCACAACCAATATGCTGTTGCAATGGTAGAATTATTTTTTCTGGAAGCTTTGCAACCTCTATAGGTTTAGCTGAGGTCTTCTTGTTGTAATCAGGATGAATTCCTCCTTTAAATGTCATAAAATGGCTTCAACCTAGATAATTTATAAAGATTACTGATGTTAGAAAGATAATATATTAAGAGTTCTACCAAAATCAAAAATTAAAACTTATCATCAAGATGCTTGTAGCCTTTGTCTAAATAGCCTTTGTCTATCTTGTCATATCTATTATTAAGATCATTATTTATCCTATCTCCTCGCTTCTTCAACCACATTGGACTTGTTGCGCTTGCAAGCGCTGTAATATGAAGAGCCATAGCTGGAACATATAGCCACATCTGCTCTGTTGAGACTGCTACTGATGTCAGACAATTACCCCATACAGAATACATCCACCAAGATTTATGAAACGTGCTTTTCTTTCCTGAATAATGCCTTTTCGGCTTTTTCACCTTCTCAACAACAGGTTCTGGCTGAGGAGGAGCATAGTCAAAGGTTGCAGAATCTTCTGCAGTAAGAACATCATCCAGGTTAAGACCTCCTTTTTTGGAGCCTAATATATCTAATAAAGAACCTTTCGATATATGCGGAACAAATGCCTTATCCATGCAATATCAAGTGGATTATCTGTTTATAAATATTTCTGTAGTTATTACCTACTAGTGATTAATATAACAAGATTTAAAAAAGGACTTTTATTCACATGATTATGGCACAATTAAAAGACAGATTGATTACCTGGGAAGATGCAACTAAAAATGCTGATGAACTTAAGGCAATCATTGAAAGAGAGAATGGCAGGATAGCATTCTATGTACATACTGGAGGCGGGTGTCTTGGTTGTTTTGAAAATGGCAGATACGTTCCATCATATGGAGGAGCAGAAAAATATTTAGCAAATGTCATCACGGCACTATCAGAAGAAAAAAGCGTTGCTATACTGCTTGGAGCTTATTATGAAGGCCTTAATGAGATTCAAACTCAAGCAAGAGTAATAGATCTTCCATCATTTCCTGATTTCCCTGCACCTTATGCAGGCCATGAGATAGACACACTCAGACTCAATCCATTTGCATCTAGGGAAGAGATCATGGATGAAATGCATAAAGCATGGGAACCGGTTCATGGATTCTTAAAATCTGTTGGAGTGACACATATTTCACCTTTTGGTGGAGAGGTTGTTCGTTTTGATGAACATGGAAAAGTTATGGGTATGTGCGTCAATGGAGCTCGAATGATGTTAAATGAAGAACTTAATGTTACTGTGTATCCTCAGCTGTGCGCTGATGAATATGGCAACAAGCATCTAAATTCTGATCAACCAATCAATACAGGGATATATACAAGCATAACTGATTCTTAGCAATACAGATAAGGTTTATAATTTACTTATGTCATTGACTTAATCATAATAAAGTATTAATAGTAGTTATTTAATTCTAAACATATGAAAAAGATATTACCGCTATTGTCATTATTATCATTAGTAATCCTAACTTTAATAGTGGGTTGTACAGAACAGCCTGAGCTTGTAGAAGTCAAAGAGACAAGAGAGATGATGGGCACACAGGTCATGATAACAGTATACCATGAGAATGAGAACATCTCAAAAGCAGCTCTTGATGATGCATTCTTTGAGATAGAAATAATCGATGATATACTGAGTTCATACAATGAAAGCTCTGAATTATCTAAGCTAAATAAAGAGAAATATCTAAAGAATGCTTCTGGCGATATGCTGATTAACATAATAAATTCAGTCTATTATGGCAGGCTTTCAAACGGAAGCTTTGACATAACAGTACAGCCTGTGCTTGATCTTTATTCATATTGCTTTGGTGATTTAGAAAGAGCTCCTACAGAAGAAGAGATTGAAAGCGAGCTTGAGAAAGTAGATTATATGAAAATTATTGTCAGCGGAGAGAGCATATTGATTGGAAAAGATCAAAAGATAACACTTGGAGGCATTGCAAAAGGATATATTGTTGACAGAGCGATTGACATATTAAGAGAACATGGAATAGAGCATGCACTTGTGAATGCAGGAGGAGACTTGCGTGCAATTGCTGGGAAAAATCTGAAACAAGATTGGATTATTGGTCTTGCTAATCCAAGAGATAAGAGCGATGTTATTACTGTAATTAAACTTAATAATAAATCAGTTGTCACTTCTGGCGATTATGAAAGATATTTTGAAGAAACAAAAACATTCCATCATATTGTCAATCCAAAAACAGGATATAGTTCAAATGAATTAATATCTGTTACAATTGTTGCGGATTATGCGATGGATGCAGATGCATTATCGACTTCTGTGTTTGTTCTTGGTGCTGAGAAAGGGCTGGAGCTTGTTGAAAGTCTTGAAGATGTAGAAGGATTGATAATAACTGCTGAGAAAGAAATAATAAAGAGTTCTGGATTTGATTAAATATCTATCACTGGTTTTGGAAGATCTATCCTGAATACTTTTTTTTCTAAAGGAAGATCTTCATTCTCCATGCCTTCTCTATGACCACATTGCGGTGCTTGCATATCCTCTTCTGCCTTAAGAATCTTGTAAAGAAATTCGTTGTCTGCAACCAATTGAGATGCATGTTCATCAAGATACGCTGCTTCAATAAGCATTCCTGTCACGCATGGTTCTCCATGATGACTATAATCATAACCGTGAAGCATTGCATATCCATAAAATTCTTTTCCTTGTACGTCAGGCACTTCCTGATTTGTCTTGAACTCCATTATGCCATTGAACATGTTCAGGTAGTCAAGCATCTGCCTGCTGACAAACTGTCCGACATATGTTTCAGGCACAATGACAAGATTATGCATGGCGATGGATAATTCTTCTCCCCTTCTTTTCGGGACTACTGCTTTGTTCTCTATGAACTCCAATTCAGCCCTGAATGAGGCTGCATCGATTAAGTCTTGTATTGTCCTGTACATGAATTAGAAGAATGAAAAAGTGTTTATTAAGCTTTGCAATAAACAAATAAGAAATTAAAGAAAAAAGTTAATAAGAAAAAAAAGAGATAAGAAAATATAAGAAATAAAAAAGAGAATAAATAAGAAAAGAAAAAATAAGAAATTCTAAAATTCTAAAGTACCATACTAAATCCATAGCCTAAGTCCCTAAAAGTGTCGTTGTTCTCTCTTTGGTCAGCTATGAATTTTGCAAGTTCTATTTCTGCTTCAAGACCAGCGTTTCTTGCTACAGGAACTCCTGCATCAAGTGCTGCTCTATCCATAGCCATAGGAACTGTACTACCGCATGATTCAAAGTAAGCAACCTGATCTCTTGTAACTTGTGGTTCTGGATCAAGACTGTCTAGACCAAGTTTATATGCTGTCATCCTTTCATTGTACTGAGTGTCCATCTCTTCCATCCTTTCTGCGTACATCTTCATCCTTTCTCCAACTTCAACTACATCCTCTTGAGAATATAATGGTGTTGCCAGCATCCTGATTACGTCAATATCAACACAACCGTCTTGACCATCTGTTATCTTAATTATGACAGCATCAAGTGCTGCACTGTTATCACGCATAAGGTCAGCGATATAATCTGTTGCAGGAGTTTTACCTGTACCAGGAGTATCAGCAAAAGATAACATGCTTCCTGGATGTGAATCTGCATAATGGTGACTGTCTGAACCATGATGAAGCGGTCTATCAAAACCACTAAACCTATCTACAATCTCTGGATCAATTACATCTACTCCTTTTGCATAAGGATAACCAGTCTCTAATCTATCACGCAGTGCAGGATCGATGTTATCTACATGATTTGCATCAAGTACTGTGATTCCATCGGGAGATTCTCCTCTTTTTGGTAGCATAGCTGTAAACTCATCAAGTACTCTTTGTTGTTCATCAGATAATTCAAAACCTTCATGTGGCATTGAGCCTGATACTTCCATACCAAGTCCACTATATCTTGGAACTATATTACCTCCATGGATATCACCATGAGAAACTATTGGTTCTCTATTTGTAATTGCGTCTAGTAAAGCAGTTTGTTCTTTACCAAGTATTTCACCTAATGTAACAGGCATATCACTGAATTTCTCCAAGTGTCTAGCCATAAGTCTATCTTCATCAGGAGTGTGCCCTTCGTAATTTGTTTTATTATCATCAGTCATTTTGTTTTTACCTCGATTTCATAATCTAGCGGAATTGCGTCTATAAGCTTGATTTCGTGTTTTGATTCTTTTATTGTCATTTTAATTATACCTTATCTGTGTTTGGTCTGTACTGACCAAGATCAAGTATCTGATCACCACATGTAGCGTAGTGTGAAAGATCAAGAGTAGGTATACCTGCACCATCAGTGCCTTTTGCCAACCTTATTGCACCATTAACTAAATCCTGCAATCCAGGAGTCAATCCTTCATATTCCTTGAAAGTAAGCTTTCCAACAGTCTCATTTATGCTTCCGGCAAATACTCCTCTGCTATTCTCAACAGTATCCCAAACATTACCCCTATGCCAAGTTGTTACAGAACCATCTGCATATTTTGTTGCATGACCATAATGTCCTGCTTGCGCGTCCCATGCCACATTTGGTGGAACATCTGAAGCCTGTACTCTTCTTTCTGAGAGAATATTTTCCTTGCTCCAGTATATTGAAACCATCTTTTCTGCAACTTTAGGATCCATATCCTCAGTCACACCTAAATCATAAAGCTTCTTTGGAACATGGATAGGATATCCATTAGGTCCTGGCATCTGTACATCATCGTCATCATCTCTTCTTGGCTTAGAAGGTTTGTATCCTGTTGGAGCCATCATAACAGATGCTAATGCAACAGTAAGTACTGCTTGTCTAGCCATCTTTTCAAGTTTGTTTTTTAACATTTTAGTATCACCTTTTTTTTGGAATATAATTATTTAAGATTGTATGGGACTTCTTTTGTCTCGAGTTGCTTTAGTGCGTTTGTCTGTGTTTGATCTACAATTGTAACTGGTATTTTCCATTGTGTACTTCCAAGCTCACCTGAACTAACAGTTATATCTGTAAGACCTAGTTCTGCACATACAATATTAGCAACCCTTTCTACATCTGCATAATATTGATCTTTTTGTCCATGAAATCTTTCTGAGTCATAACCTTCAGCAACATTTCTTGTAACTGATTGCATCAAAGTATCTATATTAGGAGCAATATTTGCTCTTTGTGCAGTTACATTATTAAGATCAAGAAGAAGTTGTTTATCTACTGATCCAGGAATTTCGTTTGTTAAAAGACCTGCATCATGAAATGCAAGAACTGTTTCATACCGAGCATCTGATCTACCCACTGCTTCTCCATAATCAGAACCTATACTGAAGCCTTGTCTTAGTGCTTCATCTATATCTGGTTGTGCTGATTCTTTGCCTTTATCATATCCCCATAAAAGACCAACAGTAGCACCTAATGCAGCTGCTACAAATCCTTTAAGTATAGGGATATATCTATTTTTTCTAGATTCATCTGGAAGATCCATCCTTGAATTATCCATATCAACATCACATTGTCTTGATCCTGTTGTAACCATTTTTAGTTTTCCTCCTAAGTCTAAGTATTATGATTATTATTCCAAGAACACACCCTTAGCATAGCTAGGAAGAACTAGTATATAAATGTTTCGGTTTTTTACCACTTATAAGTGACAAACTATATAAACAAGCCCAGGTTCAGTTCAATCAATGGCAAAAATAGCATTCATAGAAGATAGAGAAACACTGCATATACCCTATCTGGGACATTCTCTGATACAAGGAGAACATGAACCTAGATGGTATTCACCTGATTTCTTCAAGAAGATGCGATGGTTTAAACCCGATTATATAGGTGCAACTGTGCTTCGTTCAGATGAAGAGAAAGTAAGAGAAAGAATAAAGAAAGCAAGAAAGAAAGCACCTAAAGCAAGAGTTATCATCGGAGGTCCGCAGACAACATTAAGACCGCAGGAGACTATGGAAAAAGTTGGTGCTGACCTTGCGATAGCAGGTGAAGCTATCCCGCGATTAAGACAATTACTTGATGGAGATGAGTCAGTCGCTTATACAAAAGAAGGATATATACCTGAAAATCCTTTTTCTCCTCTTGATCCAAACAGATGGCATATGCATGCACCATTAACCCCTAAACATAATGATGGTTCATATATCTCAATATCATCAATCGGATGTTTTGGACGTTGTACATTCTGTACAGAAGATGAGATAACACCAAAGATTAAACATAGAGACATAACTGATGTGATTGATGACATGCATAAGCTCCAAAGTGAACATGGAAATGTTCAAAAAATGATATTCATGGATCAGAATTTCTTCAATAGACCATCATGGGTAAATACAATTGATAATGCTATGAGTTCAGATGGACTCGATTATCGACTTATTGTCAATGCAAGATCAGACAGCATCCTGAAAGCAAGAGACAATCTTGCAGAAGTGCAAAAACATGGAAGAATATATGTCGTAAGACTCGGAGTGGAATCTTTCCTCGATGAACAATTAGTATCATGGAACAAGAAAGTAACAGCAGAACAGAATATGCAAGCAATAGATGTACTCCTTGATTATGATGTTGTACCGCAAATATATATCATAGTAGCAGATAAAGATTCGACACTAGATACAATTGAAGAGTATGCACAAACATTCAAAGATCATCCAGAATATTTTCCATTCTTATTCGGAGAGACGACAATGATGTATCAAAAACAAGAGATAGATCATCAATATCCAGGTCATATAGAATCATTCTGGCATCTATTCGCAGGTGTTGGAGAATTCAACAGAAGGATAGACAAAAGAACTTATCAGATATGGGAAGATACTATTGAAGGAGTAAGAAAGAATAGAAAACTGCCTGAAACAAATGCAGCAAATTGTGTAAAAGCAATTGATGAAGGAATGGAAATAATAAGATCAATAGAAAGAGGAGAGACTACTTCCAAAGCTGAGGAGAGTAACATATTCTCTAAATCAACAGATATATTACATGCAGTCTATACTTCTTATAGATAAGATAATAGAATAGAATAAAATAATAAAATAATCAGAGATATTTCTCAGCTACTTTGTATAGTACTGCTGGATCCACTAAAAGACCTTGCCTTGGATTGACATGAAGACGTTCATGGGCTCCATCTTCTGTAATCTGCAATGATGCAAGATCTGCAAGATCCTGTCTTGCTCCATCAAGCCTTGCAGCCACTATATCAAACCGTGCTGTAAATATATCATCATCTCTTTTCAACGTAGGATGATAGAAACTAAATGACTCCTCACTCCAAGGAAATGCATATACTCTCCTTATATCAAATGTAGGATGCAGATCAAAACCAGTAGCATGGCTTTTTGATTCTGCTCTCATTGCGTGATACATCTCAGGCATCAATTTTGACATTATACTGACAGGTAAAATGTACTCTCTATTTTCAGAACTAAATGTTTCGTCCATGATTGCTTCACCTCGTTGTTGCTATTGAAATAACTAGCAGAATTTCTTTTATAAGTATTTATATAATCTCAACCTTATTAAGAAGTACATAATTTAGAATGAAAAATCCAATATGAATTAATTATATTGAAGTCAGAATGCTCTCTTTTGACAGAAGTTTCTCTGCATCAAGAGCTTCATTGAGATTGACAATGCCCCTGGACATATCTACACCATCATCAAGACCAATCCTTGGGCACGCTGTATTTATCCACATATCAATAAAAGGAAAATTCTCAAAGTCATCCATATTAAGATCATTGCCTAAAAAATAATAGAACTTTTTCTTAGGATACTTAGATTGCAACTTCTTGCTTGCCTTAAGCTGCTGCTGACCTGGTTTTGTTGTTATGAAAACACCAATAGCCTTAGCATTAAGAAATTTCATAAGTGAGCCTCTACATTTTCTAAGTATTCTTTGAATTATATCTATATCCATGATATCTGTCTTTTTTGAGATAGGATCATACTTGATGACTGGTTTAATTGAGTCCATATCCTTTTGAGCAAGCACTAATGCCATAGGATGGAAATTACCATCACCAACATAAAGAAAAGCATCTGGTTTTTGTTTTAGATTTAGATTTTCATAATATGTATCACAGCCAAGCAGTTGAGATTTTTCATTTGTTCTTACTGGTTTTGATGAAAATGCTTTGATCTTATTTTGGGATAATTGATTTGTGATATCTTCCATCTGACCTAAGAACTGAACAGCAGTATATAATGCAACAGTCTTGTAATTCTTCAGAAGATCTAATGCTTTCTTATTTAGCTTAACCTTCTTCTTATATTTTGCATCGATAAATAATGTTTCCATTTTGTATTCATTTGACTTTCTATTTGCTACCATCCATTTGTCTTCTTGAATGCATTATGACCTAGCTGTACAAATAAATCCACACCTAATTCTTTTATTCCCAAAGGAATATCACATGCGCCGTAACAACTCCCTGACCATATCATAACTTCAGCAGTAGTCTTTGAGAGAAGCTCATCAACTATATCTTTTGCTTTTGGCTTCAGACCATCAGGTAGCTGAAGCAGAACAGTCTTGTACTTATTCTTCTTTACAGTTTCAATTATCTTGTTAAGCTCTAAGTCATAATCCATAGTTGATGTTAGGAGAAGGATGTTTTTAAAAGTATCGGAAAAGGAGTTATCTGAATAGGTATTTGATAAATAATAACGACGTTCGCCAAATACCTTCTCCATGGAACTGGCTCACAACTAGCTTCATATAAACAAATACACAGTAAAGATTATAAATATTGAATCTAAATAAGCATATATGCAGAGACTACCGAACGAATTGTTCACAGAAATAAATGAACTTAAGCAAAGTTTTCTTAATTGTTCTGATTGTCCACCTCATAAGCATTGCTGTATGAACCTTTCTGAAGACTTTGGCATAAAGCTTGAGAGCTACACTGCAGTGTCGATGTTTGGAGCTGAAGGAGTCAAAAGGATGCTTAATGAGGGAAAGCTCAAAAAAGACGGCACAAAAGGTTATATCCTGGTCGATAGATGTCCATTACTGACAAAAGATAAAGGATGCAAGATACACGACCAAAAAGAAGAACTTGATATGACATTTTGTATGGAGTATCCATTGTATGTAAGCGAGACATTTGACGAAGACATGAATAAAGGCACTTACATAATGATGGACCATAGATGTGAAGGAGTGCAAAAGAATTTTAGTGAGATTGCAAAAAAGTTAAAGATTATTTCTGAGAAACATTCAATGAAAGTGATTGTACTCTATCATGATGATGGTGTGCAAAAGATGTATCTTGAATCATTTGCAGATAAGAAAGATAGTTCTATTGAAAGTTGAGTACATAAGTTTTTTATAGTAGGGATACCAATCCCATAATATGATAAGCGTCATAGGTGCAGGACCTGCAGGGAGTTATTATGCTTCTAAAGAAAAGAATGATGAAGTGCATATATTTGAAGAACACGATGCTGTAGGAAAACCAGTATCATGCACAGGAATCCTTACTTCTGCTGTAAACAAATTAGTGAAGATCCCAAAAGATGCAATAGTAAGCATGACAAAGCAGTATAAAATAATCGCTCCAAACAAAGAAGAACTATATGTAAAGCTGAAAGAAAAAGAAATACTCCTTAACAGAAGGGGATTTGACCAACATATTGCAGAACTTGCTATGAACAATGGTGCAAAACTGCATCTGAAAGAAAAGTTTCTAGGATTTAAACATATAGGGAAGAGTCAATACAAAATTAAGACTTCAAAAAGGAGTTATGATACAAATATCATTGTGGGTGCTGATGGACCTATGAGCCAAGTAGCAAAAAGCGCTGGACTTTATGGAAACAGAAAGTTCATACATGGCTGGCAAATAAGATGCAGATATAAAGGACTTGAAGAAGGAACAACAACAGTATTTCTCAACAAGGGAGAATTCTCGTGGGTAGTTCCCGAAGATGATAAAATAGCAAGAGTAGGAGTAATAGGAAGAGATCTGAATCAGATGAAAGCTGTATTTAAAGATATGGTCGGCAACAATAAAGTAATTGAGAACCAACATGGTGCTGTACCATTATACAATCCAAAACAAAAGATAAGAGATGGAAATGTATTTCTCATTGGTGACGCTGCAACACATGTAAAAGCTTCAACATATGGAGGAATAATATATGGCATGATGGCTGGGAAAATACTTGCAGAAGATAAAGAAAATTTTGTGAAGAATATAAAAAAAGATATTGGCAAAGATCTATGGGTGAGCCTCAAGATAAGGGACGCCATAAACAAGATGAGCGATGATAATATGAACAGAATTGTGGAAATATTTCAGAGTGAGAAGAATAAGAAGTTCATAGGAAGTGTTGATAGGAATTTTCCTACTAAATTTGCATTTCATCTGGCATTGAAAGAGCCAAGACTATGGCCATTGGGATTAAAAGCGTTAAAGAATATGGTTTTCTAAAATTATTGTGAAACCCACTCACTTTGCTCGGTCAGCACCAGTTCTCTCAGCTAAAATCAAGATGTAACTTGATAGATTTTAGTTCATACAGCGTCTTACGATTAGATAAGCTTCGATCACAATAGAAGGTGCTGACAAAGGTTTCACAATAACAATCATCTGTACTGCATGCTCTTTGTGTAATGTTTCATCTTTGAGAGGAATAGTGGATTTACCAGATCAGGGACAGTCTCCACAATTGGAATATCCTTAACTCCAATCTTACCATAATAAAGTTTTCTTAACTCTCCACCATTATTAAGATATTTCTTTACCTCGATATATCCTTTGAGATATAAATGATCTTTAGTGAACGCGCCTGGAAAGAAAGTGTTTCCGATCCCTCGCTTAGCCCTTAGTGTTACCTCAAAAGCGTTCTCTTTACCAAGATATTTTACAAGATAATTATAAGTCTCTCTAAAAGTGCATTTCAATGCCTTATGAACAGCTATAACCCTTGCTGCATATGTCTTAAGTGTTGCTCGTGTCAAACAATGATTCAATTCTTCATTTACAACAGCAAGCCCTTCTTCTGTACCAAGATAATTAGTAAGACCCATTGAGAATATATTATAAGGCTGCTGTTTGCCATTCTCATATCTCATAATATGAGTGCCAATCTCGTGGACAATAAGCCTGTTTATGAATTTATTTGTGAAAAAAGAATTTTTCTTTAGATACAAAGCCTTATGTGTAGTGTTTACACAGGCACGAGAAGCCATCTCTTTCTCAAGAATCTTCCAACCATTGAATCCATATCTCATCATAGCATATTCAAGCCTGACTCTTGCCTGAGGTGCAGAAACATATGTATTCTGAGGGACGTCATGTAAACCAATCAGACGCCATGCATTCTTTACAAGTATGTCATCTGGCACCCCATATAATGATTTTGATGCTTCTGTAAACTTATGCGTGCCTACTTTCTCCATCATATCAATTATCTTAAGAAGTTCATTTCTTTTTTTAATGAAAAGAATACCAATTGAATCTGCATCAATCTTTATCGAGAGAAGATTCTTCTTTACTGCTTGTAAATCTTCTTTTTCTTTTTCATATGTAAAAGTAGGATTATAAGAACTGCTCTTGAAGAATTTCTCTTTTTCCTCCTGCAGGTTCGTCGGAAGATAAGGGATCCTTGATAGGCTATTAGCTATTTCACAAAGAAGCTGGTCCACCCGGGTATAATCTGTTGAGGTCATTTTAGGTTATGATTGGCTGAATAAGAGTATTAAATACACAAACTAGTATACATATTAGTATACCCCTATATAAATGTTTCTATTTATAAAGAAAGACCAAAAAATTGGTGCAAGGAAGAGAAATATTTATAATGCCCAAACATTGAGAAGAATCATATGATTTTTCCAAAAAAATTTGTACAGAAATTAAGACGGGAAGTAAAGGATATTAGAGAGGAGAATGCAGAATTACATAGAGAAATACTCAAAGGCATACTCACTCCTGGAAGTTCTATAATAACCCAGATAGACAAAGAAGATAAAGAAATATTTGACCTTATACAAGATATGTACCATTATGGTTACATCACTGATGCAGATAAACGCGAGATAATAAGACAATTGAAAGATTTGCATTCATTACTCAAAAGCACAAGCTTTAGTCAAGGTAGTCCTGAGATAGATAATCTTTCATTTCTTCTTGAAAGAATTCAAAGCATGCTTGAGCATGAAGAAGAATACTTAGACTATAAGCCAGGAGCAAAAAGCAAAGAATATGTGAAGGTCTCAGACATAATCAAGGCAAGAGACCACGCAATAGTATTCAATAAAGGATGGCTTAAAAATAATGGCTCAAATATTTATTTTGAAGGCAAGATGGTCCAGGGTATAAAAGTGATACACCATATCACAGGTGTTTTTGTCGAAGTCACTGGCGAACATTACTCTAGCGAAGAAACAATCAGAGAGATATATCATAATAGAGTCATAACACCGTCTACAAATAATGTATTTGCAATAGGACGTGATCCTTACTGCTATATTGCAGAGTCAGGAAGATTAGCTGGCAAATCTGAAAAAGAAATAAGAAAAGTCCTTGGTGCAAAGCATGCAGACTCATTCATAGTCGTAAAGATAATGGCACCTGCGCATTCAGTGTGGATAAGAGTCAAACAAGGAGACCCTGCAAAGTTTGCTATAGAATCAAAGAACTTACCAATAAAAGCACCAAAACCTCAAAAAGGATTTAAACTCAGTATAAGAAATAAGGTTTATCTTCTTGCAGCATAAGCAATATGTTTATTACCTGATTTAATATCAGGTGGAGTATCAAATACATTATCAGGTACATTCTCAGATACATGATCATAAACAGTAACATGATGATATGAATCGCGAGCAAAAGCATTAAGAGCACCAATCAAACGATCTACACTCAATTTTCCAAGACCGCATCCAATCATAGGCATTGCAATATCAGTTATATCCTCTTGTCTTGCCTGAACGTACATCTTTTCTATACTTTCTTCAAGATAAACAGCCTGTGCTTCTTTTAAGGAATCTTGTGTTACCAGATTAAATACTGAAGGTCTACCATCATCAGCACGAAAGAAATAACTATCGCCTGGTTTTAGCTCATCCTCATGACAAAGAGACCTGTATATCTGAAACATTTCAGGATACATCTTTTTGAACTTGACAGCAATACCTTTGCCCATCTTTCCTAGATTACTAACGCCATGAGCATATGCCTCGTGCTGATTAGCAAAAAGATCTCCTTTTTCTCTGACTATCATAAGTTCAACTAAAGATGGTTTATTTATAAATCTTTTGGTTTGTAACCACTGTATTGTGGTAACATAAGCATAAGACAAGCATACGTAAGGTTTTTAAGCCTAGATAATCTACCTGAATCATGCATGAATGCATTCTTTATGAGAAGCTTGAAGGCGATAAGAAGAGAGATGATAAAGACAGCAAGAAGAAGGCAGAAAAAGATAAAGTAGATGAGAAAAAAGTAAAGTGCACTGCGTGCAGGCATTACTGCAAGATACTTCCTGGAAAGACAGGGATATGCGGCGTTCGGAAGAATAAAGATGGAAAATTATATCTTCTTGCATATGGAAAAGCAGCAGGAGTCAATATTGACCCAATAGAGAAAAAACCATTATATCATTTTCTTCCTGGAACAGATATATTCTCCCTTGGAACAATGGGGTGCAATTTCAAATGCGATTTTTGCCAGAATTGGCAGATGTCTCAAAGTGATGAGATAGCTGGAGAAGATTTGCTTCCTGAAACAATTGCTGATATATGCGTGAATAAGAAGATTCCTACAATAGCTTATACATATAATGAACCGACAATATTTTTTGAATATCTGTATGACACTGCAAAGCTTGCAAAGAAAAAAGGCATTAAAAATATTCTTGTAACAAATGGATATGAAAGCGATGAAGCTCTTGAGAAGATGAATGGATTCATCGATGCTATGAATATTGATTTAAAATCTTTTGATGAGAAGTTCTATAATAAATTATGCAAAGCAAAACTAAAATATGTGCTTGATACAATAAAAAAAGCACATAAGATGGGAATCTGGATTGAGATAACTACACTCCTAATTCCTGGAAAAAATGATTCTGAGGAAGAATTAAAGAAGATTGCAGAGTTCATAGCTTCTGTTAGTGAAGAGATACCATGGCATATCAGTGCATTTCGACCGGACTATAAGCTTACAGATGTTGAAGCGACCAAACATTCAGGTTTGATAAAAGCTTATGATATCGGGAAAAAAGCTGGACTGAAATATGTATATGTAGGAAATGTGATTGATGATGAAAGGTCTGCCTCATATTGTCCAAAATGCAATGAATTGTTGATAAAAAGAGAAGGGTTCTTAGCAAACATCGAAAACTTTAAAGATGGACAGTGTGGCAAGTGTGGTGAAGTGATTGAAGGAGTGTGGAAATAATGGCATTACGAAAAGCTGCAGTTACAGGAGCATTTTATCCAGGAGATAAAGAAGAATTAAAAGCAATGATAGATGAATTTCTGAAGAAAGCTGATGATGTAAAGATTGAAGGAAAAGGAAAAGTAAGAGCAATACTTGTTCCACATGCAGGATATGTTTATTCTGGACAAATTGCTGCACATGCATATAAGATTGTGCAAGGACTTGATAAAAAAGCAGGAATCAAAAAAGTGATAATACTTGGCCCTTCACATACAACTTATATCACAGACCCTGTCACTGATTCTAATCATGAATGGGAAACCCCTCTTGGAACAATTTCTATTTTTGATAATGATTTTCCTGAATCAAGCGAAGCACATATGGAAGAGCATTGTCTTGAAGTACAGGTCCCTTTTCTGCAGACTGTGTTTGATAAATTTGAAATACTTCCTCTTGTTGTAGGAGACGCTGAAGAAAAAGAAGTGGCAAAACAGATTAAACCTTTGCTTGATGATGATACACTCCTTGTAATAAGCACAGACCTTAGCCATTTCCATGAATATGATGAAGCAAAAGAGATGGATCTTAAGACTGTAAAGGCGATTGAAGAACTTGATAGCGAAAATATTGGAGAGGCTTGTGGAAAAGTACCTATCAAGACTGTAATTGAGCTTGCCAAACAAGAAAAATGGAAAGTTAAGAGGCTGGCATATGAGAATTCAGGTGATGTTTCTGGAGACAAGAGCAGGGTTGTCGGCTATACTAGTTTTGTGTTCTACTCTTAATTTATTTATTCTTAGCTTATCCCTCCCTATCATCTGATAACAATAATGTTTTTATTTGAAAGTATTATTTTCCAGTATCATGGACAATGCATATGCCACAAACATCTATGGAATGAAACCAGTTGCTAATGTATGTGATCAGATTCTTAGGGAGATTGGTTCTGTACTTCCAGTAGTAAGCATGGCACATGTCATAATGGAGCATGAAAATGTATCACTAATGCATAAACATACACATATGACTGAAATATACTATATTCTTGATGGAAAAGGAATCCTTTACAATGGAGATATGGCCTTAGAAGTAGAGAAGAATGCATGCGTCGTCATAGATCCTGGGAAAAACCATAAACTCAAAAACATAGGAGAAGGAAGACTTGAACATCTTGTATTTGCGTGTCCTCCGTTTGATCCAAATGACATAGTGCTGTACGAAGGCGAAGATAACGAGAATGGCGAAAATAGTGGAAATAGTGAAAATGGTAAAGATGATGATAGCAAGTATAAAGTTGAGAAATTTGTGTTTGATAAAAAAGCAATTGAAGCGCAAGACGGCGCAATTGTTTATGAGCTCTTAGATGAAGCAGCACAATATATCTTAGGCATACAAATAGCAAGAGGAGTGCTCCCTGCAAGAAGAACTGCAACAAAACATTATCACAAAATGAGCCATGAAGTATATTATGTAATCAGTGGAAAAGGCAGAGTTCATCTGGATAATAAGTCCAGTGCAAAGATTGGAAAAGGTTCTTATGTGAATGTTCCTGTTGGCAGAGAACATGCACTCCAGAATACAAGCGATGAGGAACTTGAAGTGCTATGCTTATCCACTCCACCATTCAAAGCAGAAGATTTCTTGAAGAAATAATAAGACCAAGACAGTAGTTTCCTTAAAATGCACAGAACATCTTAGAAATATTTATATAAATCAGATTCATTAAGTTGAATATGGGGGAATCAGATAGAGGATTAAATAAGGAAGAGAAAGAATTCTTGTTAAGATTAGCCAGAGATACGATCAAGGATGCAAAGCAGAAGAATATTACACCTATTTCTGATAATGTCACTGAAAAGCGCGGAGTGTTTGTAACACTTACTATTGATGGAGAATTAAGAGGATGCATAGGACACATAATGCCTATCATGCCAATGTATGAATCAATAATTGAATGTGCACATAGTGCAGCATACCAAGATCCAAGATTCTCTCCAGTATCAGAAGAAGAGAAAGATAAACTGCATATTGAGATTTCTATATTAACTGTGCCAAAGAAACTAGAGTATAAAGATGGAGAGGATTTACTAAAGAAACTTACAAACAAAGATGGGATTGTACTAAAGAAAGGATATAATACTGCAACTTTCCTGCCACAAGTGTGGGAGCAATTGCCTGAAAAAGAAGAATTTCTTTCGCATCTATGCATGAAAGCAGGACTTCGCTCAAATGAATGGGAAGAAGGAGATATTGATATTGAAATATACCATGTAGAGAAGTTTGAGGAAGAAAACGACTAAAATATGGTTATCAGCAGGTAACTAATAGTGCCTGAATAGTGTCAAATACAGGTAAACTATATAAATACTATTTTCTAGAATAGAGATATGTCATTATTTTCCCATAATACCAATACAAACATACTCATTACTATAGAATACATTGTTACACTTCTTGCTGCAGGTTATAGTAGAGAAAATATCATGACTAATTTGAGCAAAAAAAGATTTGGACATATTTCTGGCGTTGCAAAAAGCCTCATTTCAAACATGAATAGTGGAAAAAGCTATCATGATGCATTAGATTTTGAATACAACAAGCAAAAACAAAGCAACATGAAAAGATTTCTTCAGATATTAAATGCAGAAGATAGTGTAAACATAATTCCTATGCTTAATGATATGAGCAACCAGATTATGAAAGAAAAACAACTAACAGTAGATAACTTAATTGATAGTTTAAGCTCAAAAACTCAAAAAATAATGATTGTCTGTTTTTTGCCCATATCAATATTCTTAATAATATTTTTACAACAAGCATTTCCAAATTTTTCACCAGTAGTAAGACCTGATTTGGATTATCTAATAAACGGAATAACTATAATCATAATAGTAGCACTATTACTTTTGATGAGGTACAATGACCATTGAAATCATAGGAATATATGTACTTGTAGTACTTTCGATAGCTTTGCTTATTTATCATAAGATAAAGATGGCGAATAAGGAAGAGCTAGAGAATAGTGTAATCGATTGCATGAAGCAGATAGCAGAATCCATGAAAGCAGGCAATTCATTTGAAACTGCTATGAAGATACAAGTCGATAATGGTAAAGGTTCTTGTGTTAAATTCTTCAAAAAAGTACTAGATAAGACTCAGAAAGGAAAAACTACTGAGCAAGCTTTAACAGAAACTGCAAATGAAGAAAAAGATGAGATACTCAGATATGTTTCAGAAGTGATAGTACTTACATTATCAAGCAAAGGCAATGTAATAGGTTCAATAACAAACCTTTCACATAAATTATGGGAGATAAATCACTTGCAAAAGAGAGTAGATCAAAAAGCGTCTGCTGCACTAACAACATTACAAATTGCAGCAATAGTAATTGTTCCTGCAATATTTTATTTCCTTGCTGCGATATTAACAAGCGAGACTGCACCACTTAGCGTAGACTTTCCGATGAAAGTTTACTTTGGAATTATCATGATAATATTTTCATTTCTAGATTATTTCATATTCAGGGATTTGAAAGAGTCATTATATATATTGCCTGCAGGAATAGGAGTCTATCTTCTATATATATTTGTAGTAGGTGACTTAATAGCAAAATTTATAATAATATAGAAACAATAATATAATCCATAATAATATAGAAATAAAATAGACAGATAATATTGATTAAGATATCATAATAAAAAGACTAATAGTGTAAGTGCAAATGGCAAAAAAGAAAAAAGAGGATATAGGGCCTAAAGAGGTCTTGCTTAACAATTTCTCAAAGATATTAGTAGATGATTCTTTATCCAAGCCCGCTATATATATTATTAATCCCGATATAATTGCCAATGGAGGAGTAGCTGCTCTTGACAAACTGCTAAGTGATGATCATCTTGAGGAAATAATGTATAATCATCCTGATGTACCTGTCAAAATAATACATAAACAGTATCATGCAATTGATACAAATATAATGCTGAGTACTGAAGAAGCAAGACAATTTGTAGTCAATGTAGCAGCATTCAACAAAAAAATACTATCTGAGAAGACACCTGTACTTGACGGCGTGCTTGCTGATGGGAGCAGGATTAATGTAACAATACCACCTGCAACAGCTACAATCTCATTCACAATAAGAAAACAATCTCATGAGATCATAACAATGCTTGATCTTGTGAATGGAGGGATGATAAATCCAAGATTAGGAGCATTCTTATGGACAACAATCGAAGGACTTGGACACCACGCTACAAACATGCTAATTGTAGGAGGAACTGCAACAGGAAAGACAACATTTCTGAACGGACTTTGTATGCTTATACCAGTAAATGAGAGAGTAATCACAATTGAGGATACAGCAGAAGTAAGAATTATGCAACAGAATAAAGTACCAATGTTCTCAAACAAAGAGAAGAACATAACAATGGATATGCTGCTCAAAAGCGCCCTTCGTATGAGACCTGACAGAATACTTGTCGGTGAAGTAAGAGGTGTTGAAGCAAAAACATTATTTGGTGCTATGAATACAGGACATAACGGATGCATGGGAACACTTCACGCAAGATCTGCAAGAGAGACCATAACAAGAATCTCAAATCCACCACTTGATGTCCCACTTTCCATGATAAGAGATCTTGATCTTCTCATTGTGCTGGAAAAAATAAATGTAAACGGCAATGAGAAAAGAGTCATAAGCGAAGTCACTGAAGTCAATGTACTTGCAGGCGATCAAGTCAGTTTTAACCAGATCTATAAATATAATCCAAAAAAAGATAGTACTCTTCCCACAGGTATACCAAGCAAACTCAGGACTAAACTTGCACAAGAATCAGGAATCGACATTAAGCAATTCGATAAAATACTTGAAGACAGGGAAAATATCATTACACTCGCTTCTAAAAAACAAAAAGAGATGAAGTCTTTTTCTACACTTGATGTATTTAATTTATTTGAAAAGAACAGATCGCATTGGAGCAAATATAAAGGAAAGAAAAAAATTGGCCTCTTCAAAAGAAAAGAAGAAGAATTAATTGATTGGTAAAATTTCTTTTTCTTGTTTCTTGAAGTAATCTTCTATAAATCTTATTTTTCTGTGTATTGCAGTTTAGGAACTTCTTTTTGAGAGATATCCCATATTGTCTGGAACGGTTCCCCTCCATTTTTCATTATATAAAGAGGCACTCCAAGAACTTCATCTGCTTCTGTAGCGATAAGACGGTATCTTGGTTCTTGAGTGAAATCAATAGGGAAAGGCACTTCCTCACCTATCTTTATTCCCATTTCTTTTTCAATTTCTGCAATATTTTGTGAAAGAGGACCTGTACTTGACCTAGTCTTTACTTCATGCTTGCAACTGTGTAATTTCATAAGGTCATCATATAATCTCTGATCATTTTCTTCGTCACTTAGACTTTCATCAGGAGTTGCAAGCAAAGAGCCTTTACCCATAGTTCTTCTAAAGATTTGCCAATAGCCATCCACTGTTTTTGGATAAAGATTAATTACAACATCCAATAATTGATTATAACCTTCGAACTGCTGTTGTCTTATCTGGCTGAATGTTTCAGGGAATTCATCTCTGACCTGTGCCATCGTAGCATAAAGATCTGTACCAAATTTTTCTTTATAAGTTTTGAATTCGTCTTCCTCATCCATAACACCTTCTTGCTTTCTGGTTTCCAGTATAATCCTTTCAGCCAGTCCACTTCTTGCAGGAAATAATCCCATAAACATCCAGTTACTCATTATTCATCACCAATTGATTCCTTGAGAGAGGAGTTTTTAAAGATTATTATCCCATAATAACCATATTAGAGATAAAATAAACAATTTTAGAAGAATATAATATGAATTAATTATGTCCATACCAGAATTTGTACAGATTTTGACATTCATCAATAGAGTCCAGTCTGCAAAAAGCGTATCTTTCAAACTGAACAACTTCGCCTTCTTCTATAAGTGCAATGTTCTCTTCTGCAACACCCTTGATTGTTGTGCAATCCGGCATTAACATTTCAATCTCAAGTGCTTGATCAACAGGAATCCAGTGTAATATTTTCTTGCCTTCTTTTTTGTATGTCTCTACATCTGTGGAGACAAACGTGAATTTATTATCTTTCTTCCTGAAGTTAAGACAATCCATAAGCCTTACAAGCTCACCGTCTTTTATCTGGTCCAGATCTGTTTTAGACAAATAGAATTTCCCTCCAGTCTTGAAAGGTCTTCCATTCTTTTTTTTATGCGGATGTAGATTTAATTCTATTTCCTGCTCAGGTGCACCCTCTACTAAGATTTCAACAGGATCATGTATAAAAAAGAATCTTGATGCTGTCTCGTCAAGAAGCTTCCTGTTGATTGAAGCAATCACAGAGAAATCAAGGTTTGATGTAGCTTTTGACATCCCAATTACTTTAGCAAGCTCATAGAATGCATCTTTTGTTATGCCTCTTCTCTTTAGAGCTCTTAGCGTTACTAATCTGGGATCATCCCAACCAATATAATCTCCCGACTCAATCAGTTTTCTTATCTCTCTTCCTTGCGTTACTGCACCTGTAACATTAAATCTTGCATATTGCTTGACAGTAGGGTTTGGAAGCTTAAAGAGTGAACGTATATAATCCTGAAGTTCTATTCTTGATTCAAACTCATTGCTCCGAAGGACATGAGTCACACCAAGAAGACCTTCTTCAATAGCATTCTCAAAATCATACATAGGCCAGACATTATATTTATTATCTTGCCTGTAATGTTTTGTATAACATAATCTAAATATAACTGGGTCTCGCATGACTGCATTCTTGTGTTGCATATCAATCTTCAGACGTAGTGTAAGAGTTCCTTCTTCAACTTCTCCATTTTTCATATTCTGCCATTCAAGATTGATTTCTTCAATAGGCTTATTCCTACAAGGACAATCTTCCATTGCTCTTCTTGCTTTTGATATATCTTCACTCTTACAGGCACAAGTATATGCTTGTCCACTTTCCACTAATTTATCTGCAAACTCATAATACTTATCCATATGATCTGAGACAATTACTGTCTCATCTGTCTTTATATCAAGATATTCAAGAACATCTTGTTTCATTGCATCAATATATTCTTGTTCTGATTTCTCAGGATTAGTATCTTCAAAACGCAAAATACATTTTCCTTCATATTTAAGCTTGTACATATAATTAAGCAGAAATGATATTGCGTGACCTATATGATTATACTTACTAGGTTCTGGAGATATCCTTGTGACTACTTTTCCCATAACTGCATTTCTAAGTTCAGGAAGTTCTTTTCTTTGTTCCTGACGTTGTTTCTTTTGTTCTTTTTGCTGATTAAAATGATTAGGGTTAAGCTCTAAGAGTTTTTTTTCTTGTTCTTCAAGACCCATTGCATTGACTTCTTTGATTATATCATTGATCTGTTTGGAAATCTCTTTCATATTTTGTTTTGCATCAGAGAACTCACTAAGTATCTTTCCAACTACTGCTCCAGGATTTGCTCTTCCCTTGAACTTAACAGCATTTTCAAGTGCATGTTTTAGTATTGCTTGCTTTAGTTCCATGATAGAATTGAATATTTATTTATTATTTATATAGTTAATTGATTATCTACAGATTTAATTAGGTTTGATTAAGTTTGATTGAGTTTAATTAAGTCTAATTGAGTTTAATTGAGTTTGATTGAGTTTAATTGACCCATGTAAGAAGGACTGTTTGTTCTGTTGTAATCATCTATTATAGTCTTAAGCTCAAAGATCTGCCTATAATCAAATTTAATACCTTTATCATTATGTATCAACTGATAGACTGCGCCCCTTGGGTCAAGCAAGATTCTTGCAGTAGTCTTCTCTGCAACACCAGTTATATCCATGACTCTTTTATCTATATCATCACCAAGCGAAAAGATGTTTATGAACCATTTTGCAAAGAACGACTTTATCTTTCCTCCCTTAGGTCTTGCCCAGTATTCTGCAGAGTAGCTTATCTTGCCTTCTTTAGATCTCTGCGTAGTCAAAGAGAACAATGCTTCAAAATCACCTTTGAATGTATCTTTACTGGTTCCATCAAATAAATAGACCGTTCTTATCTTATCCTTTGTAACATATTCATCAAGAACTTCCATATCTGCGTCAAGACCTTTTATACTTGTTAATTGATATGTATGGTCTTTCACATGCTTAAGTTCATATGTTGATCTTGTGAGTACTCTTGCAAGATCTGCACTAAGCACATAATTAGTTGCAATAATAGCGTATATATCAAAAGGAACATCATTTGTTCCAACCACATTACGATGGACTGAGAAATTATCGCGTACATGTTTTGCATCTGTATTATCTTTAACTATATCTTCTATGCTTTCTATCTTTTGAGGTTGATGGTCTTGAACATTTTGTATTTGTGAGTAAGAATCAATAGGGTTTGTCATGAGAAGTGCTGCAAGTGCTACTGGATATAGTCTCTTCATCTGTATCATCTATAATAATTCTGAAAGATAACAGTATAAAAAGATTATTAGACTTGAAACATTACCTTATAGATATAATCAGCGACACGTTTATAAATCCCTTAAGCACTTTCTATAAATATGCTCGCATTCAATTGGCCATTAATAATAGCAACTACAGTAGTACTTTACGCACTTACTATACTTACTTTGCCATTCAATGCAATCTTTGCAACAATAATGTTATTCTCGCTTATTGCTTTTTGGACTAATTTACCTGGATTTTGCATAATGGAACCCGTAAGATTCCTATACATGCTTGATTTTGTAGATATTTTCACAGTAATAATTGCCATACATGTTGGTCCTTTGCAAGCTGTTGCATTCAATATGTTCTGGAATATGTATACTAAGCTGGCAGGAGCATATCTCACATGGATCGGGACAGCAAAAGATGCTTTTGTACAATCGTTTATTACTCTCTTTGTCCCATTAATACATATAGCAACTGGAGGAAACCTTGTGGCTACAGTAGCAATATTCTCATTAATTAGAGCACCTTTATACTTCTTAGTAAGCCTAGTAATTCCTCATAGATCCATTCCTGAGCAAATCTTCCAATGCATTGTAGCTGGAGGATCAGTACTTGTAATCAATGCATTCTATGCAAAAATATTTGGTGATTTCTTTGAGAACCTACTCAAGAAGGGAGCGCAATTCAGCTGGATACTATTCTTTGCAGCAACAGTAATCATACTGCTTTTTGCAATATTTTTCATGGGTTTTTCACCAAAGAAAACAAGCAAAAAAATAGTCAAGCGTGCTGTAAATATAGCAAGAAGAAAACCAGTACATCAAAATACAGAACATCATGATAGAGAAATGGAAGAGATGAGAAGGATAAGAGATAACTTGTAGTTCTGATATAATTTATCAATCCCACATACGTTCAAGTTCCTGAATTGTATAAAGACGATCTTCATATTTAGGTTTCTTTTCAGGTTCTCTATATTTTTTGTTGAGCTTGAATCCTGATGACCCCATATTCATAGCTTTACTTATGGATATTGGACCACATTTATGACAGAGAAAAAAAGCGCCCCATTTGGATTTCTTAATATCAAGATATTCTCCGCAGACGCAACGCTTGTCTTCCATCGTCTTTGATTTGCATTTAGGACAGCTTAAAAGTCCCTGAGAGTTCTCAGTAGTAGCCTGCGCGTCACAAAAGATGCATTTATCGTTTCTGCTTTCACCGTATTTCTTCGGTATTCTCATCAAAAGACTTGCTTCATAATCAATATAAAAAGGTTTTCATACAAAAAACCTGTCCAGAATAGAAAGATAGAGTATATTGGGGTACGGCACAATTATGACTTGTCTTCGACTCGTCATGTGCCTCAATTGGCGCCAATATACTAATTAATGTTATTCTGGACACACTCCATACAAAAACATTTAAAAACAGATATCAAACCATTGGTAATGCGCGTTATGTGAAAGCTTAAAAACTAAGTTTGAGCTATCATATTAATTGACACTTATGTGAGAGTAGCAAAGTCTGGTCAAATGCGCAGGACTTAAGACCCATGATGGAGCATCCTATCTGTAAATAGGAAGCATCTTCCAATGGAAGACATCCTGTTCCTTAGTGGATTCGGGGGTTCGAATGTGATGAACTGCGATGGTTCTTCAACGAAAGTCCCCTCTCTCACATCTTTTCTTTTTTCTCTTATTACAGTATTTCCCGTGAATATTACGAGATTCTATCGACGACCAGCAAAAATAGTATATTTGTAACATTTTAGAGAGGTAGTTATTATATAGACAACAAATGATCTCTTTAGAAAGTATGGAGGTCTAAAACATGACAAAAGTAGGAATAAACGGATTTGGTATAATGGGTAGATATCTAGTAAGAGCAATACAAAAAGAAGTAAATGAAGGAAAATTGAATGAAGGAGATATTGAAGTTGTTGCAATCAATGATCTCTTTGCTGCAGAACAACTTACACCATTGCTTGCACATGATACTGTATATCATGCTTTTCCTGGAAAAGTTGAACAAGATGGAAAAGACATACTGATAAACGGCAAAAGGATTGATGTTTCAGCTGAGAAAGATCCTGCTAAACTGAATTGGGCAGACAGAGGCGTAGATATAGTCTATGAATCAACAGGAGTGTTTGCAAAAAGACCAGGAGTAGAAGGACATCTAGATTCAGGAGCAAAGAAAGTAATCTATTCAGTGCCAAGCAAGTTTGCTGAAGTCACTATTGTAATGGGAGTTGATGAGGACAAATACAATGGACAAGATATTGTCTCAAATGCATCATGTACAACAAACTGTCTTGCTCCACTTGCAGAAGCAATGCGCAGGACATATGGAGATTTTGATGGTCTTATGACAACAATCCACGCGTACACTGCAGATCAAAGATTACAAGACGCACCCCACAGTGATGTAGCAAGAGCCTACGCCGCTGCAGAGAACATGATTCCTACAACAACAGGTGCTGCAAAAGCAATAGGCAGTGTCATCGATAGCCTTGATGGAAGACTTGATGGAGGCGCACTACGTGTTCCAATACCAGTTGTATCAATAGTTGATCTTACTGCAGATATAGGGCAGAAGGTTTCAGCAGATGAAGTAAATACTGCTATGAAAGCTGCCGCAGAAGGATTTCCTGCAGGAACCTTCGAATACAGAGAAGGACCTGTAGTATCATCCATGATGACTGGTTATCATGTACCTAGCGTATTTGACGCAAGCCAGACAAAGACAAAAGGAAATATGGCAAAAGTTTTCTCATGGTATGATAATGTAGCAGGATACTCGCATCAAGCAGTGAAGCTTATCCAATTGATTGGGAAAGAGTGATTATTAAGAAATTTTATTTTTTTTTATTTTATCTATTTTTGTTCTTCACTGAGCAGTAGTTAATAAACGAAAGATTTATAAATAGGAAATGTCTAGCCGATAGAATGGTAGAGATAACACCTGAAATTAGAGCTCAACTGGATGAAGCTAAAAAGAACTGCCCTTTCTGTAAGATTATAGCGGGAGAGATACCTGCAAGCGATGTATATTCAGATGATGAGATACATGCAATACTTGATCTTAATCCATGGGTTAAAGGACATGTACTCCTTATGCCAAAGGAACATTACCCGATAATACCATATCTTCCAGCAAAGACATTCAAATATATGTTTGGCAAGATGCCAAAGTTTGTCAAAGCTCTGAAAGATTCCATGGTTGCAACAGGTGCAAACATAGTCATCGCAAACGGAGGGGTTGCAGGACAGCAATCACCGCATTTTCTGATTCACGTTCTTCCAAGAGATGAAGGAGATAGAATTGACAAATATAGATTTGACCAAAGGAAAGAACTGGACAGTGCAAAATCTGAACAAGCAAATAAGATGATGGCGCAAAACATACCTATAATGATGAGAAACCATTTCTCACGAAACCCTGCTCCATGGAGAAAACAAGATTTCAAAGGAACAGTGCCAGGAGCAATATATGAAGATGAAAAAGTTATATGTACAGTAGCTGATAATCCACAGTGCATAGGGCATTTGAAAGTTGTACCAAAAGGATTTAATAATTTTGAGGATATTGATGAAGAGACTTCAGCACATCTGTTCTTCACTGCATCTTTTTGTGCAACTGCTGTCTTTGAAGGACTAGGTGCGCAGGGGTCAAATATAATCATGAAAACAGGCTACTGCACAGACAACCAAGGAGAATTAAGCGTGCATATACTTCCAAGATATCAAGAGGATGGTCTTGATCTCGTTGGAACACCTATGGAAAATAAGCCTGATAACAAACAGATTGCAGAGAAGATAAAAGATCAAACATATATTGTTGGATATGAAGATGAGAGTGAAAGAGAAGTTGTAGAGATAAGTCACGAGCCTGAAAAGATATCAGATAATCCTAAAAAAGCTGATAGCGAAAAGAGTGCGCCTAAAATAGAACCAAAAAATGCTAAAGAAGAGATTGAAGCAGCAATTGACGCAGCAATAAGTAAATAATTTTATATAATCAAAGCTGATTTCTTAACTTATGTTTTCATTCAATTGGCCGCTGATAATTGTAACAACAGTGATCCTTTATGTTTTAACTATATTATTCTTGCCTTTCAGCACAGTTGGTGCAACAATATTATTATTCTCACTAATTGCATTCTGGTCAAGACTTCCAGGAGTATGCATAATGGAGCCTTTGCCGATATTATATGTTCTAGACTTCATCGATGTATTTGCTGTAATAATAGCAATATATGTAGGACCAATCCAAGGCGCAACATTTGCTTTGATATGGAATATTTATCCTAGACTATGCGGTGCGTACAGACCATGGCAAGTATTCTTCAAAGATGGAGGAGTACAAGCATTCATCTGTCTCTTTATGCCTTTCATACACATGGCAACAGGAAGCATAGTAATAAGTGTACTAATCTTTTCTATATTGAGAATCCCATTATATCTGTTAGTATGTTTCATGATACCACATAGAGGACTTATCGATCAATTAGTCCAGACTGGAGCTGCTGGGACTGCAGTCATCATAGTAAATGGATTTTATGCAAAACTGTTTGGTAACTTCTTTACAAACTTACTTCAAAAAGGCACACAATTCTCATGGATATTATTTCTTATAGCAACAGCAACAATACTTTTATTCTCAATATTCGTGCTTGGCTTCTCTCCTAAAAAAGCCACCAAAAAAGTAGGAAAACATATCAGGAAAGTAGTCAAGAATCAAATAAGAAGTCATCAAAAAAAAGAAGAACATCATGATGATGATATGCAGTTCATCAAGGATACTTTTGAATAAGTGAGATCTTCAATAACAATAAACATTATAAATAAACTATATTCAGATTTCTTCATGACATATGTTGTTGTAGATATAGAGACGACCGGACTTTCTAAGCACTATCATAAGATCACTGAAATAGCTGCTGCTAGAGTCAAAGATGGAAAAATTACAAAAGAATTTCAGACTTTGATAAATCCAAATGTGAAAATACCTAGTTTTATCACAAAACTCACTGGGATAGACAATGAGATGGTAAAAGACGCACCTGCAATAAATGAAGTCATGCCTGCTGTTGTCAAGTTTTTTGGCAAAGATATCTTTGTTGCACATAACGCCACTTTTGATTTTGGTTTTTTAGATTATAATGCAGCATATTACTTCAATAAAAGAATAGGAAATGATAGGTTATGTACAAAAAAACTTGCAAACAGGCTTGTTCCTGATCTTTCTAGCAAAAAATTATCCAGATTATGTGAACATTTCGATATAATAAACAGTCAAGCACACAGAGCAATGGCTGATGTACATGCCACAGTTGGCGTATTTAACAGGTTTGTTGAGATGATGGGAGAGAGAGGAATAACTACTCCAGAAGAGATAATGAAGTTTGAAAAAAGACCTAGAAAACAGTGCTGATTTTACCTTATTCTAAAAAAATTTATAAATTTCAAATATAAAATTTAGTTTAATTTAATTAAATATTTATTAGATGTTATTAATCAGATATTAATTAAATAAAACTTTCGAGGTGGAATTATGGATGAGGACTATGTCGAGGGTGACGAGTTCTACGACCAAACCTACAGTGAGGAAGAATTGGAATATAACGAAGAAGAGGAAGACTGAATAAGAAAGATCGATAATAGCTATTAATGATAGTGATTAATAATAAAAAATATAGATAGCAAGACAAACAATTATCTTTCTTTCAAATATGCCTTTGGATTTCTTCAGACTTAACACGCTTCAATTTAGGATGAAAACCAACAGGTTCTCTTCCAAAACAGATGCCCTGCATCTCATATAATGATATCTGTTCAAGATTAGCATATTTCTGCTCTATTGCTTTTTCTGTTGGAAGAAATTGTATATCACCATTGACTACCCCTGCAATAGTCATGCCAGAAATACCTTGACTTAGCAGAGTGACTGCTCCTGCACCTGCCTCCCTACCAAAGTTCACATCATATGCAGAAGACCGCCCACAACGCATCATATGTGTTGGTCTAATCACACGAATCTCTGGACATTCATATTGTTTTGGAACGTACATACCAGTATCCTGCATAAATTCTTTCATGATAGGATCTGATTTCAGCCTTGAAGAAAGCTCTTTTTCTACTTTCTTGCCTGCACCCATAAGAGGATAATGACCAAAAGCATCAGCATCTTTTGATCTGTCAACAAGATATCCATTATCATCGATATCATCCTTTCCAGGTTCACCTTTCATAGCTTCTGCTGTCACAATCAGATATGTGCCAGCCCTTACATCTGAACTGACCACTCTTCTTGTAAAAGTCTTTGCCATGTGCTTGTATACAACATCAAAGTCAGGAGTGATCTCTGGAATAAGTATACAATCAGCGTCTCCTGCAATGCCACCTCTAAATGCACTAGTGCCAACATATCTTCCAAAAGTCTCAAAGACAATTATCCTATTGTGAGTTCTTGCTGTTGTTTTAAGGTCTTCAATTGCTTGAGCAACCTTATTTATTGTTGAATCTCCCCCTACACTATAAGTCTGCAGATCAAGATCCATAGTCTTTGGTGCGTGATTTGTAGGTATGCCATGATTGCAAAGGTCAACAACGACACTTCCAGAATCATCTCCTCCGCTGACAACAAGCGCATCTATCTTATGCTTCTTCAGCCCTTGTTTTATCTTTTCATATTTATTATCATCATCTATCTTTGATATCTTGACCCTAGAATGGCCTGCTTCTGAGCCTGCAAGAGATGTGCTAAAATTACTTAGCCTTTCTGGTGTCAGAATTGTTAGTACGCCTTGTTTTAGATTAATCAGATTATATAACCCTGCATAACCATTCGGTATGACTAATGGTTCTATATTCAAATAATTCGCTGTAGAAGCAGCTCCTTTTATGACTGCATTAAGACCACCACAATCACCACCGCTTGTAATTATTCCTATCCTTTTTATTCCTGTCATCGATATCACCGATTATAAGAAGTAATGAGGGTATAAAAGTCTTGTCGTCGAGAATCGTGAAATTAACGGAGTTTCATTCAAGATAGACGACTCTTTCCGGGATTCTTTGCTGATTTCTTAACATCCAGAATAAATTTTGTATCTTATTTAAGAAATTTCTTTGTACACACTTATTAAGACGTATCCTAAATGATAATCTTCTAGAAAATACATTATTTCCTATCAAAACAATCCGATTCATGCCTTTAAAATGTTGTTTAGGTGCTTCTTCGATAATAAAATGAGAATTTATGACATTGAAATAATATAATTTCTTATCTTTCAAATAGACAAATCCTTTTGCTCTTGGAAAATTATTGCTTTTGAAAAAGTTCTTAAGTTTATTTAGGTCAATCTTGCCATATATCTCATAAACAAAAGCATTTATGTTTGAATGCCTTTCACCTGAAGAAGATATTCCAAGATTGTTCCTTACTTTCCAAAGAAGGTAATTTGATTTTTTTGAACCAGTTTTTCTTTTACCTGATTTAAGCTCTAATGGCTTCAATGTCTTAAGAAGAGATTTCATATCAATATCTGATTTGACACATTCTACAACATCCTTATTAAGAAGTGTTATGTTCTTCAGTTGTTTTGCTTTACTTTGCTTTGTTATTAGGTCGCACTTGTTTAACAGGACAACTGACGCCTGGGATACATGATCGAGCGTATGTGTACTGAGCTTCTTTGCATTTGAAAAACGTTCTGCATCAATCACTGTTATACCATATATTTCAAGAAGTTTTATCTTTTTTAAAGACGTGAGGATTGGATCAAGATTTGCTGCACCTGACGCTTCTATAAGAATTATGTCTGGTCTTGATTTTTTAAGACATTTAGTAATCACTTTCTTAAGATTGTTTAAGTTTACTGTAGATATAGGTCCATCATTTATCTCAATAACTTTTACATCCTTACTGCATGATACCTTTCCATCTATGCCAAACTCTGCAACTTCATTCTCTATAACGACAATCTTCTTATCTTGGTTTTGACTTATGAATTGGTTTATCAATTCAGTCTTACCACAACCAAGAAAACCTGATATGATGTATGTTGGTATTTTTGTTCCAGCCATTCTATTCAATCAACGATTACAACCAAAGAACTAGCTTAAAAAGTTATTTGTTTTTGAAAAGATAAGAATTGAGATTAAAAGATAATTAAAAATATCTTAACAAGCCAAGTGAGGCTCTTTGCAATATCTGTCAATCATCCTGTCAATAGGATCTTTCATGAAGAAATCCATACTATATCTTATCTCCTGAATATCCATGCCTCCTAATGCAGAGATTATAGGAGGACCTATGCCACCACTCCATGAAGGGACAGGGTAAGTCTTGCTTTTCTTTATTGCAGATACAACATCCATATGTTTCTCATTAAAGTCTGCTATTCTTGCTTCCTCTCCCTTTAGTACAGATAAACTCTGATACCCTCCATCCTGAACAAATTCAATAAATTCTTTTAGGTCAGAACTATATCTTTCTCCATCTTCACCAAGAACGTCAAGATCTTTTCTTGTAAAGTATTTAGGATATGCATAATATTTGGCAAGATCATTAATGAAAACTTCAGCATCATTTTCATATTGGATTGTATCGGTTGTCGCTCTTCCAAATCCTAAAGCTAATGCACCTGCAATTGCGGTAAGTCCACAAGGTATCAATACAGGAATAGTTGGACCAATAAAAGCTCCTGCAATACCTGAAGTCATAACTCCAAAAAGACCACCCATAATTGAATAGAAACCATTAATCGCCGCTTTCTCTGCTCTGAGCCACTTTACTGCATTAGGGCCATAGTCCTTAGGGTCTGGAACCTCCATATCAACCCACTCTCTAAGTCGATCTATCTTTGAATAGAATGCATCTTGAGTAAATCTAAAACTGTTAAACTTTTCTGCAAGAGGCTTAACATCAACAGGAGCAGTCTCCAAGATATCCTGTAATGATTCAATCACAGCCTTCTTATTACTTGTAAGACTTAAGACTTGCTGTGTTGCTTCTTTATAATCCATTCTTATTACCTTCCATATTTGACATATTCAAGATCATGCAATTGCTTCACAAGTATTGGTAGGAAATGATTGTGGTGCTCTATCCCAAAATCAACTTTATCCCTTAATGCAGAGACATCACTATTAATGACTTCTCTTGTTATATCATAGAACTGAAGCTTACCAATATCATCTCCAGGAGTAAGCCACTCAGAGAGTGTTTCATTATTCACTACTCTTTCACCTACATCAACTTCCATAAAATAACCAGTTGTTGCATATACTCGTTTTGTACTGTCAGGAAGAATCTCTCCTCCTGCTTCAAGAGGCAAGTCTGATGTTGGTATTGTATCCATATAACGCATAAGCGCTTCTCTTTCTATAACTTCAGATGTACCTTCTTTTCCTAGCCTGACAACAACACCCACATTATCAGCAGTATAATCTGTCCTTAATGATTTAGGATCAGCATGTATTATCTTGAGTCCTGCTTCTTCTATTGCTTCATGAAGAAGTGTATATGCACTTGAATCAAATTTATATGTGTTGTCTCCCTTCTCCCTATCAACATTTCTAAAACCACCAAGCCATGCTGGTTGTCCTTTTCCGGGATTTGCTTTTCTGACTCCTGTAACTAAATGATAATTAGGTTCTCCTTCTTCACTTAAACCTTTTACCACAACTGCAAGATCTGCTGCAAGACCTGGCTTATGAAATGCCTTGCGACAAATAAACATGTTATAATCGTCCTCGCTAGTCTTATGCAATTGAATAAAATCTCCGAAAGGTCCAGGATAGAATAATTCAGGAAATAGTCTTTCTGGATCACACATCTGCTTGTATTTCTGTGCAATCTGATCTTCTAGACTCTCATCAGGCCAGATATGAACATGAGTAGGTTTTTTTGTAGGATCAAACTCAACGATAGGAGTGAACAAAGGAAATCCTTTCAACTTGCCATCCCTTATCTTTTTATCTTTTGCCTGATAGGCTTCAAGAGTATCAACTCCTAAAGGATCTAACTTTCCTCGAAATCCCATCGCAATCAAATAGTTTGGTCTCATTTTATTCTCCTATATTTTGTGTCATCTTAGTTTGTTCTTTACCTTTTTATCTTGCATAGCCTGTATCTGTGAAGTCTATACCCATTTCTCTAAGTACTTGTGTAGGATTTAAAACTCCAGTTCCAAAGCCGTCCTCAACAAAAGTGTTATCAGCATAAACTCCTGAATTACCACCATAATTTGGTCTTTGACTTGGTAGTACAGAAGCTTCATCTGGTACATCTACAAGCAGATCTACATCTGCAACATCAAGTGCTATATTTTTTGGATCTAAATTCATTTTTCTTTCACCCCATTATTTATTTTGTATCATGAATTATCATAAATGATTATGAATTCTTGTTAATTATTTTCCTCATTGCGTTTTAGTATTAAACTATAATTAATATCAAATCTTTATTCCATATTAACATTGTAAGCCTCAAGTGCATACAGAATCTTATTCATCAATTCATTTTTCAAAATAGCTGTATCTTTAATTCCAGGATCTTCTTTTGTCATACCAATTAAAGTATGTTGTCCAACACTTTGTCCTGAGAACAATTGCGGTTCTGTAAGCGCCATCACTGTGACTGCATCATAAGGATTAGAAAGATTCTCCAATTGCTCAAAGCCTTCATAAGCGTCCATCTCTTCAGGTACGCCAAAAACTTTCTTGAATATATCAGGCGCTCTTTTTACAAAACATTCAAGACCTTTATGAGCGTGAACATCCAGGTATTTTCCTGCTGGATGATTTGAATCTGCAAACTCTGCAAAATCATCTTTTGTCAAAGGAATCTGATAAGCTGCCCATTTGCCGACAAAAGTCATAGGAACCCAATCCTGCATACCAAATACAAATTCAGTCGCTTCCATATCTTCTTTAAGATTATAAGCTGCTGTATCAGGAACAAGCCTAGAATCTTCAACTTTTGCCTGCCCTTGTATATACAATCCGCCCACTTTTGCAAAATGATTTGAATCTGCTTGTATTGCTTTTGCAAGATCAGTAGCAGGAGCAAGAACTGCAATAGAAAGATCAGGACCATATTTATCTATAGTATCATGAATAAGATCAATCCCATTAGGAAAACATTCAACAAGACCCATGCCTTCATAACTCATATTGTCAACTGTATGTTCTCTCAGATATTTCACTAAATCCTCATCTTCTTTCCCAATTGGAAATACTGAACCAACACCAATAGGTACATCTTGGATTCCAAAGCTATTCATCAATGCTCTTGCAATCGTTGCACGCCTATCAGGTATCATGTGAGTTGTAACAATGCCAACTATATCTATATTAGGATGACCTGTAAGATATGCGATAGCTTCGATGTCATCAACATCACGGCCATCATCAGTATAAACCAACACTGGTTTTTTTTGCATAGTATACCTGCAGAACCACTTATCTTTATAAAGCTTTCGGTTTTTTACCACTATATAGTAGTTATTTTAATATATCATGAAAAGATTATTATATTCAAGGATAGTTTTACCTTATATGATAAGCCTCAATTGGCCATTAGTACTCTCAACAACAGTAATACTTTATGTATTGATACTTGTAACACTGCCATTTAATGCAGTTTACGCCACTGTATTTCTTTTTACACTAATTGGTTTTTGGTCAAGACTTCCTGGAGTTGGAATCATCCATCCATTCTACATATTATATTTGATGGATTTGATAGATATATTCACTGTTGTAATTGCAGTTAACTTAGGAGGCTTATATGGGGGTGTTTATGCTCTTTTTGGAAATCTTTGGTCAAGAGCATGTGGAGTATACCCTGAATGGAATGGAATCATCAGTGATTCTTTTGCACAATTTTTTGCTGCATTAGTATTGCCATTATTTCATGCTGCAATGGGAGGAGATGTTTTAGTAAGCATCATCATATTCTCATTTCTTAGACTTGCATTCATAATCCCCTTAGACCAGATATTTTATAGGATCCCTTTTGTCAAATATGTAATAGAGATTGTTCTCGGTGGAGGAGCACTATTATTAATAAATGTACTTTATGCAAAAATATTTGGTAGTTTCTTTGATAATCTTATGCAGAAAGGAGTGCAATTCAGTTGGGTACTTTTCTTATTTGCAACAATTGTCATATTAGTATTTTACATCAGCGTGTTTGGAAAGAAAAGTAGCAAAAAACAAAATCCTGTGAAGAATGTTGCAAAGATAATGCACGCACAGAAGAATAAGCTTGCGATGAATAAGAAAAAAAATGTGCATAAGAGAAAAGTTGAAAATAGTAAAGAAGTTGATGATATGATGGAGATCAAGAGAAATTTAGGAAATGATAATTAGAAAATAATTAGTAGTACTTCTGAGGATATTTTAAGAGAAAGCAATGAAAAAATAATTTCTAGATAAATATAATCAAGGATCTTTTGGAGGAGGAGCAGTAGGAAGCTGAACAAAACTGTCTATTGATCCAGAAGGCACCATCCTTGTTGTTTTAAGCTGATCATCTAGTTTCTCATATGCTTCAAAAAGCTTTGATGGATTTCTTGATAGATGCATGCCCACTGTTGTATCTTTATCAGCTATAGGATGAACTACAATACATTTCTGTACTGGGACAGGATCATTAACTGCCGGAGATTTAGTCTCCCTATATAGTTGATTGAGATTAAAGTTTACATAACCAATATATACATATCCACTCTTGCCGATTATTTGATATGGTAACATATATATTCAAAAAAAGCCAGATTATTTAAATTTATATTTAGATGAATATATAGAAGAGAAGACATAATAGTAAATGAAGAGAGATTAAATAGTAAAAAAGAGAAGACAGGATAGTAAATGGAGATAAATTAAATAGTGGAAAATAAAGAATACAATAGTAAGGAAAAATCTATTTGTTATGATTTAAGACAAGGAAAGGATCTGCAAGAGAATATATCTTTTCAACAAGCACCAATGCATGATGATACAGATCAAAATCTCCGTTTGATTTCAATCTCCCTGACTGAAACTCATCATTAAGACCATCTATTAATTCTTTTCTTATAATTTTCATATCCCTAATCTTATTATTATCGAACTTGTAAAAGCATTCATAAAAAGTCCTAAGCATCGCGTTTATTTTTGTATAATACTCCATCATGCTACTATTAATCTTATTCTTCGGGATGCATAGCTCTTTGCCGTGTGCATAAAGATACTTATATTCATCTGCTATCTTCTCAAGAAGCTCTACTATAAAATAAATTGCACCAATCCTATCAAATGAATCTGTAGAATATTTATTGAGATATCTTCTACAAAATGTAGTGAGCTTATTATTAGACTTTTCAAGAAATTTAATATTGTCTAATGCATCAAAATTACAGCTGTTGATAGCCTTAAGCCCTTCGTCAGCAAGTGAAAGTGTGACGAGAAAAACTCTTCTGAGTATTGCATCAAACTCTTTTGTAAGTTTTGTTATACAACGGATAGTACAACTATGAGGATTGGTCTCAACAATCTCGTAACCCATAGATTCCAGTGATAGTGCTTTTGTTATAAGTTTGAAATCTTCTGGATGAGTATAAAATATCTTAATTTCATCTATGCCTCTTTTGTATAAGGCAGATATATGCTCTTCTAGAATTTCTTTATTATCTTTAAGATTTATCTCAGCTCTCTCGAATTTTTCCTTATATGTTGTGGAAATCACCACATCTTCTTCAACTTCCTGTACATCAACCTCATCACCTTTTGAAAGATTATGCCTCTTCACCCATTTTAATGGCAATGAAACTATGAATGATGAAGGACCATGTTTTACTATCTTTCTTTTAATGATAACCACCCCAAGGAACCATTGAAAAGCCCTATATATTAACCTTATATTAAATCCTATATATGATAAATATATATATTTTTCTAAAAAATATGCTTATTTGTTGATTTAATAGGACAAACCATATAATACCAAGAAATATCACTGATTATGCCAAAAACATATCTAAAAAGAACTGATAATAATTACCAGGTGATGACTATTGCAAGATACTGATTATAGTATAACCATTCAGAGACAACTATTAGAAAATAGTTATTAAATAATAGCCATTAAATCATAACCATTCAGAGACGATTATTAGGAGATAACTGTTGAATCATAACCATTCAGAGACGACTATTGCGAGATAAATATTATAACACAGAAATCGATATATATAGGATTTTCTAAAAAAGCAGGATATATGCCTGTATTAAGTTCAAATGAATTTAATGATTAGAAGGGTGTTAAAAAAAGGGGTGAGTACATGAAAAAACATATATTAGCATTAGCTTTATTTCTGATGGTACCTTTTGTAATAGCAGATGGAACAGATGGAGAAGGAGTAGGAGTAGATGTCATAGCAGCAGATGTTGAACCAGAAATATTTCTATGCGCAACAAGAACAGTTATAGATGATAGCGTTAGTTGGGGAAGAACAAGCATAGGAGGAACAGGACTTACAGAAAGAAGTAATAATTACGCATTTGAAGGAGAATCGATAAAGTGGGGCGTTCTGGTTATTGATGAGAATGGACTAGGACAGATAGACAAAGTTGTTGCAACAATAGGGTCAACACAAGGAACAGGAAATGATGTAGAAGCAACATGCACAGTATCAAGCTATGTCTCTGCAAGCCAAACACTGGATGCATCATGCAATGCAATACTAAATGGACAGAGCATAACAACTATAGGATTTGATAATATGGCAGCATATTATGACTGCGAACTCACTGTTGAAACACCAGCTGGTATGTACGGAGAATACTGGGTAACAGTAGAGGTTGAAGATAATAATGGAGTCAGAGCAACAATAGACGAGAATGAATATTGGTTCTTTAACCCAATAGTAGCAATGAGTGTAAGCGACAGCATAAGATTCGATGATCTAAAGCCAGGAACAACAGGATATTCCAACACATTGCTTGTTGAAAATGATGCAGATCCCGACAGCAGAGTCATGATGGACATGTTCATTTCAGGTAAAGATTTCTATGATTCTACTCCTTCTGGAGCTATGTGTCCTACAACAAATAAGCTTGCCTTGACAAATTTCAGATACCATGCAACAAGTGGAATATATTCAAATGCTGGAGATGATATTGTTGATACAAATACATATGATGCAGCAACTACAAGAGCAGTAGATGCAGAAAACTATGTGAATATCCAATATGGCGACCATTGGGATAGAACAATGTATGATGAAGCAGAAATCATACAGGATGATTCTGATGGAACATATTATAAAGCAAATATCCTATCACCAGGGTCAGAGATGGCAGTAACATTTAAGTTAAATTTGCCACAACCATGCATTGGAGAATTTGATAGCGGACAGATATTCTTTTACGGAGAAGCGATCTAAGCTTTTCTTATTTTTTATTTATTTTTTTAATTTAATTTCTTTTTCTGTGTTATCTTTGATCTTATTAATTTATTCTGATTATCTTGATTTTATTTGGTTTATTTTTCTTATTTTATTCATAAGGATTATATCTTTTAATTTTTTTTAATATTTATCTCTTGATTTTCTCATTTTCATTTATATGCCCTTGATGTAATTTCTCATTACCATTTGGCAATGTATCTGTATGTTGTAACAACCTCGTGAAGAAAAACACCCTATTTTTGCAATCAGCAATATTTTTCATCACTGACTCAGGAAGAAACGTTATTCTTGCACTATAAGATAGATGTTACAGAAGATATGTTCAAAAAAATTAAAGTGCATTTATCGACGAGAAATTGCGCTTTTGGTAGGATTGTCACTAATTGAGAACAGTTTGTCACCAGACAAGAACACCTTGTCACCGTCTAATAACATGATATATATATACTTAGGTTATCTGACAAAACTATTGATTTATTTAGTTAGAATCGGATATTTCCGACCATAGAAATGTATTAATAAAGGTCTTCTATTTGTAAAATACTATTAATTATCATATAATAACGAAGAACAGTTACCATTAACGAGGGAAATCAAGTTTGGGGGATATATAATTATCTTAGGCACGTTCGAAGTGTATTATAGATATGTAATTCTCCAGAAACAAAGATTCCCATTTCAATTCACGATCATGATTCCCGCAAGAAGAGCGTGGAACTAGGGTGTTGTAAATTGTATGTGCCTTGTCTGCATATACAAGCATAAACCACTAGTTCAGTGTGATGAAATCTTGCAAATCAACAGCCCATATGGGCAGATTGATCTTAATTTTGGAGAAATCCAAAATAAAGAATCAAGATAAAAAACCTAAATAATTGGAGGTAAACAAAAATGAAGAAAATATTAGCAGCATTGGTTGCTCTGTTCGTTCTACCTATGATTTTTGCGAACGATGTAGGAGTAGGTATCGGTGTTGACATAGAAACAGAAGACTTTGAGCCAGAAATATGGCTATGTGATAACAGAGTTATGGATGACGACCCAGTAGAATGGGGAAGACTAAGTCCAGGCGATGCACCACATGAAAGAAACAGCAACTATGCTTTCGAAGGCGAGTCAATCGCATGGAAAGTTCTAGTTATGGACAAAAACGGAATCAACAAGATAAGCGATGTTTATGCAACAATCGGCCCTACACAAGGAGCTGGTAATGACATCGAAGTTAACTGTGTTGAGGATCTAGGAACAACATCAATCTTAAGCGAATGTAACGCAAGAATCGATGAAGAGAACATAACAACATTTGACAGCGACATGATGAGGTACTACGATTGTGAACTTACAGTTGAGACCCCAGCTAGCATGTACGATGAACACTGGGTAACAGTTGAAGTTGAGGACCTTGACGGTCTAACAAACACAATTGATGAGAACGAGTATTGGTTCTTCAACCCAATCGTTGCATTGTCAATCGATGGAAGCTTAACATTTAGCGATGTAAGACCAGGAACATCAAGCTATTCAGAAACACTATTAGTTGAGAATGATGCTGATGACGGATCTGGAGTTGTTCTTGATATGTTCATAGCAGGTACAAACTTCTATGACTCAAGCCCATCTGGCGCTATGTGTCCTACAACAAACGAATTGTCACTAACTGCTTTTAGCTACTATGTAGTTAACGGTGCTTGGTCATCATTCAACGATGGTTTAGCAGACGGAGCAGCTTATGACGCAGCAACAACAAGAGCAAGAGATGCAGAAGGTTACCTAAACATCCAGTACGGAGACCACTTCGACAGAACAATGTACGACGAAGCTGAAATCCTACAGGCAAATGCAGGTAGCTACGGATACGATGCAAACTTGCTTTCACCAGGAGCTGAAATGGCTTTAACATTCAAGTTAGACCTTCCAGAACCATGTAATGGTGACTTTGACACAGGTAGCATCTTCTTCTTCGGAGAAGCTATCTAAGTATGTTGTAAAACAATGGGGCGAAAGCCCTTTTTTTATTATTTTTTTTAATAATTTAATGTATTTATCATTAACAAGTACATCAGATTCACATTAAATAATTCATCGGGACAAATAGGGGGACAGGTTCAATCTTGAACATGATTAGATATAACCATAGGGGAAAAAATGAAAAAAATCACACTCATAATATTCACAATATCACTATTTGCATTGGCGATCGCTTTTGCAGACAGCTATGAATTAGCATGTCTTGCACAAGGAGAATCCATCGACTTTGGAGAACTCTGCAATCCTGCAATGGGCGTATGGCATGGCCCTACAACCTTGTGCTTACATAATTATGATAATGGAGATATATGTTCTACATCACTTAATACATGTTATGGTTTAGGATTATCATGTACAGGAGGCGGTTCTGTAGATAGTAGCGCACCGAATATAACCCTGACTTCTCCAGTTGAAGGTAATATATATAATGAAAGGCTTGTGCTTTTCGATATAAATATAAGCGAAAAAGGAGATATATATTATATAGATAATATAGATGGCAGAGGGAGATGGACAAGAGTATGCTCAAACTGTGAGGAATACAACAATCCGAGAAGCTTTGATGAAGGTTTCAACAGCCTTACTATAAGCGCAAGAGATAATAACTATTATAATTATTATAATGTCACTTTCTGGATAGATTCACAAGATCCAAGGATATATGGCATAGAGCCAGACAGAGATTTTGCATCAGGACATTTTGAAGTTGAATTCAAAGAAGATAATCCTACAACCATGGTGCTTCATTATGGGAATGATATAGTAGAAAGAAGGACAGCAGATTTTAATCTAAGTAAATGCACAACAGAAGGAAGCAAAACAGTATGTGCTATAGATGTTCCTCTTGGAGATTATGATCTTCAGGAGATTGAAGTATGGGCAGTACTTACAGACATAGCAGGTTCAACAGATGAATCGGATCATGAGATCCTTAGTGTTGATACAAGCGAACCTGTAATAAATGACCTTAGTTATGATATAGATGGCGGCAAGGTTACATTCTCAATAGAAGTTGATGAGTTAAATCTTGAAGAAGTTGAATATATAGATCTTCTTGATCCTAGAGCAAAATGGAAGAGGCTCTGTTCAAGGCTTGATGATGATGGAACCTGTGAGAAAAGGATCAGCTTCAAAGATGGAGAACATGAAGTGATGATAAGAGTTACTGATGAAGTAGGGCTTAGTGTAAATCAAACAGAAGAATTCTTCACAGACAGCAAAGACCCAAGAATATCAAAGACAGAGCCTAAGAGAGACTTTGCAAGCGGAACATTCTATGTTGAGTTCACAGAAGAGAATCCTAAGATTTTAGCGTTGTACTATGGAGATCCTGCTAATTGGAGCAAATATTATGTCGATTTAGACGAAGAATGTTCAACAGGCAGAAGGACATCCTGTGAATTTTTTATAAATCTGTCTGAATTTGATGGGCAAGAGATAACTTATCTTTTCAGATTGATAGACAGAGTATTACAAGATGACATCAGCCGAAGAGTAGAAGACCTACTAGTTGATACAACTTACCCTAAGATCGGTGCTGATTTCACCTATACCATCGATGGCAGATATGTTACATTCAACATGTCAGTAGATGAAGCGAATTTTGAAGAGGTGAATTACATAGATTGGGAAGAATCAAGACCTAAAGACAGGAGGCTTTGCAGCAGGCTTGATGATGATAACAGATGCGTAACAAAGAAATCTTTCAAAGAAGGTTTCCACGATGTTTCAATACAAGTATTTGATGAGGCAGGCAATTCAATAGCAATACCTGTACAATTCACGATAGAGATTTAATTTCCAGGATGTGAGAGGTAAAAAAAATGGTTCATTATTCACAAGTTCATGGCAACAGGAAAGGTAGTACATTGCATTATAATGTCGAGTTGCCGTGTTCTAGTGAACCAGAATGTGAATATTCGTGTACCTCTCCAAAGGTTTCACTAACAAAAAAGATCTTTTTCTGGCTTTCTTTTTCTGTGATTCTAGTCCTTATCTTCGCTGCGCTTGCATCTGCTGAAGCAGCAGGCAGTGCAGGCGATGTGGCATATATATATGAGAGAAACTTCAGGCTTGATGATAATATAGTAGATATACTTGAAGATATGGATTATGCTATAACATACATACATATCGATGATCTTCCATTGTACGATCTAAATAATTTTACGTTCATAATAATGACCAATGATAATTTTGATGATCCATCAAGCATCCCAGTTGCAGATCATCCAAGCATCGTTACAAACTCATGGCATGTGGATGATTGGGCACTAACAGATGCAGATGGAATAAGCCAATTGATATCATCATCTAAACTGAAAGTTAAGGTCATTAACACAAGTGAGATGCCTTATGTCTATACAAGCGCAACTAATTACAGAGGGCTTGCATTAGGATATTTCTTCCTTTCTAACAGCAATAGACATCAGGGATTTATACCACTCGCAATCACACCAACACTTCCATCTGGAGAAGATAAGGAAGGACATGTAGTATCTGTGCTCCCTAAAGGTTCCACTCTAGAGTATGATGCAGACAAGACATGGCTTCCATTAGCATCAACAATGTGTGATGGACAGATATTCACACAATCAAGCAATTGCGGCAATACAAGGCTAGCAATAGGATCAAACGCAAGCTGCGTTGCATTAAATGATGTCAATAGGGTTGTGATAGGACATGTTGCACAACCTAACAGCAATTTCACAATAAGATATGAGGTGCTTAATCCTACTGGTACTGTCAGCATAGAAATAAATGATATGCTTTATGGAGGATGCACATATAATGGTTCTAATGCAATAAATCTTGTAATTCAATATCCAAATCAGACCTATATTGAGATTAATGTAACTGCTCCTGCAGATGGAGAATGCTTTGCTTCTGGAACATATCGGATTGATGAAGATCCTGCTGAGAACCTGCAAGTGGGGAATGTTCAGATTGCAGAACAGCTATGTACAGAAGATACTGAAGGCAATATCTGCTTCTATGGGATCCTTGAATCAAACTATTGGACTGATGATGCTGAAGAACTATTCATAACATGTGTCAGAGAAGTTCTAAGAGAATGTTATGTAGATGCTGACTGCAGCGATGGACTATTTTGTAACGGCGTAGAATACTGCAACGAAGATTATCAATGTATGAACGATACACCTGTAAACTGCACTGCTGAGGATCTTCCTGAGATCTCAACATGCTCAAATATACCTGATAATAATACATTTACCTTCGATTATGATCCTGGCTTCACTTCTGTGTGCAACGAAACTACAGACAGCTGTAGCGTAGGAAGCTATAATATTACAAGCCAATGCAATACATCTGAATGTAACGCATCATGCGAGCAGGATGATGATTGTGAAAATACAACATGCAGCGATGGCTGCATAGGAAATGATTACTACACTTATGATAGCAATGTCTCAAACGCATGCTTAGGAAACTGCAGCTGTGAAGATAACAGCTGCGTTCCTACCCTTATCTCATACAATGATATAAGATGCGTACAATGTACACAAGACAGTCATTGTGATGCTCTTGATACTGATTTTTGCGCTGGAGATGAACTGATGCATCAGGAAGGAGTATGCATAAATTATACATGCCAGCCTTCAAACAGCACAGTAGAAGATTGCAGCCTGAGAGATGGAGTTGTGGAAGATTGCGGTGCATTGCAATGGACATGCATCGATAATGGAAGCGCAAGCCAATGTGAGATCAACGGTGTTGAGCCGGATCAAGATTTATGCCAAGACTTCTGCGACAGTGACACAGTTTATTATTCATATTGTAATGAGACAACATTTGAATGTCTTGATCTTGCAATCCAAGATTGTAATGACTTGAACTCAAAGCATTGCCAGGATACAGATATTGTTGAAGATGATTATATGTGTCTGAACGCAGAGTGTGTATTCAATGACACATTGCCATTTATGGAATGTGATGATGGGCTTTTCTGTAATGGTCAAGAAACATGCGATGCAGCATATTGCGTTGAGGGCACACCGATAAACTGTTCTAATAATAATATAACTGGAATTGATTCGTGTACAAACTCACCAGATGATGATAATCCATTCACTCATGATACTAGAGATATGTTCTCATCTGAATGTGTCGAGCCAGGAATCTGTACTGAAGGCGATGATACAATTGAGAATGAATGCAGTGTCACTGAATGTAGTGCACAATGTGATGATTCAACTCAATGCGAAGATACAGAGTGCGATCTATATGATGGATGCGTAGGTCCAGACTATTATGATTATCATGACAGGCAGAATGCATGTGAAGATTGCCTTTGCGCACCACTAGACTGCAGCGTGTATGACATATCCTATAATGATTGGAGATGTGCTGATGATGGATGCGATGAAGACAGTGATTGTGACTATCTTGACAGAGATTTCTGCTTTGGAAATACTATAGCACATGATGAGGGAATCTGTGTTGATAATTTCTGCGAAGTTAACCTAAGTGAAGTTGAAGATTGTGATGATAGAGGCTTCACACCAATAGGAGAATGCGGATATTCACCATGGGTATGCTCTGATGAACATATCGGAGTACACTGTGTAATAATAGAAGAGAATATACTTGAAAATGAAAGTGCATGCAGTGGATTTTGCGATGGAGATGACATATATGACTCTAGCTGTAACAATGAGACCCATATGTGCGATTCAAGCTTTGTAGAAGATTGTAATGATTTGAATGAAGATCTTTGCAGTGGTACAGACATAGTACATGATGATTATACATGTGATGATGGCAGTCTAACATGCGTACTTGATGATACAACATTGATAGAAGAATGTAATGATGGTGCTTTTTGCAATGGGCAGGAAACATGTGATAATGCTGCATGCTGGCCTGGAACACAAGTAGTATGTAATGATAATATCTCATGCACTATAGATTCATGCAATGAGACTGCAGATCAGTGCGATAACAATCCTTATGATATATTATGTGATGATGGAATATTCTGTAATGGGCAAGAGACTTGTGATCTACTATCAGGATGTACAACTGGAACAAATGTAACTTGTTCATCATATGATCTTCCTGAGATTGCAACATGCACATATGGTCCTGAAGGAAATCCTTATACATGGGACAGTGCAGATGAATTCATCTCAGAATGTAAAGAAGATTGCGAAAACTGTACTACAGGAACTCAGATTGTTGTGAGTGAATGTGATATTGCACAGTGTGGTGCAGAGTGCGAAGAAGATAGTGATTGCAGTGAGACTGACTGCGATTATTTAGATGGATGTTATGGAGACGATTATTATGATTATGATGATGTACAAAATAATTGCCTAGGAGATTGCAGCTGTGAACAAAATATCTGCATTGAGGCACCTACTATATCGTATAATGACATAAGATGTATAAATGGCAGTAGAGATGATGATTGCGACGGAGTAAATGATGCCTGGGAGTTAGTCTATAACTACCCTACTAATAATGATGCTTTACCTTCACAACTAGTTGATCTTGACCTTGATGGAAGAAGTGATTGGCAGGATGGTGTCGATGGCACTGATCCTGGTTTGTATGATGACTTTGGTATTACCTCGATATATCTTTTAGGTTTCAGCACCATCAGGATACGGGTACCGACTTTCCCAGGCAACAATTACTCTATTGAAGCCACTTATGACTGGCCTCCTAGCGATCCAACATCAGTATGGTTCAAAGTAGATGAATTCTATGGAGAAGTTGGATCAGATTATACTGACAGATATCTACCATGGATACCTAATATAACTTCATATAAAGCTGTAGGACTTCCGTTCAATATGGAACATTGCAGGGATTGTGAAGATGATGATGATTGTAACAGCTTTGACAGCAACTATTGTGATGCAGATTACATAATGACTGTTGAGGGCGTATGCAACCAGAACTATGAGTGTGAAGCAGGAACACCTACTTTAGTAGAAGACTGCAGCTTACTCGATAATGATTATTGTGATGCAACTGCGATAAAACATGATGAATATACATGTGATAGCCTGCAGTGTGTACTTGATGATACTACACTAATAGAAGAGTGCAATAATGGACTATTCTGCGATGGTCAGGAGACATGCAATAATGCACAGTGCTATAATTCTACACCTATAGATTGCAGCGGCAATAATATAACAGGAGTAGAAAGCTGTACAAATTCACCTGATGATGGCAACCCGTACACCTGGGATTACAGAGAGCCATTCACATCAGAATGCATTGAACCAGGAACATGCACAGGAAGAAATGATACGATATTCAACACATGTGATACAGCACAGTGTGGTGCAGAATGTGAGATTGATGCTGATTGTCCTGACACAATATGCCAAGACAGATGCATCGGACAGCACTATTATTATTATGACAATGTGCCAAACGCTTGCATAGGAAACTGCAGTTGTGAGAACAATAGCTGTAGCATACCTGTAAATATATCATACTTCGATTCAAGATGCGGCCAGTGCTTAACAGATGATGACTGTGATGGATTTGATAATGATTATTGCAGTGGGGATGACATAGTGCATGTAGAAGGAATATGCAATGGAACATACCAATGTGAAGCTGGAGCACCGAATGTTACAGAAGACTGTAGTCTTTTAGACAATAATTACTGCAGCGGTACTGAGATATGGAATGATGAATACACATGCGGACCTGATGTAATATGTGAGTTAGAGAACAGTACGCTTGTTGAGGATTGTGACAATGGATTAGCATGTGATGGAAGCGAGACATGCAATGCAGCTCAATGTGTTGATGGCACAGATGTAGACTGCAGCGGACATGACATAAGCGCAATAGGAACATGTACAAACTCACCTGATGATGGAAATCCATATACATGGGACTTCCGAGCTAACTTTACATCAGTATGCCAGGAACCTAATGGAACATGTACAACAGGAAATGAAACTATCGAAAATGAATGCGACATGCAAACATGTAATGCGGAGTGCGAAGATGACAATGATTGTGCTGAGACAATATGCCAAGATAGATGCATAGGTCCAGACTATTATTATTATGACAATGTACCAAACGCTTGCATAGGAAACTGCAGTTGTGAGAATAATTCATGCAACGCACCAACAAACATCTCATATAATGATCCTAGATGCGGACAATGTACAACAGATGATGATTGTGATGCATTTGATCAGGATTTCTGCAGCGGTGACGATGTAATGCACATAGAAGGGATCTGTAATGGAACATATCAATGTGAAGCAGGAGCTCCTACATTTGTAGAAGACTGCAATCTGCTTGACAATAGTTATTGCAATGGAACAGAGATATGGTTCGATGATTATACATGCATGACACGCTCATGTAGCCTATTAGATACAACACTTGTTGAAGATTGCGACAATGGACTTGTATGTGATGGAAGCGAAAGCTGCAGCAATGCACAGTGTCAAGATGGAACTGATGTAGATTGCAGCGGACATGACATAAGCGGAATTGGAACATGCACCAATAGTCCAGATGATGCAAATCCATTCACATGGGATAGCAGAGCTAATTTCACATCAGTATGCCAAGAGCCAAATGGAACATGCACACAAGGAAATGAGACTATCGAAAATGAATGCGACATGCAAACATGTAATGCGGAGTGCGAAGATGACAATGATTGTCCTGACACAATATGCCAGGATGGATGTGTGGGTCTTGACTATTATGACTATGATAATGTGCCAAACGCTTGCATGGGAGACTGCAGTTGTGAGAATAACACTTGCGGTGCGCCTAACATTACATACAATGATCCAAGATGCGGAGAATGTCTGAATGACTCAGACTGTGATTATCTTGATGATGATTACTGCAGTGGAAGCGCAATACTGCATGTAGAAGGAGTATGCTTTAATCTTGTATGCGGTGTACAGGCATCATTCATAGAAGATTGTAATGATTATGACCATAATTACTGCAATGCATCAGAGATATGGTTTGAAGATTATACATGTGATGATACAAATGTCACATGTGAAGTAATAAACAACACATTAGTAGAAGATTGCGATACATATGATAATGATTACTGCAGCGGAACTGAGATATGGGCTGATGATTACACTTGCGATAATACAAGCATCATATCTTGTGAACTCGACAATAGTTCATTCATAGAAGACTGTGACAATGGACTTACCTGTGATGGACAAGAAAGCTGTGACCTTGCAATATGCTACAATGGAACCGATGTAGACTGTAGCGGATATGATATTAGCGAGATATCAACATGTACAAATACACCTGATGATGGAAATCCATTCACATGGGATACAAGAGCTAACTTCACATCAGTATGCCAAGAGCCAGATGGAACATGTTCACAAGGAAATGAGAGCGTTGAGAATGTATGCGATGTGCAGACATGCAATGCTGAATGTGAACAGGATGCTGATTGTCCAGACACAATATGCAATGATAGATGTATAGGAAATGATTGGCATGACTTTGATAATGAACCAAATGCTTGCATAGGAAACTGCAGCTGTGAAAACAACTCATGCAGCGCAGCAGTCAATATTACATATAATGACCCAAGATGTGTACAATGTACAGAGGATAGTGATTGCGATGACCTTGACAGAGATTTCTGTGATGGTGAAGTCGTTACACATCAAGAAGGAGTCTGTATAAACTTCACTTGTGGTGTAAACGGATCGCAGATAGAAGACTGCAGCCAGAGAAACGGTTTGATAGGAGAATGCGGTCTGCTTAACTGGAGCTGTTCAGAAGAGCTAAATAATGTACACTGTGTAATCACAGACATTGATCCCGATGACACCTACTGTAGTGACTTCTGTAATGGAGACATAAGACATTCAGAATACTGCAACAACACAAATTACATGTGTGATGATGTGCCAGAAGAAGATTGCAATGATTACAACAATGAATATTGTTCAGGCACTGAGATATGGTATGATGATTATACCTGTGATGATGCAAATGTGACATGTGAGATAGACAATAGTTCACTTGTAGAGGATTGTGACAATGGACTATACTGTGACGGAAATGAAACATGCAGCAATGCGCAGTGTAATAGCGGAACACCTATAGTATGCGATGATCAAGTCAACTGTACAACAAACGACTATTGTGATGAAACAACAGATTCATGTGTATTCCCTACAAATGACACATACTGTGATGATGACTTATACTGCAATGGTGGAGAGACTTGCGATGCAATACTTGGATGTGTAGATAATAATGATGATATCGACTGTAGTCCATTTGATCTACCAGATATAGGAGAATGTGTATATGACCCAGACAATAATCCATTCACATGGGATTATGCGCTTGGATTTACCTCTCAATGCATCGAGGCAACTGACAGCTGTTCACAAGGAAATTACAGCTTCACACACACATGCGATGTAGCTAACTGTAATGCTGAATGCGATGATAATGGAGATTGTCCTGATAGTTCATGTTCAGTAACATATTTCGATTACTGTGATGGCATGGAACTTGTAGAGTATGATAATGATAAAGTACTAGATTCAACGACAGTCACTGATTCAGATAGCAACGATTGCTTAGGAGATTGCACATGTGAAGAGAATCCAGTAGATTGTTCAGCACCTCCGACAAACGAATACTGTGTTGAAACTGAATGTAGCGCTGAATGTGATGATGACAGCGATTGTCCAGACACAACATGCACCGATAGGTGCATAGGACCAGACTGGTATGATTACCATGATGTACCAAATAATTGCTTAGGGGATTGCTCATGTGAGACAAACGCTTGCACAAACTATGATGTATACCCTAATGATCCAAGATGTTATACGCCAGTCTGTGGAAATGGCATACTTGACGCAGGAGAAGAATGCGACGACGGAAATACACAGAATGGAGACGGATGCAACAGCAATTGTGAAAATGAATGCTGGCAAGTATGCGACTCTTACCAATGTAACCCACATAACTGCAATGCACATAATTGCAATCCGCATGACTGCAATTGCAGGCAGTTCTGCCAGGGAGGATCATGCATAACGATCTGTGATACATGCTATGATACATGTTATGACACATGCTATGATACATGCTATGATTGGTGCTGGGAAGAGTGCTAAGACAGGATTAAACAAGATCTGAAGGTCTTTTTTTCTTTTATTTTCTCTTAATTATACTTGATTAGTATTTGATTAGTATTTGATTATTATATAATTAGCATGTGATTATTATTTGATTTTTGTTCTCGATAAGTAGCATGTTGCTACTATTGGAGAGTAAGGCACAATAATGTTTATATACTCAAAATGAATCACATTAAATAGAGGCAAGGGGTGTTGAAAAGAGGTGAAAAAAGTAGTGCATAAAGGATGCACCATAAGAGAATAATGGTAGTTTGGGGGTAAAGAATATGAAAAGATCAATGGGTTTGATCAGTAGTTTGATTCTTGGAGGATTATTATATGCAGGTTCTGGAGCAATGGCACAAGATATGCCAGGACGTTCTAAGCCAAAGGCACTTGATGTACCTAAAGCGAAAAGTTCAGGAAGCCTGAAACCAGATGTAGAAGTTCATGCAGGATATGAATTTTGTGATGCATTGAAATTCGGCAACAGAAACAGCGGTATAAATTTCCGTACAGATGAGAATGCAGGAGTAGGCGAACCAACACCTAATGAAGTATTCAGCGGCGAAGGAGATGGTCTTCTGAATGTTGGAGCTACATTACTATGGGACTTATATCCAAGCAAAGTAAAAGAGCTGGAACTTGGCATAAGAGCAAGTTTTCTTACGGGAAGCGGAACCTATGATGGTACTGCATATGCAGAACAAAACGGATTTGTAGACTATAATCAGCCAATGGCAGGAAGCCTGGCAATGGACGCAGCCTATAGTGGTTTTGATGTATCATTATTGTTAAGGAAAGGCATCGATATCGACGAAAATGATAAAATCCGTCTTGGAGCAGGAATTGGTTATTACAGCCTCAGCGGAGATATAGATTATGAAGCACATGTTGATTCTACGACGCAAGGAGTGAGATTTACGTCAGATACAACAGGAAGCGCTGATCTGGATGTCAATGGAATCTATGGAAATGTTGCAGTAGGATGGGAACATGCATTTGGAAAAGATGACAAATGGAAGTTTGCACTTGCAGCAAGGTACAATATCGCTACTGAAGAAGATGTAGAATTCGGAAAACTGAATACCAATTCTGACAAGACAATCAGCGGTGGAGGATTCAACATTGCAGAGAATAATCTTGCAGGAAACGGCGATATATTGAATGGTACATTCGATAGATCAGGACCTGCTCTTGAAGCAAGACTATTAAGAGAGTTCTAGATCTTTTTTCTTAATTTTTTCTTAAATTTTTTTTTAATTTTTCCTAATTTTTTCTAATTTCTCTTAATTTCTTGCTTTTTCTTGTTTTTTTATCTTCTTACCATCTCTTATTTTTTTATATCGTCCGACCCTCATATCTCCATATTTCTTGTTTTTTCTTGTCCTCTCTAATTTTCCTATTTTGTTATCCTTCCCCTTATCATTGACATCAGAAGAGATAGTACCCACTTATTCAGCGACGCTAAAGGGCAATATTTCCTTATTATAAGAAAAACAAAAATAGCCTGTTTTTGTCACTAGCAGGGACAACAAAGGCCAAATAGTATAGCCTTAAAAAAACAAATCTTTAAATACTACTTACCAATAACAAGTTATGATTATACAGTAACAAATCATATTTACCTCTTAAAGATTACAAAACATCATCGTGAGACATTGTGTTTTGGGAAAAGAGGTTCATGGTATTGGGGGTGCAAAACATGCGTTTGAGTATTGTAATATTACTATTAAGTTGCCTACTTATTTTACCTTCTTCACTTGCATTAACAGGTTCTCTTGGAAATGCTAAGATGATTCTAAGACCAGATGTTGCAGAAGGAGAGACAGTCACTATAGAAAAAACAATTCTTGTTAACAATGTAAATGAGGTACCTATCACTGTGACTCTTGAGCCTGATTTCAGATACAAAAAGATAATAGATATCCCAAACAATGAATTCATCATGCAACCAGGCGATTCTAAAAATGTTCATTTCACAATCACATTAAAGAGCGCTGGAGATTATCAAGGAAAGATCATGGTGAAGTTTGTTTCTGCAGATCCTGATTTCAATTCACCGCCTATAGGACTCTCATCACAGATATATATATTTGCAGAAGGACCTGTAAATGAAAATTATTATGATGTCATGAATGCAACAGATGAAGATGAAGGTACAGTGCCTATGCCAGATGGCATTGCAGACCCTAATGATCCTGATGATGATGACACAGATGATGATGATAATGAAGCAGATGACAGCACTGGTGACTCAGACAGTCAATCAGGAAATAAGAAAGGAGGCATCAGCGTAATGACTATGCTTATGCTTGTAATAGGATTATTGATAGTATTTGTACTTATCCTAATAGTTGTTGGAATAATCAAGAAATTAAAATGATAAAAAAATACTTAGGTTTAATAGTTGTGGCGATATTTTTGGCCTTATCTGCAGGAATTGTACTTGCTGCAAATGAGCCAGTAGCATATGTAGTGGCTGCTGTTACACATAATGGAACACACCTGATAAATGCTACAGAAGATCCAATCATAGTAGATATCCTTACCAATGACATGGGATATAATGTTACTATCGTTTATGGAAGAGACTTGAGCAATTTCTCATATGATGCTAACTTTTCGCAATATGACATGATCGTAGTAGGAAATGGTTCAATACCTGCATGGAATAAGATCCCTGTACATGACATACCTACCCTTATAATGAATCCTGCATATGTGGATGAATGGAAACTAGGTGACGGAACTGTACCAATCGGTTCTGACTATCTTTTAGGAGAACTAGTATATGATATGACAATCCTTGATGATAATCTAACAGAGCCACTTATATTATATTATTCTTCTTCAACAACCGCAACATGGGCATACGCATTGCCTAAAAGACCAGACAGAGCAGTAGGCATATTCAATATAATACAGCCTACTCAGGCTTCACTGTCAAATACTGTACTGGTAGGAACAATGTATGCGGGTGGAGAGCTATTTGATGGAAGCACTACAAATGATAAGATAGTATATTTCGGACTTCCAGGAACTTCAACCTGGACAAATGATACTGAAGAAGTATTTAGAAGAGGCTTAGACTGGCTGATCAATGATTATGAGACTCCGGTACTTTCAAACATCCGTGTAGAGGACCTTACAAACCATTCTGGAACAGTCAAATGGGAAACTGACTGGACAACAAACTCCAGCATAACATATGGAGAAGAGATCACTCTTTCAAGCGGCACAGTCACTCTAAATAATGCAACAAGATCAAACAACCATTCTATGCCATTATCTGATCTGAAAGAACTTACAATGTATTATTATAAAGTAACTTCATGTTCAGAATTAGGTTATTGTGCAGAATCAGGAGTATTGAACTTCACAACACTTGACCAGACACCACCTCACTTGGTGAATCAGAGTGTTACAAACTTAACTAACGGTTCTGCTATTGTATCAGCAAATGTAAGTGAGATATCAAATGTAACGCTACATTATGGAACTAATCAAAGTGCGCTAGCAAATCAGATGGAAGCATATCTAACAAGTTCACCTACATTCCAGCTCGCCTCTCTTATCGAGAATACACATTATTTCTATAGATTTGAGATGTGTGATATATTCAATAATTGTGCAAACTCAACATTATTTGATTTCACAACAGAAGACTGGACAGCTCCTGGAGCACCTGTCAATCTGATGCTTGAAGTGAATAATACAGATGGAAGCATAAACATAAGCTGGGAAGATCCTATAGGCGAAGAAGTAGCTTATTATAATATATACATGTCAGATTCTGCTGATATAAACGGATTTAATTTCAGCAGTCCAAACATAACAACAAGCCTCAATTCATATATAGATTATGATACGGCTGACAAAGAGAAATATTACATAGTAAGATCTGAGGATGCTGCAGGAAATGAAGAGAACAATACATTCATTGTAGGAAAATATGACTTTTCATTATTACAGGGAAAGAATCTTATATCTATCCCATTAGTTCCTTTTGATCCTAATGTAAGTGCAGTGATGCATCAGGACGCATCTTATAATCCTATCAGTGAGATAAGAAGGTTTAACACTACAACACAAGAATTTGATGCTGTTGCATTCAATGCAGGAACTGAGATGTGGGAAGCTGTTTCTGGACTTGCTGGAATGGAAAACATCATTACATTGGAAGGTTATTTCCTTACAAGCACAAGTGCAATCGATTTCACTGTTGTAGGAATCGTTCCAGATAATGCGACAGTAGAACTTAAGACAGGAATGAATCTTGTAGGACTAACATTATTTGATCAAGTAGTGCTTAGCGGCTTTGATCCTACTATCTATAATATAAGAGAGATCTCAGACAGGAATGTCGATGGCAGCTATAATGTTGCAACATACTACGCGACAAACTGGTATGGAGATTATTTTGACCTTGACTCAGGAGAGGGATACTGGGTAAAGGTAGATTCTGATAATTCAATAGTGGTGGTAGCTTAAAATGAAGATGCAGAAATTATTCATAACAGGCATGATCTTATTAGTATGCATGATTTCATTAGCAATTGCTACACCTGCTGGTGATAATGTTGTAATAAGTGAAATTTTATACAACGCTCCTGGAAGTGGAGAAAGCGGAGCAGAATGGATAGAACTATACAATCCTACATCAAGTGATATAGATATATCTGGATGGAGACTTCAAAAAGAAAATGGCATCATCCCTCAAGAGATCGTTGAATTCCCTGGCGGAACAATGATTTCAAGTTATGGATACATGCTAATTGCCGATGATGGTACATTACCAGATGGTTTACCTACACCAGATTTTACTGGAGTAGTAAGCATACTTAGCAATAGTGGAAAAGGAATCAATCTTATAGACGACACTTTTACAATAATTGATGCTGTCGGATGGGGCAGCATAGGTGATGCAAGTTTTTATGAAGGATCTCCTGATGGTACAGTAGGAGACAATCACAGTATCGAAAGGAAACTTGGAAGCGGATGCGGAAATGCAGTAGATACTGACAATAATGCAAATGATTTCATAGATCAATCAACACCTAATCCACAGAATTCAAGCGAAAGCGAGACTCCATGCAGTGATATCACACCGCCTGGAACCGTAACAGGACTATATGTTGTAGACGCGACAAACGATACAATAACATGGGCATGGACAGCACCTACAGATCCTGATTTCGATGAGCATATAATATATATTAGCGGACCTTTCCCAGGACCTTACTATACAGCTGCATCAATAATAAGCTTCGGAGGTCTTGACAGCGATACAGATTATACCATAACAGTACAGACCAAAGATACAAGCGGTAATGTTAATGATACTAATGTAACTAATACTACAAGAACACTCACTAATGTACAGGATACAACAGCACCTGTAATAAGCAATGTGAGTTCAGGAAATCTTACAAATGAGTCTGCAGAGATAACATGGAACACTGATGAGTTCAGCGACTCAACCGTATTCTATGGTGAGAGCGACGTATCTGAGAACCAAGCAACAAGCATTGGTCTTGATACATCACATTCTGTAATGCTAAGCGGGCTTGACAAAGGAACAACTTACAATTATCTAGTGCAATCATGTGATTCTTCAGACAATTGCGCTAATTCAACTATTGATACATTCACTACAGGAGACTATGGAGATCCTAATAATGTAGCAATTGATTTTGGCGCTGTTCCAATAAGCGGTACAGCACCATTAATGGTTGCTTTCAACTGTTCAATTGAGAATGGTACAGCACCATTTGATATCAACATAACATATAATGATGGCTTTGGTGGAAAACTTTCACTAGTAGACCAGCCAATAGGCGATACTATCGCTTCATATCCGTATCTTCTTGCGGGAACATATTATCCTATATGTGAAGTGACTGACGATCTTGGTTATTCTCGAAGCCAGATGTTGACAATAGTTGTCCAAGGATCTGAATGTGACGACAGCTTTGACAATGATGGAGACGGACTAACAGACATGAATGATCCAGGATGTTCAAATCCAACAGATAATGATGAGAGCGATGGTACAAGCGAGTGCCAGGATGGTCTTGACAATGATGGAGACGGCCTATTTGATATGGCGGATCCAGGATGCTCAAGTCCTCAGGACAATGATGAGAGTGACGCTACAAGCGAATGTCAAGACGGAATCGATAATGAAGGGGACGGACTTACTGATATGGTAGATCCAGGATGCTCAAGCCCATTGGATAATGATGAAAGCGATGGCACTACAGAGTGTCAGGACGGAATCGATAATGATAATGATAATTTAACTGATATGAATGATCCAGGATGCGCAGATCCTACAGATGACGATGAAAGCGATGATCCAAATTATTGTGTTGATTCTGACAATGGCGTAAATTATACTGCTTACGGAGAATTATCAGGCAATCTTGCTCCAGGTTCAGTATCTAATACAGCAGACTACTGCTTGGACAGCAATAATCTATGGGAAGTATATTGTGTAGGTGATTTTGGTACAGCAATACCTTCACATTATTGTGAATTCGGATGCGACAGCGGAAAATGCAATGATGAGCCTCCGTTCACAGATGATCTTGATGTTAATTATATACGTGGAAGAATAACAATCGACGGGTACGTTGCAGCTACAGGAACACCTTATCTTGTCGAAGTCATAGAAGGAAGCAATAATGGAACAAGATTCTCTGGAACAGTAGGAGACGGCGTAGATCCATTCAATGCAAGCGGTTACTTCTATACCGGAGACCAGACAAAGTTCTCAACAAATGATACTTTCAGGATAACTTCCTCAGCATGTAACGGTTCTGTAGAAGGACAATTCATGAATGGCGGAAACGGTGATTTCAATAATGTCTCTTCACTCATTTATCTAAATTGCACAATACCTCCAGTGATAGAGGCTGTATACCATATGCCTGACCAACCTTTAGAGATAGAAAACATAACAATCTATGCTAATATCTCCGATAACATCAATATCAGTGGTGCGCTTTTGAATTACAGCCTTAATAATGCAACAAACTTCATAATTCCTATGGCTGATTCAGGCAATGGTACTTATTTTGCTATGATAGGCAAGTTCTTCAGAGGAACTAATATCTCATATTATGTGACTGCCAGTGATACGTTCAACAATGTCGTTATGTCAGGTGTGAATGAGTTCACAGTAGGCATGTATGATAATGACAGCGATAGCTGGGCTTATGATGTAGATTGTGATGATACAAATGCAAGCATCAACCCAGGAATGACAGAAATACCTTACAATGGATATGATGATGATTGTAATGCATCAACATATGATGAAGATGTCGACCAAGACGGATTCAATCACACAGTTGACTGTAATGATACAGATGCAGCAGTAAATCCTAATGCTACAGAAACATGCAATGGTTATGATGACGATTGTGATACTGAAGTAGATGAAGAGAACGCTACAAGCTGTGTTGTCTATTATTATGATGGAGATAATGATGTCTTTGGAATCGTAAACGATAGCAGATGTCTATGTGCAACAGAAGGAAATTATGATGCAGTAGTAGATGGAGACTGTGATGATGCAAATGCAGCTGTTAATCCTAATGCTACAGAAGCATGCAATACTTATGATGATAACTGTGACGGTCAGATTGATGAAGAGAATGCTACAGGAAGCACATTATTCTATTTCGACTTTGATTTAGACAATTATGGAACTAATGATTCAAGATATTATTGCACTGCAAGTGGAACATATACTGCTCCAGTGAATAGCGACTGCAATGATAATAATGATACAATAAATCCAAGTGCAGTTGAACTATGCAATGGTGTAGATGACAACTGTGATGGAAATGCTGATGAAGGAGATGTATGTCTAGGAGCATATTATTGTGACAATGACATTGATGGATTCTTTGGAACAACAGTCAACGGAACATGCAATACACTAGGATGTGCACAAGCACTTGGATGCCAAGACTATCCAGGAAGCGATTGTGATGATAATAATAGTGCTATAAATCCAAATGCTACAGAAACATGTGGCAACTCAGTAGATGAAGACTGCAGTGGTACAGATAATGATGTCAATGCAGCTAGTTGTACACTATTTTGGTATGATGGAGACAATGATGATTTCGGAAGAGACAATAATGCATCATGTTTATGTTACGGCGAAGGATATTATAGTGCAGACAACCATCTAGATTGTGATGATGCAAACTCAGGAGTAAATCCTAATGCAACAGAGACATGCAATGGTTATGATGATGATTGCGATGCAGAAGTAGATGAAGAGAATGCTACAGGAAGCACATTATTCTATTTCGACTTTGATTTAGATAATTATGGAACTAATGATTCAAGATATTATTGCACTGCAAGTGGAACATATACTGCTCCAGTGAATAGCGACTGCAATGATAATAATGATACAATCAATCCAGGAGTAGTTGAACTATGCAACGGCGTAGATGATGACTGCAATGGAATAGTAGATGATAATTTTGGAGATAATGATAATGATAATATCTCTGATTGTATTGATGATGATGATGATAATGATGGAGTACTAGACAATGCTCCAGACAATTGTCAGTTTACTGCAAATCCTGGACAAGAAAATAATGATGGAGACGCAGAAGGAGACGTTTGTGATGATGATGATGATAATGACGGAACTCCTGACGTAACTGATAACTGCCCTATGTTATACAATCTAGATCAACTTGATACTGATAATGATGGTGTCGGCGATGAATGTGACGCAGATGATGATGGAGACGGTGTACTAGATGGTGCAGATAACTGTCCATTAATAGCAAATGCAGATCAAGCTGACGCGGATAATGATACAGTAGGAGACGTCTGTGATAATGATGATGATAATGATGGAACTCCTGATGATACTGATAACTGTCCTTTGACATACAATCCACTGCAAGAAGACAGCAATGGAAATGGAATTGGAGACGTCTGTGATGGAGACGATGATTCTGATGGTGTACTTGATGACTTTGATAATTGTCCACTTGTACCAAATCCTGATCAAGCAGACTATGATAATGATACTATAGGTGATGCGTGCGATAGCGATGCGGATGATGATGGTTATAACTCAAGTATAGATTGTAATGATCTTAATGCAAGCATAAATCCAGATGCTACTGAGACATGCAATGGTTATGATGATGATTGCGATACTGATGTAGATGAACAAGACGCACTAGGATGCACTGACTTCTACCTTGATGCAGACAGTGATACTTTCGGAACATCTGACAGCAACTGTTTATGTGCAGGTACAGGAGACTACCTTGCAAGCAGAGATGGAGATTGTGATGATAGTGACGCAGCAGTAAACCCTGATGCATCTGAATCATGTAACGGAATCGATGATGATTGCGATACTGATGTAGATGAACAAGACGCTCTAGGTTGTACTGATTATTATTTAGATAATGACCAAGATACTTTCGGAACATCTGACAATAAATGTCTATGCGAATATGAAGGAAGCTATAATGCTACACAAGAAGGAGATTGCGATGATAGTGATGCAGCAGTTAATCCAAATGCAATTGAAACATGCAATGGAATCGATGATGATTGCGATACTGATGTAGATGAACAAGACGCACTAGGATGTACTAATTACTATTATAATTTTGATGGTGACTTATTTGGAACAAACGATACGATGTGCATATGTACAGACTCAGGTTACTATGATGCATTTGTAAGCGGAGATTGTAATGATACAAACTCAAGCATTAATCCAGATGCTATAGAAATATGTAATGGTGTAGATGACAACTGTGATGCTAATATAGATGAGGGATTCCCTGATAATGATAGCGATGGCATAGCAAACTGCGTAGATTATGATGATGATAATGATGGAATCGTCAACGATGTTGATAACTGCAGATATACATACAATCCAGACCAGATCGATACAGATAATGATGGAGATGGAAATGAATGTGACGCAGATGATGATAATGATGGAGTCAACGACACAACAGACAATTGCCAGTTCATAGTAAACTCTGGACAAGAGAATAATGATGGAGACAGTGAAGGAGACGTCTGCGATGATGATGATGATAACGATGGAGTACTTGATAATGTTCCAGACAACTGTCAATTCATAGCAAATCCAGATCAAGCAGATAATGATAATGATACATTAGGAGATGTCTGCGATGATGATGATGATGATGATGGTGTATATGATAATGTAGACAACTGTCCATTCGTTGCAAACCTTGACCAAACAGATAATGATAATGACACAATAGGAGACGCTTGTGACAGCGATGATGATAATGACGGTGTAGATGACAGTGTAGATAATTGCCAGTTTGTTGCAAATCTAGACCAATTAGACAATGATAATGACACATTAGGCGATGCATGTGACGATGATGATGACAATGACGGTGTACTAGATGATGTACCTGACAATTGTCCATTCACAGCAAACCCTGGACAAGAAGATAATGATGTTGATGGAATTGGAGACGCTTGTGAGAATGATGATGATAATGATGGAATAGATGATAGCGTAGACAATTGCCAGTTTGTTGCAAATCTGGACCAACTAGATAATGATAATGATGGAGATGGCGATGCATGCGATGATGACGATGACAATGATGGTGTACTAGATAATGTACCTGATAATTGCCAGTTTGTTGCAAATCCAGACCAATTAGATTTCGATAATGATGGAGATGGAGATGAATGTGACAGCGATGATGATAATGATGGAATAGATGACTCAGCTGATAACTGTCCGTTCTTCCCAAGCCCTAACCTAGCGGATAATGATGGTGATGGACAGGGAGATGTATGTGACAGTGATGATGATAATGATGGAGTAGACGATACAAACGATAACTGCCCATTCACAGAAAATCCTGACCAGTTAGATAACGATGTCGATACATTTGGAGATGAATGTGACAGCGATGATGATAATGATGGAATTGTTGATACAGCAGATAATTGCCAGTTTGTTGTCAATGTAGATCAAGCAGATAATGATGGAGATAGTGAAGGAGATGCTTGTGATATCTGTCCTCAAGACGCATATAATGACATCGATAATGACGGCGTATGTGGAGATATAGATAATTGTCATCTTAATTACAATCCAGGACAAGAAGATGCTGATAATGATACTGTAGGAGATGTTTGTGATACTGATGCAGACAATGATGGTATCAGTGACAGTGCAGATAATTGTCCACTTGTAGTAAATCCACTGCAAGAAGATAATGATAATGATGGTGATGGAGACGTTTGTGACAGTGATGATGATAATGATGGAGTAGATGACGGAGCAGATAATTGCCCAATGCATCCTAATTCCGACCAGACAGACACAGACAATGATGGAGATGGAGATTCATGTGATATCGATGATGATGATGATGGTTTCCTTGATACAGAAGATAACTGTCCAATCGTTGTAAATCCTAACCAGTTTGATAATGATAATGATAGTATAGGAGATTTATGCGACAGTGATGATGACAATGATGGAGTAGACGACGGTGCAGATAATTGCCAATACCATGCAAATGCAGACCAAACAGATACAGACAATGATGGAGATGGTGATGCATGTGATGGCGATGATGATGCAGACGGCATATCAGATGTAGATGATAATTGTCCTATCGATCCAAATCCAAACCAGGCAGATACAGACAATGATGGAATAGGAGATGTCTGTGATGATATCGAGTGCCAAGATGGTTTAGACAATGATGGAGACAATCTGATTGATGATGCAGACCCAGACTGTCATACTGATGGTGATGCAAGCAATCCTGCAACATATAATCCTTTGATAAATAGTGAAGACAACTTTGATCCAGGATACACACAATGTAGTGATGGGCTTGATAATGATAATGATGGAGTTGCTGATCTAGCAGATCCAGACTGTCCAGATCAGACAGGTGACAGCGAAAGTAACTTTGATCCAGGCTATACACAGTGTAGCAATGGAATTGATGATGACAATGATACATTAGTAGACTTGGATGATCCAGGATGCGCTGATGAATATGATAATGATGAAAGCGACGCAACATCTGAATGCCAGGATGGCAGTGATAATGATGGTGATGGACTTACTGACTTAGAAGATCCAGGATGTGATGATATTGCTGACAATGATGAAAGCGATGGTACATCAGAGTGTCAAGATGGTATCGACAATGAAGGCGATGGCCTGACTGACATGAATGATCCAGGATGCAGTAGTCCTCAGGATAATGATGAGAGCGACGCAACATCTGAATGTCAAGATGGTATTGATAATGATTTTGATGGATATACAGATTATCCTAATGACTTAGGTTGCATGAGCCTGCAAGACAATGATGAAAGTGATGGTGCTGTTGCATGTAACACTAATGATGATTGTGGTGTACAGGTCATAGGAGGAATATGTAGTGGACTTGATTTCACAAGTACAGCAACAACTCCTGTATGCGTATATCCTGGAACTGAACAGAGTTACTGTTCTGTTGATATCATAGGAGACAGCATGACATGTAATAACATATGTGCTGATGATTATGGTTGTGATTATACTGAGTGTTCAGATGGTATTGATAATGATGGAGACGGATTCATAGATCTTGATGATCTTGGATGCCCTGCTTACAGTGACAATAGTGAATTCGATACAACACCTCAGTGTTCAGATACTGTCGACAATGATGGAGATGGACTTGTTGATCTAGAAGACCCAGGATGCATGAACGCAGATGATAATGATGAGGGTGACGGAACAACAATGTGCCAAGATGGTATCGATAATGATGGTGACGGTCTAACTGACATGGATGATGCTGGTTGTAGCAGTCCTCAGGACAATGAAGAGTACCAAGCACCAGATAATGAAACCATAAGAAGGACAGCAGAACCAGAAACACAAGATGCTGATATGGTTATCGAAAGGATGACAATATCAGATGGCGGTGAAGTATTAGCTGGTGACTTTGTTGCATTCTATTTCGACTTCAGAAATAGGGGAGAAATGAATCTTGATAATGTAAGGATACAAGTTGGAATACCTGATCTTGCTATTGCAAGAAGAGCAGGACCATTTGATCTAAACAAAGGCAAGTCGCTCACAAAAGAAGTTACTGTATGGATACCTTATGATACACCTCCAGGAGAATATCTTGTAAGGGCAAGTATATTTGATGCTGAAACAAAGAGAATACAGCATAGATACATAACAGTATACGAATAAATATATTTTTTTTAATATTTCTTAATTCTATTTTATATTTTTTATATAGCATATGATTTATGTCCACAAAAGCATTATATTGCCGGAATTCTTACGAATAAGCATTGCAAATGTTAGGGTGTAATTGCAAAATAGATTGAATAAATTTAGAGAGAGGTGGTTTGAAATGCTTTACGAAGACAGATTCGGTAACCTCCTTTTGCCAGAAGAAGTTGAAGAGATGTCACCATGGGAGGTTGAAGATTTGAATGTACATATATCAAATGTATATAATTAAAGAATTAGATGAATGATGGATGAAGTTTTCTGATTTTGTTATAGTTATTTCTAGACTACTTTTTAATGATAACGAAATTATATATATAAAATTGACAAAGAAGTAGTATTATGGCTAAAACATCTAAAAAGAACACAGGAAATAAATCTAAGGTCAAAAACCTAAGAAAAAGATCAAGATATCATAACACTGAACTACAAAAACTTCATAAGCAAGAATCAGGCATACTAAAAACTGAAGGTTATGAAGAAAGATCCCATATGTTAATGTGGTTATTAGTTATAATAGCTATAGTCGTTTCTATAGTATGGTTCTTGTTAAGAATGAGATAGACCTTGTAATCCTGTTACAAATGTTTTGAGTTCATCTCTTAATTTAGCTGCATCTAGATATCCTTCTGGAGTATCTTTCTTTATTGCTGTCCTGATATCGCATATACTGCTCAAATAATAGTCAATAGCTTTTGCATATTCGTCGTCGTAATTATGTTCTACCATCCAAGTGATATCTGGAAAGTCTTTTTCAGCAGGAGAACCCTGACAAAATTTCCAGAACGCGCCTTTTATTCTATTGAATGATTTATCATCGCGTGGAGGTTCTAGTGCATTCATCATAGGCAGGACATATCTGTTTGCAAGAAATTCATACATATTAGCTCCCTTAAACGTATCATAAGTTACATTTCTTGGAGGAACATATTTCTGTTTCTTTGGTTCGCCCATCTTTGGAGGCAATTGTTTTGAAGGAGAATTTACTCTGTGCTGAAGATCCAAAAGATATCTTCCCAAACCATCTACATTTGCAGCAAAACAATCCCCTCTTGTAGGACATACTGCTTCAGTATCTATTAATTCTGCTGGATAGATCTTCAGATTGTCTTCTGAGATAGTGTTGAAGAAACATGCATATAATTGAGGTATCTGGAAATCCCTGATCTCCCCTAATTCTTGGTTGATAACCTTTATATGAGTCTCCAAGTTCATTATAGCATTGTCAGGAGCACCCAATTTCTGTTTTAAATCATACGCCCTTGGTGAAACATACAAAGCATGAACAAGTCCGCCAGTTTTTGAGAATTCGAAAAAGTTCACTTCTGAATCTGTTTGTGCAACTGATTCTTCTAGCTTTGAACAGATGATTACTTTGCCCATAAGCTTCTCATTCTGCTTCAGATACTTCATCTGACAGAGAAGAAGTGTTAAGAATTTATATGTTTTCTGTGTATTCTTTAAGGATAAGGAATCCTTGCTTTAGCCATATTTCTTAGACATGCAGTCTTATGATTAGGATCCAATGGTACTTCACCATTACCTCTATTTAAACATGATGAAAGAGGATTTTTTGGCTGTAAATCAATTGGTCTTTTTTGTGGTGCTTCTGGACCCCTAGTATTTTGTCTAAGTAAAAATTGTTTTTTTAAAGAAACTACCCTTTCTGGAAGGTCATATTTCTCTGCATTTTCAATAAGATTAGCCAGTGTAGATCTGCTTTTAAGAAAAGATGACCTATCTCTTGATTCAGGAGGTTCTTGTTGAACCATCTCTTCTATCGTAAGCTTAACAACTGTGGATTCAGGCGTATTATAGGTGTCTATTATATCTACAATTGCAATAAGAGCTAGAAGAGCGAATAAGAAAGTAAAGATAACTTTAGTTGAATCACCGCCTCTTTTTGTCATGTTAGTGTTTTTGGATATTACTATTTATATAATTTTCGAGAAAAAGAGTGTACCTATTTTAGAATAGTATAAGGAAAATAGGATTGAAAACTTTTATAAACTGAGATTAAATTATTATATATCAGTTATGCACATATACTATGCCCCTGTAGCACAGCCTTTAGTACAAAGCCTGGGGAAATACACTTAAGTTAGACATAAACAAAGTTTAGTCTAACGAATTAAAACAAATTATACTATGCCCCTGTAGCATACACAAACGGAGTTTGGTCGCTACAGGTGCAATCGAGTATATATAGAAAGTAAAACACACAACAAATAACTATGCCCCTGTAGCATAGTAGCTATTGCGTCACATTGGTACTTTGTGAGTTATCACAAAACAAAGATGTGGAGGTCCTGGGCGCACATCCCAGCAGGGGCTTATTTATTTCTAGTAAAGAGCCTCTTTTTGTGGTATAATTTGTGCAGATAATTTGCCACATTCCTTAATAAGGAATCTTGTTCTCTAAAATGTAAAAATGGAACAAAGATGTATTTACTATCCTGTTAATTTAGACAGGATGTTGGAAAGGCTTGAAAAAGCAAACATAAGTGAAATAAGCAAACAATACATAAGAGAGTTTGATTATGAGAATAGAATTAGAAGTTGTAAAGAAAAGAGAAGACACAAACTCATAAGGCAAGCTATATTTCTTGCTGAAGTAATTGAAAGAGAATGCGGAATAACACTTGAATCTCTTAATAGAAAAGCAATAAACTATTTTCTAATGCTAATATACGAGAGCAAAAAGTATAGACCATACACTAAGAAAGACTATTTTCGTTTAATTGTTCAAATTGTAAAAAGACATCCTAAATTAGATAGAAATCTCATTGAAGAGCATGATGCTGATGGCAAACGATATGAGAAATTAACCTTTAGGGAGAAATTAGTAACAAAATCCGAATATGAAGACATCATATCAGAAGAAGAAATCAAGCAGGTTATTGAAAAATGCCCTAATATTAGGAATAGGGCGTTTATATCTTTATTACATGAGACAGGAATGAGAGCAGGTGAAATTCTAAATATCCGTTATAAAGACATAAGAGAAAAAAACAGATTAATTGTAATTAAGATTGATGGGAAGACAGGGATTAGGGAAGTTCCTATCCTATTTTCAAAACCATATTTAACCCAGCACCTGAATGCAATGGGTTGTTTTGAACCAATGGATTATATTTGGAAGTTGGAAGGCAATTTCAATAAAAACAAGAATAGAGCATTAGGACATGGTGGAGCCACTAGATTAGTGCATGATGCATTTGTAGAGGCTGGTTTAGGCCATAAAAAACACAACCTGCATTATTTCAGACATTCTCGAGCAACCATTAATGCTGAATTTATGAGCGACAGCATGCTTTGTAAATACTTTGGCTGGACAATTGGCTCAAGACAAGTTGCAACTTATGTTAATATGTCTACTTTGGATATTGAGAAAGTAATATTGACTAAGAATGGTCTAACAGAAGTTGAGAAACAAGAATCACCTATGAAACCAAAAGAATGTCCTGGATGTCATTATAAAGACAATCCATCTACTGCAAATTACTGTCAGAAATGTTCTAGCCCTTTATCTATGAAAGTAGTAATGGAAGCTGACAAAAAGATGAAGCAGGAAACTGACAATACCATCAGAAGACTGATGCAGATTGTTAATGACCCTGAAGAAATGAAACAATTTGAAGAATTTAAAAAAAGCTTAGGAGGAAAATAAAATGAGAAAGAAAAAAGATAAAAAAGAAGAAGTTGATGATGAATGCGATTTTTAGTGTGAAAGCTGAGTGATTCATCTAAAACATTTTTTTCTTTTTTTAGTAAGCCTATTCTTAATTAAAGGGCGGGCTTAAAGATAAGATTGGAGGCAAGAAAAATGAAAAAAGAACAAATATTAGAGAAGACCAAAGAAAGTCTGAGAAATTCAATGAAAGGTAAAAATAAAGCTGCATCATATAATAAGAAAGTAGATGAACTTCTTAGTCTGATAGAACCTAAAGCAATCAAGAAGACCATTTTAGTACGTAAATTACGAAAGAAAGCGATTAATAATGCAGAAGAAATAATTGAGGTTGCACTTCTAAAGGGTGTAATATTCGAGCCAAAGGAAGGTTATGTTATGATTCTGTAATTTTTTTTAATCTGATTCTCTTTTAAATTATTTATTTAAAAGACATTTGATTAAATTTTTTATGCCATTACTTGTCTTACATATACATTTAGAGATAAATTATATTAATGGGTAATGGAAATTAGATTGATTATGGTTACAAATCCACTAATTATTATTAATCCAGATGCTACAGATGCAAGTAAAGCAGAAAGATACTTTAAGACAATTAATAAGGATTATGTCTTATGTACTCACTCAGATAATATGTTGAAATATCTTAGAAATCATGTGAATAATGGTAATACAGATGTAATTATATGCGGTGGTGATGGTTCTGTTAACCATTTTGTTAATTCTTATATGAAACTAAAATCTTCTGAGAAGCAAAAGATTTCATTAGGTATAATTCCTTGTGGAAAGGCAAACGATTTAGTCAGAGTACTTAATATTCCAACAGATATTGAGAAAGCTTATAATAAGATAAAGATGAGAAGAACTAAATCTATAGACCTTATCAAAGTGAATGAGTATTATTTTATTACAGGTGGATGTCTAGGATTCGGTACTGATGTTGCTTCAGCTGTCATTAAGTTCTCATCTACTTTTTTAGGAAGATTTTTTAATAGGTTATGGAAGCATTTAACATACTTTCTTTTTGCAATCCAAAAAGTTTTTTTTGGATATTGTTCAGTAGATAATCCTACGATAAATGGAGATATATTAGAAGAGAAATATATGATTTTAGCAGTAATGAATCAATCTTTTATTGGAAAAAGATTCTCACTCTCCCCAAAATCTGTAAACAATGATGGTAAGTTTGAATTAGTGCTTGTGTTAAAATCAAATCCTATAACAGAATTTAATAATGTTAATAGAATATCTAAAGGACTTAGTATTAAGGGATTATCTTCAAAGAAACTTACTAAATTAAAAATTGAGATGAAATCAAAATTGAATTTTATGGCTGATGGAGAGATAATTTGTAAAGATAATAATTTTGAATTTGAATTAATTAAGAATGCAATCAAAGTATGTTATTAAATTATTTTCTCAATTATAAATCTTGAATAGAAGAACACTCTATCTTTTTTATTTACTTTGACTTTTTTTAATCCTTTGACTTTATGATTAAACCTAGGAACAAGATTGTTCCAGTAACAGATTCTTCCGTTATTCTTAGTGCTTCTTTTTATCTCTTTTATACAATTAGAAAAATGATGTTCACTCATAGGTTCGAATATATCAGAAAGATTATGTTTTGTAATTGATTTACTATTCTGTTTTTTTATGAATTCTGAATAGTTTGAATGAATGTATTTTATTTTATGGACTGTATTTTTTAATTTCAAAAAATTATCTTTATCTAAATATGGATGATTATTAAAAGGAACAGGTATATTTCCAGTTAACAAATAATGCATAAAAAAATTGTTTTTAATAGGAATTTCTGTTATCCCTTTTCTTGTTTTTTCAAGAAAGTAATCTCCTAAACTAGTTTTTTTGTTATATTTAAAGAATTTCTTGCTTCTTCCAAGCATCTGAAGTAGTGTTTTACTAAAAAATACTCTGAAAAATAATCTCCATCTAATAGTATTCCATCTATTGTCATAAAAGTCTCTTTGTTGTTCAAGATTATTTAATTTTAGATATTTATTAATTTGTTCTCTAGAGAGAATTAAAGGTAGGAATAGTGTCCTAAATCTCTTAATATAATTCTCAAACCTTCCACAATGGATAATTCCTTTTTGGATATAAAGCAAGTGGTTTTCCCAATATTGAATATTTTCTTCAGATAGAGATTTTTTACACTTTTCGAAATACTTAACCCTATTATTACTTTTTTTATACCCTAATAACTTAATAAATGTATCATAATCTAGTTCTTTGATTGCAGCTGCTTTTAATTTAGTTAAGTATATTTGTTGGATATTTGAGTCTATAGCAATTATTTCTTTAGGATTATCTAATAATAAAGCAAATACATTTTCTCCACCAGAGCTAATACTGACTACTGTGTCATTCTTGTTAATTTGTAGTGCTTCTTTCACTAATTCAGGGTCTTCCCAGCACATACTGTATAGTATATCTCTAGCCATATATAACTCTTAAATGATTACTTTTATAAATATTAGTGTGTAATATTGATTCATGGGTGGTAATATTATTGTAAGATTGAATAGGTATCAAAAGGAGAGGTTTCCATTATTGATTTTATTCTTCACAACTGGAATCATATTTCTTAGCTCCTATGCTCTATTGTTTATAACTAAACCTACACTAAATGACTGGATACTATTAATTTTAGGAAATATAATAGCATTAATTTTTTTATTTCACATAAGAGTTTTAGATGAAAAAAGAGATTTTCTAGATGATAATAAATGGCATAAAAATCGTCCTATTCAAAAAGGTTTAATATCATTGAAAGAACTTTCTATTATAGATTACATAATGCTCTTAATAGCCGTAGTGATATTGATTTTTATTAATAGAAAGTCACTATTATTCTTTATTCTAGGTCTTATTTTTGTTTTCTTTGCTAGCAATGATTTCTTTATTAGAAAATACATTATTAAGAGAATTGTCTTATATCATTTGCTTAATTCATTTCAAATGATTATCTTGCTTTTCTTTATCTACTATTGGATATCCTCAACCATTAAGTTTGACTATGTAATCCTTTTACATATGATAATGGTTTATGGATGTATATTCTTAGTAGAAGTAATAAGGAAAGTTTCTCCATCTAAGAATTTAGAATATAAACAAGATTCTTATATTTCATCTTTGGGTAGAATTGGGACTTTTCTTTTACTTATTCTTATAATTTCGGTAATATATGCAAGTTATGTTCTACTCTTAAATTTTTTAAGTATTGGTATAATTTATCACATAATTGGAATACTATTATTTGTTTTAGTGATGATTTTTCTTATTATTTATTTTTTTAGATTAAATAAAACAAATCTAAAATTATTAGAATTATTTAGCCTAATCTATTATTTAGGTATGAATTTATTATTATTTATTCCACTTTTTTAAAAAAATGAAGAACATTATTATATACATTTGGCAATTCATCTCTTATTTTTTGATAGGATTACCTTTGAGAATTATCTATAAGACTAAATCCAATTATAATTTTGAATATGAAAAAGGGAATTCTTATATTATTGCATCAAATCATCCTTCAAAGATTGACCCTTTTTTAGTATGTTATAATTTCCCATTTAAGGATTTCATTAGGCTTATTCCATTTCGTTTTGTTACAGCAGATAAATTTCTTCATGGGTTTAATAAATACTTCTTACTACTATATGGGTGTTTTTCCACAAAAGAAATAAGAGGGAAAAAGATTTTAGAAAGAGCTAAAGAGTATCTACATAGAGGAGAAACTGTATATATCTTCCCTACTGGTAGAATTGAAAAGTCGATTAAATATAAACCTAAAGTAGGTACAATTTATTTACAAAGAGATATAAAGAATTGTAAGATAATACCTATTAATTTAACATTTAAAGAGAATGGTGTTAAAATATCGTATAAGCAATCATTAAGATATAATCAATTTCATAAAGACTTACAGCCATTAGCTGATGAATTAATGGGGAAGATATTAAATGAATAAACAATTGTATGAATTACCTTGGTCAAAAAAGGATAATCCTAATGGCTGGATAGAACCTACTACATTTTGTCAGCTAAAATGTAAGGGATGTTATAGAGGAATTAGTGAAAAAGGCCATATACCTAAACATGAACCATTAATCAATTTGTTGAAAGAAATTGACTTCTTTATAGATAATCGTAATATCCAAACTTTGTCTATAGCTGGAGGTGAGCCACTATTATATCCAAAATTAGAGGAACTTATTAAATATGCCACTGGTAAAAATCTAAAAACTAAAATCTATACCAATGGAATTAAACTAGACGAAAAACTTCTTAGAACATTAAAGAAAGCTGGTGCTACTGAATTTGTCATACATATTGATAGGTTTCAATATAATAAAAAATCAGAGAATGATACATTGCAGCTCAGAGAGAATTTCTGTAATCTATTTAGGAAAGTTCAAGGAGTTAATCTTGGTTTTATTATGTCACTATCTAAAGAGGAATTATTACAATTAGATAATTTAATCCCTTTTTTTCAGAAGAATTCTGACATTATTAATCTGGTTGTATTTACTACATATAAAGATATGCTTCCTAATAACTTGACTCCAAATAAAGATAAATTGTCATTAGAAACACTATCAAAGGAACTTAAAGATAGATTCAAGATAGACTTTTGTGCTTATCTTGGAAAGATTATATCTGATAAAAAATCATGGTTGTTCTCATTAGGATTTTATAGTAATGGTAAACCTTTAGGTTTTGCAGATGCAAATATGTACAAGAAATTACAACAAAGATATCATAAAAAGAAAGGAAAATACTTTATAACTATAAAGAATAAGAATATACCTCTCTCTAAAATGTGGTCTTGGTTATTTTTCAATTCAGGTAGAAAAATTTTGATGAATTATTTAACCATTAGGAAAAAAGTTAACTATCAAGTTATATTACTGATTGATGCCCCTGATAAAATTCAAGAAGGATGGGATTTATGTAAGGGTTGTCCTGATTGTATGCAGTACAATGATAAATTAGTGCCTTCGTGTTTATTAGAAAGAGTAAAGAGTGGTGAAGAAATATTCTTAGATTGATTTTTCAAATGTAAGGTATTCTGTAATTATCTCATATCCATCATAGGGAAGATTTCCAATATTGTTTCCTACTCTTATCAAAGGATAATAAAATTCTTTAAAACCATCTTCTTTAGCTTTGGTATGCTGTGAATGCAAAAGTGCTGCTCCTATATGCTTTCTTTGGTATTCAGGTAGAACTCCAATAGTTTTCAATATTATTTGATTCTTATTTAATGGATTTGGAAGAGTAAAACAGAAAGCTGCAGCATTTCCTTGCTTATCTTCTACTATTTCTATATATCTTGGATTGATTGTCTTTCTTAGCCCACTATAAAGATAATTGAATTCAGCTAAACTTAAGCTTACAATATTCCTGCTTTTTTGAAATATCTTATTGGATAAATCAAGCAAAATGTTTAATTCATTGTCGAATTCTTTAATATTGAAAGTCCTGATTCTAAATCCTTGTTTTATAACTTCTTCATACGCTTTTTTTGTAGGATGCGTAACAAAATCAAAATCTTCTCTTGTAGCTGATATGAATTTTTCTGATTCTTTAAATCCATATTCTTTCCAAAGTTTAATATAATACTCTTTATTTAGAGGGTCAAAGAATTGTATGTCTTTTGTTGATTTGGAAACAAATCTATAATTGTGCCATATTGACAAATTAACAGGACCAAAAACTCTTTTTTTATCTTTAAATTCCCATACTGCTAAATCTAAAAGCTTACTACTTACTCTTTTATCATTGACACAATCAAAGAATCCTATAAGACCACAGTCTAAACGCTTATCGTCTATTGCAGATATATGACCAAGTACTTCTTTATTTTCTATGACAAGGAAATTCTTGATTTTTGCATTATCAAAGAACGGATTATTTTCATTAATCAAATGTTGAATTTTATTAATATGAATTTTCAATAAAGGAGAACTTTTGTAAAGAGTTATTAATAGTGAAAGATATTTTTTTATATGTTCTTCCTCAAAAGTATATTCAATTATTTCCAATTTTTATCACTCCTGTATCTCCATTCATTTCTACTAATTGGTTGTTTTTAAGTATTTTTGTAGCATCTTTCACTCCAATAACGCAAGGTAAACCTAATTCTCTTGAAATTATAGCTGCATGTGATAATAAACCACCGTGCTCAACAATTAATCCTTTTACAAGTCCAAATAAGGGTGTCCAGCCTGGATCAGTATGGCTTACAACTGCAATATCTATTTTATTCTTTGGCAATTCAAACTTATTCATAACAGTTATTTTTCCACTTACCTCTCCTGAAGAACACCCTTGTCCTTGAAGTATACTATTGTTTTTTGTTAAACTCACTTTTTTTGGTTTAGGAATTTCTCCTTTTTTACTAAATAATACATTATCTAATTCAATAGAAGAATATTTATCATATTCAATTTTTCTTTTATTAACTATTTTAATTAATTTCTTAGGGTTTTTAATTACTTCTTCTATTTCATCTAAGGTAAGGTAAAATACATCAGAATAGTCTTGGATAATTTTTTTACTTGCTAATTTTTTGCCAATTGAGATAAATAATTTTCTTGTGACTGCAAAAGCTTGTGACCTTAGTAATCTTAGTTCTTCTCTGTTTCTTAGATAATGTTTGGATCTTTTGGATAAACAATTTAATAATTTCTGTCTGAAAAAAGGCAATTTTACTTTTCTTGGTTGTTTATATATTGCTTCTGATTGATTTTTGTACAACAATAGTAGTTGAACTATGTATTTGGGGTCAGAGTCTAAATCAGGCGTTTCTAACTTTAATTCATTAGCAAATCTCCCACCATATTTTTCCAAATATTTTTTTATCTGCTTGTTTAGAGATTCATCTTTTTGTATTTTATCATAACATTCTTTGTATTTTTCTTGTTTTGCCAAATTGACTAATTTCGGTTTTCGATTAAATTGTGTTGATATATTTCTTAATACAGAAACCTGTTCAGCACTAATTATATTTTTCATCTGCGTAATAGAAGCTACTATATCATTGTCTTTAAGACCATATTTGTATGCATATTTCTTATAAGCACCAAACCAGGTCATAGCAAGAAAATCATTATCTACAGTTAAGCTCCATTTATGTAGCAATTCTTTCTCATATTGGTTGAAAACTTTCCATTGTTCAACTAATGTTAATGAAGATAATTGTTTATTCTTTAGTCTATCAATACTTTTACTTACTTCACTTTTGAATTTTATCAAATCCTTTTCAAATCTGATTATTCTAAAAAAGATATGGATATAATAACTTATTTCATCCCATTTGGTTACATTTTTTTTATGCTCTTTATCTAAATCAGATTTACTTTTAGCTGAAATCATCATGTCTAGGTTTTTTTTGTTTCTTTTGTATCCAGGAAATAAAGTTAGCATTTTGTACCAATTAGTCATATTGTAATAGAATCTACCATAGAAGAATCCAAGAAGGCTATTGAATATTTCCGAATAAGCTTGAACTTTTTTAGGATTAATATTAGAAGTTAATGCCACATCTATGTAAACTTTATTATAAATGTGCTTAGCAAAAGAACAAGTAAGAGGAAGAACTATTCCGCTATAACTCTCAGCTATATTTGAATTATCCCATACAATTATATCATTTCTAGATTGAATAGTAATTGGTCTAGTCTGTAAGATATATATTATTTCATTATCGACACATAATTCAATATCTTGAGGGCAACCAAATAAATCTTCAATTTCCTTTGCTATATTATATATTGCCTTAATAATAGCAGAATATTTTTCATTAGTGTTTTCAGCTATAAAAACCTGTTTTATTTTTTTACCTAATACAGCGTTTTCTGCTCCATTCTTAGCTAAATTAATCATCACCCCTTTTTTATTCTTGTACCTATAAGTAGAAAATACAATTCCGCCAAAATCAGATTTTATATATTCTTGAATGATAATGGCAATTTTAGGAAATGACTTAAGGCCAATCTTTTTGATGTAATGATAAACTCTTTCAGAATATGCAGATGCAAGAACTTTCGAAAAGTTTTCTCCATAGTTTTTCTTATTTGCTTTTAGGGATTCATAAATTCCAGCAAAGCTATGCACTTTCCCATCTTCGGCAATAGATGAAGACCTAATAATAACTGTCCCTTGTTTTGGAGCATATTTCGAGTAATTCTTACTTTTTTTAATTATTCTTTCTCTCAGTAATTTTCGCGATTTAAAATCACCATTAAAAGCATCTTTTATGTTTTTTTCAGTAATTCCTTCTTTTTTAAGAAATTTAGAAATCTGGCTTACTGTAATAATTCTAAATTTAGGCACATTAAATTTCTTATATATTTTATATAAATTTACTGCTTTATTTCCTACTTCATTTTGTGAGAATTGCATAATAGTATCATCTAATGCAAATATTTATAAACTTTTATAGCTGAAATCTCTAAAAATGATATTTGAACTGGCTGTATTGGTTTTAGTTGGTGTATTTCTATTGTTACTACATAAACTAAATATAAAGGCTACTAGGCGTTTTATTATTGCTTTTATAGGTGTTCTAATATTTCAGTATTTTACACAAGCTCTTTGGCTTAATCAGAATTTAGAAAAATGGTCCTTTTTGTATCTTGATGTTAATTGGATTTTAACAGTTGGTTGGGCTGGAATTATTGTTGTTAGTATGAGTTTAGTAAATCTTTATTTTCCTAGTCTTAAAGAATGGTCTAAATATATTATTTCACTTTTATTAATATCAATAGTTGGCTTTTTAGCAGAATGGGTAGTAGTGGGGTTAAAAATAAGATATTATAGTCCTGCAGTTAAAGAGGTATTATCAGGTATTATGTTGGGATATGGTAAAGTTCCTATAGAAGCATTATATTATATTCCTGTTTTTATGGCTCTAATTACTTCATTTGTTAGATACTGGGAGATTAGTTTTGATGAGAGTGCGAGTAATAAAAAAGAATCTCCTAAGAAAGTTACAAAGAGGAAAAAGAAAAGATGAATGCAGCTCATATACTGGAAATCGGAATTATTATTCTTATCATCGGACTAATCTGGTTTATGAAAGCAAAGGGTTATAAAAACATTTTTAGGAAATTAATTATACTATTTATTGGGGTCTTACTTTTTGAGATTATGAGTGAACCAATGTGGTTAAACTTAGGATTTCATAAATGGGCTTATCTATATAGAGATATTACATGGATTATAACGCTTGGATGGGTAGTTATCTTTATGATTGCTTTTATGTTAGTAGATTATAGTTTTAGTCATATGAAAGAGATTAAGAGGTTTTGGCTTTATTTATTCGTAGTAGAAGCAATTGTTTTACCTGTAGAGACACTTTTACTTCAAACTGGAATAAGAGAGTATGCTTCAGTTTTAACAAGTACTATGACTGGTAAAGTAATTCCCTTAACAGTTGTACCCATAGAAGCAGTATATGCGATTCCTCTATTTGCTTCACTTATTATCTGTTTTTATAAATACATAAATCATTTGTTTGAGGTTAAGTCCAATGCCAAATAATCAAACTCAAGGATTCTCAAAAGAAGTTCCAGAGAACCATAAGCCTCAAAAGGGCCTAAAAGTAGTAGGTAAAATAGTTTATTGGTTAGTGATTATTGGCATTGTATGGAATTTTCTACCTTTTTTGGCAATTGCAGTTATTTGTACTGCTGGATTGGGACTTATACCTTTAGTTGCATTGGCATTTGGTCTGTTTAAGTTGTACAAATGGATTTTTAGGGATTAATTTTTATATAAGTTCTTGAATTAATTAACTATGTTCAATAAGATTAGATATTTAATGTCAGTATGGAATAATTCATTTTCTTACCTTAATGCATTTAATGATAATTTGCTTGATTACTACTTAGGACATCATAAGATTATAGGGTGGTATAAAGGAATGCCAGCGTATTCTACATTTCTTAATCCTGGTTTAAGTAAACCATTAGGAAATACCTTATCAAGGAGATTACTAAGTAATATCTTACAAAAACCACTTCCTGGAATAGCGAATATAGGTGTTACAGATAAGTGTAATGCAAAATGTCAGCATTGTAGTTTTTATAATGCTATGGATAAAAATACTGGTGAATTATTGGAAGTTAATCAAATTAAGAATATAATCAAATCCTGTCAAGATTTTGGGGTTTCAATAATCAATATTGTTGGTGGAGAACCTTTACTTAGAAAGGAAATAATCGAAATAATTGAATCAATTGATAAGGATAAAAGTTCATGCTCATTGTTTACAAATGGATGGAAACTTGAAGAATTAGCATCTAAATTAAAGAAAGCTGGATTGATGATGGTTAATGTTAGTCTTGATTCAACAGATGAAAAAACACATGATGAATACAGAAAACTTCCAGGATTATACAAAAGAGCAATTAAAGGAATTAAGAAATGTAAAAAAATAGGTCTACTTACTTCTATATCTACAACAATTACTAAAGAAGATATTGAAAATGGAAGTGTAGAGAAAATGATAAAATATGCTAAAAGACTAGGTGTTAATGAAGTATTAATATTAGATGCTTTAAGTGTAGGTATGTATAGTCATAGAAAAGAAAAGTCTCTTGATAAGGTAGCGTTAGATAAATTAAACAGGATTGTGGCAAAATATAACAAAGATAAATCTTATCCAGGTATTTTTAGTTATCCGAGATTTAGGTCAATATATGGATGTTCTGCAGGTCGAAACTACTTTTATATAGGGCCATATGGGGATTTATACCCTTGTGATTTCAATTCTAAACCAATAGGTAATTTGCTAAAAGAAGATTTATCTGCTATTTGGTTTAGACTGTCTAATTTAAGAAATAATGATTCTATAATGAATGAATGTTGCAAAATTGCAAAATAATTACTTTTAATTATTTCATATTATTTTTGTTAAGGCTATATCCTTTTAATGTTTATTAATATAATTTTCAGCTTAATCCAAGCCCCTCGTCATAAACGATTCCTTTTAAGTTATCTTATAACCTTATTAAAAAATCGGCTCTGAAAAGGGCTGTATTTAAGTGTAAAGAGACTCTAAGTGAAAATATAGTGGATGTAAGCTTATTACATCATCACCCACTATATTTTTTTGAGAAGCTATTTCTATAACCATTTTCCTCTGCATACTTATCTGCCTTATGTTGATGTTCAATGCAGGAAGGGATACCCATGGCATCTGTTGTTGTTGCTATCTTCTTACAATAAGCACATTGTTCCTGATTATTTTTGGGTTGGTCACTAAATTTATCTTTTCTAGATTTATTCTTTTCATTTTTCATTTTCTTTTCCTCCAAATGTTTAAGTTATGAAAGTGAAGATGTGATGATGAGCGTTAGCTCATCGCATCTGAATGTCAATATATTAGTGCTTTTAATTCTGCATTAAAAAAGTATTAAAATTTTTATCTTCATTTATTGAAATATAGTCTTTTCATTAACTTTTTTTAATGTTTTTTTAATGGGAAAAAACTGATTTTGACGTCAATAACGCTGATTTTTAAACTAGATTTCTCAAAAAGACCCAGATTATTTTAATGAAATCCCTTTTGTCTTATATAAGAGGAAAAAAAGATATAAGAGATAAGCTTAAAATCATTAAAATAATAGTCTTATCTTCTTATTTTCTTCTTTGAGAATCTTTTCATCTTGTGCACTCCTGATGATTAGCCTGGCCATACCATATTTCACCCCCATTATCTTCTCTAATTCTATCTGTACCTGCTTACTGGGTAAAACTTTTGAATCGCCGAATATTTGTTTTAAGATAATTTTTAGTTTACTTGTTTTGTTCAATTTTCTCAGGAAAGACTTCATGCTGAGCATACAGGTTTCAAATATATCAAATGCTTGCGAAATTTCTTGTTTTCCAACTTCCATCTTTTTGTTATCTAGAGCATAGCATTTACCTAAATTCTTGATTATATTGATTCCTCTTCTCATCATACTGTTTAAGATGCAGATATCTATTGGGGCTAATGATTGATAGCTGGCTCTTAGTTGGTCTCTTTTCTCTTTCATCACTTCCTTAATCTCGTCTAATATGACTATTTCATTCACTTTTTTGTCTTTGAAATATTTCTCAAAATTTCTAATAAGTCTTCTAAAATCACTGGTTTCAAAAATATCTGAGAAAATTTCATTACCTTTGTCAATCTGGTGGTCTTCAATCTCATCAGTTCTTTTGTCAATTTCATTATAATAGAATAACAATCTCTGAAACAAGCCACACCATACTAATTGATAAATTGCTGTGTCTTTAGGAAAAGAAGTACATAGAAAATTTGTTGGAGTTTTGTATTCAATATGTACCCCTACCAAGTCTTTCTCAATGGTTCTGTCATTATCCATAGCCTGTCTCAGTGTTATTAATGTTCCTTCCCTATGACCTTTCTCATTTAATACTAATTCCATTTCAGTTATTGTCCAATAATCTATTTTAGCTAATTTTCCTTTAATGATGGATTCTTTATAATCAGGGTCACCAGGCTCTAATTTTTTACGCTGATTGTGTTGAAGTGCAGCAGCATCACTGCTACCAACCATTGACGCTGTAGTAAAATCTGAAGCTCTCGATGTCCTATATCCAAAATCCTGCATTATGTATCTAGCCATACTTCCTCCTAAGTCCTTTCCACTACTGGTCTGGCAAAACATCAAAAATATACACCTGAAATCTTTGTCAGGCTCTTTCATGATTCCTGTATCTGTTTCATGAATTACTTGATTATGCAAACTTAAATCCATTAGAGAAGAAATAATACTCAGCCTAACCATCTCTGACCAAACTTCTTGAGCACATATTACTTTATCCCATACATTTTCCCATAATCTTCTGTTTTCACTTACTTTTGGTTTGTCATCATCAGAATTATTGTCTTTCATTCTGCAACCTCATTAATTTCTACTATGTGCTCCAATGCAAAAATATGACGCTGTCCTTTCTTGTCAAGAAATTGTAGTGAAGTGTTGTCAATCTTCTGAATAATACCTGTATAGATGTAATTGGTCTTAAGAATGAGCTTTACTTTTTTGCCCATGAATTGCTCTATATTCTGTCTTTCCATCTTCAATCCTCCATAGCTTTCGCTAATAATAGACTTCTGATTCAATATAAGAATAGGTGATAAATAACGGCTTATCATTTTATTAAACGTCCTCTCTTTATATATCTTTATTTAACCATTTAATTAATTTTAATTCAACCATTTAATTAATTTTTTTGGGCAAGTTTTTTAAATTCAAACTCCCTCACAACTTTAAGCTCGTCGCTGAAACGTGCTTCTAGTTCATCATCAAGTTTGGTAAGTTTTATTTTTTCCATAAGAAAATAAGATGATTGCATAATAAATTGTTTGTGGCATTTTAATGAAATGATTAATGCCATAAATTATTTAGATGTGTATGGAGGAAAACATAACAAAATGAAAAAACCAAAAAAATATTCTCTCCAAAACCAGGAGAAAATTATGAAGCTTGCTTACGACAAGCTAAAGTTTAGTCTGGATGAAGTAAAAGAAAAACTTCCTAAATTAGATTTGGGTAATACATATAGGCTATTAAGGGAATTGACTAATGAAGGTGTTCTGATAAAAGAAGGTAAATTTTGGTATGCAGCACTCAGCCACCATTATAAAATATCTAGCTTCTTTCTAAGTTTAGGTGATGAGAATCTGCGGGATTACATTGCTACACCTTTTTTTAAGTTGGGCAGTATTTATTACCTTGCAGGTTTAGGAGATTATTACTATAACTGGGGGGAGTTTGGACATACCATTAAGCCCCAGTACAATATAAAAGAAATATCAGCTTCTGATTTTGATAAGGAATTTATAGAATTAAGTAAGGCTGTAGGTGGTATAACACCCGATGAATTAAAGGAATATCTCGAGATTAACTGTAAAGACCCTAGATTAAATGATTCTGTAGTTAATTATCTGAAAGCATCTTTATTCTGTAGGGAAAATGAATTAAATGAATTAATAAGCCCTGATAACTTTGATTTCGTGAAGTATTTTATAATGGAAGATTTTTATCCATCAAGAAATGTAGTAATTGACCTTTTCCACAATTTTAGTTTTAAGGAACTTCTTAAAAGGATGTTTGAAATAGGTAACTTTTATATGGAACGCAAGGAATATTTTATGTCGCTGAAACATAAGGAAACATATCTTTGGGCATAAAATTTTTATATCTCTCTTAATTATCTTTTATTAATCGGTTAAATATTAACCACATATGACGAATCGGAGGTAGAAGAGGCAAGGGCTCTTTTACTGCATGTAATTAACCCAGCAGGGGCTTGACTAAGAAGTTTAATCTTAGGGGATTATTTCCCCTGAGAATTTTTTCTAAAAATGAACTATTATTCATTAAATGTAAATGTTACAATCCTGTCCATTTCTTAACTAATCTATTTTCCGTTGAAGTATTTACAATTCTATTTTTGTGTACTCTTAATTTTTCAAAAAAAATAAACTCTTTTGGATGCTTAGATAATATGATATAATCTTCAGTTATCTCTTTTTCTTTCTTATAACCAGCATATTTCTTATCAAGTCTTTTTGGATAACATAATACTAATTTATCTCCATTGAAATTTTTACAAGTGATTTTACTTCCTTCTTTTTTTGATTTCAAATATCTAAATAAATAATCTTTTTCTTTACCTTCCTCTATGTATTCAGCCACACCTAAATATTTGATAAAAACTTTTTTAACTTTGTCTTTATTTCTTATTGATTGATATGCTGCAAGGTACTTTTTTCCACCTTTTGATTTAATTATTATTTGCATTTTGTAAAGTAGGTACCACGCATATATAATTCTTTTTATATGCCATACATGAAAAATGAATTATTATTCAGAATTCTGAATTTTTTCAGCATACTTGTCGACGAATATACTTTAAAATGTCATGTCTACTCTTATGTCTATGAAGAGCAAATTTCAAAGTAAGATTGCAAAATTCGGTGACAGAAAAATCATTGAAGTTCCAAAATGTATCAGGCAATTTTTCTTAGTAGGACAACAAGTTGTTGTTTCAGATAAGAGGGAGAAAAAATGTCAGCAATAAATCCACAAGATTATGGATATGGAACATGGATAGAAGCAATTATGCAAAACTGGCATTTGTTATCACATGAAGAACAAACTAAATTAAAAGATATTGGGGTTGAGCCAAAATGAATCAATACAATGATCTCAACCATGCTATTATGGCTACAAAGAAAAATTTAGATTTGACAATATCTAAGGTTGCTTATTTACAAAATAAAAGAGATGAATATTCTACAAGATTAAAGATGCTTCTTAGGAGGAGGAATGATGAGAATGATGAAAACAGATGTGAGTTGTTACCTTAATCAGAAAGTTAAGATAGAAATGAAAAGTGGCACTTTCTACACTTGCACTATTAAAGATATAACAGATACATCAGTATCAATAATTGACAAATACGGTAATATTGCTACTCTTTCTCTGGATGAAATATCCAGTGTTATAAAATATGTACAAAACGGAGGTAAGTAAAAATGGCATGGAAAGAAGTTGAAATGTCAGGTGATGTAATCAACCTGGAAATAAACCAAAACATTGAAGGTAAATATATTGAGAAGCAAGAAACACAGTATGGGTATGTCTATAAGATTGAGACACCAAATGGAGCTAAAGCAATCTATAGCAAAACAATTCTACAAAGTAAGATGGATTTAGTTCCAATAAACAGCTTTGTTAGGATTACAAGGCTTGATGACCAGAAAACAGGACAAGGAAGGATAGCTCAGAGCTTTAAAGTTGAGGTTGCAGACAATACTTGAACCATTTTTGAGCCTTTTTTCTATTCAAATAAGAATGGCTCAACTTTGGCTCATTGTTTTTGGCTCATGAGCTAAGTAATGGCTCATGGCTCAGCTCAGCCCCTCTCTTTAGAGAGGGCTGAGCCATGAATACTTGACCCAAAATGATAAGCAGAAATCTAAAGGAGGTAAGCATAGTAAAGTGTGCAAAAGGAAAAAAGATCCCAATAGAAGCTAATTGGCAAAAAGGTAGAGCTTATTCTTATGATGAAGCACACAAACTTTTGGAACAAGGTTACAATATTGGTCTTAGGTGTGGAGCGGGCATTGTTGGGATAGATTGTGACAGTCAAAAAGCAGAAGATATTGCTAAAACAGTATTGCCACAAGATACCTACATTCAGCTTTCTGCTATAAGGAAGAAATCTCATTACTTTTTCAAATGTCAAGGATGGAAGATAAACAAATCATTTTCTAATCCTAAGAATCCTAAAGAGCATTATGGTGAGATTAGGTCACAAGGTCTTCAGATTATACTTGCACCTTCACAGATTGATGGAAAAAAATATACAATCAAAAATGATGCTCCTATAAAGGAAATTGATTCTGATGTCTTACTTAGGTTTATTGAAGAAATGGAAAAGGATCAGATTGAACTATCAATCCTGAAAGAAGTGAAGAGCTATTCTGATGATGTAAACAATATCCCTATACTTGAAGTAATGGACACAAGTGGTTTCAAAAGAAGCCTAAATGGCGAGCTATATGGTTCAAATCAATGGCATGGTTCAAGTACTGGCATGAATACTTGGGTTAATGAATCTAAGAATGTTGGCTATTGTTTTAGGTGCGGAGAAGCAATAACTCCAATTAAGGCAATAGCACTTAATGAAGGTATTATAAGGTCATGTAAAGAGCCATTAAGAGGACAAAAGTTCTTACAGGCTAAGGAAATAGCATACAATAAGGGATTCTTGAAAAGAGAGATTGTTCCTGTAGTTTCAAATGGTCTTCCAGTAGTTCTTGAAGTAAGGGATTACAGATATTTTGAAAGACTAAAAAAAAATAAGAATTACATAGTACAAGATATTATTCAACCAGGCACATTGGTAATGATTTATAGCCCTCCTGCTCAGTTTAAGTCTCTAATAATTCTTCAATTATGCTTATCTGTAGCTACAGGAAAACCTTTCTTAGGATTTAAAACAAAGAAATGTGCAATTCTGATAAGTGACCAAGAGAATAGTGAGCAAATCATAAGAGAAAGATTAATTGAACTAAGAAAAGGATTGAAGATAAGGAAAAAGGATTTTCCATTATTCTATCTAAACAGGGGTATTGTTGATTTATTCAATAAGCAATACATGGAAGAGCTAAAACGAATTATCATAGAGAAAGATATCAAGTTATTGGTATTAGATACATTGCATAGACATGCTAACTATGATGAGAATAGTGCTAATGATATCAATGAGCTTTATATGAAGATATTTTCTCCTTTGATAGAAGAATTAGGAGTTGCTATTGTATTTCTGCATCATACAGATAAGAAAGGAAAAGGCTACAGAGGAAGTGTAGATTTACTTGGAATGACAGATATGGTTTATAAGATTATGAGACATGGAAAAAGCAATAGATTTTCTATAGTAAATGAGAAAAATAGGATGGGTGAAATTGAGCAAATCAATGGAGAAGTTCTGTTTAAAGATAAAGAAATTGTAATTGATACAATGGACAATGAAGAAATAAAAACTAAAGCTGTAAGTAAGATAATAGACTTAACTGCTAAGATCAAGAAATACTTTGAAGATGGTCAAACATTGAAGAAAGCTGATGTTAAATTCAGACTTGACCAAGAAGAGTATCAATATAGTGATGCAACACTGAAAAGAGTTTTGAGTTGGTTGGTTGAAAAGAACCATTTACAGCAACCAAAGAAGGGATGGTATTGCCTAATGGAACTTGAGGAAAAAGTAGAGTGATAAAGAAAAAAACTGACAAGATAATATGTAGAATTAACTCTGATGAGAAACAAAAAATGAAAGCTATGGCAATGAGATTAGGTTACAAAACATTGACTGCATATATTTTGGATAAGACATTGAATGAAGATGAGCTATATAAGAAAAACTGATCTGAACAAAATTCCTGGAATGAGAGACAATCAATTTACAGATAGCTTTATTGAAAAACATGAAGAAGTAATCTTTAGACTTACGAAGTATGTTTATCTTTGTGCAGTTTGTTCATACATTGAAATGAATTCTGGAGATTATTTTATTGTGAAATTGATTGATAACTATATCAAAGAATTGAGAATTGATATAGTTGATTTCTATAATCATAAAAGAGAGTTTAGAGTGATAGCAAGAAGAAAGAAATTTAAGAAATATCCTTCACTCTTGGCAAAGTTTTTCTCTGGAGACGTTGTTATTGAAGACAATAGAATATCAAATAAGGCAGTAAAGATTGAACATATACAAGAACTTAGGACTTTCATAATTGTGCTTGATAATACGATAACTTATCAGCTATAGAATGTAATACTTAATTTATTCAATTTCTACTATGATAATAGTTCACTTGCTGGCAGAAATTGGATGGATCACTAAAAAAATTGGAAATTTGTTTTGAGAATAGTAATTGTAATAAGACCGGCAATGCAAATTACTTTCGTGCATGTATGCCCCTACGCCATTGTCTCATCTTTTGCTCTGGAAAAAATATTGTAGGTATAGAATAAGCAATAAAACTGCTTTAGACGATAAACAGAGGCTTTTTTGTGCTTATTTTACTAAAACAAGTGAACACTTATTTTAGTGGATCACTTTCCAAAATGTAAAAGTTGACCATTGAGAGGATTTATCGTCGATAGTAGGGACTTATTTTAGTTAGATGGAGTATCCCAAAGTGTCTCACTTATCCAAAATGAGACAAAACAAATTGTTCATACAAAGAATATAAACAAGTGTTACTTATTTAATTTTATGGGAAGAAGAAAAGGCTCAAGAGATTTGAAGCCAAGAAAGAAGCGAAAGGATAAAGGCAAGAGAAGAAAAGAAAGAATTGTATTTCCTAAACGCTATGGAAGAAAGACAGAATTAAAACTTCAAATCTGGGAAAAGCGTCCAATGTCCAGAGATGGGATTAAACATTGGAATAAAAGGATAAGACCTAAGATTAAGAAAACAGTTTATCTAATTCTAATGAGAGTAGATGCTCCAGTGGAGTATCTTGAAGATGAGGAAGCATTGAAACAATTTGCATTGGAAGTAATTGGATATGAAGGATACTTTTTGATAATGGGTTGCTCAGGTTCTCCAAGAACAAGGACTGGTGTGAAATGGGTAAGGTTATGTGATATGGTGATTAGAAACTCTCCTTCTGGATTGGTAGCATTTGTCGCTAATAAATACAGATTGAGTCGCTACTGGTTCTGGCGAGGTGATTGAAAATGAAAGCTGCAGGATATGTTAGATTAAGTCAAGATGATACAACAAACAAAAGCGATAGTCCTGTGCATCAAGAAAAGATAATTAGAGATTACGCTAAACAGAATGGAGATGAGATAATTAAGATATATTCTGATATAAACAGAACAGGAAGCAACACTGAAAGACCTGGATTTAAGAAGATGATTAAGGATTCTGTTCAAGGATATTTCAAGACTATTTACATAAAGGATTGTAGTAGATTGAGTAGGAGTATAGTAGACTTTGAGACAACAATTAAATGGTTGCAGAAGTATGAAATAAATGTGATTAGTTGTGATGGTATCCAAGACTCTAAAGCAAGGCAAGTTGTAACACTTGGCAACCAATGGTTTGCTGAAGAGTGCAAGAAAAAGACTCAGCAAATTCATGAATTGAAATTGAAAGAACAAGTGCCTTTGAACAGACCTCCTTATGGATACAAGATGAGCAAACGACTGAAGATGTTTGTTATTGATCCAGAGAAAGCTGAAGATGTAAAGAAGATGTTTGAGATGAAAGCCTATGGCTCTAAGAATCAAGAAATTGCAGAAGAGTTCAGATTGAGCTTACCTGCTGTAGCAAATATCTTAAAGAATAAGACTTACTTAGGGTATAATAAATATAAAAGAGAATGGATTAAAGGGAAGCATGAAGCGATAATTGATGATTCTACTTACTGTAAGATAAATTGTCACTAATAAATGGTAAACTTTATAAAGACTTTCAAATTACTTACACCTAATTTTAATATAAATTTCCAATTATACTATTTAAATGAGGTACATATAAAATGAATATTGATGATCAAGTAAGAGAAATCACAAGGGGAACTATAGATGTTATTTCTACAGATGAACTAAAATCTAAGTTGTCTGAGAATAGGCCGCTTAATATAAAATTTGGAATTGATCCTACAGCTCCAGATATACATTTAGGGCACACAGTTCCTTTACAAAAACTAAAACAATTTCAGGATATGGGTCATGTTATTCATTTAATTATTGGAGATTATACTGCTCAAATTGGAGATCCAAGTGGTAAATCTGAGACAAGACCAATGTTAACTCCTGATCAAATCCAAGCTAATCTGGCAACTTATACTGATCAAGTATTTAAGATATTAGACCCTGATAGAACTGATTTATTGTTTAATAGTCAATGGTTAGATCAATTTTCTGGTAGAGATATGATTGATCTTGGTTCAAGATATACAGTTCAACAATTATTACAGAGAAGGGATTTTGGTAATCGTATCAAAGAAGGAAGACCACTTTCAGTCACAGAATTACTATACCCTTTGCTTGTAGGATATGATTCAGTGCATTTACATAGCGATATTGAATTAGGTGGATCAGATCAATTATTTAATTTTACAGCAAGCAGAGCATTACAATCAGCATATGGACAAAAGCCTGAAGTAATAATGATTCTGCCAATACTTGAAGGTCTTGATGGCGTTCAAAAGATGAGTAAAAGTCTTGGAAATGCAATCGGAGTTAGAGAAAATCCAGATGATATGTATGGAAAAATAATGTCAATATCTGATGATCTTATGATTAAGTACTATGAGCTTTTATCAGATGTTCCAGTCTCACAGTTAGATGAGATTAAGACTAATGTTAAAGCTGGAAAAGAAAATCCTATGGTCTACAAGAAAGGTTTAGCAAGAGAACTTGTTGCAAGATATCATGGAGTTCAAGAAGCACAACAGGCAGAGTATAGATTTGAAGAAGTACATCAAAGAAGACACAACCCTGATGAACTTGAAAGTCTTCAAATTCCTTATAGTTCAGAATCGGATTTAGGTTTAATTAGTATTGTTAGGTTATCAGGGAGAGCAAGTACAAATAGCGAAGCAAGAAGACTTATTCAACAGAGTGCAGTAAGAATAAATGATGAACCAATAACTGATATTAATTACAGAGTAACTCCAGAAGATGGTTCTGTATTAAGAGTAGGTAAGCGATTTTTTAAGGAATTATACTTTAAGCATGATTAAAAATGATACAAACAACTATTATACAACTTGATAATTATGGACCTTGGACAGTAACTCCAAAGCCACGATTAGAATCAAGTGTCCTTTCATTCCAATCTGAAGCATATGCTTTTCTTGCAAATGCTTTTGCTATGTATGATGCACTTGCACTTGATTTTCGACATGATAATTTCTTAGTTCCTTCTAATGGTCTGACTGTTGAACAACATCGAAGAATACAAACTGCATTTAATGATAGGTATGCAGTATCCATAAGTATGGCACTTTCCCGCTCTGAAGATCCATATTCTGCGCAAGTCCAAGCAACAAAATTATTACATCAAACAGGTGGTGCACAAGACGCAAACAGACTTGAAAAATTAGTATTTGATTTTCCAGAAAACTCTGTTGAAGAAGGACTACTACAAATTGCTCATTTTGATTTGAATGATATTACAACTACCCACACAGATTCACAATCTGCTTATGATGTGCACCAATATATACTTCATTCTCAGGATGCTCTAACTCAAAAACTTTTACATCTAAATGGAAATAAAACAATGCTATTTTTCATTGGGGGCGATAATTTTGTTTCTGTGTTAAATAACAAATCAAGAGACTTTTTTATGACTGTTATTCAAGAACTTGCACAAGAAGGATATGATTTTAAAGTGGGAGTAGGTACTGATTATCACTCTTTGCCTGCAATGGATAAAGCTAATCATGCTCTTGAGAAAATAAGAAATAAAGAATGTCCTGATAAAGTGTATATGATTAAATAAAATGTTGGGTATAAGATTAATAAATCCTCCTCCAAGAGGGATATATAATTTTCTTAGTGAGAGAGAACAACAAAAAGTTGAACTTGCAGAACCTCTCGGTATTTTGTATTTGGCTGCTTTTCTTAGAGAGAAAGGAATTTCTGTTGACGTGCTTGATCTTAATTCCTATAACAAAGAAGGAAATAAACCAACAACTGTAAATGAAGTAGTAGCAGAATGTATTCGAGATTCACCGCAGATAATAGGGATTCCTACATATACGGTTATGATGCCGGGAATAGTTGAATTATCTCAAAAAATAAAGGAGAATTCAGATGCTCTAATTGTTCATGGTGGCCCCCATGCAACTTTTTTAGATGATTATTCTTTGAGGCATGGTTTTGCTGATTTTGTTATAAGAAAAGAAGGTGAAGTTACATTATTGGAACTTATAAGTGCAATCGAAAAAGGAAATAATTTAAAATATATACCTGGAATTAGTTTCCTTGATCAAGCAGAACTGATTAGAAATCCAGATAGAAAGCGAATAAAAGATTTAGATTCACTACCGTTTCCAGCAAGAGATTTAGTCTCTGATGAATACTTTACTCAATCTCGTCTAAATATGATTACAAGTAGAGGCTGCCCTTCTAAATGCATATACTGTGTATCACCAAACTTTTGGGATAGAAGAGTCACTTTCAGATCTGTAGACAATATTGATGAAGAATTGAACCATTTTTTTGCTATGTATTCCCAGCTTTCAGATACTTTTTATATTAATTTTGTTGATGACACCTTTACGCTTGGTGGTAAGAAAAGAAATATGGAAATGGCTAATATGTTATCTCAATTTGGATATGATTGGCATATTTTTTCAAGAGTTGATACTGTTACACCTGATGTATTGGAAAGATTTTATGACTCTAATTGTCGGGTTATAAGGTTTGGAATTGAAGCAGGTACAGAAAGAATACTTAACTTGTTTGGGAAAAATCAGACTTTAGATAAAATAAGATATACTGTACAAGCAAGTAAAGATGCTGGTCTTACAACTCATGGGTCATTTATGATATGTTCACCTACTGAAACTGAAGATGAAGTTAATAGGACAATAGATTTTGCATGTAGTCTGCTACTTGATTTTGCTTTCTTCTTTATAACTACACCTTATCCTGGTACAGACATGTTGGAGCGATATGTACAACAGTATTCTTGTAGTGATTTTTCGCAGATGGATAAGTTTGTACATGATGTGCATTTTTTTGGATTGCATGAACGTTTAACTGGAGAGCAAAAAGAAGGCTTATTAGAAAAAGCCTATTTTAAATTTTATATCGAGAAAAAAGGACTAAAGATTCCTGGAGGATATGATTCTCTTACTTCTCCAATGGAAAGAGTAGGATTACTTCAACAGGTAATTATGACAGATTATTATAAGAAAAAATAATTATTGCAATACTTCTTTAATTTTTTGATAAATATCTGGATAGTTATCCTCTTTGTAACCAGTATTAGGCCATGTGTCTAAACCATCATTCTCATATCTTGGAACTAAATGAATATGAAAGTGAAAGACTGATTGCTGTCCAGACTTCCCTGAAGCATGTAAAATATTCAAACCATTAGCCTTGAATTTTTCTTTTAGCTGCTTCCCAATAAATTGTATACACTTCATTATTTCACAAAGATATTTTTCATCAATATCATAGAAATTTTCATAGTGCTTTTTTGGTACTACAAGCATATGTCCCTTTGATAAGATAGTATCCTTTAGAGGAGCAAATACAAATACATATTCATTCTCATAGATTTTAGTTGAGGGTAGTTTTCCATTAATTATTTGACAAAAACTGCATTCTTTCATTTTTTTAATATTATAATTCCTTGTTTATATAATTATCTATCTAATCTTTCAATTATTTGATCAAACGTAAGAACAGTTAGATTAGAAGGAAGCTGGGTATAGTTTGAATAACCATTATTAACTAACATTACATCAAATCCATGATCTGTTGCTAATGCATCTATTTCTGGATTATCGCCAATATAAATTGGTTTTTTTCCACCTGAGCACAATTTTCTTGCTTCATCAAATATCTTTCCTTCAACTTTAAACCCATATTTATCTGAATGAAAAGCATCAGTAAACATTCTTTCTAAACCAAGATGTCTTAATTGTGCATTTACTCTTTCAGTATATCCGTCTGAAATCAAAACAAGTTGAAAATTCTTTTGTAAAGTTTGGAGAAACTCTTTTGCTCCAGGCAAAAAATTAGTTAATTGAGCATATCTTTGATTATATAAATCATCAAGAAGTAAATAAGTATTATTGGAACTTGCTTCAATATCCAGTTTTGAGCATAGTATTTCATAGAACTTTCCTTTTCTTATTTTTTCTGATGGTTTAAGAGTTTCATATTCTGTTTCAGTACTTTGTATAATCTCACTAAGATTTTCTGGTACTACTAACCCTGCTTCTCTCATAATTGCATGATATTGTTTAGCATCTTTAAAAGCTTGAACAGTTTTTCTGTTATGTACAAGTGTATCATCCCAATCAATGAATATTGTTTTAGCCATTTTATAAGATTAGAAAAGGAACATATAATTCTTCCTTACATAATCCTCCATGTTCTGCTTTTAAATCCCAGCCATAGCTTGGAAAGTTAGGTGCTGTTGCTATGGCTACGATATCTCCTATTTCAGGAATATTTTTGGTTTTAAATCCAAATATCTTATCAAGTAGAGGATCTCCTTTCAATAATACTATTCCACTATTTCCAACTTCTGCATGGATATGTTTATATACAGATTTATCGTTAGTATAGAAGTATAAAGATCTTCCTGATCCTCCTTTCATTGCATAACACTTTCCCATAATTGATTCATTATCAAATTCATGTGTATTTACTTGATCAATTTGTCCATGATCAGATAAGAAAATATAATTATGGTCTGGATTATGATCAATTTGGTCTTTGATTATTCTTGCAGTCTTTCTAAGCAAATCATCTGTTCTTGGAGTTTTTACACCCCACTGGTGCATGATTGTATCAAAATCTAAATAACACCAGGTTACATGGTACTTCTTTTGTTTTACTGTATTTGACAGTGAGTCTAATTGATTCATTATATCTCTCTCAAAATCATCTGTTGCAGTTAACTCTATAGGTGCTGCATGACCCATGAATCTTTTTGCAAGTTTTACATCCGCACTAAAATGTTTTACATATATGAAACAAGAACTTCCTGATATTTTATCTAAAGTTGCAAGAGTAGTTATTGAAAAAGGATTTGCTTGAATATTGCCTTTTGCTGTAACACTTTGATCAGTAAAAACTAATTGTAAATTCCTAATTACTGGATTATAAAAAGCACTACCATACACGCCATGTTTATCCACACTTTGACCAAAGTGAATAGATGAATAGGCGGTGGCAGAACCTGTTGGAAAAACGCTTGATAAAGTTTGTAGATTACTCAAATCAATCATCTCATTGAAATAATTAATGAATTGGTATATATTAATAGCATCAAGACTAAAAACAACGGTTGGTTTATCACTGTTTAAAGTTGGTATTATTCGTTGCTGTATTGAGGCAACACTACAATCGTGTTTAGGTAAATAGAATTCATTTTCATAAGTATCAACTAATCTTGAATTATTTAGCATTTTCTCTAAATCAGAAGGAGTTGCTACATTAAGACCAACATTTTTTGTGTCATTCATTTTAGTAATTATTACATAGTGGTGAAATAAACAAACATTTATAAAGCTTACTGAATTTACTTTATATATGGGTCCAAAAAAACAAGTAGTTTTTGATGAAAGTTATTATAGGAAAATTATGCAAGAATTTGGATATGATCCAATTAAATTTGGTCAGATTAATTTCTCATTAGGTAATCTTACTAAAGAAGATTTGCAAAGAAGATGGTTATGCCATCATAGTGGAGATTTATTCGCTACTAACTTAAATGAGGGCAAAAAAGTTATTGTCAGTACTGGTTTTGGTTTATCTGGAACACCTCATGCAGGCACATTGTCTCAGATACTTAGGGCCATAACTTTACAAAAGGCAGGAATTCCTGTTAACATGGTTCTTGGAGATCTTGATGCCTATAATGGAAAAGCTAAACCGCTTGAATATACATTAGAATTGGCTGAGAGGTATAGGGGATTTGTTCAAAGGTTAGGATTTGATGATTCTGAACCTTCAATATTACGATCACAATATGATTCTTTAGAAGTTCTACGCACTTCATATATAATCGGACATTACATGAATGATGATATGTTTAGGGAAGCTGAAGAGGATCTTCATCATTTTTATACTTCTCAAGGAAAAGTAGACTCAGATATGAGTTATCGGCGTAAGTTATCTCTTAATCTAATGACTGCTGATTTTATACATCTTAATACTGCTGAAAATTTTGATGCTATTTTAGTAATGTTGGGTGTTGATGAACATAAATATGTTCAGTTTGGTATGCAGACTATTAGAAACATGCAAACTGATGAAAGATTATCCAGTTTTAAAATGACTATGGGGGGTCTATATTCTGCATTAATTAAGGGATTCTATGGCTACCCCAAGATGTCCAAAAGTTTTCCAGATTCAGGTATTACAGTTGATATGTCGCCAGATGATATAAGAAGAAAAATTATGGAAGGAGAAGGAGATTTTGATATGCCTGAAAATAATGTTGTTTATCAGATGATGGCAGCAGTTAGTAATCTTGATGCTCATCAGTTACAAAGAAACTATGCTCTATGTATGAAACAGGATCATGGATGGGTAGAAGCAAAGAATAATTATACAGATATGCTTATTGATATATGCTCAAAATGGGAATAAAAAACAATGGTTATGTGAATGAAGTATTGTATAGGTTAAATGTTGAGGTAGATATTGAACCAGATTTACTCGGGAGAGCTTTTGAGCAAGTTCTTAATAACCAAGATTCTAAAACAAGAGATGTCCAGATAGGGTCAATTCTAACTGGTTTGATGGGTAAAGGACCTACGTCCGATCAAGTAGTTGCTTTGTTAAAAGCGTCTTTTAATCTTGATAATTTTGACTACAAGAAAAGAAAGAAAATTAGTTTACCTAATAATTCAAAGTTAATATGTTCTGTTGGTAGTGGAAAAAAGGGTTATAAGACAATGAACATATCTACTCCTGCTTTGTTGATTGCTGCAACATGCGGTGTTTATACTTCTAAACCTGCTTCATCTTCAACAAGTTCAGTTACAGGTTCATCAGATTTTTTATCTGAAGTAGGTGTAAATATGGAATTATCTATTGACGAGATGGAGCAAGTTATAAAAAGAACAAGGTTCGGTGCATTCTCCATTGAAAATTTATTACCTAAGTTTGATAGTATCTATGGTGGTAGATTTTATGTTCCTCATACTTTAAGTTTTGGGTTGGCAGCATTAGCCAGTCCAGTCTTATTTGATCATATATTATATGGGCTTGCCCATCCAAATGTTGAGCTGTCTGCTGATGTTTTACAAAAATTTGATGTTCCTAATGCTTTAATAGTTTCAAGTTCTTACGATGGGATTCATTATATAGATGAAATAGGTATAAATGGAAATTCTCGAGTTATTGGAATTAAAGATGGGGAGAAAGGAGAAGTGAAAGTTTTTAATCCAAGTGAGACTCTCAATATTCCTTCTTACTCTGTAGACGATATAGCCCAAGGAAAAACTATAGAAATGAATGTTAAGTATGCTATAGATGTTCTTGGAGGGAATGGAAAACAAGCTCATGAAGATATAATTTGTGTAAATACAGGAAGTGTTCTATTCTTGGCAGGTGAAGTAGAAGATTTTGTTGAAGGTTATCATAGAGCAAAACATATTGTTAAAACTGGAGCTGCCCTTGAAAAGCTAATTGAAGTAGTCAATGCTTCAAGAGGTGAAAAAAGGAGACTTTATCAATATTTAAGATAAAATGAAAGCTATACTATTTGATTCGGATAGAAGACCAAATTATGCTGAAATAGTTAATCCTGACCTTGAAAGTTCTAATGGTGTTAGAGTTTCTGTTAAGTCTGTTGGGTTATGTGGTAGCGATATTCATAGAATCAACAGTGATTCAGATCTTGAAGGAAAAGTATTGGGGCATGAGATTTCTGGATTAGTTACTGACTTAGGCATTGGTGTAGATAAAGATTTATATCATAAAAGAGTGGTAGTAGTTCCTTTTATTCCATGTAATGTGTGTGAGCCTTGTCTTGATGAAGATTATGCTTTATGTACGGATCTGGTTGGATTTGGTAGAGGTATAAATGGTGGTTTTGCTGATGAAGTAGTAGTACCAAAGACAAATGTTCATGCATTTTCTGATAATTTATCTTTTGATGCTGCTGCATTGACAGATGTATATGCTGTTGCTCTACATGCTTATAATCTTTCAGATAGACCAAGAAATAAAGATGTACTAATTTATGGTAATGGTCCTATAGGAATTGCTTGTTTACAATTATTTTCTATCTATGATAATAAAGTTTCAGTCATCGGTAGAAACAATGGACAATATGTATTAAGAAATAATGGGGCATTTATTACATCTAAAGATGTAAAACAGTTAGGTAGTAATAGTTTTGATGTTGTTATTGAAGCAGTAGGTGGCTCGCAACAGGTAACAATTAATGATTCTATAACACTTGTAAAACCAAAAGGAAGGATTGTTGTGGAAGGTGTTTTCGGCGAAGGATATTTGGGAAAAATTAATTATAGGGAATTATTTTATAAGGAAGCTATTATTCAAGGAGCAAATTCTTATTCTATTGCTACTGGAAACAATGAATTTATGCAAGCATTACAATTATTGGAAGAAGGTATTGTGGATCCTACCAAAATGATCTCACACACACTACCTTTATCAAAATTTGGGGAAGGATTAGAATTATTTCAGAATAAAGGAAGATATGGTGCGATGAAAATAATTTTTAATCCTTAATTGACAAGATGACAAATATTGAAATGATTTTATTTGATTTGGATGGTACATTATATCCAAAAAATCATCCTTTAATAGATCTCGTTAGAAATAAAACTAAAAGTTGGATTGCTTCTACTTTATCTATTTCGATGGATGAAGTTGAAGAGATATATTCAAAGCTTCCTGAAAGTTTCCCACATCCTTATTTTGGGTTTCAATCATTAGGTTTATCTCCGAAGCAGTACCTTGACAATGTATTCGATAATGTGGACCCATCTGCAAGTGTTAATGCTGATTCAAGTTTAATTGACTTATTTAGTGAATTACCTGGAGATAAACATGTTGTAACATTATCTTCAGATAGATATGCTAATCAATTATTGACTGCATTGGGAATTGCACATTTTTTTAAATCGGTTAAATCATTAATTAATTTTGATCCAAGTTACAATAAAATCGATGTATATGAACAATTACGTGGAGAAGCTGGTCTTAATTGTAATCAAGTATTAATCGTAGGGGACAATTATGAAAATGATCTGAGAGATGCAGAATTATCTGGTTATGGTGTTTGTTTAGTGGATCTTCCTATTTCCAGTTCCCAATCTCATGGCACTTATCTTTCAGAACTGATCCAAAATATAGTTAACATAGATTAGTTTACGCTTTTACTAAATCTCTCTTTGGAAACTTCTCAGCCAATTTCTCAAACATTTCTTTGGCGATGTTCTCCTGCATTTTTTCCATTTTTTCTTCCATAGCTCGTAAAGTCTCTTTAACATTCCTATTTTCTTCTCTCAATTTTTCAACTTCATTACTAAAGACTTTCTTTGCACCAGCTCGTTGGTAAGCACCACTTCGTCTAATATAAGTCCTAAGTTCTTTACTACTATAAGTCCAACCATACCTATCAGCAAGAAGCATCATATTACCATCAAATTCTTTAGCATAGTAAGTTGCAGATGAATGTCTAAGTGCATGAGGTGTAATCTTTTTACCTAATACTTTCATACTGGACTTACCTAATCTTATAAGATATGAAACATAGCTAATTTGAAATGCTTTATCATCATTTTTTAATTCTTTAAAATACAAACTGTTAAAGAAAGTTTTTAAGTCTTCAGTAAATAAGGGTATTGGGACTTTTCTTACTTCTGTTTTACTTTTATTGCATTTAATCCAAAAACATTTCTGCTGACCTTCAAATATTTCCCAAGTAATGTCTTTTTTTCTTGTTGATAAAAGTTCATCAATTCTAAAACCACTATCAAATAAACATAGTGTCAAAGTTTTAAATTCAATCTTCTTGAAAGCACTTGCTACTTTTTCTACTTCAAATATGGATAATACTGGTTTTTCTTTTGGTTGTTCATCTTTACTGATCCTTGTCTTTATCCAACTAACTTCTTTTGGATAAAACTCGTTATCACCCTTATACCATTTGAAAAACTGCTTTAAGAATTTCTTTATATCACTCTTAGTACTTCCACTAAAGGGTTTTCCATCCTGTTTAACAAACTGATCTGTATGAAGCCTATTAACTAAATCTTCAATATCATCCCTTGTAGCCTTACTATAAGGCACTTTTAGACCCCTTGAAGAAGTATTAAACATTTGTTTAAGTTTGTTTACTCTTGATTTGGTTACACCTTCATTATGCAGATTTGCAAGGAATTTCTCCCATAGCTCGTTTTTTGCCTTCATATAGCTATAAAAGCATTACTTATATATAAATTTAATCCCTTTTTACTTAACTTTTTATTAAGTCCCAGCAGGGGCTTATTTTCTTATAAGATGTTATGCCCACTTTTATTTTAGTCAGAAATTATAATTTTTGATTGAATAGATATTAATATAACTTTTTCTTTAGCGAAATTAGAAAATGGAAGAAAGAAATAATATACATGTAGATGAAAATAAGTTATATCAAAAACAACTTAAGAAACTTAAAGAATCAGCAATAAGTCAGAAAAATAAAGAGATAATAGATCTATGGATTGATAATTTATTTTCTACTGGATCAGGTAAAAGAAGGGTTACAAAGTTACTCATTCAGATTAGAAATTTTTGTTTAAAATCAGATAAAAATCTTGATGAAATGACACAAGAAAATATGGAAAAAATAATGGCTTATTACAAGCAAAGAGATGATATTTCTGCTGCTACAAAATCAGATTATGTAAGGCTTGTTAAACAATTTTACAAGTGGTTTAAAGATAAAGATAATAGAGTAAATAACGAATCAAATGGCCTAAATACAAAGTTAATTGAAGTAATGAATGCTAAAGATAAGGAGCAAAAATTAGCTAAGATTATGGCTGAAATAAATGAAAAAGAAAAGCTAAGAAATGAGGCAAAAAAGCTATATAATTTCATTGAAAAGAACTTAAAAAGAGCATATAAGAATAAAGAAATTGACCCTAGTTTAATACTAAATGATGAAGATATAAGAATAATTCTTGAGAAAGGTTGTAATAATTTTAAACAGAAAGCATTCATTAGTTTATTACATGAAACAGGAGCAAGAGCAGGAGAGTTCCTTAATATACGGATAAGAGATATTGTTGTAAAAGAAAATCATTTAGAAATAAGTATAGATGGTAAAACAGGCAAAAGACATCTTTATTCTGTAAGCTCAATGCCTTATGTTTTAAAATATTTAGAGATACATCCTTTCAAAAATAATACGGACAATTTCTTTTGGATACGTGATCCTGTTAAAAAGTTAAACTGTCCAATGAATTGTGTAAGTAGTACACAACTAGTAAACAGATGTTTTGAGAGGGCTGGATATATTACATATGATAAATCTATTAAACAGACTAAAAAAGGGATTTATTTTCAATATAGAAAAAAAATAGAAGCAAAAAAGAAACATAATTTGCATTGGTTTAGACATAGCAGAGCTACAATATGGGCGCCTAAAATGACAGAACCTATGCTAAGGAAAGCAATGGGTTGGAGTAAAGATAGTTCAATGATTAAAGTATATGCCCACTTATGTAAGAAGGATTTAGATGCAGTTATCTTAGATATAAATGGAATTAAAGAACAAGAAGTAGAGAAAGAAGAACCAATAATATGTGGCTGTGGAGCAAAGAATCAACCTCATGAAAGGTACTGCTTTAGATGTTCAAAACCACTAAAAGTTGATACACTCTTACAAGACCAAGAGTTAGTTAATACTGAAATAGGCAAGACTGTCCGTGTTATGATGGAAATGATGAAAGACCCAGAAGAAATGAAAAAGTTTGAGAAATTTAAAGAAAAAACATAAATAGGAGTATTGTTTATCAAAAAAACATGTTTAATACTTCATTTTGGATTTTCATAATTATTGTAGTTATTTACATAGCTGAAACTATAAGGGAATTAATTGATGAAGAAAAAAAGAATAAACTTTTCAAAATAATAATATCAGTAATTCTCATTCTTCTTTTTATTACAGCTTTTTATCTAGATTATAAAGAAGAAGAAAGAAAAGAAAGATATAATAAAAATAGCGGAGTCTTTGAAAATAAGTTAGACAAAAATATTAAACGACCCTCAATATGCACTACTGGTAGTGGGTCTCTTACACCATCAAGTTCAGAAAAAGTTGGTAAAACACCCTTATCTATGTGGCTAGATGAAGATAATAAATTAAAAATAAACACAACTATTACAGATAATAATGGAAATATACTTGCAATAATAAAAGAAAATAATTGGTTTGTTAATCCAAAGAGCATTGATTATCTACAAAAAAACTCAGATGATAAAGCTCTAGAAGTAATAAATCAAAAAAATGAAGTAATTTTACAGATTCAATATAATGAAAAATGTCTAGAAATCTCAGGTATATGGCATAATAATGATGGTACTGGCACATACATTGAAACATCAAATTCACATGTAAAATACGGTCATTTGAAAGTTAATGAGTCTTATATTCTTGATGTAGATAGAATTTTTGAATATCCTGCAGATAGTTTTTCAGGGATAAGAAAAAAATAACAAATTAATTCTTATTAAAATGACCAAATAACCAAAGAATAATAATTACAGAAAATAATAATAAGTAAGGGTTACTTATAGTATCTCCTACTTTAGCTAACCATGTTATTTCTGTTGGAACAGCATGTTCTGTAATTAGACCAGTAATCTTATCAGGAGCTTCATCTATGTTTGTAAAATCTGTAGTTAAGAAAAAAATACCCAAACTAAATAATCCTATTAATAGTATAATAGTCATAAATAGTTTCGGTATATCTTCAAACCAACCCATTTACCAGCACCAGTTAAACCAACAAAGTTTATCCCCATACCTATAAAATCCTGCAAAGAGTCTTTCTTTCTTTGGTTTTGATTTTGTTTTTTGCACTTTTACTTGTGGTTCTAGTTGAGGTTGAGTTGTTGTCTTTGGTTTCTGTGTCACTTGTGGTTGTTGCTGAACTACTGGTTCTGGTTCACAATTAGGCACAGTTAACTGTTTTATCTCTTGATCGCTTAAAGTAACACCTTTGCTATAAGTAGTTGCTATGATGTCGTAAACCCCAGGAACAACATCATTAGCAATACTAAACATGAATGTTCTTTTTGTTTCATCATTTTCTTCAAGATCTAATTCATCAAGAGTTTCAAATAAACCTAATGGATCTGATTTTAACTCTAAAGAAACTTCATCGTCATCTTTAGAACCAATATTCTTTATTCTTATCTCTGCTGTTGCATCATAATTACTACAAGATAAAGTAACTGGATCTAGAGTAAATTCTTTAATTTCAATCATATACTTCTCTTTCTCTATCTCTAAATCAAATGACCATTCCATACCATGTAATGCTCCAAAATCGTCTGTTGCTATAGCAGTTACTTTACATTTGTATGTTTTGTCTTCTACGTCATCTTCATCTAAATCTAAATCAAATGATACACTATCTTCATCATCAGCATCAATTGTTGTGTCATCACTTT
>CAZOOV010000003.1:0-191394 GCA_964581515.1 uncultured Methanosarcinales archaeon | reverse complement strand
CTCATGAACTCAAGGAAGGCGATTTTGATTTATTCAGAGAAAATATGAAAACAGGCAATAGATATATTGTCTGGGGCGGACAAGAAAAAGGTCATATAAGCCATGAATTTACATTAGATGAATTGAAAAATGCACTTGAAAAAAATCAATTTAATATAAAGAAATTATTGGGTATATTTAATCTGATGGATAAATATGAAATGGATGAAGTTAATAATAAAGAGGAATTTATTAAATTACAAATAGAATTCGCTAAAAAAGAAGAATATATAAATAATTCTCAAGACTTTTTCTTTGTTGCAGAAAAATAGTTTTTTGTTATCGGACTGGAACTTGATGTATAATTAAAAGAAGCTTCGCTTTGGAAGTAATAAAATTGTCCCCCAGATACTTGTTCTCAATGTATCGCATTCGCTCATTAGAAGGAACACTCAGACCCCCAGTGCTACGCACATCTACACTCGGCTACGCCTCTATTTATTAGCAATTCAAAAACTCTGCGGACGCAGGTTTCCCACACTTCGTATGGGAAACGAACTTAACAGGGCTTAAAGGGTTCATTCGTCGTTCGCCAAGCTCACTCCTCATTCTCCCAAATTTTTTGCTACGCAAAAAACTTCCCTTAAGCCCGATGTTAAGTTCAATTCAGAAAAAAGCTATTTTTATTAAGAGGGGCGAGATTATCGAATCTTATGAATTAATTCTTGAGCTAACTCCATGGTTGATGCTGAGATTATAGGTATAAATTCTTTTTGACCTAATGTTTGATACTTCTTTTTTCCAACACTTATTCCATCCTTTGTAACTATTATTCCACCGGCTTCATTAATAATACCATATGCTGTAGCAATTTCTAGATTTTTCTTTCTAGAGCTATGTAATGCTAAATCTGCATTGCCAGAAGCAACATCAATTAAATGAATCCCCATACTATCTTCATGAAGAAAATTATATCCTTCTAATGGAGATAAAAATGTATCTTGAATAAATGTGATCTTTCTATTTTTATCAAATTCAAAATCAGCATAAATTTTAGTTTTGTTATCTAATCCAGTAATCCCTGAAGTTTTGATTGCCTTCTTTTTATTATTGATTATTACAAAACTACCTTTATTTTTTACACCATAGAATATTTTTTTTGTTGAATGTTCAATCATTCCTCCAAAAATGTAATCATCATAGGTCGGATCTAAATTTGAAAAAACCCCAAACATAGTTCCATACCTTCCTTTTCCTTTTGCAGTTTTGTAAACACTTGTCCCATCTAGACCATCAAGAACTGCTAAATATTTGGGATCATTTGAAATATCAACTTGTCCATGTTCTTCTGATATTATTCGCAATGGAATATTAGATTCTCTAAAGGTATCAATGACTGCTTTTTCAGCTTCCATATCACCAACTAAAGATATATGTTCATGTGGATTTTTCTGCACAGATTCGAGACCTTTGTCTCCTAATTTTTCATGCACCTTATGCGCATTTTTCAATGCCTTAATTCCAAGTTCTACCAACTTATTTACATCAACCATGTTAGAATGAATCATTTAGTAACATTATAAATGTTTTTAAAATCTCGCCCCTTTAATTATTTACTTAGTTGGCTTCGCCTTAATTGTACGCTTTTTTCTGAACTCTGCGGACGCAGTTTTTCCATACGTTGTATGGGAAACGAACTTAACAGGAATTCCCGATGTTAAACTAAATCACACCAAACCTTTTAAAAACAAACAACACCATACAACACCATGACACTATCAAAGAACAAGATCATAGCATTACTCATAATAATCCTATTCATACCTACATTGAACCAATACATTGCAACATATTTCCAGGATTATTTCATAGGATTGGCACTAAGAATAATAATTCACGTAATCCTCCCTATCATAGGCGTAATGCTCATAACAAAAGTGAACATAAAAGAAGCATTCTTAACACCATTACGTCCAAAGAAACAATCTCTTCTTTGGGGGACCTTAGGATCAGCAGGAGCACTAATACTAATACTAGGAGCTTTCCTAATATTAAAGCACACAATGGACTTCAGTGCAATAACAAGCAGTCTAAACGAAGGATACGGCGTCAACATCACAAATTATCTAATAGTTGCATCATTAATAGTCTTAGTGAACCCATTCATTGAAGAATACTTCTGGAGAGGATTCATCTACAGGGCCTTCAATAAATACACAAAAGGATGGATCAACACATCTCTTTTCTACTTGACAGGATTGTTCTTCTCATTGCATCATACGATAATCTTCAAAGGATGGTTCAACTGGTGGCAATGGACATTGGTTACAGTCTTCCTTGCAGCAGTAGGAGTATTATTCAACTGGATGTACAAGAAGACTAATGCAATCTATGCAGGATGGATGACACACACAGCTGCAGACATAATAATCGTGATAATAGGATTCTTCATACTTTTCTAAATAACATATATTATGCTGGATTAGCACAAAATATTTATCTTCCATCAAATTCTCATGATAAATGCAGCTAAGAGGTATACAAACAGGTATAATAGCATTAACGATTAGTTCTACAGCATTTGCTCAGATGCCAAACACACTCGAGGACATTCTGATGAACAGTGTACAAGAGAGTGAATTTGAAGTTAGTCAGGAAATTTTAGAAATAGAAAGAAGAAATAAAGAATACTTGACAAAGATAATTCTGCCAAGAATAAGAAAAAGAGAATATCAGATAAAGGCTCGTGGAGCCAGTGAGAAAGACAGAAATATTTTTGAGACTGATAGGATGAATAGCCCTGCTACAACCGACCCGCCTGAACTGAAATATACAGCAAGAATGAATGGCATTCTTCAAGAAGTCCACAATAAAAATTATGATGTTATCAAGCGAAGGATAAGACAGATGGCTGCAGATATCGAAGATGATCCTGCTATAAAAACTACATTTTTAACTAGAATGGTTAAAAGATTCTCTTACGAAAGAGAAGAATATATACCAGAACGTAGGAAAGCGATTACCATACAGGAAGCTTATACAGAGACAAATAATGTACCTGCAGCATATATACAAATAAAAGGAAGGTCTGTCAAAGTAAAGGAAGGATATACTACAACAAGAGAGCATCCTGCTGTATGCAAGATAATTACTGTTCCAGAACATATAGCTACTGTGAAGATCACACCTTATTCTGGAGAAAGGGAAATAATAAAGACAAGACCTGTTAGAAAAGACGATATAGTCTCCCCCTAAAAAAATTATAGTCAAAGATTTGAACCAGCAACAAGTTTTTCTTAAATAAAATAATATGTACTAGGTGTACGTGTAAAACATTGTCCACAATAGAAATTAATTCTCCACCACAAATGTGTACATATAACCATGGAGGTGGAAAACATGGAAACAAGCAAAAGCCCACTTGACGAAATGCTCATGTGGGATACATTAGGACTAGAGATGAATTGTGGAGTACCTATATTACAAGCATTAAATATATTGAGGAATTCATTCCCAGTATATGAAACAGAGATACAAGCGATGCATGACGGCATCAAGGAAGGGGACAGCATGGCGATGGCAATGGAAGCATATGCAGATTCATTCCATCCGGCAATGATAACATTGGTTGATGTAGGCGAAGAGACTGGTTCTCTCCCAAGCACATTAATAAGAGGCAGTGAACTCATAAAGAAAGAGATGGACCTCTATAGTAGAGGACGAAGACCAGGATCAGACCAGGCATTAGGCAAGACAATGTTCTATTACACAAATTCAGTCATGCTTGATGCAGGACTGCCATTGCTTAGAAACTTGAGAATATTAAGCAAATCCAGAACAGAGGGATATCCTCCAAGAGAAGTGATTAAGCAGATGGGTGAATCAATAGAGAAAGGAAGCACATTCTCAGAAGCAATATCTCAACATCCGGATTATTTCAACAAGATGGATATCAACATGATAAGAGCAGGAGAAGCAGGAGGAGTGCTTGATGTAATCATGGGAAGGATGGCTGATTATCTCGAAAGAAGATACCTTTCTGAGCAATTGTACAGACCATGAATATTTTTTTCTTTAATTTTTTTATATTCTATCTCTTATCATAATAATGCTTGTCAAACACATCTTTGACGAACTGCCCTTGATCCCTAAATTCATCTTCTCCCATAAGCCTGACAATCTCATTTATAGAAGTTGACCCATCAATTACTTTTCTAAGTCCTGATTCAAACATATTTATCATGCCAGATTCTCTAGCAATACGTTTGTATGTACTGATGCTAAAATCCCTTTGTACAATATGATCCCGTGCTTCATCATTTATTATGAAAAGCTCACCGAGCGGAAGCCTACCTTTGTAACTGGAATCAGATTTAGGACATAATAGTTTTATAGGATAATCAAAAGTAACTCTTGTTAATTCTGTAAGATAAGGAGATATATCTCCTTCCTCAACATCTTTATGATTAATCAATCTGACTAATCTTTGTGCAAGTACAGCACGCAAAGTTGCCTGCATATCTACTTCACCGCCATCTGGCAACATTCTTGCAAGACGAAGGATAGTACTTGCCGCATCATTGGTATGAAGTGTTGAATAAACTAAATGACCTGTAAGTGCAGCTCTTATTGCAGCTTCTGCTGTCTCATCATCTTTCATCTCTCCTATAAGCATAATATCAGGGTCATACCTCAGTGCTGCACTTGTCATCCTGGCAAATGTTACATCAATATCCGGTCTAACTTGGATCTGTTCAAGGCCCATTACATCTCTTTCGATAGGATCCTCAAAAGTGATTATCTTCTTATCAGGATGATTCACTCTCTGTATCATAGAATAAAGTGTAGTGGTTTTTCCAGAACCTGTTGGACCAGTAGCAAGTATCAATCCATGTGACCTTCCTGAAAGACGTGCAAGTGAATCTGTTATTTCAGGAATAAAACCAAGTTCTTCAAGAGGCATAGGTCTTCCTTTCTCATGCAGCCTCATTACTACATCTTCACCGTAAGGAGTAGGAACTGTAGCAACCCTGAATTGATAATCTCCAGAAATCCTATGCTGACGAAGTATCTCTTTAGGAATCTCATATTTACCGTCCTGAGGCAGTCTATGCTCATGATGCTTGATACCATCTCCAGTAGCCTTGATTGCACCTATTACTTGTTTGTAGCTTTTATGAGAAATCTTATCGATCTCTTCTTGTGTAGTTGAATGTATTGCAGTATTTACAAGCAGTTTTCCATCAACCCTAAACCTAATCCTATAATTACCATGATTTGTCTCAAGATGTATATCGCTTGCTTTTATCTTGATTGCCTTGCTCACAATATTCTCAAGCATCATCTTTCCTTCAGTAGTATCTTCATATACTTCAGCTTCTTTTCTCTCACCTTGCTCTCTCTCCCTATAAAATGAAAAAACTTCTCCTGGATCAAGTACATAAGGCCTAAGTTTGTGTATATAATCCATAGGGCATAAGAATAATAAGACATTAGTTGAAGAAATGCCTTCTTTTTTTAGAGTTTCTGGCATAATCATATCAAAATCATCCATATTCATAGTATAGACGTCATCAAGAGTTACATTCTCATCAAATCTTGCTTCATCAAGACCAAGAACAGCAAGTGCACGGTCTTCTCCTCCTTCTTCTTTGAATTCATAATATAATGCAGGAACAATACCTTTCTTAGAGATCCAATTGTCCATAATAGCAGTCCTAGTTCCATTCTTCGAAGGGAGCATAAAAGGATAATCCCTTACTTCATTAAGCATCTCATCAAAATTATTTGGTTGAAGTATCTCTTCAAGCCTGCTGTGTACGTCTTCTGCTGATGTGATTTCTCCTTCCATGAATAAGACCTCCTTTTAGTTATTTCAATATTATTTTCGCTACCAACGACATATTTGACTTATTCAATGTAGAAAATAATAATGGAGAGTATATACCTTATTAGTGTAATATACCCCCAAAGGGACATTTGTGTATTTCTATAATATCATTGTATTTTAGAAAAATATATATATATCAAGTGTTTTAGAACATAATAAGGGATAAAATAAATCTTAGAACAAGAAGGTAAGGAGGGATAAATATGAAAAGAAGGATCGTACAACATGGAAGCAGTTCACTTACAATCACCCTCCCGATAAAATGGGTCGGCAGATACAATCTTAAGAAAGGAGACGAATTAAACGTCGAGGAAAATGGATCTTCACTTGCAATAACCACAAAAGCAGAGATAAACAATACAAAAAAAGAGATATTTGTCAAAGATGAAGGTATATTCACAAAAAACGATCTTTCTCATTTATATCAATTAGGCTATGATGATATTGAGATAACATTCTCAGACAAGAGAACATTTGAAGATATAAAATCAAGAGTGCCTGAATGCATAGGATTCGAGATCATAGATCAAAAAGCCAACAAAGTCAAGATTAAAAGCATCGTTACAACAATAGAGACTGAATTTGACACACTACTTCGAAAATCTTTCCAAGTGACAAATGAGATGGCAAAAGAGCTTCTCGATGCATTAAAAAAAGAAGATTACCAATTATTAACAAACATAAGAAGCATGGAAGGGCTCAACAATAGGTTTACAGATGTCTGCATAAGGATACTCAACAAAAAAGGATACAAAGTACAGAAAAGAACAATGCAGATGTATGAGATAGTAAAGAATATTGAAAGAATAGCTGATGAATTCAAATATATTGCAGATGCACTCACAGAATTCAAAGGAAAATTATCAAGCACCAGCGTACAGCTTTTTACAAAAGTAGTAGATTATTATTTAGATTTTTACAACATGATGTACAAGTTTGAACCTGCACTTAAAGAAAGGATATTCTTGGATAGGAGACCCCTGCATACAAAAATCAAGACACAGCTTGAGAAATCAAAAGGAAAAGAGAGCCTATTTTTACACCACCAGATATCTCTTATCCAGAAAACATACGAAGGTGCTGGCGGATATCTTTCATTAGTCATGTGATAATAAACCAAGTAGAAATTAAATTTTTTAAATTAAATTATTCTCTATTTTAATAATTCCCTAGATGATTCCCTAGAACTATCTCTTTTATCCAACTAGAAATTATATTTAAAGATATCATGGAAGTAAGGGACATTTCTAGTCATGCTACGAAGAGCATTTTCAGCTCTAATCGCAGGTGCAATCCCTTGATCTTGCATAATATTGAAGAATTTCAAAGTATAGAACATATGATATCTTGCTTTCCAAATTGTTTCAACAGTGTTAGGTGTTCTCCTAGGGTCTGCAATTTCATTAAGATTGACCGCAACAAATTCAACCTTCCTATCATAAGACCCAAACTTAAGTTTAGGAAAACCTTGTTTAGGGAACCATTTATTTCGCAGAGCTGAATTCTTAAGATAAACTTTCTCAAGAGGCCCAGGTTTATATTGATATCCTACATTCTTGGAAAATACATAACGTAAGTGATGTACATAAAAGTCCATAAGATCCCTGTAAAAACTAGCAACCATCATTGTCCCCCAATCAATAAGGCTAAAATCATCTTGTCCTTCTTCAAAAAGCCCACTTAAAGCCCTTACATTATTTCCATGACAATCACCATGAGAAATTACACGTAGATTAGGATTCATATCTTCAAACATATCCTCCATAGCTTTTGTCAATGCAATAGCATCCTTGCTATCAGGATTGATTCTAAGCCCAGGATAAAGTCTGGTCTCAAGTTCATGCCTTATGTTCTCTCTAGGAATTCCTAATTTAGCGTCAATAAAACGATCTCTCCCAGCAGTAAGTTTAGAATGCACACCAGAAAGCATCTGACATGCCCACATTGCGTACTTATGTGTCAACTCAGGATCTTCAATAACAGTGTCAAGAAGATCATAATATGATGCACCAGTCTGTGCAATCTCATTGATTACAACAAAATCATAAGGATAATTTGCTTCCATATTAATGGGGAACTCAAGAGGATCAGCAGTTTTGACACCAAGCTCTTTGACTATTTTCATCCTGGCAAATTCAGCACGAAGATTAGGGGTAATCTCAAACATAAGCTTGCTATGAACTCTTCTGTCTTCAGGTAATTTATAATATATTTTTCTTGTCTTCTTTGTACCAGAAGGAATATCTTTTTTTCCAGTAACTCTTGATGATCCATCACTGATGTTATGCAATCTGTTCAGTACATCCTCTATCCTCTTGTTCTCAGGTGCCTTATATCTCCTTAACCCTAAAGGCCACATCCTTCTTCGTGAAAGTACAGGAGGCTGAGTTATATCTGGAGCATTGAATTGATGATTGACAAATTCTGTTTGAGAATTATCAGATGTAGAAAAAGGCCTGCTTTCAACCAACATTTGATCGAGGTCTATTTTAGTATCTAAAGAAACAACAGATGCAGTCTCTTGTTGGTGATCTTTCTCACTATTGCCATCAAATATATCTTCATAACAACTTTCAGGCATTGTTACTGCAAGCGAAAAAGGCCATTCTTTAGTATTTGCCATGTTGATAGTACCCTCTAGCTATATTATAGCTATAATTTAATAGTATTTTAATGTATTTTGTGTATTTTGTCCCTTTTATGTTATAAATATAAGGTAGAATTTAAATATTATTGAGATTCGCAATATAAAGGAGATATTTTAAGTAATTTAACAATAATATATTAAGTTAAAAATAATAATAAAAAGTAAAGAAAATAGACAATTTAGACAAAAAGATAAAAAGTTCATATAAAATATTTAGAATAAACTGTTCCCTGTCATTTCTTCTGGTTTGTCCACTTCAAGAAGTTTAAGTACAGTTGGAGAAATATCAACAAGCCCTCCATCTTTCCTCAATTTTACTTTCTGAAGTTCTTCATCATTAGACACCATTACAAGCTCTACAGGATTTATCGTATGGCTTGTTCTCCATTCAGGTCTTTGATCCTCAATGTTGCCATGGTCTGCAAAAAAAAGCATAGTATAATCATTCTCTAAACCTTTTGTAACTATTTTTTCAGTGCATTCATCTACTGTCTTCACAGCTTTGTAGCATGCATCTACAACACCAGTATGTCCAACAAGATCACCATTGACAATATTGACTACAATCAGATCATATTTACTTTTATCAATCTCATCAACTAATTTTTCAGTGACTTCAAAAGCACTCATTTCCGGTTTCAAATCATAAGTAGTAACTTTCGGTGAATTTACAAGTATCCTATCTTCTCCTTCATTTGGTTTTTCAACTTGTCCATTAAAAAAGAAAGTAACATGAGCATATTTTTCAGTTTCAGATATACGAAGCTGTTTAAGTCCAGCTTTACTCACTACTTGTCCTAAAAGGTTATTAAGGCTCTGATCCTCAAACGCAACCAAAGCGTTCATCGGCTTATAAAATTCAGTCATTGCAACATAAGTAACATTAAGGGGTTTCCTATCCCAACCATCAAACTTATCCTCAACAATTGCTTGAGTTAACTGTCTTGTCCTATCTGTTCTGAAATTATAAAATATGATGCTGTCATTCTCACCCACTCCATCATAACCCACGATATGCTTTGGAACAATGAATTCATCTGTCTCATCTTTTTCATAACAAGATTTTATCGTCGCAAGAACATCATCAAACTCTTCACCTTTCGCATTCACCAGATTATCATATGCTTTTTTAGTTCTATCCCATCTCTTATCCCTATCCATAGTATAATATCTTCCAGAGATTGTGACTATCTTACCTACACCAATTTCCTCAATTTTCGCTAAAAGCTTTTCAACATGCTTGATCCCATCATTGACAGGAGCGTCTCTTCCATCAGTAATTACATGAAGATAAACATCGCTAAAATCCTGTTGTTTACATAAATCAAGAAGAGCGAAAAGATGATCCTCATGTGCATGTACTCCTTCACTTTGAAGAAGACCAGTGATATGAAGTTTTGTACCATTCTTCTTGCAATTTTCAATTGCTTCTAAAAATGCTTCAATCTTAAAGAATTCACCAGATTCAATTGATTTATTGATACGTACCAATGATTGATATATTATTCTTCCAGAACCAATTGTCATATGTCCTACTTCAGAATTCCCCTGATAACCCTCAGGAAGACCTGCAGCTTCACCACTTGCATCTATATGAGTAGTTGGATATTTTGACATTAATGAATCTGTAAAAGGAGCTCCCTGTTCTTTTATAGCATTTTGAATTTTTTCAGAACGAAATCCCCAACCATCTCTTATAACCAATATAACCTTATGCTTCACCATGATATCAACCTTATTTCTTTAATATTTTATTTATCTTTAATATTTTTTATTTCTTCTTTACTTTCTTTAACTTTTTCTTATCAACACCCTCATGCTTAAAGAACCAAGCATATATTCCATAAGCCCAGCTGAAAGTATAGATTATGCTCACGAAAAATATACCCCATTGCTTATATATACATGCACTAATAAACCAGAATGGTTGAGATATAAGTCCAAAGACAAATCCCCATTTATTTTTCTCAGCGACAAGTATAATAGCAGTTACACTAAATACCAATATGCCTGCCTGAGCAATCATGTTTAATAAACCCATATCTGTCATTTAATGACCACATCACCCATCTTATTTAAAGACTTCGATTAGAGAATACAATAAACATATCTAGGTATATCAAGGACAATCTTCTGGACAGTTGCATTTATTCTCCCAACCGTCTTCACACGCACCATTGCCACAATCTGAACAGATAAGATTAGAACCAGCTACACTATCGCACTCAACCTCACCTTCCACAGGAGCCATAAATTCAGCTATTGTAACCATCTCTCCGCAACATTCACCCAATATTTCACCTAATACTGCAGGACTTTGGTAAACTTCACCCCCGCTAAGACATACACCATCTAATTTACCAACTGATTCATTAACCGACTCATTAACTGATAGATTAACTGATTCATCAACCGATTCATTAACTGATACATTCTGTTGCGGTCGTGTCTGTGATAAGGAAGCAAACTTCATCAGAACTATCAAAATCACTATTATAACAATAACCATGATTAGTTTCTTCATTATAGATTTATTTGACATAATCATTAATTTGAATAAAGAAGTATATAAAGTTATTCTTTCAAGACTTCATCAAAAGCAGAGATAAATCTTTTTGTATCTTCACAAGTCCCCACACCTACCCTAATCATATGTGACAGTTCTCCTTTCTGTGGCCTGACAAGAATATCATAATTCTCTTTAAGTCTTTCATAAGCTCTTTGTGGGCTTCCTTTATTAACCAAGACAAAATTTGCACTACCTTCATAAAAATTAAGTCCAGTACCACGAAGATAATCAACTAACATAGGTTTAGAATGGTTCATCACTTCATCAACATACTCATGCATATAACTTGGGTCTTCAAGCGCTGCCATTGCTGCAACTACACCAAACTGATTGACATTATAAGGTGTTGCGACCTTGCCAAGCTCAGTAATATTCTGCTCTTGAGAAACAATATAACCGACTCTTGCACCAGCAAGTGCCCATGCTTTTGAAAAACTCTTAACAACAAAAAGATTATCATATTTATCAATCAGATCAACAACACTCACTCCTGTAAATTCACTATACACTTCATCTACCATAACAGCTGTGCCAGAAGCTTTCTGCAATATCTGTTCAATATCATTATGATTGACAAGAGTTCCTGTAGGATTATTAGGATTACAGACAATTACAAGCTTAGTCTCATTATCAAGCATATCAAGCATATCAAAAAGAGGAAAACTCATGCAATTGCCATAAGAAGGTTTTAGGATATCAGCACCTTGTACACCAACAGGCAGATAAAACATCCCAAAACTTGGAGAAGGAATGATTACTTTACTTCCTTCATCAACTGTAGCAAAGGCAATAGTCTCTATTGCACCATCTGCCCCGTTCGTCGCTCTTATCTGCTCAGCCTTCACACCAAGATTATCTGCAATCTTAGCATGCAAATCAGAATAACCATCTGGATAACAGCAGATATTGCCTGATTCAACAAATTCATGTAATGCATCAAGAACCTTTCTGCTTGGAGGAATAGTACATTCACTCATATCATATCTATGCAATCCTACTCTGCCTTCAGGTGGCGCAGGATACGGTTTTATATCATGTAATGCTTGCCTAAACATAATAGAGAAGAATGATTTTGCCTTTATAAACCTTAATGGTATTTATATTGAAGAATAATCTTAAATCACTTCAACACAGCATCTAAAGAAGAAACTGTTTGCGTCTGTAACGCTTTTCTCTGATTATAATGTTTCCTGCATCTATCCATATAAACTGAAGCAGCTCCTGATAATCCCGCAACAGCATAATTTCCAATCTCAGCACTCATCGGTGCATCAATCCCTCTTGTCCATAACGCAGTAACAGTAGCAAGACCAGCATACAAATTCCTGCATACTCTATCAGGTGTATCACAAGCACCTCCACCTATCATCCCAGCAATAGGACCTGCTGCAATAAGATATCCTCTAGCAGCTCCAAATGTTTCATTTCCAATATCATGAAATGCAATCCCAGAAAGCACTACAACTCCTAAATCCCAATAGTCCTTAACAAAGTTCTTCATATGTTGAACAGGACGTGCAGCAAATTCCTTTGCACCATTTATCGCATGTTCACTCAGTTTCGCAATATAATTATCAATATGAAATTGCATAATAAACAATATACAACTCAACTATAAAAACATTATTGAACAGCAATATCGATAAAACAAAAGACCCCATGTTACACTTAGATGACAACACAAAATTTAAATAAATACCACATATCTCACATAATATGGGAAAATTAACCATATATGCTCATAATCTTTATGCATCTATAAGAGATTTCAAGTTCAAACCTAAAAGACATGCAATAGCAGATGTAGGACTTGCAGTATTATATCCGCAAATAAGACTTCTGCAAAGATGTGGATGGAGCAGTTGGACTGAAGAAAAACAAAAAGAATACAGAGATGAATATTATACTTTTTTTCCAGAAAAATACACAATAAAAGACTTATTATCCGATACAAAAGATATGGTTGCAGACATAGGCCATAGATGTGCATGTGAAGCAAGATATCTGATACCTTCAAGATCTGAACGAAAGAATATGGCTGCTGAAGCACGATTCTACAGAGAAAGAAAACCACACCATATGGGTGGCATGGAATTCTCACCAATAGAAACAGCATGTGCTTCAAGAAGCAACTATCTTATGCATATGGACCTAAAAAGAAAATTTGGCGGTAGATTCATACCACCAAAATAAAAGTGATTATAAACTTCTCAATAAATCTATAAACAAGATAATACACATATCAGTACACATATATTTATAATATACTTCTAAAATAAATAATATATGGCAGACGTCAATGTACCTGACAATCCAATCATGGAACAGTTGGTCTATTCTATACGTGATCCGACTACAAAACCAAAAGAGATGAGAGAAAGCCTGAAGATGATTGGTATGTTTCTTGGTTATGGCATAGCAAGAGAGCTTGACCAGGAAGAAACAACAATAAATACTCTGATGAATGCAGATGCCACACACAAGGTTTTGAAAGAAGCTCCTGTTCTTGTAACAATTCTAAGAGCATCAATGCCACTCTATCAAGGATTGCATGATGTCTATCAAAATGCCCATGTAGGGTTCCTCGGAGCACAGAGGAATGAAGAAACTCTTGAAGCAGAAATATCTTATATCAGAATTCCTGAATGCATACATGGATCGCAAGTAATTATTTCAGATCCAATGATTGCAACAGGCAATGATATGGTCGCTGCAATGAAAATAATCGAACAGTATGAACCAAGAAAAATAATAATTGCAGGAGCTATAGCTGCTGAAGCAGGCATAGATCAATTAATCAAACACAATGATAACATCAGCATATATGCAGCTGCAATAGATCCAGATCTTAATGAGAAAGGCTACATTGTTCCCGGACTAGGAGATGCTGGAGACAGATGCTTTGGACCTGCTATGTGAATCTCGTATACTTTCTAAAAAAATAATACAAAACCTTAAATACATTCCAGCAACTTCTTCTTATCATGATAGCACTCAAAGAATGGTATGATAAAGAACAACAAGAAGAGCCAGATGAACTATTAGATTATCTAGGGATAATGTCATTGTTGACAGGATCATATCTGCCAAGTGTTTTCCTCCTTCCAGAAGATTTACTTGATGATATAGATATCACTGATAAGATTGAAGAGCAATTTCCAACAATAGAAAGATTCTGCAAAGCAACAAATACTGAACTATTAGAGATAAAAGTAACTGGTGAAAACGGCGCACCAGAACCAGCATATGTATTTAATGATGGTCTTGGCCATTACACCATTGAAGGAGTCAAAAACACATTAATAGAACTTCAAAACGGCCCTAAATAAGCCTTATTCTAACCTAAAGTGATTAATTTTGTCCCCAATAAGTAAAAACCAACAATAATCTTTATAAAGGAAATTTCAACCTTCTCTATTGGTGAAATAATGAGTTTACGAAGTACTATAGCAGCATTTCTTACAGCATCAGCATTTGCTGGAGCTATAACTGTTGGTTCTTGTTATAGGCAAAGAAATGAAGAATTAGAAAAGCTTGTCAGCGAACTCAAGCTTCCAAAAGAAGAGATTAAACCTTATTTCAGAGCTGGTATTCCTTCTGACTGGATTGATGAAGCGCTTGAAAAGAAGATTACACCTGAACTATGGAGAACATTAGTAAAGAAAGGATATACTGACCCAGAAAAAAACCTCAAAACTCTCAAGAACCCTTGGCTTAACGGACCTCAAGCACTAAAATGGTGCAATGCAGGACTCAATAATTCTGAAGCATACACTATGCATTTTTATGACGTCACAAATCTTACAGATGCAGTAGAGATAAAAGAAGCATTAGGTGAAGTTCCTGAGTTTGACATCCTATATGATCATAAGATACCTCCTTCTGAATTCATACCATGGTTAAAACAAGGAAAAACCCCTACTGAAGTTGCTGAAGCTTATTGCCAAGAGCTTTTTGGAGATGCATCAGAAAGCAGCCAAGGCAAAAGACTCAAATATATACAATGGGGAATAACATCTCAAATTGACATGAACATGATGAAAGATGCAGGAATTTATCCTGCATATCTTGAAATGATGCATGAATTGATGAGCACAAAACAAATCATAGGTCATGTAAGGGATGGAATTATAAGTGACAAAGCCATCAAAGAATGGCAAGAAGATTGCGATATAACATTAAGACAGATAAGTTACTGTATTGTTAAGGGCTACACAAAAGAACAGGCAGCTGCCTGGAAAGGCATGCATCTTACAATTGAAGATATGGACTTCTGTCTTTCAAGAGGTTATTCATTAGAACAATCAGTCCCATGGGCAAGAGCACTTTTCTCAAAAGAAGATATGGATTTCTGTCTTGGTGGAAGAACAAACAAGAATGATATACTCGAGCAAATGCTTCCAGCTCCCACTTATACACTTGAACAAGCAATGGAATGGAAATACCAAGGATTCACAGTCCAACAGATGGATAAAGCATTAAGATCAGATATAACACTGCAAGACATGGTAAAAGAAAGAGTGAAATACGAAATTTTAACTAAAAAATAACAGATATACTTTTAAACAGACTGAAAACTCTTATAACAAAATGATATACATGCCTGATGGAAATGTTGCAAGAAGAAAGCCATCTCCAGAAGATAAGCCATTTTCAAGAGAAAATCCAACCATTGCATATGATGATTTAGTCCAACCAATACATCTAGATGCACAATATCTTCTAATGGAGGCTAGACTCAAAAATGGCACTTATACCTCTGAGCATTTTATCAGAATGGTAGATCATGTCTCATTAGATGGCGTAACAGAAGAAGAATGTAGAAATAATGTCAATAACCAAAGACAATTTCTTAAAATATTTGCTCAACCTACTGATCTTGTCACAATAAAAGACTTTTATCCTAATAGACTAAAACTGGAAGCATTTGTCAATACAACATTTTCTCAGATGTATCAAAGAATACATACACCTAGACAAGAACAAAGTGGACCTGAATTAAGCCATATTTAAGCTTCCTATTTCTATATCTGATATCTCTATCTAACATCCCTATATAATATTTCCTTCTGATATTTTCATTTAATATCTATATTTAATAACCTCCAATATAGAGTATCAGTTAAATATTTAAATAAGTCCAAAAGATTACATTCTATAATAAATTAATTAAATAATTAATTAAGATTAGAAAATCAATTAGAATTAAAATATATTAGGGGGATGTTACATGGATAGCAATAATAAGATTGCATTGTTTGTCTTGGTAGTAAGCCTGTTAGGCCTGGCTTTCGCATACTATCTGACAAGAAAAATAAAAAAAGAAAGCGAAGGCACAAAATTAATGAAACAGATTTCTTCAGCTGTAAAGGAAGGAGCTAATGCATTTCTGAAGAGACAATATATAGTAGTAAGCATTTATTTCATAGTAGTATTGATTATACTATCAGTACTTGTATATTTCAAGTACTTAGTCATATTTGTTCCGTTTGCATTCCTCACAGGAGGATTTTTCTCTGCACTATGTGGATTCATAGGCATGAAGATTGCAACAAATGCGAATGCAAGAACTGCTCACGCTGCAAGCGTATCATTGAATGCAGGACTAAAGATCGCATTCTCTGCAGGAGCTGTTATGGGACTAATTGTAGTGAGTTTTGCACTTCTTGATCTGTCAATTTGGTATATTATACTGAATGAATATTATTCAAATCTAGCTGTAGCAGAAAGGATGATTCATATCACTTCAGCCCTATTGACATTTGGAATGGGAGCAAGTAGTGTAGCTCTTTTTGCAAGAGTAGGTGGAGGTATATTTACTAAAGCCGCTGATGTAGGAGCTGACCTTGTAGGAAAAGTTGAAAGAGGAATCCCAGAAGACGATCCTAGAAATCCTGCAGTAATCGCTGATAATGTAGGTGATAATGTTGGAGATGTAGCTGGTATGGGTGCAGACTTATATGAAAGTTATGTTGGCTCAATAATTGCTACAATGGCTCTTGCTGTTGCTGCTGGACTATCTGCTGCTGGTGCAGCTGTTCCTATGGCTATTGCTGCAGTAGGTATAATATGCGCAATAATAGGTACATTCATGGTAAAAACAAAAGAACATGCAACGCAAGGTAACTTACTTTGGGCTTTAAGGCGTGGAGTATATGGCGCTGCAATATTAATAGCAATTGCATCATTTTTCATAATAAAGTTAATGTTGCCAAATAATATGGGTGTCTATTTCTCAGTACTCATTGGACTTGGTGCAGGTATAATAATTGGTGCTAGCACTGAATATTATACTTCAAAAGAATATAAACAAACACAGAAACTAGCAAAGAGCGCAAAAACAGGCCCTGCTACTATAATAATAGAAGGGATTGCATTAGGTATGAGATCTACTGCAATACCTATAATTACTGTTTGTTTAGCAATTCTTGGAAGTTTCTATCTTGCAGGAGGAGTCTCAAATTTCAATGCAGGACTCTACGGAGTAGGAATTGCTGCTGTTGGTATGTTATCAACTCTAGGAATTACGCTTGCAACTGATGCATACGGTCCTGTTGCTGACAATGCAGGAGGAATTGCTGAGATGGCAAAACTAAAACCTGAAGTCAGAGAAAGAACAGACGCATTAGATTCACTAGGTAATACAACAGCTGCAACAGGAAAAGGTTTTGCAATCGGATCTGCAGGCCTTACTGCAATTGCACTAATAGTGGCATACAAAGAAGAAATTGCTCATTTAGGAGTAGAACTCAGTTTATCTCTTCTTAATCCATTAGTAATAATCGGACTTATGCTTGGTGCAATGTTGCCATTTGTTTTCTGTTCAATGACAATGTCTGCAGTAGGAAGAGCTGCTCAAATGATTATAGTAGAAGTCAGAAGACAGTTCAAAGAGATAAAAGGCATTATAACTGGGAAAACAAAACCAGATTATGCAAAATGTGTTGACATATCAACAAAAGCTGCTCAAAAAGAAATGATTGCACCATCAATCCTTGCGATCGTATCACCAATCGCAGTAGGTCTTGTGCTTGGAGTAGAAGCAGTTGGTGGACTTCTTATCGGAACCTTAGTATGTGGTTTTGTACTTGCTATATTCATGGCAAATGCAGGTGGAAGTTGGGACAATGCAAAGAAGCATGTTGAAGAAGGAGCTCACGGTGGAAAAGGCACAGTTGCACATCACGCTGCTGTTGTAGGTGACACTGTTGGTGATCCATTCAAGGACACATCAGGACCAAGTTTGAATATCTTAATCAAACTAATGTCAATGGTCAGCCTTGTGTTTGCAAGCTTCATTGTCGCGAATGCATTAATCTGATTTGACTAATCTGATTTGATTAGTCTGATTTATTTTTTTATTATTTTAATTTTTTTATTTCTTATTATCTTAATTTCTTATTATTTTATTTTAAATGTTAAAATAGATTAATTATTCCTCAATTATCTCACTATTTTATTTTTCTACCCAATCAAAAGACTATATAATTGTGCCATAATGACCACAAAAAAATTAAATATTTATTCTACTATTAATCACATAATTAGGGGTTTTAATAAATATAAATACAAATATAAGAGGTGGTCTTATGTCAAGAAGAAATAAATCAAAGACTGGAAAGATGATGGACTTTCTAGATTATCTTGAGACTGGTAGCCCGCATTTGAGAAGAGATGAATATTTTGATTATCATACGGGCAGAGTAAGAAGATTCAAGATGCACCATTAAGAATAAAAATCATATCTGAAGAAGTATTAATTAGATATAGCTCAAATAGTATTCTAATAAACATTTCAAGCAGAAGTCTTAGAAACTTTAGAATTCTCAATCAAATCAGAATTTCGCTCAATTGCTCTGCCTATGCTTGCAGCATGATCGCCAATCTTTTCAAGATTAGTAAGGGTCTCAACATAGATTATATCCTGAAGTGCTGACCCCATTGTCTTCTTAATCTTCTTTTTCATAAAGATATGAAAATCTTTATTGAGTTCAGCTTCTTCATGAGCTACCTTATGTGCAATCTTGCCATCAAGATCAGGAAGCGCCTTAAGAGAATAACCAAGCATCCTATCTACTGTAGAATGAATCTTATCAAGATCTTTTATTGCAGGTATTTTAAGTTTATTATCATCCATTCTTTGAGCTGCTCTAGCCATCTTAAGAGAATGGCGAACAATTCTTTCGATATCACTGATTGGATCAAGGTATGCAGGAATAAGTTGTGCGTCTTTATCAGAAATATCCTTACCTGTTATAAGAATCATATAATCTGATATAGCCCCACGTAATTGACGCATAGGAACTTCTTTTGATAATACTTTCTCAATATCCTTCTTATTTCCTGTATGAAGGGCAGTGTAAGCAGTATTCATCATATCTTTTGCTATTTCCATCATCCTAACAATCTCTTTTTTTGCAGCTTTCATTGCCATATCTGGCGTTTCAAGAAGATGTTTGTCAAGATATTTTGGTGTATCTATGCTTGTCTGCTCAGTACCAGGTACGATCTTCTTTACAAAAGCAACAAATGCAGGAACAAATCCTATGAAAAGTATCGCATTAAAGATATTATAAAATGTATTTGCATTAGCTACTTGTCTTTCTATAGTTCCAGGTATCATCATAACACCTTTCACATAAAGTGGAAGAAGAATGAGTCCTAAGATTGTACCTATCACATTAAACATCAGATGTGCTATAGCAGTCCTCTTTGCATTGAGTGTACCTTTTATGCTTGAAAGCATTGCAGTGACACATGTTCCAATATTTGTCCCAAAAACTAAAGCCACTGCACCAGGCAAACTAATCATACCCATACCTGATATAACGATAACTATTCCTATAACAACAGAACTTGATTGAAGTATGGCTGTAGCAATCATTCCTGCAAGTATCCCTAAGATTGGATTTCTGCCAAATATTGACAAGATATTGTATATATTCTCTCCTTGACTGAGTGATTCCACAGATCCAGACATTATACTAAGTCCCAAAAATAATAAACCAAATCCCAGCACTGCCTCACCAAGATCCTTGTGTAATTTTTTCTTACTGAAAAGATAAAGAAATGATCCAATAGCAACAATTGGCAAAGCGTAATGTGTAAGCTTAAAAGCAATCAACTGTCCTGTAACAGTCGTTCCTATATTTGCACCCAAAATCACCGGCACTGCCTGAAGGAGAGTGATAAGTCCAGCATTCGCAAACCCTACAACCATAACAGTAGCTGCTGAACTGCTCTGCAATATAGAAGTCATAATCGTCCCAAATAATACTCCTTTGAATCTATTATTTGTAAGATACGTAATGATAGATCTTATCTTATTTCCTGCTGCTTTTTGCAGTCCCTTACTCATCATCTCTATACCAAAGATGAACATACCAAGTCCACCAATAAGTCCAAAGATCATCTCTTCTATCATTATAAGCAGACCAACTACAAAATAACTTTATAAAATTTCTCTTTAAATATTACTTTCATATACCTGATGAAGATAAGTTTATATTTGATTATTCATTCTCAACTACTATGAAATCAACTCATCATACAACCAAATTATTATATCATCATTGCTTAAGCCTGGATAAAGTGGTTTTTGGAGAGATCAAACCAAGCAGAGAGCATTCAGATCCAGAATACCTCAAATCCATAGAATGGCTTGAGAAAGAGGTTGGTTTTTACCCATTATTCCTTGCAGTCGGAACAACAGATGAAGACCTAAGGATGACTGGCTATCAAGATAATTGGAGAGTCAAGGTCGCAAGCAGCTACAAAGATGGAAAACAAGTAGGAGAATACAGAAAAAAAGGAGAGTTTCCAAATCAAGTGTTATTCTCATTCAATGAAGTTGACGGCATATTCACAGATTATCAAGGATGGCATATAGCCCTAAACAGTGCATGGAACAACTACAACATAAGCAAGCAAGACAAGAGATACATCTTCAAATATTCATGGCCAAGATCAAAATGGATAAGAAAAGCATTGGATGATGCCATGGGTGTTCAGCTTGTTGCTCCAAGATTGGATCTAAGATTGGCAGACAGAGTGATGGTAAGAAATAATACAACAAAAAAGCAGTTAGAAGAGACAGGATTCAATAATATAGAAGTAAAAAGAATAACTTTGGAAGATTCATTATCAATCTAAAACAAATAAAGTCTTCACATAAAAATTCTAAGCGCCAAAGTAATGTAATTGCTTTTGGATTTATTAAGATTTCTAATATATAGATATATAATTGAATAATTATAACTTTCTAAAAAGCAAGATTTATAAGCCCACAACGAATATGCTAATTAAGGTGAAAATCAGCATAATAGGAAATGGGAATGTAGCATCAGGAGCTGCTGGATACCTTGCACAAAATGACCATGATGTGTGTATGGTTAAAAGAAGTGGCAAAGACGAAGAAGTAGAGCTTTCTTTAAATTATGACAAAAAAATAAAAGGAGTAAAGTCCGGAAAAGTTACGATTCCTACTACAACTAACCCTTCATGTTGCATTGGAGACTCAGACATTACACTAGTCTGCATATCTGCAAAAGGACATAGAGATATTGGAAAGACAATAAAAGAACATCTAAAACCAGAAACTCCAACCATATTCTTTCCAGGAAAATTCGCATCAAGTTATTTGCTAAGAAGAGAACTTGATGATTCATATATCATTGGAGAAGTCTCATCATCATTATTCTATACTACAAAAACAGGACCTAATGGAAAAGGAAATGAATATGAAGTAAATCTTATGAACAAAAAATCAGCACTAGAATATGCAGGAATCCATCCTGGCGTGGACAATAAACAAATAATGGAAATGTTAAATGGTCTTTTTGGAAAAGGTTCTTTTGTTAATGGTTCACATCCTTTTAGGATTGCTCTACAAAACCATGATGCAACAATCAATGCAGTCAGTGTTATAGGAAATGAGAATGTTGCAAATACACTTGCAGTACAAAGTCTCCAAAAAGGAGAAGATGGTGTAGATATTAGCATTTATGGAGATTTAAGTGGATTTGCTGCAAGATATATGGATGATATCTTCAAAATAAGAAGTATGATAGCAACAGAATTAGGATTTGATATTACTGACCCAAAAGAATGGTTGATGGGAGCAAACCCCGACAACACAGCAGATATGGATCTTCCAACAATGTTGTTGAATTCTTATGGAAACAAAACCATCCATGTCAATGACCTATATGAAGACAGAAGGCTTACTGAAGATATACCTTATGGAATGGTCCCATTAGAATCACTTGCACTAAGCTTAGGCATTGATGCAACTCCATTAACAAGTGTAATTGATCTTGCAAATGCTGTATGGAGAAGAGGACAAAAGATGAAAGGATCAGTAATCCCGGTCAATCTTGAAGATTATGATTTCAGAAAGATAGGATATAATATGGATACCTTTGGCATAAAATTCCAAAGAAAACTAGATATTGTTTTCAATAAATAATATCTTCTACCAATAAAAAATATTTCTACCAGTAAAGAATATTTTCTACCAGCAGATTCAATCTGTTAATTCTAATTCTGCTTTATAGCTCAATACAAAAAACAGATCAGAAAGCCTATTTACATATTTCCCTACTTCTGGACGTAAAGTTCCTAATTTGAATATTTTCCGCTCAAGCCTACGAGCTCTGACTCTAGACTCATTAAGATAAACAGAAGTTTGATTATTAAATCTCACAAAAGTAGACGGAACCACATCAGAAAGCTCATCTATTATAGTTTCAATATGATGTATATCCTCAAGAGAAATGAGTTCATGAGTAGCGTCAACATATCCTGCAACTTCTCCTGCTAAAAAACGTAATTTATCTTGAATCTTTTCTATAATGATGTTAAAAGAAGAATTAAGCCTGGCAATATCAAGAGATGACTGAAGCTCATCAATAGTACCGATTACCTCTATAAGAGGAGAATCCTTATCTATATTACAATGAAAGATACTAGTCTTTCCATAATCCCCACAACCTGTGTAGAGCTTACTCATCTTTCACCTCCTTTTTTTACTTAATAGACAATCATATATATAAAAATAATGAATTATTAATGAAAATAAATAAAATTAATCTCAAATATCACACTTACTAAAACCACATTCTTCATTCACACAACTATGGCATCCACCTTCAACTTTCAAGGTACTTTTACCACAAGAAGGACACTCTGCAAGATTTTCATTACCAAATGAAGCCTCTTCTGCTTGAGTAGTATCATCTGAACCAACTGAATCTGACACTGCGTTAGTCATGATCTCCTTTTCTTCTATTAATTCCTCTTCTTCCACAACTTCTTCAATCACAAAATAATTAGGGTCCATCATAATCTCCTCCTTTTTTATTAAATTACTATCCTCTTAATTACAATCTAAGATTACATCTTAACCTTAGTATTAAACTAATACTCAATTTAAACCAATACTCAAACTTAACTAATGCTCAATATTTTTATCTACTATTCCACTTGCTGAGATTCTTCTCTATGTTTCTTCTGTTCTTTAAGCAAATGATAAATTGTAGTAAGTGATCCATCAGGCATTGTAACAACACTGTCACCAGTTCCTTCAATGATATCACCTGTTGGAGCAGTAAGTTTATACTTCTTATCCTTATATTCATTAAAATCAGTCTTAGCTAGTCCATCAGCCTGAAGTATTGGATATCTACTTCCTTCTCTATAGATAGTAATTCCTTTGAGTTTATGTTTCCAAGCATTGATATAAATACTCGATATTGTTTCAGGATCAATATTTTCAGGAAGATTTACAGTAGATGAAATACTTTGATCAACATATTTTTGACAAATACCTTGTATAACAACACGTTTTTCAGGAGAAATATCATGTGCTGTCCTAAAAAAATGCTCAGGCAACAAATCCTTTAACTCTTCTTCTTTTACTTTCTGAATATCGTCCCCTATATTTTTTTCATCAAGATAAGCCTGTACTGTTGAATGAAATACCTTGAAGAATACGTTTCCAAAAGATTCTGAACGTCTTGTATAATAAAGTGAGAATATTGGCTCAACTCCTCCACTTACACCGATATAATTCTTTGTTCCACTCCTAAATCCAAGTATGATATTAGAAATTGTTCCTGTTGGTGCAATAGAAAGCATTGCAATATTTCGAAGTCCTTTTTCTTGTATCAGATCCCTTGTCTGTTGTGAAATAGACTCTTGAAAGAACGGGCTTTCTTTATATTTCTCATATTCATAGATAGGACTAGGTCCTTTCTCCTCAGCAAGTAAAGCTGATGCTTCATATGCTTTATCTGCTATGAACTTCATGATTTTTTCAATAGTCTTCATTCCTTCTTCACTATCATAACCAAGACCAAGCTGATTAAGCATATCTGCAATACCCATTACACCAAGACCAAGCCTTCTTGTAAGTTTTGCAGCTTCACTTTGTTTCTCAAGTGCATTAACACGTTCATTCCAGCTGATTACATTATCAAGGAATCTTATCAAAGTATGAACTGTCTTTTCAAGTCTTTTGAAATCAATCTCTGCTGTATCCTTATAACCATTGACTACCATCCTTGAAAGATTTACACTTCCAAGATTACATGCACCACCTGCTTCAAGAGGAACTTCTCCACAAGGATTTGTTGACGCAATAGGTCTTCCGACATAATTTGATGGTGAATATTTACTCATCCTTGACCAAAATATAAGTCCTGGCTCTGCTGTCCTATAATTTCCTTCTACAAAAAGATTCCATATATCTCTTGCTTTCATAAGCTTCTTTATCTCACCTGATTGTTTTATATAGAAATAAAGCATAAAATCCCCTGCATATTTGATTGCAAGCTCATCTTCACCTGTCTTTATTATGAAATCTCCAAATACATCACGATTATTTACATCTTCAAATTGTTCTTTTGATATAGGATTTAAATGGCCATGAACATCGCTAAGATATTTATTTAACTTATCAAGAGAATCAAACTGTTCAAGTGGTTCATATTTCTCAATAGGTTTTGAAGGCATACCATAAGAATAATGTATATTCTCTATATCCTGCATCATAGGACCATTATCAATATCCTTATCTTTTTTGTATACCATAATTGTATCTTTACCATAAGTATTCTGTTCATTTACTGCAGACATAAACTCATCTGATACTTTCAGACTGATATTTGCAAATCTAATTTGAGTATTTTCTCTTACCTGTCTTTCAATCTCATTCAATTGATCATCATCAAATCTATTGCTCCATTTACATTGCTCAACAATTTGGTTTGTTATCCAATTTGAGACTTTCTTAACCTGTATAAATGAAGGAACATCCGGATGTTTAACATCAACAGTAAGCATAAGTGCTCCTCTTCTGCCTGATTGACCGATAAGACCAGTGGTAAGGCTGTACAGGTCCATAAAGGACACTGCACCAGTTGATTTATCTGCAGCGTTATGCACGACTGCATCTTTTGGCCGCAAAACAGATATATCGATACCAATACCACCACCATAGGAGTATGTTCTTGCAGCTTCATAAGCTGCTTTGTAAATTGATTCTATACTATCTTCTTCAATTACTGTAACAAAACAATTTGCCAAAGTCTTAAGCCTAAACATATCACCTGCTCCAGCAATAATCCTGCCTCCAGGGATGAAATATCCTTCATAGAGCATCTTATAGAATGCTTCTGCCCATGCAAGCTGTTTTTTGGATGTTGGTTCAACTGCTGCAATAAAAGAAGCTATCCTGCAGAAAAGATCCTCAGGAGATTTCTCAATAAGTTCACAATCAATTCCTTTAAGAAAATATTTCTTCTTATATATGTTCTCAGCAAGTTCTGATCCACAAAGATAATTATCTTCTGGATGCACATCTAGATCACCAGTCTTTTGCATCTTTCTCAGCTGAAAAAGAAGTACCTTATAATCATTTATCAAATCAGGTTCAATAAGCGAGCTAAGCTTACTCTTATACTTAAACATGTCAACTAGTTTTAACGAAACAGGATCATCAAGATCAATCTCATCACTCTTCAATTCCTGCAATGATTGAAGTTCCCTTTCTATACTATGTTGTTCCCTATACAATATATATGCTTTTGCAGTCTTTGCATGACCCTCTTTCATAAGCACTTTTTCTACTATATCTTGTATTTTCTCAACATCGAATGGTTCTTTATCATTAACTGAATCATCAGTAAGCATGAAATTAAATACTTGATCAGCTAGTCTTTCAGATTCTTTCTTATCAGATCCTCCAACTGCTTGTGCTGCATTAAAAATTGCCTTTACAATCCTATCTTTGTCAAAATCAAGGATTTCACCTGTCCTCTTTTTCACTTTCCAATTAGAAATATGGTTTGCCATTTGCTCGTTCATGATTTTTGCCTCTTTTTTCTCACTGCGCGATAAATACTATATATTGTGGTTTGAGACACAATAAAACACAACATCTTGTGCCTTGTATAATCTGACAGAACTTATTTATATACTTTTTGGAAGTCAATCAGTTATATTCTGAAAGAGATTTTTAGATGTGGATTTAGAAACAAAGAGTTTAACGTCTACAAAAGAATAAAAAGTAAAAACATGAAATATTCAAGATTCAAAAGGTTCTAAAACAAGTTTTGATGCTATTTTTTCTTTTCTTATTAACAAAATAAAGAAACAGACAGTAGAATAACAAAAAGGAATGGCCAAGAGGCCATCCTCTATTTATGTAAATTGAGCCCTTTTGTGATGCTCACTATGAAGATGAATACAAAAGTGCCCAGCGTATCAAGAGGGGTGTTAGGGGGGTTTTTAGAAAGCAAAGGGCACCTCTGCTTCATTTTACATAAGTTCCATCATATCAAAAAAGGAGGACAGCTCCCAAAGGAACTGCCCTACCCAGATGATGGATGAAACCTCTCTGCTGAGAGAGGATCGTGAATATTAATTCCTTCTTACAGCACATCGAAGAGGTCCAGAGCGTTAGCTCTCGTACCTCTCTGCTGAGAGAGGATCGTGAACGGAAGTTCCTGCAAACAGCGAATTGAAGAGGTCCAGAAATCCACAGGATTTCTCGTACCTCTCTGCTGAGAGAGGATCGTGAACGCGATGTTATTTTGAATGGAATTCTACCATACAAACATCCAAATACAAATATCAAATCATTCGCCAAAATGATTTGAAACTAAATAACTAATTTTTGCTGAGGGGGGGTATACATTAATGAAAAAGTAATAATGAAGTCCCACGGTCATGCCGTGGGTAATTCGCCTTTAATGAATGAGGTCTCATCAGCTGTGACATTGGAATTCGACGATAGCCAGTTTATGTGTCGCCTTCCTTATCACGAAGCATCACATCAAAACCTACGTGATTCATAGCAACAGAGCCAGATAAGATCCATTGCTATGGAGGACAATGAAAACAGAAGCATCAGGGGTTTTAGAGGGGTGTTAGGGGGGTTTTTAGAACGCGAAGATGCTCCCGTCTCATTTTTTCATAAGGGTTATGATCGTAAGGTCACAAACCTGGACTTATTTTTCATAGGAATGTGCTGGTTTTCTCAGCGCTTCCTTCCACATAAGTCCTATTTTCATCATATCATTGTAGAACTTATCACTGAGCCTGTACGTCTTCTTATACAGATCATAGTCAATAAGCCCCATACTTTTTAATGGTGTCAATATTCGATCGTAAAATTGTCTTTTATTGTAAGAAAGTTTAACTTTCTTACCTTTGAATTGTGGATCATCAAGCATAGTTACAAAATTTCCTTCATGTAGTTGAGTAGCAAACAGACTCATTTCTGTCTTATTTACTTCATTCTCATGATCCTTCATGAATTCAACTAGTGCCTTTGCTACAATCTCCTGTTGCTTAGTTGCAAATATGACTTCATATATATCATCCGGAAAATTGAAGCGATCATACAAAATAACCATTTTTTAGGTAAATTAATCTATTATCTTTATTATTTTATTACACTAAAGCACAACAAGTATATAAATATTTCTATTTCTATACCATTTAGAAGACTAATATACAAAAGAGTATATTAAAAAAAGTAAAAGATCACTGAAATAAGGTAAGAATTAACAAAATAGACAAAAATCAATAATAACTAAAAAAACTGAAAAAAAATCAATAAGAATAATGATTAACAGCTTCAACAGCACTTGCAACAGCAGACGAATGAGCAAAATAGGTCAATATGCCTGTCAAAAGACCAACCCCTAGAGAAATTAGTGCAATACTACCTGGCTTAACACGCTGATCAATATTTATCTCAGAACCAGGAAATGCTGCCAAATAACTCTCAACACCGATATCAAGTGCATCCTTAGCAGTCTGCTTTAAATTACTCTCAGCGCCACCTTTCTTTAATCCAGCAACAAGTCTTTCTCGAAGGTTACCTGCTTTTTCCATACATGTCCTAACAGGACCAGTCATACTACCAACAGAATTGCTAGCATTTCTTGACTTAGATTCAAGATCAGCAGACCACCTATAACCATCTGGACCACTATGGCTCCTTGAAGTAGTATTATAATGATAACTTGTCCTAGATGATTCAATAACTTCTACTGCATGATGCATATTTTCAACAAGATATGCCATATTGTCTTTGAAATTTACAACCATATTGTTCACGCCAGCATGAATCAACCATTGATTCATTATATTATCCAGTTCCTTGTCTGTTACTTTGTAAGCTTCATCCTCAAATACTGTAAGCCTTGCCCTTCTTTCATCTTTTCCAGTAGGGTCAATCTTATACCTAGTAAGCCCTGGATCATATAAATCAGTATTCATATACTTGACGACAAGATTGTCAAGCAATTCATGTGCTTTTCTTGCATTTTCTGGGTAGAACGTAAAATAATGATCAGTATCATCATATACTTGCCTAGTCCTTCTGACTCTACGAGTCTTGACTTTGCCCTTTGCATCTGTATATGATTCAGTAGTATAATATACCTGAGTATGATAGTTATCATGACTCCTGTAATGCCAAGAGTCATCTAATGTACTTGCTACCTTACTTGCCATGCTTGCAAGCTCGACGTGAGGAGCAACTTTTTCAAGGAGATCCCTTCCATCAAGAGCAACCCCATCAAGACTCTGTAAAAATCTTTCATGATGCAATGATTTCATGAATCTGTTATAGCTCTTTGTTTTCCCCATCTCATTCCATGCCTCAGTTATCGACATAGTCATATCATTGACTGCACCATAAAAATCTAAAGCTGGCTCATCTTGCGGACCTATCTTATCACGATGAGAATAAACTACTGGAAAGATAGCAGCTCTTTTCTTTTGATAATAATGCGTTATGAAAGCTACAGCTGTTGCAATAGCTCCCCCAGCACCAACAGCAACCGCTGGCGATGGCAATGATAGAATTGTGTCTAAAACCATTTTTTATAACCTATTGATATATAATATATTGAAATTATTTCTTCTTCTTGCCCAGATATTCCAACCAAATAGCTTCATCTATGACATGATGAACCTTTAGCCTGTGGCCTTGCAACTGGATATCTGTCTGCTCAATATGAAAAAATACATTTGTTGCAGCTTCACTATATGTCCCTATATTATAAGGTGCTAAAGAATATCTGTCTGCCGCATATTTACCACAATACATCAACTCTATAGATGAACTAAAGAAACCTTGTCCACTAAAAGTTACTTTTTCTCCAGTTTCAACTTTATATCCGTCTGGCATATACTAAAGAAGCAATCCTCTCTTTATAAACCTTTGGATTGTAACTACTATAAAAGGACAACTAATTAACCTAATTAAAATAAAAGAAATACCCTCAAAAAAAGAAAAATTACTGACTTCCCTTAACATAAATATCACAGATTGTATATATTTCATATACACCAGAAATGTTTACATTTCTCGTTTCTATAGCAATTTTTATAAACATGATAGATACCTGCATCATAAGAGGTGAAAGAGTAGATTAATTAAGTATAAATAAGCAGCAAGGTGATAATATGTATGAAGATATCAAGAGAATAACTGATTTTGATTATAACGGAAAGAAAGTCATAATGCGTGTTGACTTCAACGTCCCGCTTGACAAAAAGACAAGAGAAATTACTTCTACTGCTAGGATAGATGCAGCAATGCCAAGCATTAAGCATATACTGGACCATGGAGCTGAAAAATTAATACTGATGTCACATTTAGGCAAACCTAAGAAAGTAGCTGCAAAAGGAGGCGAATATATTTCCTCATTATCATTAGATGTAGTAGCTAAGAAATTAGGAGAGATAATGCAACAGGAAGTGGCATTCGTGAAAGATTACATGAACTCAGCAATACCTGATGAAAAACTTATCCTCTTAGAGAATACAAGATTCAACCTTGAACATGAAGAATCCAAAGATGACCCTTCAAGAGAGATGCTTGCACAAAGACTTGCATCATTCGCTGACATATTCATCAACGATGCATTCGGATCAAGCCACAGGAAACATGCATCTGTTTATGATATTGCAAAATATATCCCATGTGGAATCGGATTTCTTGTGGATAAAGAAATAAATCAACTATCAAGACTAATCGTTGATCCACAAGCACCATATGTAGCAATACTTGGTGGAGCAAAAGTAGAAGATAAGATAAAAGTAATAGAAGCACTATCACATAAAGTTGATGAGGTAATAATAGTGGGTGCTATGGAATATGCATTCCAAAAAGCACAAGGAAAAAATGTAGGACTCAGCCTTTGTGAAGGAGTAGATACTGCAAAACAAGCACTAGCTGCATCATACTTCGATAAATTAACTTTACCTATTGATACTGTTGTTGCAAAAAAAGAAGGAGACAATTACACAGACATAAGAACAGTACCAGCAGGAGAAATACCTGAAGGATATTCTGGACTTGATATTGGTGAGAAAAGTATAGCACTCATCCAAGAAAGATGCAAGAATGCAAATACAATCTTCTGGAACGGACCAGCAGGAATGTTCGAAGTAGAACCTTTTGACAAAGGTACAAATGCAATAGCACAATATCTTGCTACTTTAAGTTCTGTAAGAATTGTTGGTGGTGGAGATAGTGTAACTGCAATTGAAAAGACTGGTCTTCAAGATAAATATACACATATCTCTACAGGTGGAGGCGCCTCTCTTGATTTAATACAAGATAGCAGTCTTGTCGCACTTGACATACAGGAACAAAAACAAAATGCAAAGTAAAGCACAAAGCATATCTAAATATTTCATAATAAATGGATGGTTGATTGCATTACTTGTATGTGTTCTTATACTCATGCATGTGTTAGGAGTAGCTGATTTTATGAAAGGAGCATCAGAGACATGTGAACTTGGTGATGGTTTTACTTGTATAAGCCAACTTGCAGAAACAAACGATGTTAAGTTCCCTTCAGAAGGAGATAGTGGAGATAAAGTAACCATATTCTTACATAATGATTTAAGCGAGACAGCATATAACCTTTCTATTATGATAAAAGAATGTGAACAAAAAGATTTACCATTAGCAATGGTAGAAAGTGGGAAAAATCTCAGCTATGAGATTAAAAGATGCAAAAATATCCCTCCTGGCAAAAGTTTTAACAGTGTATTAGAATTAAGATATTCTACATCAATCAACAACCAAGTATTCAATCATATGAATAAAGGATTTATCAACAGTTATGTTACATCTCCTGCACCAGTTGGATTACTAAGCAAGATAAGCAATGGGATAACTAATTGGATAAGAACAAATGTAGGATAAAAATTTAAAAAATTCTTAATTATTAGATAGAATTAATAAGTCAGCCTTTCTCATATGGCATTTGCAGTCTGGCCAGTACCGTCCCCTACATTTGCCCCAGTCCCAGAACTACTACTGCTACTTGTTATAGAAAGATAAGATGGCGCAGCATATGTACTGGTTGAAGCTGCATCTACAGTCACTATATTATTACATAAAGGATCAGTAAGTTCTGTAAGTTCAGCTCTTGGACCAATGAGAGGAGCGTCTCCTACAAAATCAATGCAGATAGTAGAATAATCATTATCTGAATCAATGACCTCCATGCTAGAACCAGTCTTGCTAAAGGAACTGCCATGAGTAAGATTGATTGTATAGTTATAAAGAGAGACATCATCTACTTTTACATAAAACCTGATTGTCTTGTTCTCTGGATCATTGTTTGATACGCTGATTGACAATTTATATATATATCTTTGAATTGAAGCAACTTCACCTGTAGAAGTATTTGTCTCATTATACATAGTATAAGGTATTTTCTCTCCTTCAACATGTGCAACAATCTGAATCTGTCCATCAGTCTCAACATAAGCATAACTTCCCCCTGTTGAAGGAATATCACTGCTACATACTTCATTTAGATACCATTCCTGACTTCCAGGAAAAAGATGGTCATAAAGCCACTGATCTGCAGCTGCTGCTTTCTCAGCCATCTCATCATCATCATAAAGAAGATTTCCAAAAGTACTATGTCCAGCTGTACCTGCAGAACTTGTAAGTGCAGTATATATTACATTTGACGCCCAATAAGTGCCACCATAACCCCTGTTACCACTACCTGCATCAACATTATTATTACCTCTATTACCAGTAACTGTAGTTGTACCATCTGCTGTTGCATCCCCGCTAGGAACTGAAGGTGTATCTGCAGCAATTACAATATACATAACAAACGAGCAGATCAACAATAGAACTAACCCTAATACAATTGATCTTCGCATGCCTAGTTTATCCATATACATAAATCTAGAACAAGTAGTATTTAAATATTACTCCTCAAATAAGTAAAAAGTCAGCTTTACCTAATGAGGCGATAATTTTCTAAAAAATCATATATTCGCCGTGCAAGCAGACTTTTTACAAACTTCCCTAATTAAGAATTATCCATCAACTTCTTCTATTTTAATGCAATGCTTAGGACAAGCATCAACTGCTTCTTGATTAGATTCTTTCTCATCATCCCCAATCAATTCCTTCTTGACTTTTGCAATGCTTTTATCATCTATTACAAAATTATCAGAAAAAGCAGTACATGCACCGCATCCTATACATTCTTCCCCTTCAACTGTTACTCTAAGAGTCATGTTATCACCAAAAAACATGCTTTATCAATTATTTATAATATTTTCTACAATTATTATGTAGTAAAGATCTAACCCGAAAAGTAATAAAATGAAAATTCTAAATCAATTTTCAATCATTACTTTCTGAATATTACAAATGTAACAAATAAAGAAATTAAACCCGAAAAGTAATAAAATATATAAAGAACATTCTTCAAAATGAACTAAAGGGTATTAAAAAGAGGTGTTTAAGTGAATTCAAAAGATAGATTACTATTCAAGAAGCAATCGCAGATATCCATATTCCTCATTTTAGGCATAGTTCTAATTATTCTATTCGCATCATACATTATCTATACAAATACAAGAAGAGATGTAAGCGATCAACAAGGACCAATCATAGAGATGGAAACTGTTTCTGACCCAGTCTATAAATATGTCGTTGAATGTTTAAGATTGACATCACGAGATGCAATCTTAGAAATGGCAGAGCACGGAGGGTTTACTGACTTACAAAGGAATCAGATAGATTATGATAAAGATGAACCAACCAATGGAGAAGCTGTTGTCATGTCAATAGATCAAACAACTTCTTCAAGCATGTATGCAATACCTTACTATTGGCATATGAGTAGTCCAAATGGATGCGTAAACGACTGTGCATTCAATTTATTCTACCCTGAATTATACAAAGACAGTGGTATGGCTTCAATAGAATCAGAACTAGATTTTTTTATCAATGAGAATTTAGAAAGATGTCTAAATGATTTTGACTCATTCACAAAAAGAGGATACAGGATCTCCCCTGTTCATGAACCAAGAGTCAATACAAGCGTCAATGATTATACAGTAAGTTTCACATTAGATTATCCTGTAAAAATAGAACAAGAAGACAAAGAATATATGATAAAAAGATATTATGTAGAACAAAATGTAGATCTCAAACCAATACTTGAACTTGCATTAGAAGTGACTACATTACAAGCACAATATAGGTTCCTAGAAAATCAAGTATTAAATCTTATAGCAGGCTATGCTGATATCGATGGTCCAATACCACCTATTGCTGATTCAACATTTATATTTGGTGACCCTGGAAAAATATGGGTAAAAAGCCAAGTTCAAGACTCAATAGAAGATATGTTAGTCAGATATGTAGCTGCATTAAGAGTAAACGGAACAAATAATTATGTTTCAATAGGAGACACTGCATTCGCTCAAAGGATCTTTGATAATCAGATGAGAATAGATCTTAATCATACTTACGACCTAGATATATATTTTAATTATCTTCCTATATGGCCAATTTATTTTAATATGAATTGCGAAGGTGAAATATGTAAAGCAGAATCATATTCCACATCTTTTATCATGCTTGGAAGCCAAAGATATAGATTTTATTATACAACATCATATCCTGTACTTGTTAAGATATATGACGCTAAAGCATTTGATGGAGATGGACTAAATTTCTACTTCTTTCTTGAATCAAATACTAATAATAATAATATAGTATGGCCTGGCGATTCAGGTAATTTTGAAGGAAGCATAGGTGGTCCAAGTTTATTATGTAATGATAATCAAAGAAATTCAGGAAATTACTCATTCCAAGTGATAGATGGATTAACAAATGAACTTGTAGATGGCTCTTCATTATATTTCATCTGCGGACATGAAACATGTAATTTAGAATTATTATCAAGTGGAAAATTCAATGGAAAACTTCCTATCTGTTCAGGGGGATACATGTCATTACAAAAACCAGGTTATATGTCATCAACAAAATTCCTTGCAACAAAACTTGATGAAGGAGAGAATCTAGGTGAGATAATGCTTCAACCATTCAGACAAGTGAATGTGACTGTAAACAAACTTAAATTTGTAAAACCAACATCAGGCACACAAACCAGATGGGTTTTATCAGGAGAAGGACCTCTAGAAACTGGTCAAGAAGCTACAGTAATACTGACAAAAGAACAGCTGACTGGGGAGACAGAACATGTACAAGCAGCTAAACTAAATTCTGTAAACAAAACAAGCCAAATGGAGCTTGTACCAGGAAAATATGATGTGAATGTAATCTTAATGGATAAAAGCACAATAATAATTCCAGAAGAAGAAAGAGAGACAGGTGGTCTTCTAAGCCAGGATTACACTATTCCTGAAATAAGATTCAATGAGTCTGCGCCATGGTTATTAGGAGGGCTTGAAGGCACTTACGAAGTCTATAATCAAGTAGATACTGGAAACATAGTAATAAATGTAATTGCGTTTGAATTAGGAGATGTTCCTGAAATAGATAGAAAGCTGGAGGATATAGAAATCATGGCACAAGTAAGCAATTACACAGGTTGGTATAGCAGTCAAGTAGGCTTCAGATAAATAATTCTTTTTAATAAATCATTTTTCTTAATTTTATATATTCTAAATTTTAATTATATTTCTCTCTTATTTTCTTTAACTTTCTCTTTTCTATTATCTTTAATTCTTGATTTTAACTTTTTGTCTTATTCCTTCCCCTTGATTCTACCTTCTCAAATCTATTCAGAACTTCATCATAATCTTTAGATTTAGACTTGTAGCCAGAAATAAATGCTTTGAAAGCACTTTCCCAAATCTTATTATGTTTTGATTCAAGAGCTTGCCTGAAAAGATGTATATCAACTGCTTTATCTTCAACTTTTAAAGAGAAAAAACTCAAACCAAAATCAATAAGGAATATCTTTTTTGATTTATTCTCATAAATCATATTTGAAGTAGTTAGATCACCATGGATCATATCATTATTATGGAGATTTGCAATAATTCCACCAATATTTTTACAAAGCACCAGATAATTCTTAGAGTTAAGCTTATCACGAACTTTCATTCCAATGATTTCTTCCATTTCTAGTATGCCATCATCAACATCCATCTTCTTAACTAAAGGGACATTTATACCAGCTTCTTTTGCTTTATTCAGAACTTTTGCTTCTCTTTTTGTTCGAAATCGTCTCAAAGAAGTATCTATCTCAGAGATTCGATAATCTTTCTTCACTCTTTTCTTTACAATCACTGATTTATCAGAATAAAGTTCAGCCTCAGCTCCTCTTGCAATAAGTCTCATTTTCATTAAACAACTATTTATTTATATCATTTATATTATTTATGTTTAAACACTTACAGTTAAAATGTAAAAAACTTTATATATCCCTTTCATACACATAACAACATATATAGGGTGAAATGGCATGAAAGATAAAATTAAGAATAAGATCCACAAAGCAAGGCTTCATGTCCTGACTAATGAAAGGACACAGATGATTCTTTATGCTATTGCTATAATATTTGTCATTGCTATTGTTTCTGTTTTAGTTATAAGTACAATAAATCAACAAAGAGCCTTCTTAAAATATCAAGTAAAATCATGCTATGATAAGAGTGAAATATCAAGTAATGAAAGTCCAGTCATCAAGTATGCTACAATAGGAGGTAATGTAGTAGTTTCATATGAATTTGAACAAAAATGTTATAGGAAATTAGATATCGAACATACAAAAGGACAGGATAGTATAAACCTCTATATAATAACTAAAGATATCACTGAGAATGAAGATTGTATATGCAAAAGTGATGTCAAAGCAGAAATAGGTCCACTTGATCCAAAAAATTACACAATAAATATAAATAAGAAAACAGATGAACTAACTTACTTAGTAAACAGCAGAAATATAACAATAGAATAAATACCACTATAATTATAAATAAATATCATTATAACTATGAATAAATATCAATATAAAGTTTAAAAGATGAGACGTAAAAAAAAACTTACATCAATTTTCGAACCGACTGCATACAAAGTAGTCCTTACATTCATGCTTTCTTTGCTATCCTTATATGGGTGGGTCATCCTAGTCTATGCTAAAAATCTTCATTTCGTGAGTGGAATTATATATTTAGGATTCACATTCATGTGGTTAGTAATCAGTGGGATTGCATCATCATATTTTGTATATTACTCAAAAAAGAATAGAATAACAAAATCAGTTTCTTATGTAATTGTAGGGACTATATCAATAACTATCTGGACAATTGCTTATTCATTCTTATTATAATTTTAATTTATAATTCTAACTATAAGAAATTTCTTGTTTTTGAATCAACAAACTCAAGAAGTAATAGTATTGTTCTTACATTTCTTAAGAAGAATCTCTAGCCACACAACACCTACAACCATAAAGACAAATGCACTTGTCACAGTTGCAAATACTAAAGAAAGATAACCCCATTTCAAGACTTCAACAAATATATAAGCCAAAGGCAATAATATCACAATTACTCTTGACAAGATCATAACAAGACCTGGTGCACCATAACCTATGCCCCTCATTACTCTGCTTGCAATTATACCTACTGCCAACATCCAAAAATCAAATACATCTATTCTCAAATAAGGGACAGCTATATCTATGATAGTTTTATCATTACTAAATATCATTAAGAAGATTCTTGGAAACAAAAAGAATATCATACCTATAGCAACAGTATATATCACACCGATTCTTATACCATACCAAGTTATTGAACGAAGCAGATCATATCGCTTAGCGCCATAAAACATCCCACAAAGAGTCATGAGTGACATTGCAAGCGCCATTATTGGCATTATTGCTGTACTATCAAGTCTTCCTACCATACCAAGTGCAGCCACATATTCAGTTCCAAAACCAGCCATGAACTTATTAAGTATAAGAAACGAAAATGACATCAAAAGCATTGAAACAACAGTAGGTGCACCAATCTGAAATATCTCTTTCAAAAGCTTAAAAGAGAAATGAAAAGATTTCCTGCGTATATGCAAATATGATCTTGTCCTTATGAAATACAAATTGAGTATAAAACCAAACATGAATGCAATCAATGTTGCTATTGCTGCACCTTTAACTCCAAGTCTAAAACCATATATCAAGATAGGGTCAAGAATGATATTCAATAAAAGAGCAGATACTTGTACATACATTGGTGTTTTTGTATCACCTTGAGAAGAGAATACATTTGATAATATGAATGACATGTACATGAATACTATACCCATCAAAAGTATAGAAAGATATTCTGTTGCCATAACAAGTGCAGGACCTGTCGCTCCAAGCATTGACAACAAAGGCTTTAATGTTGGCATTCCAAAAGCAAATAATAACACAGCAACACATAAAGACAACATAATACCATGCATTGCAGCATTCTCTGCTTCTTTTTTCTTTTTTGCCCCAACATACCTTGCAACTCTAGAACTCATCCCAGCAGCAATTCCACCGTTAAGAGCAAATGCTATGAAAAATATCGGCCAAGCAAAAGTCAAAGCAGCAAGAGCGTCAGATCCAAGTCTACCAACAAACGCAGTATCAGCAATACTATAGAGTACTTGAACAACCATCCCCACTATAAAAGGAAGAGCCAAAGTAAGAAGTGCCTTTTTAGGATTCTTTATGAATTCATCAACACGATTCTTTTTCATATCTTTCTTCGTACTATTCTTGATATTCTTCTTTGTATTATTTTTAATATCTTTATTTGCATTATTCTTAATATTTTTCCCGATATTATTTCTAATATTCTTGTTCAGATCATTTTTCATGCTATTTTTCATGCTATTCTTCATAAGATTGCAAGAAACCAGACTATTTAAAAAACTTTAGACATATATATCAAAATCCCCAACATTTTAAATAATTCAATCATTTTTACTACCAAATGGCTACTATACGTGCTTATCTTGTAGATATCAAGTATCATATAGAGGATAATGTACTTGTACATCTCTTCTGCAGAGATGAACAGGGCAGACTAATAATTATACATGATTACTACAGACCAAACTTCTTTATTTATCCTAAAAAAAATATTGATCTCATTCATTTAAGGGCAAAAATTGCAAGGCTTAAATTTGATGAGAGGAATTTTGTCACTTCTACTGCTCTTGTTAGAAAGAAAATAAACTGCCAAGAAGATAATTTCATACAAGTATTTGCTTCAAGACCAGAAAGTATAGCTATGATTAGGAATACAATAAAAGAGTGGGATGACATTATAAACTATTTTGAAGATGATATTTCCTTGTCAAGAAGATATTTATTAGAAAATAAGATAACACCATTCAGCATCTTTGAAGCTGAAGTAGTAGAGCATAAAGATGAAGGCATATACAAACTTGTAAAATATATTAACCGTGATATATCATTTGCTGAACCTAAAGTCATGTCTATAAGTGCGGCATATGAAGAAGATAACTCAGGTAGCAAAGCAATCTCTGCTATCTGCTGTTCCCAAGAGAGTAATGATATAATCATAACATGGAAAAAAGATATCAATGCTGCTGAAGTCAGAAAAGTCAACAGTGAAGAAGATATTTTGATACAGCTAAAACAGATTATGCAGACAACAAAACCAGACATGCTCTTATTTGAAGACAAAGACTTCAAATTAAGTGATTTATATGCTAGATTTAAGAAATATAAAATACCGATGAGGATAAACTTTGACAATTCAGAACCATACTACAGCCATCTTACAAGAAAATTAAGAACAATAGGCATAAACGAAATCTTCATAAAAACAATAATGGATAATTTCATCAACTTCTCTCTTGCTGAGGAAAGTCTTGAGAATACATATAATACAATATCAGGGATCGTAAACATAAGTGCAATCGCAAAAGAGGATAATGAGGATACTCATCTCATAAATTTAATACACAAAAAAGCAAGACTGAACTACATGCTTTTCAGCTCAATTTACAACAATCTTACTGAATTATTCAAGCTTATTGGACTCAGATCTACAGACCTTCTTAATTTCTCTCTCATATCAGTAATAGAATGGATACTTATTAGACAATGTATTGATACAAACCAGATAGTACTCAGTAAACATGATGCCAGAGAAGAATACAAAGAAAGAAGAAGGGTGATTTATCATCCAGTAATAGATCCTGTCCCTGGAATCTATAAAGATGTTGCAAAGATAGATCTTAATCCATTATATCCTGAACTGATAATCAAGAATAACTTGTCACCTGAGACACTCATATGTGATATAGAGGAAAGAAAAAAAGTAGGACAAGGAATATTACCTGCAACACTCAGTGATATAATAGCAAGGATAGAACGTATTGAGATTGCTCTGGAAAAAACTCAGAACGAAAACCTAGAGAGAAGAAGAAATATCTTAGTGAGAATATGCAGTTTCTTTTATGAATATCTTAATGTACCATACTCCCGATGGTATTCTTACGAATTACTTGAGACTATAAATTCTTTTGCTAAAGAAACTATTAATGAAATGATAAAAGAGACCAATAAAGAAAATAGTGTTGTATTTTCCGACTATCAAGATCTTTATATTGAGATGAAAGAAGATAAAAAAGAATATCTGAAGAAGATACAAGATCAGTTTCCTGAAACTGTACGAATGACTATAAAAGATTCTTACAAAAGAGGATTTTTCTTGCCAAGAGAAGAAACAAGATATATGAAGAAGAGATTTGCATTATTAAATGATAAGAGCATTGTAGAAAGTTCCTATATCTTAAGACACAGTCACCCTGACTTTGTAACTGATACCATCAAGGAATTGATGAAGATGATACTCATCAATCAAACAAAGACTGATATAATAAAATATCTAAGAGAAAGGATTGCAATATTAACAGATAAGAAAATTCCTAAACCAGAACAAGTGATTAGACACAAATTAATCAAGAACAGCAATGAATACCAAGAAAAGACAATACAATATAATATCATAAAGAAATTAAAAGCACAAGGCCATGAAGTAAAAAGATATGAAAGGATTCATTACATAATAATAGAAGGCGATGATGCCATATCAAAAAGAGCAAGGATACCTGGCGAAGTAAAAGCAGATGAATATGATATTTTCCATTATTTGAATAGGATATTTATCCCAGGAATAGAAGATATTATAGGATTAAAAGGCATTACAGCTGAAGAACTCCTAGAACCAGAAGACCAATCACAATTAAATAAGTTCATTTCTTAGCAAGAATCAAACAAGTGTTATACTTCTTGAATTTAATCTCTACAGAAGAAAATCCTGCTTCTTTTAACCATTCAATTTGATCCTCAACAGGGGCTAAAAGATTCAAAAATTTATGATGATGAACCCATTCTTTCAAAGATTTCTCATCCTCTGCATTCAATATAAGATATTCATGATGTCTCTTATCATTTCGCTCAGCTTCTCTCTTATCCTTAAATGTAACAAGATCACCAAATATAAAAATTCCATCATCATTCAAGCAATCATAAATTTTCTTAAATAATTCTTTTTTGCCAAAGTCATTCTGATGATGAATACCAATAACAGACATCACAATATCAAAATTAGTTCCAAGATTAGTTCTAAAATTCAGTTCAGAATAATCACCCTCGATATATTTTACATCATATCCAGATAATCTTTTCCTGGCACCATCAAGCATAGTCTTAGAAAAATCAACAGCAACCAGATGAACCTTAGGAATTATCTTAAATATTTTCTCAGATGTAAGTCCAGTCCCAACACCAAGCTCCAAAACATTTTTAATTCTATCTCCTTTAAAAGACTTATAACAATCAGTAAGTATTTCCATTATTTTTTTATGAAGTCTGATATACCATGGAATTGACCTTACAATATCTGAATCATACTTCTCAGTCTTATATGAATCATAATTAAGTTCCTTAGCAGTTACATTAGTTGTCATTCTGAACCCTCCATTTGATTGAATTGTCTCTTAACTTCTAATAAAAGCCCCTCATCGCTCATTATATTTTCATTATTCTTTTCATTCTTGTTCTCAACCATTTTCTTATTTATCCTTAATCTTCCAAGTATCAATCTAGCTAATGCACCTTTTTGCATAAGTTTACTTGATCTTTTCCCAACCATAAGTCTCCACATCACTACTATCAAAAAGGTTGCAATCAAAAACAGGCTCCAGTTAAACTTTACTCCAGCCATCATAAGCCCGTTAAAATAATTTCCAAAATATTTCCCATAAAACCCATTTATAGTTAATGAAACAAAAGTTGAACCTGGCCATACGACAATAATATAATAAATAAAAGATGAAAATTGAGGATATACAAAATGTCCTACGATAAAACCAAGTCTTCTAATTATTGTAAAGATCATCATACTAACAAATATATTCTGAGTGATTCCATGGATTATTGGCATAAATAAACAAATTACACCCTGAGACGCCGCATCATTGATTACTCCTGCCCATGAAGGAAAGATTCCTGCAGCCCTTGATGCAACATTACCAAATATTGCAAATGCTGCGCCTGTTGGTCCACCTATATTTATCGCTATAATCATACTAAACAAATCAACAAGATCCATCTGATATAATATAAACATAGGAGTAGGGATACCTACTCCTGGAATCCTGCTCCAATATGCAATTAAAGCAAAAAGGAATACACTGCTCATCTGTGGATTAAATGGAAGTGTAAGTAGCATCAATGCATATAATCCAATGGATGTTACAAAGACAAAAGGCCAGTGAACATTCACTATCCTACTCATTGAAATACACCCATGTGTCTTGCAAAATAATCCTGTGGAGCAAGAGATATAAGATTACATAAACACTTCTCACAAAAAGATTCTTCTCCAAAATTCTTGAATTTGCATTTAGGACATATTCTTGTCATCTATATCACCCCTGACATAAAACCATGATTGTTACTATTATGTAGGGATAATTACTATATAAACCTTGTCTCCCCCAAAAGGGGATACTTAGAAAAAGTTTATATATGACTTAATCACACAAATAATATGGATGAGCAATTATTCGAAAAATTAGGGCTTACAAAGGGAGAAATTAAGGTTTATTTAGGTTTAACTAGGTTAGGAGAATCAACTATTGGACATATAGTTCATGAGAGTAAAGTAACTAAATCCAAGATATACGATATCTTAGATAAGTTAATAGAGAAAGGATTAGTTGGTTATATAATCAAATCTGGAACAAAGCATTTCACTCCAAATGACCCTCATATGATACTTGAATACATCAGTAAAAAAGAAGATGAATTAAGTAAGACAAAACAAGAAGTAGTAGATGTTCTTCCACAATTAATCATGCAAAGAGGAACTGCTTCAAAAAAAAGAGTTGCAGAGATGTATGAAGGGCTTCAAGGCATAAAAGCGATAAGAGATGAATTGATGTCTACTTTTAAGCCAGGAGATACTCTTTTAGTATTAGGTGCACCAAAAATTGCAAATGAAAAATGGGAAGGTTGGTTTTTAGATTTTCATAAGAAAAGAATTGCAAATAAGACAAACATGAAGATAATCTATAATGCAGATGCACAAAAATATGGGAAGATAAGAAAGAAAATGGAAATGACTGAAGTCAAATATCTTGCAAATGACCTTATAAGTCCAAACTGGATAGATGTATACCATGAAGCTGTGCTCTTTATTATGGTTTTAGAAGCACCTATTGCATTTATCGTCAGAGACAAGAACTTAGCAAAGAGTTTTAAGGCTTATTTTAATATAATGTGGAATACAGCAATAAATTAAGAATAAAAAATTATAAATCAAAAATAAGAAATTATAAACTAAGAATAAACAGCTGATCAATTCTTCAAAGAACTCTTCTTCTTATTGACCATACTCAAAAATAATTGCGTCTTATAGAGTTCAGTACAATCCTGTGTATCTGTCTTGATTACCTTACTGCTGTTCTCAGGATCATAACGATTACACTCAGAAAGATCAGTATTGTTCAACACCATAAGATGATGAGCAGGAATCTTATTTTGGTTTGAATATGTCACAAGAAAATTAAATGAACGAAGGAACTTATAGAAATTATCTTTAGGAAGACCATACATCAAATCGATCTTATAATTGATGTGATTCTCATTCAACAATTGCAAACCATTCTTAACATCATCAACATCATATACTCTAGTGCATGAAGCAAGAACCTCTTCATCAATAGTCTGAAGTCCAAGTTCACAGTTTACATTAAAATCACAATCTTTAATCGCGCGAGTTACATCCTTATCAATCAGTTCAGGTTTTAACTCGAAATTAACTCTTAGTTTCCTATCCTTATTATTCTGCTTTATTATACCTAATATCTGTTTCATTCTTTTCTTATCGATATTAAAATTTGCATCAAGAATTGTTAAATTTTTGAATGTGAAATTATCAAATAGATACTTTATGCTCTTTTTTAGATAAGGAATAGAAAACTGCCTATATTTCTTCTTTGCATAATTACAATACTTGCAGTCATAATTACATCCTCTAGTAGTCTCTATCCTTACAACTTCAAATTCTTTTTTCCCTTCCCAAGAAAGATATGGGAAAGGTATATCATCTAAATCAGATATAACTTTCATAGAATTATTAATATTATTATTACTATTGTTATTACCATTTTTATTGTTATTACAATTATTACCTGCACCATAAACTAAATTATTCACAGATTCTATCGGGATTTTCTTTTTTAGATAAGATACAAGGTTTGTAAAGCCTAGTTCTCCTTCTCCTATGATTATATAATCAATAAATTCATTCAAATCTTCTTTTCTTGCTTCTGGTCCACCAAGAAGCGTCTTAATTTTAGGATTATTGATCTTGATTGTACGAGATATTTTTTTTATGACTTCACTACTCCAAACATAAGAGCTAAATATCACTAAGTCTGGCTTTTCAAGCAAGATATAACTTATGACTTGAAATTCAATATTTTTATTTGCATCATAATCAAAACGATTACCAAAACCAAACTCTTTTATCTTGAATTCAACATCAGGATGTTGTTTTAGAGCGTAACCCTTTAGATAACTCAAGCCTAAAGGAAACATATCTTCCTGGACATTAAATCCAATCATTAAGACTTTCATTTCTCTCCTCCAGGAATGTTATTAAATCATCAGAAACACCCATTATGGGTTTTACATTAAATCCCCTATGATTAGAATTTTTTGGATCAGACTGATTAGAATCATAATTACAATACTTCAATAGTTTACATGATTTGCATTCTTTTTTCTTCTTGCCTGTTCCATCACTGCAAAAAAGTTCAGTACAATGTTCTATTCTTGCTTTACAAAAAGGGATTCCTCTTGTCAAAGGATAAATTTTTCTTAATAAAAGTTCAGAATAAATATCATCGAATTTTTTTATCTGTTCTTCATTATCAAAGGTCAAAACTAATTTATCTACTTTTTTCTTATCAACATCAGAAATATTAAAATCATCTATATCCTTAATGAGTTCATTGAATTTAACAGATTTCATTCTATAATCCAAGACCCCATATCACATATCATTTTCCAAGCAAGAATTCATGGAACTTGTCAAGTGCTTTTTTCCTATGACTGATTGAATTTTTTATATCTGCAGGAATTGTGCCAAAAGTACCTTCATAACCATCAGGACTAAAGACAGGATCCCATCCAAACCCAAAACCTTCTCCTGCGTCTTGTTTTTCAACAATCTTTCCATCACAATAACCAATGAAGACTTCTGTGTTGATTCCATCACAATATCCAACTGATGCAAAAGCTTTAGCTGTCTTATCATCAAACCCATGCAAAAGTCTAAATAATCCATCTTGACCTAAAGCTTTCAAGAAATGCTTGATATATATGCCAGGCATTCCTCCAAGTGCATTGAAAGCAAGACCAGTATCATCAACAAACACGGGCTTTTGCACTCTCTCAAATGCAATTTTTGCCTTCTGAGAAGCTACTTCTTCAGGATCACCCTGAAGTTCTGGCAAATCTACTTTAATTTGCTCAACATTAAATTCTTTAAGGATTGCTCTTGCTTCTTTAAGCTTATCTTGATTCCCAGTTGCAAAATATATTGTTTCTTTCATATAATCATTGATTCTATGCAGATTTAAAAAATTAATGCTAAAACAAGAGATGAACCGCAATATAAATCATAATAGAAAGCAAAAAACAAATAAATAATAACTTTTTTCTAATAGATATGGCACTAAGTTCAATAGTTATGATTGGCATAATGCTTCTTTTGATTATAGTGATATCTTCGCTTCCTCTTTATTTCGCAGTCAAGATATTAGGAGGAGACGCGTCCATAATAAAAGTGTTCTTCACAAATCTTATTGTAGGATTGATTGGATTTGGACTCACAAGCATGTTTGGTCTTGGAAGCCTATTGATTCTAATCGTTACAGTTTTCTTATACATGTTCATCTTTGACTTAGGAATAATAAGAGCAATTATTGCATGGTTATTACAATATGTGATTGCAGCTGTGTTATTTGCATTCATACTTATAGTATTTGGAGTAGAATTAGGTCTAAGTGCAATATCATTCTAAAATGAAGCAGATTAGCTTTCAAGAAAAAGTCTTAAATCTCACTAAAAATATTCCTAAAGGAAAAGTTTCTACTTACAAGATCCTTGCAAACAAACTCAAGACAAAAGCATACAGGGCAGTAGGCACTGCACTGAAGAACAATAATAAACCGATAATAATTCCATGCCACAGAGTTATCAATTCAGATGGCCGCGTAGGAAATTATGCTGGAAAGAAAAACAACAAGAAAAAAGTCCAGCTGCTGAAAAAAGAAGGCATTGAGATAAAGAACAATAAGATTGAAAAGAAGTATTTCTATTATTTCTGAACAGGCTCAGGAGCAGCTCCCAGCACAGGCATCCCATAACTTACTTGTTCTACAGCATTAGTGTGATACACTTGCTCAATCTTTTCCTGAATATAATCTGCATTTCCTTCAGCAGATTCTTGACTTATATGATTAAAAAAAGAAAACAGCAACCCAATGCATGCACACATTCCAGAAACACGCCAATCAGTAAATAACTCCCTCATATTAGCAAGAAAAGCCGTTCCCAAAGAAAGCCTCTGCTCTCTTGAACGCCAATAAGACATACCTAATGATAATGCAGTAACACCGATCAAAGGAACACCAAGGGGATTGATTGCAACATTACCAACATCCCATTTCATGCATGTCCCGCCAACTGCTTGTTCAATATATGCAATCTCCGCATTCGCCTCTTTGCCAACAATATTAGGGACATAATGACGAAACCCACCATAATCATGAGCAAGATATTCCATCTTACCTCCAATATCAACTCTGCCCTCTATGCTATCATCTATTACCTTCATCTCTTTCCTTGCAGTCTCAAGAACTTCTTTCCACGCATCCACTTTCTGATCTAAAGAAAGCTCTCCATCATTCTCGATTTTTCTAAGGTCACTATTTATTGACATTTTCCATCATTACCGAATATGTTTGATTAGATACAGAAATATTATTATTTAATTCATACACCTGTTCAATTTTTTCCTGTACATAATGTGCTCTTGCTCTTGCTTTACTCTCAGAAGTATGTTGCATGAGTCCACTAAATGCACCGTACGCAATAAAGAATGACACAGTAGCCCACCATCTTCCAAAAAACAGCACATTTTCAGAAAAAGCCTTGAAGATATTATCTTTCGATGAACGAGCTGTCTGAGGTGCAAACATTGCAGAGACAAGAAGTGTCAGACCAAGATAAGCGCCAACTGAATTTGCAGTAAGATTAGTATAATTCGATCCAACAGAAGTATTTCCAGATATGTGTTGTAAATGTCCCATCTCTGTCATCTCCTCTTTTCCCACATAACTAGGCACATAATTCTTCCATCCACCGTGATCCTCTATAAGATAATCAACTTTTCCACCTATATCAGTCTTACCCTCAATTGCATCATTAAGTACTGGATTATCTTTTCTTGCATTCTCAAGCACTTCTTTCATCTGCTTCTGAGCAGTAAAAAAATCTAACTCTTCATCTTTCTCAATTTTTTTCAATAGTGTTTCTACACTAGTAACCATTATTCATTTCCTCATCAAAATATTATTTTAACTCACGTGCAGAGTAACCTACTGGTTTTTCTGTATGATATATCTGTTCTATCTTCTCTTGTATTATAGATGCATTTGCACTTGCATCCTGTTGATTATCTTCTCTTGAATCTGAAGACAGATAACCAAAAAAAGTCAATGCTGCCAAAAATGGAATTGTTTGTTTAGCAACAATCTTTAAAGCATAATAAAAAGAACTCAATGGATTTGCCTCAGTATGCCTCAAGACTGTAGGTGTCACAATTAGCGCGTATCCTACTAAAAAACAAAGAGGAAGTCCTATTGGATTAAAAGCAATATTAGCAGCATTCCCAGCCATCCCAGTATCACCAACAATTGATTCAACTTGTCTAATCTCTGCTCTTGTCTCCTTGCCAACATAATGTGGAACATAATGTCTATATCCGCCTGCGTCTTCTACAACATATTCCATCTTAGAACTAATATCAGCCTTGCCCTCAACAACATCATTAAGATAAGTACAATCCTTTCTTACTGCTTCTATTGCAGTCTTCCATTGATTGATATTCAATGAATCCCATGTCTGATCATCTTTCGTAAGATTATCAAGTCTAGTAGCTAATGTTTCAGATGTTTCTGACATTTTTTTGTAACGTCCCCTTATATAATTCTAACACAATCCTAACTGAATCATAACTCAATAGGGTTTATAAAGTTTTCTCGGTATGACCACTAGTAAGTTACTACATAAAAAAAAGATAATTTTTAAATATAATACTACTGAGAAGACTAATAATGACAAAGTACATAATAGAACACCTTGATCCTAGGCTTTGGAAATGGAGTTACACAGAATACAATCATATTTCTGAATTTGTTGGCAAAAAGAATTTGATATTCACAAATATAAAAAAAGAAAAAGATCAAGAAAAACTCAAACCATTAGGAAAAGTCTACTCAAGATCAATAAAAGAATTAAAATTTAAGAATATGTGTATCCTTGATCCTTCTGCTAGACAAACGCTTGCACCAAAAGACAAAACATTTGATTACATCTTGCTTGGTGGCATTCTAGGAGATTTTCCCAGGAAAAAAAGGACAAAGAAAGAACTCACAGATAAAATCGACAATTGCCCAACAAGAAACCTTAATAAATTTCAGATGTCAACAAATACAGCAGCTTATGTTGCATGGAAAATATTGAATGGTACTCCACTAAAGAATATAAAATTCAGAAGAAGCCTAAAAATAAAGATGAGCGATTATGAAGAGATAGAACTTCCATTCAGATTTGTTGAAGAAGAAGGTGAACTCGTAATTCCAAAAGGATATATTAAACTTATAAAAGAGAAAGGAGGACTATAATTACCTAAGAGTAGTAACAAACCGAAAAACTTATAAATTATTCTTCTTTACTTTTTCAGATGTACCAATCACCAAAGATAGCAAGAATTGTAAATATTCTTGAATCCTCAATAGAGGAAGTATTAGGGAAATCTGAAGATAAAGTAGAGACAGAAGTTGAATCTGCTTGGTTTGGCACTCATTCAACGATGATTTCTTCTCCTTCAAGAGTTGAAGCATTTATTGATACATTCTCGCATTTGGGCATCCATATGATTGAAGGAGGTCCTGCTGCAAGAATACAAACCCAGGGACTTCATACAGAAGATGGTAATGTCTATTATATTACAGATAGATTAATTAGTCGACAAATAATTCATGAAATGGATAGGAACGAACCATGTCAATCTTATCAGATAGATGCAGAAGGATATTTAGACAGGTTAGCAAATTCAATCAATCAAGGTTATAGGCATGTTAAAGCATGGGAGCCAAAAACAGCAATACCAGTGGGTATGATTATTGACAGAACAAAAGCGATGCAATTGATGGAAAAAGAAAAAGAGCTAAGAGGAAAGGGTTATTCTGAGGGTCTCATGGATTTATGGGGGAAAAAACAATTAGACGAAGGAGCGATGTCAATGCTCGGCGAGACAATTCCAGGAGAAGCATTTGTAGGTGGATTTGTACATGAGATTGAGGATACATATAGTAGAGATTTCGCACCTAGTTGGATAAAAGCATTCTACAAATCTGCAATAAGGATTATGAAGAATGAAAACTCTTGAATAAAGTTAAGTAACATTTATAAAATCTTAACAAGAAAGTTATTCTATGATTACAAAAACGAAGACATTCCTTCTTATTGGAGACTGGAAAGACTTTGATACTTTCAAGAAGCTTTACAGACAAAGAAAATCTCTTCACAACACAAAGATCACATTCAAGAGGTGCAATTACTGGGATATATTAAATGCAAAACTCCCTAAGATAACAACAAAAGAGATAATTATATTTCCTTGTTTCCCTTTTGAATATTGGGACACACATATAGAGCCAAAAAATTATGAAGGAGTCTATGGCAACAGTTCATTCTATACAAAATTCAAAAGCTTCTGGAAAGCAGTGCAACATAATATAGAAGCAACCTATAAAGAAAGTAAGATATCTTACATAAATAATCCTAAGAACCTAGCAACAGACAGAGACAAAACAATGACTAAACAGCTTGTCGTAAAAAATGGCGTAGACGCGCCAAAGACTTACAAGACAAGAAAATTATCAGATATCCTCAAACTTTTAGACAAAGGAAAGAAACTATTCATCAAAGTAAGGTTTGGTTCTATGGGAAAAGGAATAACCATGGCTGAGAAAGACAGGATAAGGACAAATTTTAGGTTTAGAAAAGGTAAGATATGTTGTAGGAAATCAGATTATGGCTGGACCTTTAATGAAATAAAAGAAAAAAAAGCGTTTCTAAAGGAGCTTCTCAAAGAAGATATCATAGTCGAAGATATGATAGATCCATTATTAATCAACAATAGGAAGTTCGATATAAGATTCTATGTATACAAGAAAAAAGTATTATACACTTATTGCAGGACTAATGAATCAGATGCAGTAACAACAAATATATCTCAAGGAGCAAGAGGAGAAAAACTTTCATATCCAAAAAAACTACCACAAAAACAATTAAAACTGGCTCAAAATAACGCAATCAAATCAATCAAAGCATTAGGCCTAAATTTTGGAGGAGTAGATATAATGCTTTGTTCAGATGGAAAAAACGCAAAATTTATTGAAGTGAACACATTTCCTGGATTCCCGAGAGCAAGAAGATTCAATCTTAGCAGGCTGTTATATGATGAAATAATCAAAGACTATAAATAAAGGATTAAGAATACAAATAAAAGATATAAACAAAAATAACAAATATCTATAACTTAATAAAAAAATGGAAATAAAAAGAGCGACAAAAGAAGATTACGAAAGACTCAAGGCAATCAAGCTACTTTCAAAAAAAGAAGAGCTCAAATACAGCGAAAGTCTTAAACCAATAGAAGACAATGAAGAATATTTCTATGAATACTTAAATCGTGATCTTAAATACAAAAGCAGAGCCATCTTCTATGCAGAAGAGAAAGGAGAAATAGTAGGATTCATACTTGCACAATGGTTCAGACCTTTGCCAATATCAAAATTCAAGAGAAAAGGCTATGTCAGCAATCTTTTTGTAAAAAAAGAAGCTAGAAAGAAAGGAATCGCAAACAAACTCATTGAGACAGCACTAAACTGGCTAAAAGAATGGAAAACCCAGCACATTTCACTTGAGATCCATGTAGACAATAAGGCTGCACAACAGATCTACAAGAAATTCGGCTTCTCAGAATATACAATTAAGATGACTAAGACATTATAGAAAATATTTAACTAAACTCTTCAAAAAATACTTTTCTCACTGATATGTATCCTGCTGGCTTTGATACTTCCCAGGATCTTGTCCTTCTTTTGGACCTTGGCCTTGATAATTCTCACCAGGATTACCAGGCTTAACATTATTATCTAAGAAATCAGCAATCTCTTGCCTACCATGCTCGCTTCTTTCAGGATGATATTGTACAGCCCTATTATTCTGATGAGTGAAAGCCTTTACTATCTCTTCGCCGTTATGCGAAGTGAATTCAGCTTTTACTTTATCATCAATATCATCCTTTGCAATTGCGTATTTATGATTATAATGATGTCCATCTTCTCCTTTGCCACGATTGAATTCACCAGTATTTTTTACCTTATATCCCAAAGAATTAGCAACAGCATGATAGGCCCCGCATATTGCATATAGAGGTTTTTCATGCTCAACTAAAAAATCATGTACTGGATCGTTCATAGCAACATATGGCTTCCCATTAGCATCCATCTCACCAGTCTCTTTCCATGTCTTTCCGCTTCCAGAGGAGACAGCACCATGATAATTTTCAAGAAGATCCTCTCCTGCAGCAAGCTTCTGCTTCGCATCACTATGTTTTATCCTTTCAGCTTTATATCCTGCAGCAGTAATGGCTTTTTCTATCTCCTGAACAGCAGCAGTATCTTCCTTGGAATAATTATCAATAACTAAGATCTTGCCTTTATGATCTGCCATAACAATAATCTAAAATCTAGAATATAAAAAGATTATCATTATCAAGAATCTGTAAAAACATTAAACTTATCTAGAACCTGCTTCAGAAACAAGATACTTTGATCCAAGTTCAAAACTGATTTCTGTTTCTTTTGCATATTCGAAGATTCCTTCTTTTGTCATAAGACCAGTATCAAGCTCTTCACCATTAGCAACTTTCCTTACATGCTCAAAGATCATATTACTAAGATGTATGGAAGAATCTCTTGGAATAGCAGAAGGCAGATTATCAACACAATAATGTGTAACGCCATTAACTTCATAATAAGGATCTTCCCAAGTAGTAGGTATGCATGTCTCAACTGCCCCCATAGGGTCACATGAGATATCAACAATAACTGCTGTATTTTTCATAATCTTAAGCATATTCTTTGTAATTATTCGTGGTTCTCCAGGATACCAATCAACTGCATTCACTATAATATCTGCATCAGGCAAGAATTGCTTGACAAAAACAGTCTTATCCCTGTAAAGTACATTTGGTTTTATATCTGTAAATGACAATACTTCCTGGGATCCAGAAGAAACTCTTCCTTTTCCAAATATATATACATTCACACCATTATGAACATTTGCTTCTTTAAGTGCTTTATATACCTCTTTAACTGAGAAATATTCTTTTATTGGCTTAAGTCTTTTGAATCTGTTTACTTTTCCATTATTCTCAAGAACTTGACCATATAATCTTAATCCCTCATACATACCAACAATACCTGCTTCTACACCAAGATTTACAAGCCTAAAACCTTTTTCATCCCTGATTTCTTCATATGCATAACCAGTAACATTCCTATCAAGAAGTGTTTTGAGAAGCTCCATATTCTGTCCTTTCTCAACATGAAGATATGCCATAATAATTTGACCTGGTTTGATTTTATCTATCTGTGGCTCTTTTACCTTTACAATCATCTTGCAGTCAGAAACATCTCTCTTTATCTTAGCTCCTGCTTTCCTATAATCAGCATTAGTGAACTTAGATCCAGCTCCCGCACCCATCTCAACATAGACCTCATGTCCTTCTTCAACTAGTTGTCTAACATGTTCTGGGACAAGCGCTACTCTAAATTCGCCCTTCTTTGTTTCTTTTAGTATTCCTATTTTCATCTTATATCATAATTTCTGGTTATTTCCAGATTTCCAGGTTAAATGAGTTAAGAAAATCACCTCTCCCCAAACTCACTAATCTAGATATTTGATTCCAGGTTCCTTTTTAAAGGTTACGTAATTTTATATAAAATCCAGGCAATAATAGGGGATTATTCCAGAAATACAAGAAAAATAACACTAGAAGATTGCGAAAATAGTAAAAAATAGGAAAAGAATTTGAAAAAAATCAACCATGCCAACCAATTACAGCACTCAAATGTTCATCCTTTTGTATGCATCTCGTACAAAATGATTCACCCATATAATTTATCAAGATTTTCTTTTCGTTACAAGCACTACAATTTCCTATTACGACATCATTTCCATTTCCATTGAATGTTTCAACATCCATCTTTATCACCCATATACTTCACTCATCAATCCCTTTATATACCCTACATGGACATGTCCAGTGATTATGGAGTGAAACGAATAACCACTGGGTCCAGAAATGTTCCATTTCTGTTGTCCAGTGATTATGGACACTAGTATAGCATATTCTGATTACTAAAATAAAAAATTTAAATAGTAATTATTCTAAATAATCATAATTAGGTAAATAAGAGGTGATACCTTATGCAAAATGAAAATGGAACAAATCCAGAAGAAGGCAATCCTGAAGAAGAACCTGATGAAGAACCTGAAGAAAAGCTATCTTTAGATGATAATAATCCTGAAAAGCTCATATCTGAATAAACCATTTTGAATCTACTTGAGGTGTATATAATGGAAGAAGAACAAGAGGAAAAAGCTAAATCTAAAGAAGATATCGATAAAGACATAAAGAAAGTTCAAGATGATCCTGGAAGTGATGATGCTTCAGATGATATGGGGTAGTTATGAACTTAATTCATTAAATTTTTTATTAAATAATTAAGAATAAACAAGAAAATAAAATAATAAAGAGATTAAAATATTATTTAAGCCTTAGCCGCAGCTGGTGCAGCTTGCACTTCTTCTATGGGAAGGTCAAATTTCTGCTCATCCCTGATTACTGCTTGAACCATTTTTGCATAATCTTTTGCAGCTGCAGAATTAGGAGCATATTTGAAGATTGATTGACCTTTAGAAGGTGCTTCTTTAAGCTTAGAACATACATTTATAGGATCACATACCATCTCATAATAATCATTATTGATATTATGGAGTACTTCCTTGCATACTTTAAGCCTCTTATCGTGCATTGTCGGTACAATTTTTGTAACCTGGCAATCATGCTCAAATACATGATTCAAGCTTTCTATTGCCATTATTATCTTCTTAAGTGCCTTATAACCCAATACATCTGTTGATGTTGGAATAAGTGCCTCATTTGAAGCAAGTAGTGCGTTCTGATTAAGAAGTCCAAGTGAAGGACTACAATCAATAAGAATATAATCATACCCTTTAACTTCTTGTAATTTATTCTTAAGAATAAGTTCTCTATTTGCTTCACCAACTAGCAAGAATTCAGCTTTAGTCAATGTTTCTTTACTTGTCATTATGTCAAGATTATCTCCAAGATGCGTTACACATTCTCTATAATCTGAACCATTTATCAAAAAATCATATATGTCCTTGACACCTTGTGTTCTCAATGCTACACCAATATTTCCTTGTGCATCAAGATCAAGAATCAGAACTTTTTTTCCCTTTCTGCTAAGACCAGCAGCAAGTGAAATAGTAGTAGTTGTTTTTGCAACACCACCCTTCTGGTTAATAATACAAATCGTCCTCATTTATCCATCATCCTCTCTATTTTTTTATGATTGCTATAAAAATCAATAAAAGATGAGTATAGGGAAATGTATACTAATATATAAATCTTTTGGTGCTTTATAATAATTATAAGGGCATATATATTGTATGCTCATAAGGATTTTATAAAAGAATCACGTAATATTTCCGGAACTGAGAATTATTATAGATTTAGGACTCTATGGGGGAGGTGAAAATGAAAAAGCTTGTAGAAAAAAGAGGTTTTCTCGGACATCAGAAAATAGTTCTCCTTGAAGGAGATGATGATACAGGGGAATACAGCTATTGTGATGGTGAATGGATCTGGCACCCGTCATCTGTTTAAACGTGAAAACTTCATAGTGTAAATGAATCATATCTAGATATTTCTCTAAATAAAACTTCTCTAAATGAACTTAGACTCCTGAGAAATATACTTTCAAGTAAGATAATGATTAAAAACACTAACTTATTCTCAGTCATCATGAATCTTGATATAGACATAGACAATCTTGTAAATTCCAATGCTCAATATCTAAGAGCAGTCGTGGATGACCCTGATTTATATGCTTTAAGCCAAGAACTGCATATAGCATTCCCTAGAAAAGGTGAGCGTGTAGTTCACTTTGTAAAAAACAAAGGCAAAAGTTTATTTGCAGAAGACAAAGGAGTATGGATACCTACTGAGCAGAGTGAATTATATTCAAGAGATCATGTATTATATGCTATCCCTAAAGAAGGAGTGACTAAAGGTAAAAGACATCCTGAAGTCGATAAAGGAGGCATAACACTTAGATTCTTTACTAAAGAATTAGAAGATTATGAGAGTACTTCTGCATTCAATGAACCAACTTATTGCATAGATATCAGTATCGAGAAAAAACCCCATGTATTATTGATGCCAAACAAAGGGATATATTTTTGCCAAAGCAATTCAGATTATCAACCATACCCTCATTTAACAAAACCTTCTTTCCTAAACTTTGATGAGCATCTTTTCATTCTAGACAAATAAAAAATTCCTCAAAAATACATTCTAATCACCGAAACATTTAAACATTAGTTATACCAATAATACCCAATATTAGTCAATGAGGTGATTAAATGAAATACATTACAATTATATTAATTCTAGGTTTATTATTATTAGCAGGATGTATAGAGCAACCAATCGAAGATTCTGACACACTTGTAAATCAGCATTGTAAAGAAGGTGACACAGTTTATATGTGTGGAGAATATGTAAAAATAGTCAATGATTTGCCTGGAGCAGGCTCAAAATTCATAAGCAAAGATAAAATAATAGAATGCCCTGTCGTCGCACCTGATATGATGAGTTCTAAATGTAAAAATCTTTTACTCAGCGACATCTGTGATGAAAAACCAATCTGTTAAGGAGGAAAAAATGCCAAAAGAAAAAGAAAGAATGGAAATTTTAATGAGAGTTCTTGTTTTAATAGTATCTGGAATTATATTAGGATTATGGAAAGCAGTAATACAGATAGTATGGGTAGTAAATATCATTTACACATTAATTAAAGGAAAAAGAAACAAAACAATGGGAGACTTCTGCGAGATATGGTCAACACAAGTATACATTTTCTTAAGATATATATTATTACAGACAAATGAAAGACCATTTCCTTTTAATAATTTAACAAAGAATATGACAAAATTTCAAAAGTGAGGTAAATAAAGATGAAAAAAACAAATATTGCATTAATAATAATGATGGTTGCAATTCTATCCGTAATTGCATTTGCTGACAATGACGCTGGAAATAATGGTCAGGGAGAGATGAAAGGACAAGATGATGTTGAGATAGAACATTATGATGCTGAAACAGAAGACATTGATGATACTACACATGCAACAACTAAAACAAAAGATAATGAAACAGAAGAAATAGAGACTGATGATGAAATAGAAGAAGATGAAGAAGAAACAGAAAGTGATGATGATGAAGTAGAAGAGAATGAAGAAGAAACAGAAAATGATGAAGAAGTAAAAAAAGGCAAACCTGAAAATGCAGGAAAATCAGATGATGCTCCTGGTAAAGAAAAAAGAGACAAAGCACAAAATAATGAAAGAAACAGAAATGAAGTCAGAGAGACTGTTCATGCTTTACTTGCAATGGAAAATAGGACTGGCGGTATTGGCAAAAATGTCAGTGTTGTTGCTAAGAACTTCAACAATTCAATCATGTCTGCAATGAAAAATGAAGAGAAGATCCAAAACAGAGGTCAATTCAGAAGATTTTTAGCAGGTGGAGATCACAAAGCAGCTGAAGAGATATTAGCTCAACTTAACAAATCAAAATCAGATGTCCAAGAGCTAAAAAAACTCCAGAAAGAATGTGAATGTGACGCAGAAACAAAAGAAGTAATGGAACTGCAAATCATGAATATGCTTGAGCAAAACGAAAGACTCCAAGATCTTGCAATGAATGAAAAGAAAAGCAAAGGTATTTTCGGCTGGATCTGGAAATAAGAACTGATAAATGATTTAATTTTTTATTTTTTTATTTTATTTTTATAATCATTTTAAACTATATTGATACTATAAGATTCTATTCTAAATCTCTTATGAAGATAAAGCATCCTTATCAAGTTTGCTCTTAGCCTTATGGCACATCTTGCAAAGAGTCCTAAGATTTCTTTTATCAAACAGTTGCCCGCCCATCTGCACAGGAATTATATGATCAACATCAAGCATTGCTTTCTTGAATCTTCCATCACAAATACTGCATGTATATTTATCACGCCGAAGAACATCTTTCCTTACAAAAAACCAAGAATTATTCCTATTGAATTCATCCATACACTTAGTAGAACAGTAATGTTTCCTCCCTTCTGCAACTAACTCTTCACAATTCCTACAAAGTTTATTGCCCTGACTATCGAATTTATCAGGTGTATCAGAGATTCTTGGATAACGTGGCATAATAATTGCAGAAATTAATTTATTAAGAACTTTTCTCTTTTTTATTCACTCTTTATGCTCAGGAAGACTTGGTTTCTTAGGAACTAGCGCTGTACCAGACACAGTATATCCAACAGTAGTAGGATTACCAACACCCCCTCTTTGACTAGTACTGACTGAAGACCTATAACCAACAACAATCTCTGCACTTTTTGGAACTTGCGCAGCAAAAGCTTCCAAAGGAGAAAGTGCCTGACTTGCATACCTTCCACAAGTATCAAATTCTTTACCGCATACAAGATGAACACCTATAGCATTATAATCAGTAGGTTCTTTTCCTGTCATCATAAAATAATCTACTGCATCTATTGTCAATATCTTCTCTATAGGCATATTATCTTCTGGAATTTTTTCTGATGTCATTTTTATCTGCAACAAAAGAATCAATATGATTATATAAACCTATTGTTAAGTAATCCCTTAAAATTCACAAGACAACTACCAAATACAGGAATACATGTTTTACATGTACTATCAGTTTATTAAGTAATAAAAGTATATATTTCCATGGATATCGGCCAGATTCAATTCAGTGGTAAAGGAACTGATATAGTGGACTATCTCATACCAGCAGTAAAAGCATTGCCAGAAGATTGCTTTGGAAACAATGCAGGCTATGTACAACCAGACCAATTGGAATGCAGAATAGCTAATCCAGAACAAGAACCTGAAACAATTAATATATTCCCTAGAGTAAATATAGGCATAACAAGTTTCAGAGTCCCTGATGGAGCAGGTGGTATAGAAACCATGTGCAACAATGTAAGTGTGAAGTTCGAATATCAGGATTATAAATATCATCTATATAAGAGCAATCCAACACCACAAAGAAGATAGTAAAAAGACAACAATAAAAAGTCTTAAATAGAGATAGTTGATAATAACATCTATGAATGAGAATGAACTATGGAAAAAACTGGACATAAAGGGTTACCGTGCCAGGATTGGCACAATTAGCATGCCTTTAAATGACCTAACAGAAGAAGAAGTTAAAGAAGAAAATTCTCCAATAATGGATCTTGCCAAAAGAGCTACAGATTATTTTGTAACATCAATAAGAGAGATTCCTAATAGTAAAACATATGAAAACAGCACATTGCCAGAAGAAGTTGCAGGAATCGTAACAGAACTAAAACAAGAAGTATTACCAAAAATTGAAGAAATAAGCCAAGGAATAGATTTAGTAAAACAAGGACAAATGACATTGGTAGAATTAAGGGATAAATTTCAGACTGTAAGGGCAAGCATGCTCAAATGTGGACAAGAACTTAATGGTCTTCCAGGATACAGAGCATACCGAGCTAGAACAAATGAAGCTAACAGATAAATCACGATTATTTCTTTAGTAGCAATTTATTTAAATGAATAAGCAATTACATATGATTAGAGGTGATAGCACCTCAGAGCTATATTCTGAGAAATTATTACTATAATAAATAAGACTTATGAGGAATCTAAAAATGATAAAATCAGCATTAGAAAAAGCATTGGAAAGATCAGAACAAATATCAGCTACAATACCACAGGAAGAACTTGACCAATTCCAATATATGGAAGAAGCACGACCAATAGTTGGAAAATATCTTAAAGGAGATATTGATTCTGAAGAACTTGCAAATTCTATAAATAATGATAAAGTTAGATTAGCAGCACAAAGCCAACTCGTCAATATGATTAGACTTGATACAGATTATAAAAAAGCTTCAGAAGGGATACTTGCATTAGGAAAGAACAATGGTAGTTATGAAGCAGTTGAGGAACTTGTTACAAAAACAATTCCAGGATTACAAAAAGAATACAATGGATGGGAAGTAGAAAAACAAAAGAGATTTGAAGGAATAAGAGATGCATTTGTAAAAGAAGTAAGAACTCAAGCAGAAACAATAAAAAAACAAGGCAAACCAGTCAATATTGAGATGTCAATAAGAGCGTCAATGAAACACTTACCATCAACTCCAGCATATCAAGAATTAGCACAACAGGACCAAAGCAGACAGAAAATATATGAACAAAGACTAACTGCATGCAAAGAACAATTGCTTGGAATGCATAAATGAATCAATTAGAGCTCCTTATTGCAGAATCTGGACTTGATTTTCTTAAAGAGATAGAATTCATAGAAAAATCTCCTGGCAGATATTTCCAAAAAGAAAAAATAGGCCTAGAGAATGGAATGAGACAATTCTATGTAATACTGGCTCCTAATGCTCAAAGTCCAATTCATAACCATATAGGAGAAAATATGGATGAGACACATATGTTAATACATGGTTCTGGAAAATTCTTAATTTATGACAATGAAGGCAATATAAAAAAAGAATTAGAATTAAAGAAAGGCGAATTCCATCCTATATTCTCAACACCATCAGAATCACCAAATCACAGATATATAGCAGGTCCAAAGGGCAGTATAACACTGGCTTTAGAAAGACAATATTAACTAAATCTTCTAAATCACCTGATTATTAAAAAAAATTTATAAATTCTAATTTTAAAAAGAGTTATAATCATGCCAGAAGGTTATTTCCTACTTCAACCAAGCAAAAGAAAGCTATTGACATTCTTAGGCATTTATGCAGCAGGAGCATTAAGCTATTTCACTAAAGTACCTGTAGTTTCTGACATATCATACGTGCTTTTCATAGCAATACCCACTTTCATAAAAGATGTAGTAGCTACTATGATAGGAGCACCAATAGCACCAAAAAGTTACCATATGTGCCTGCATCTATTAATGATTATGTATGTTTACATAGTCTCATGTATAATTTGTCATGTTATAAAATATATAAATGCAGAACCTGGAAGCGATGAAAGTCTTTTCAAACCTACAAACATTTCAACTATAGGTAACCTTACTATGATAATAATATTTACACTGATATTATCATTTTGCTTCCTACTTAGCGCTTCAGAGCTTAAAGAGAGAATATATTCCTGCAATGATGAAACTCATTGTGCAATGAATAAAGAATGCATATGCATAAATCATCAATTCCATGAAGGCTATGAAGACACAGAAAATAAATGTCAAGTCACATGCGAATGTGTAGAGAATTTATGTACTGCCACTTAGACTAATATTGAAAATGACTAAAAGCTTTCTATGTAAATTAGGTCTCCACAAATGGACCAGACCAAAGTATGTCACTAATTTCAGTTCTAATGTTCTTGATTATTCTAAAAAATGTGAAAGATGCGGTAAAATAAAGACATGGGTAAAAGCTAAAAGATAAAAAATAGAATAAATATCTTAAAATCCATCATCATTTCTCAAAGTAAATCTTGTCTCATGAAATCTAGAAAGATAATCATCACTAGTTCCCAAAGGAACATTTCCAAACATTGCATCATGCATTGCCCTATCTTGGTCTAAACTAGCTTGAACAATCCCTAAAGGCATAGGATCATCTAATGCCTTCTGTGAATGATAACCTGCAGCATATGCATCTGAAGAAAAACAAGGACTATTCCCAAATCTAGCATCATCCTGACCTTCCCTCATATCTGATAATGGATCTTGACCTAACATAACATATGTGATTGAACCTATATTTTTAAATGTTATTAAAAAAAGAAGAAAGAAAAAATCATTCAGATTCAGCAATATCAACTAAGATATCAACGCCTTTCTTAAGCATCTCATCATCAACAGCATAACTAATTCTAAAATAATCATCATCCTCACTAAAAGGAGCAGCAGGAACTACAAGAAGTCCTTTTGAAACACATTTATCTGCAAATTTTGAACCAGTCATACCTTCAGGACACTTAATAAAAAAATAAAATGCACCTGAAGGCTTCACAACATCATAAACATCTTTCAATTTTTCATAGACATAATCTCTTCTTTTTGCAAACACTTCAACCTCACTGCTCATGTCAATATCAAAATTCTCCATGACACCGTACTGCATAGCTGAAGGAGCGCATACATAAGAATACTGTTGAAGTTTTATCATATCATTGATAACATCCCCAGGACCAACAGCATAACCAACACGAAGTCCAGTCATTGCAAAATTCTTTGAAAACCCTCCCAAAACAAGTGTCTTCTCATACTTTCCTGCAAAACTGCAGAACTTATTGTCATAATCAAACATCTCATATACTTCATCTGAAATTATCCAAAGATCATTTTCCTTAGCAACTGCAACAATTGCATCAACTTCATCAGATGATAACACATAACCTGTTGGATTAGAAGGACTGTTTACCATTATAGCCTTTGTCTTTCCAGTAATTGATTTCTTAAGATTATCAACATTAAGTGAAAAATCTTCATTCAAACCGACAACTACTGGTTTTATGCCTAAAAAATCAGTCATTTCTCTATAAATTACAAAATAAGGATCAAAAATAATCATTTCATCTCCTGGGTCCATGAGCACACTATAAGATAATACCAAAGCTCCAGACGTACCGGATGTAACAATTGCAGAACTTGCATTTGAATCAAGATTATATTTTTTCACAATCTTAGAACGAAGCTCATCAATACCTGGTGAAGGAGTATATTTTGTTTTGTCCTCATCAATTGCTTTCTTAATACTTTCCTTCACTGCATCAGGAACTGCAAAATCAGGCTGACCAATACTAAGATTAACAACATCTTTCATAGTAGCAGCTTTATCAAATATATTTCTTATTCCAGATTCTTTTATTCTGTCAACTCGTTTGCTCATAATAGGCTAGAATAACTCATCACATTTAAATAATTTGGTATAGAGAATGAAAAATAAATAAAATAAAAGAATAAAAAAATAAAATAAAAAAACTAAAAAATAATCAAGAAAGTCTTACTTCAAGAGTCTTATATTCAGGCACACAATCAAGAGCTTTCTGTGGAACCTCAAATATCTGATATTTCATTATCCCTATACCATCATGACCTTCAGGATTTAAAACACTCATAACTCCTGCAACAGTATTTTCATCATATTTTGGATCTGCTTTAACTGCAAAAGAACCTTTATTAGATATAAGCACATAGACCCCTGTCCCAGGAGAAGGCACCAGATTATCAGATTCAAACACTTGAAAAATCTCTTCAGGAGTATTTGCCTCTTTTATCCTATCATAGACAACTTCAAGGAAGAACTGCTTCCTTGCTTCAACTGCGCCACAAAGGTCACCTGATTCAATTGCAGGTTCATAAGAATCAATCACTCCTTGAAGTCCGCCAAGCAACTCATCTTTTGTTATTGGCACAACTTCATATGAATAAGTAGGATCTGATATGACAAGCCCTCCAAAAGTAGCCCACGAATGCCAATCACCTAACTGAAAATTTTTAGCATCCTTATAACCTTCATTACAAGTATGCATTATACCATAAGTAAATTCTTTGACACCTCTATCCTCATCAATCCTTTTTGCATTCTCAGCAAGTTCTTTTTGTATTGATTCTGGCAAAGGTAAATCCTCAGGAAGAGTGCCAAAAGCATGAGTTTCTATAACATAAAACTGACCACCCATCTCTTCAATAGGTTTAACTTCCAATCCTAATTCGTCAAAAAATGTTTTCACTTCAGGAGATGAAGATTTATACCATTCATCAAACTCACCCTCAAAACTATTCTGTGAAAAGCTCCCTATAACTGCCCTCAAAAAACCATTAGATTCATCTGATAATCCTGAATATGTTGCTAAGAATTCATTAGGTTTATCCCTAAGCAAATCTTTAAGTACATCATTTACATTCATCATTGCAAAAAGCGCTTTATTGCATTTTGCTCCATTCTCAGTCTGTCCAGAATATCTATATTTAATAGGTTGTCCTGCAACCAATTGAGTTTCAACATTAGCCTCCATAGTAGCCTGCATTTTAACACCCTCCTGATAACATTACCTTCTAAGATAGAACTATATAAACATTATGTCAGTCAATAATATATAATATAACAATTTAATTCAGAATAAACATAATTTAATTATTCTCAACAACATCATAGCATCCCAAAACCTTAACACTACCTACATGCTGCATGATATTCGCAAGACACTTCTGCACTTTACTATCATTAACGTTCCCATCAAAATCAATATAAAATAGATAAACACCTAACTTATCTCTTACTGGTCTTGATTCAATCTTAGTAAGATTAATTTTATCATCATTAAGAAACTTCATTAGATTAAATAAGACTCCTTGTTTTTCATGAAAAGGCTGTACAACAATACTTGTTACAGGACCTCCACCATTTGCTTCTGCAGAGACAACTACGAATTTTGTTTTATTATTGACACTATCTTCAACATCTTCGTGCATTACTTTCAGACCATATACAGAGGCAGCAATTGAAGGTCCAATAGCAACAGAGTTCAATAACTGTTTTTCCTGGACTCTTTGAAAAGCCTCAGCAGTACTTAAGGTATGCACTATTTTAGCATTAGGAAACTCTCTGGCAATAAATTTAGAACATTGACCCAATGCTTGAGGATGCGACATAACAGTATCAGCGTCACCACCAAGCCCTGCACAACAATGATGGATTGTTTTAACAATCGCCTTAACAATATGTAAACCCATATAATTTATCCCATCAAGAGCTTCATTAACAGTCCCTTCAACAGAATTTTCAATAGGAACAATCCCATATTTAACATTTCCATCTCTAACTGCTTCTAAAACCTCTGTAATAGTATCAACATAGATCTTATTTTCATCCGAACATGCAGAATCTGTAAAACTCCCTCGTGGTCCGAGTACAGAAGTCGCATTCTTATCCCATTTGCGAACTGGTTTCTTAACCTTTAATTTCTTATTCTCTTTTGTTGCAAGTGTCTTAGCAACTTGAGTAAAAATATTTTCAAACGCTTTTAGGTCTTTATTCTTGATGATCTCATATAATTCATCAATATCTTTCTTATGTTCTTCAATTATCTTGATGACATTATCATTCATAAAAGCAATATTTGCACTAACATGAGGCTCTGAATCAAGCAGTCTTGCTATTAACTTCTTCTTAATGCCAAAAGAGATAGTATCGAACTCATCTTTCACATTGTGATTGGATAAAGTTTTAGCATATGCAAGGTTGTTAAAATGATTTAAACCGATTGCTATTGCCATAGTGTTATCATGTTCTTTAACAGTCGAAGAACTTACATTAACATCTTCTTCTTTTAAGAATTCAACAAACCAATCTAATTTCTCCCCCTTATTAAGCTCTACCACAATAGTGTTAAGATTTTCTAAAGTACCAATATTAGCTCCAAATAAAGGATGGATAAAAGCTGACTGACATTTTAATTTTTTCATACTTTCTAAATTAGGTTTCATTATTGAAGAAAAGTCAACAACTAATTTATCATCACCAATTACATTTGCAACATCAAAGATTACATCAGGTGCTTTATCAAGAGGAACAGATACTATAGTTATATCAGAAGAATTCACATCATCAGCTAACTTATCATAAGTTTTCCTGCCTTGTATGACTACTTCATGTCCTTTCGAAAGAAAGATCTTCTCAAAAAGTCTCCCCATCTGTCCTCGTCCACCAATTATACAGATTTTCATTTATAGAGTGCCTCCATCCTATCTAAGAAATCTGGACAACTTTTGGCCATATATTCAGTACCATTTATTGTAATTGGAACTACTAAACCTGGAGCTGAGAAAGCCATTGCAATCCTATGGTCGGCATGTGCATCAATAGTTGCACCATGAGGAACTCCTCCTACAACAATAAGACTATCTTCAGTGCATCTTGCTTCTATACCCATTTTAGGCAGCTCCTCAACAGGAGCCAAAAGCCTATTGCATTCTTTATCTTTAAGATGAGCTATTCCTGTAAATTTGCTCTCACCTTTAGCAAAAGCAGCAGTGACAGCAAGTGCAGGAACCAAATCAGGATAATCCCCCATATCAACTTCAATTGCATTTAAAGGACCACCAACTACCTCGACATAATCAGCCCCCCTATCAACACTGCAACCCATCTGTTCAAGAAAATCTACAAATTTTTTCTCTCCTTGATATGTATCTTGTATTAAATTTGTTATCTTTATTTTTCCACCAGTGATTGCAGCCATCTCAAAGAAAAAAGCTGAACCACTATAATCACCTTCAATATCATATTCTCTTGCTTTATACCTTTGACCTGCTTTGACAGTAAACTTCCTATAATTATCATTGATGACTTCTACTCCAAAATCTTTCATCATACCAATTGTGATATCAATAAATGGTTTAGAGATAAGCTTACCTTCAGTATGTATAACAACATCCTTTTTTGCATAAGGTGCAGATATAAGTATGGAACTGAAATATTGAGAACTCTTATTACCTTTTAATATTGTTTCCCCTCCTTCAAAACCAGGATTAACATGTATAGGCACACACCCATCATTATTAAGAGAATTAATATTAACGCCCAAAGGACCAAGAGCATCAACAAGATCCTGTGAAGGTCTTCCTGTCCTCATTCTGGGTTCGCCATCAATAGTAACTCGTTTATCTACAAGAGAAGCAAGAGTCATCACAAACCTTGCAGTTACACCAGAACCACCTATATATATATTAGGATTACTAGTATGAAAATTTCCATTTGTGCCTTTAACTCTGATTTCCTTAGCAGATACATCAATCTCAGCACCTAAACTTTTAAGGGCTTCAATAGCATAATTTTGATCATCTGCAAGCAATGGATTTCGAAGAACACTCTCACCTTCTGCAAGAGAAGCGATAAAAAGAGCTCGAAGAGTATGTGCTTTAGAAGGTGGCGCTTCTATTACTGCGTCCAGATTCTTTATTATCTTTATCGATTTGCTAGTCATTTTTTAATTTTCCTAAATACACTAATGCATCTTATAATCTATAATTTTAATAACAATTTTTCAAGCTCAAAAAAATTATTAATTGTATAATCCGGAACATAACCATCAGTAACTGGCATCTGCGAGTAAACGCCTCTCTTAAGCCAGACACTTGTAATACCAAAATCGTTAGCTCCTTTAATATCTCTGTGAGGTTTATCTCCAATCATTACTACTTCATCAAATCTACAATCCGCCAGATCCAGTGCATGTTGAAATATTACAGGATCAGGTTTAAGTGAATTTCCAACATCACTTGAACATACAACTCCTGAAAAATAATCACCGATACCTAAAGATTCTATTCTTCTCATCTGGCCTTTTCTAAGACCATCCGTTATAATAAACAAATTATATTCTTCTGATAAAGATTCAACCACCATCATAAAATCATCATAAGGTTTTGCATTTTCAGCAAATTTTTGCCAATAACATTCTTCCATATCCTTAGCAATAGATTCATTAGCAATACCCTTATCTCGAAGAAACCTATCATACCAAAGAAATCTATTAAACGGAATTGAAGTTCCTTTTTTCTCATCATTAAGCTGTCTCCATGATTTCTTGAATTCAGCATATAGTTGAGAAGTATCACCACCTATAATTGCTGAAAACTCTTTAATCACACCAAGCTCAATACCTAGTCTTAATGCACCTTCATATTGATACAATGTATCATCAAGATCAAAAAACACTGCTTTTATCATTTCACGCACCTTTGCATAAGCATCTTATCAGCAAGAACAAGAGCAACCATAGCCTCAGCAACAGGAATTATTCTTGGAACAATGCAAGGATCATGTCTTCCTTCTACTTTTATCTTACAACCTTTTCCTTTTACATCAATTGTATTTTGTTCTTTTGCTATAGAAGCAGTAGGTTTTACAGCTATTCTTATTATAATATCTTCACCAGTAGAAATTCCTCCAAGAATCCCTCCTGAATTATTTGTAACAAAACCTTTTGCATTGATTTGATCATTATCCTCTGATCCCCTCATGCATGCAACATCAAAACCTGCCCCCATCTCAATTCCTTTCACAGCACCAATTGACATCAAAGCTTTTGCAAGATCTGCGTCAAGCTTATCAAATACAGGATCACCAAGACCTACAGGAGATCCAGAGATGATTATTTCTACAATACCTCCAACAGAATCATTGTCTGCCCGAGCATTCATTATCTCTCCTTCCATGGCTTTAACAGCGTCTTTATCAGCACATCTTACATCATTTTTTTCAATTTGTTTAAGATCTATTTTTTTAGCAATAATCCTACCTATTTGTTTTGCATATGCATTTATACTAACTCCTTTCAAAACTTTTCTGGCAACTGCTCCTGCAGCCACTCTTGCAGCAGTCTCTCTCCCAGAACTTCTTCCTCCACCGTTATGATCACGAAGACCATATTTTTTCATATATGTAAAATCAGCATGTCCTGGTCTAAATTTATTTTTAAGCTCTTTATACTTAGAACTATCAGAATCTTTATTTCTTATCATGAGTGAAATAGGAGTACCAGTTGTTTTACCTTCAAATACTCCAGAAAGTATTTCAACTTTATCATCCTCGCCACGAGAGGTTGTAACTTTGCTTTGTCCTGGTCTTCTTCTATCAAGTTCCTTTTGAATATCTTCCCCAGAAACTTCAATACCAGCAGGACAACCATCTATCACTACACCAATTGCCACACCATGACTTTCTCCCCAAGTGGATATCTTGAATATATTTCCAAAATTGCTTCCTGACATATCATTCACCTATTATTATGTTATATCATCATTATCATAAACTAATAATAATCCTTTTTATATTTGTTATTTATTTGTTATTTATTCATTATTTTTATTCATATAATCTTATTTATTTTATTTATCTTATTTATTTACCAATAATCTTGCGTTCTATAACATGACTCTCTTGGATTAACCTTTGAAATATATCCTCGACTACATCAGGACTAATACCCTTTTCCTCTGCAAGTTCTCTTTTTGCTTCAAGAATCCTCTTTTCTCTTTCAGGATCAGACCTAGGAATTCCTTCTTCTTTCTTCACTTCTGCTACTTCTGGAATTATAGCAATCCTTTTAGCAATGACATCAACTAATTCCTTGTCAACTTCATCAAGTTTCTTTCTCAAATCTTTTAGTTTCATCATAAACCTCTCTAATCTGATTATTTAATCTGATATTTTGTCTATTTAGTATTATTATTTATATGATTATTTGCTATCTCATCAAATATTTGATCCATAACCTCTTCTGGTTTCAAACCTTTAGTATTTATTGTTAAATCTGCAGCCTTATCATAATAAGATTCTCTTTGCCTAAGCATAGTATTTATTTTCCCAAGCTTATCATCAGTATTGAGCAAAGGTCTGCTTTTATCACCTTCAGTCCTTCTCAATATCTCTTCAGGTGGTGCAGTCAATAACACAATTATAGAGTTCTTCTTAAGGTTTACAACATTATCTTCCCTTAAAACAACACCCCCGCCACAACTTATGACTACATTCTTCTTCTCAGATACTTCTTTGACTACTTCTGCTTCAATCTCTCTGAATTTATCTTCGCCATCCTGAGAGAATATATCAGATATGCTCTTTCCTGCTTTCATTACAATTATATCATCTGTCTCAATAAGTTTTTTGCCTGTCTTTTCTGCAAGCATCTCACCTATGAGAGATTTCCCAGTCCCCATAAATCCTATAAGTGTAATATTCATTATGTCATCCCTTTTCCTTTCTGCAAGTAAAAAGTTAGCTTTGCCCTATGAGGCGATATTTTTCATTTAGGAAAAATATTATTTCGCCGTGCAAGCTTAACTTTTTACAAGCCATTTTCCTTTATCATGCTCTCTCAATCAGTCATGAAGAGCCTCAATCATAGCTTTTCTCATAACATCTACAGGTGCTTTTTTCCCAGTCCATATTTCAAAACTAACAGCTCCCTGATGTACAAGCATCCCAAGTCCTTCAACTATCTTGCATCCTGCTTTCTCTGCCTCCTTTAGAAGCAAAGTCTTCTGAGGATTATACACAATATCCATAACAACTATTTTCTTCTTAAAATCCTTTTCTCCCAATAACGTATGATTCTCTTTCTCACCTTTCATGCCAATAGGTGTACAATGTATCAATATATCAATGCTATCTAGATAATCCCTTACATGCACTGAATCATCTGGAACTACATATGCTCCTGTCTTCTCATGGAGTTCATCAGCAAGGTTCTTTGCACTTTCAATTTTCATATCAAGTATTACAAAACTTTTCACACCATTTAATGCAAGCACAAATGCAATGGCTCTTGCAGCGCCTCCTGCTCCTAATAATAACACTTTTCTTCCGATGACATCAACATCACTCTCTTTAAGCGTGTTAAGACAACCGATCCCATCAGTATTGTGTCCAATAAGTTTCCTGTCTTCATAATATAATGTATTGACTGCTCCAATGAGTTCTGCTTCCTTTGTAAGCTTGTCAAGGAGTGGTTTTATTGCAACCTTATGAGGAAGTGTAACATTTGCTCCAAATATTTCCCTAGTTCTGACAAGTTCCACAAAAGCACCAAGCTCATCTGATTTCACTTGCACTTTCTCATACACAAACTCACCATCAAGACCAGTTTCTTTAAGAGCAGCACCTTGAATTACAGGACTGAGTGAATGGCCTATTGGATCTCCTATCACTACAAGTTTCTTCTTAATTACAACATCATTCTCATCTTCAACAGTCATCTTCAACACTCTTCTCAAATATATGTATAATATATGTATTAAATATCCCTCAATTGTTTCAATAGCCCAGTCATCTCTTTAACATTCACTTGTCCAGGAGCAGAAGCCTCATTCATACTCACATATGTAAAAGGAGCTCCTTTGATTAATGCATAAGCCCTAGTCATCTTTCCAATATCCCCCATTGTAAAAGCAACAAGTGGAAATCCAAAAGCATGATCATATAACTTCATGATATTATCGCAATCTTCCTGTGTATTTGCTGTTGTGACAACCTTGCCCACATCAGCACCAAGATCCCTTTCCTTATGCATCACTTTGATAAGATAATTGAGTGAAGGCGTTTTCTCAAAATCATGCATAGATATTATGACCTTACATCCTGCATCTTTTGCTTTAGCCATCAGTCTTTCTCGAAATATATCAGCAGTCTCAAGCTCTACATCAATATAATTACAACCAGCATCAATAGCATCAATAAGCACATTGATTCTGTCTTCTTCACCACCTTGATAATGACCACCTTCTGGAATAGATCTATTTGTAGCGATTACAGGAACTTTTGCAGCAGTATAGATTTTCTTAAGGGAATTCATATCATAAGTCCCTTCCATGAAATCTATCCTATGTTCAATCATGCCAACATCTATACCTTTGATTACCTTAATGCAATCTTCAACAGTCTTTTCAGTTATACATGCACATAGTTTCATTGTTTGCCTCCAGTTTATTTGCCTTTAAGTTATATCTTAGTTAAAAAATTTAATCAAATTTAATAAAAAAATAAAAAAGATTAATTTAATAATTATTTTTCAGTTATTGTCTCATCAATTTTCATGCCAAAATGTCTTCCTGCTTCCTCTATAGTGCCCATGACTTCATCTCCTTTCTTCAGTTTCACTATAGATACTGCTTTTCCTTTGGGATCTGTAAGCCTTATTGTCTCTGCATTTTGCATCACAAGAGTAACATTCTTTCCGTCGTATTCTCCTTTAACAAGCATCATAGGTCTTTTTTCTATTTTTGCTCTGCCTACATTTGTTTGCCAGGTATTACCTTTGGAATCTACAACAAGCATTTCATCACCAGCTTCAAGATCAGCAAGATATTTTGTTTTCCCATTAGGTGTTTTTACATAAGCATGTACTGCCCCTGCATTCACCCTAAACGGTCTTGGGGCGCAATAAGGTGTCTCAATAGATTCCGAATGAACAAGCAGCATTGCTCCTGAACTATCTCCTACAAGCATACCTTCTCCTTCCTTCATATTACTGCATGTATCAATACATACCCTATCAGCCATGCCTAAAGCTTTAGTCTCTACTATCTTAATCTTTACAAGTTCAAGCTTTTCGCTGTTCTCTTTTATCGCTTTTGCCACTCTTTTTATCTCATTTAGGTCTGATGTTTTTAAAACTACTCCTGCAACACCCTTCTCCATGATAGTGAGTGCAGTCTTAGCTTCTTTTGAATCCTTTATGTAACAAAATACATTATCAGGATTCGATGCAATCAGATCTTCAAGAGGGATGATCTTCCAATCTTTTATCTTTGCAATGATTTTTTGTTTTTTCACAAGTTCCATTGCCTTCTCTTCTTCTTTCTTGTCAGCAATCTCAATTTCTAAGAGATCTTTTCCAAGCTTGATATCACCACTTTTTGCAATCACATTGATAATACTAAGCTTCTTTATACTTTCGATCTGATCATCATTTGCAAGGAGCGCATCTGCCCCTGATTCAATCGCAGTAGTGATGATATCCTTATCACTCTCTCTTACATCAACATAAAATTTTTTCATTCTTTTCACCTATTATTTTGTATTGACTATCATCATTTAATATTGACTATTTCAATCATAGCCCTGCTTCTTTCATAGCATCATCAACTTCACGCAGATCATGCATCACTAATGACGCTGCTTTTATGAACTTTTCTGGATCATCATGCCCAAAACTGTTCCTTCCCATAGCAACTCCTGCTGCGCCAGCATCAATAGCGTCCTTAATCATATGTAAAGCGTCCTTGTCAGATCCTTTTGAACCGCCTGCAATGATGACTGGAACAGGACATCCTTCGACAACTTGTTCAAAGCTTTCCTTACTGCCAGTCCATGGTACTTTTACAATATCTGCTCCAAGTTCAGCAGCAACTCTTGCAACTAATTTCACAGCTTCTACATCATGCTCATCCTTAACCTTATCTCCTCTCGGATACATCATCGCTATTAATGGCATACCCCATTCCATGCATTCTACTGCCACTCTTCCAAGATCTTCAAGCATCTCTGACTCATTCTCTGCACCTATATTTACATGCATTGATACGCCATCTGCACCCATCTGAAGTGCATTTTGTACACTGTTTACAATTACCTTCTTGTTAGGATCTGGAGCGTACATTGTTGATGCACTAAGGTGAAGTATAAGTCCTATATCCTTTCCACTCCCTCTGTGACCATAGAGTGCAAGACCCATATGCCCAATAACTGCATTTGCACCACCAAGAGCAACTTTATCTACTGTCTCTCCCATGTGTACAAGTCCTTTTACAGGACCAATACTGACTCCATGATCCATTGGAACAATAAGCATTTTCCTTGTATCTCTATTCATAATCCTTTCCATACGTATTGCTTTTCCTCTCATTTCTATCTACCTCATAAACCAGTTTCATTTATTGCTTCATCTGCAGATTTGCCATCATGGATAACCAATGATGCTGCTTTTATGAATCTTTCTGGGTCATCATGTCCGAAACTGTTCCTTCCCATAGCAACTCCTGCTGCGCCAGCATCAATTGCGTCCCTTACCATCTGAAGCGTATCTTTATCAGTTCCTTTTGAACCTCCAGCTATGACAACAGGGACAGGACAACCATCAACAACCTGCTTAAAGCTCTCTTTACTGCCAGTCCATGGTACTTTGACAATATCCGCACCAATCTCTGCACCAATTCTTGCAGCTACCTTAACAACCTCAACATCTTTTTCATTTTCAATTTTCTCTCCTCTAGGGTATACCATCATAAGAAGAGGAATACCAAGCCTTTTACAATCCCTACACACAACACCAGCATCAGTGAGCATCTGTGGAGTAGTAGGAGCACCAACATTAATATGTATAGAAACAGCGTCTGCACCAAGGGCAACAGCCTCTTCAACAGTTGTAACGATAATCTTATTCAATGGATCTGGATTCAGCGAAGTACCTGCACTAAGATGCACCATAAGTCCGACGTCTCCGCCCTTACCCCTATGACCCACTGGAACAATGCCTTTGTGCATGATGACAGTATTAGCGCCACCATTGACAATCTTTGTCATTGTATCCTGCATATTTATCAGCCCTTTAATAGGCCCATCACTCATCCCATGATCAACAGGAATCATAAGAGTCTTACCAGTATCTCTGTTTATGATCCTTTCCATTCGAATTTTTTTTCCAATCATTTTTCCTCACCTTTTTCGTAAGTAGAAAGTCAGCTTTGCCTATTGAGGCGATAATTATCCTCTATTAGGATAATTATGATTTCGCCGTGCAAGCAGACTTTCTACATACCATTTTTCTTATATTTTTTTAGTATTGCATCTAGTTCTTTTTTTGTGAGGCCCAAACCAGAATCTACTATTTAGATGTTATTCGTCAAGTAAACCCAGTTTGAACCGAAGTTTACTCATAAAAATAAAAAAAGAACTTATAACTAGCAAAATCATTCTTTACGTCGACAATTTTACCAGATGTTTTCATTATATACTCAAGAATATATAACTAATATTTAAATGTTATCAATCAAATGCTTTATTTAGAATTACATCAATAAGTATACTGGCGCCAAATGAGGCACATGACAAGCAAAAGCGCAGTCATAATTGTGCCGTGCCCCAGTATACTTTAGTAATATTATAAACAAATAAGATAATTTCTGTTAAATATAAGCAATAGCCTTTATAAATCACTAAATAACATCATCCTCTATGAAAGACGTTGCAAAACTATTGAGCAGATTTGTAAGAATGCAAAGCTTTACTGGCACAGATTACACTAAATCTATGTATGACTTAGCACATATGTTGGATACTGAATTCAAATTTCCTTATGTAGCTGTTGTTCCAGGAGATAAAGGTATCATAGCAAGAGCTTCTGAAATGACTGAACTTGCAATGGACATACACTTTGATACAGTTTCTGTAGGAGATGAACATTTATGGAGTAATTTTCCTTGTTCTGGCCAGATAACAAAGACAGATGATGATATAATAATCCATGGAAGAGGAGCAATGGATGACAAGGCATTTCTAGCAGGAGTTCTTCAAGCTGTAAAAGAAATAGGTATAGAAAATGTTCCAGGACTAGCTTTAAGCATATCTGGCGAAGAAGAAAGTACTATGCAAGGAATAGAAGAAACAATAAGATATTGGAAAGAAGCAAGGTTCGAGCCACCAAAAGATGTTGTAGTGTGGGAACCATGCGAAGGAAACATAGGCCATACTCATAAAGGAACATCATCCATTAATGTAATAGTGAAAGGAAAATCAGGTCACTCATCAATACCATCAGAATGTGTCAATCCAATTTATTATGCCACTAAATTCATGCAAGAGATTGACAAATTAAATGAAAATGTACTATCAAAAGTAAAACATGAAGATTACATCTTAAGTAAACCTGTGCTTGCAAATACCACAATACACGCAGGAGATGCCGATAATGCTATCCCTGATATATGCAAAGTCACATACAATTATAGATGCCTCCCTAGTACAGGAAGCATAGGTTTTGGAACAGGTTGGTTAATAGATCATATGGAAGAAATGGGCAAACGAATAACAGAAGGTGCATATCTCATTCATGAAGATGATATTAGTATCTCATTTGAAGTAAATAGAGATATACCAGCGTTTCATGTAAGTAAATTAGCACCAATAGTTGACTTTTCAAAATCAGTCTATCCTGATGCAAAAATAAGTCCACTAAATTTTGCAACGCATGCAGCTAAATGGCAGCAACACTGGGAATATCTCAATGGCAAAGGTTATGATCCTTCAATTGTAGTAGTCGGAGACGGAAGCATACCTGGACAAAATTGCCACTCCATAGATGAATACTGTACAGGAACAATTCTAAACAAGATAACAGAGACTGCAAAAGAATACATGACAGGCATCTGTTCTCCTAAATAAGACCTTACAATAGATATAAACCTAAAGCAATAAACATTCTAAACCATAAACTTTAAATAATATCTATAAGTAAATTTTCACAGGTGATCTTTTATAGCAATCAAAAAAGAGAATAAGAAAACAACAGACAAAACAGAAAAGAAGACTAAATCAAAAAAGAAATATAATTCTTATATTCATATGGGTTGGGGAAGGCTCATTTTTGCAGATTCCTTCAAGAAAGCTTCTGAACTTGCAAAGATGCTGTGTCAAGAAAAAAAAGGTGAAAGAGACATAGTTATGAACTCAAAACATCCTCATATCACAATATCTAAAGCACCTCATGAGATATTTGTTGACCCATCTTATGTTATGCGACTCGATTTAGAGAAAGCAGATCAAATAAAAATAGATACAAATAATTTTATAATCGATGAAATACGAAAAAAGTCAGATATAGATATTATCAATGCTATATACAAAGCAAGACATATGTCGCCTATTGAACCAGTCTCAGCATGGAAAGACAGAAAATCAAAAAAACTCATGCAAATTTTAGTAAGAGACAAAAAGACTGGTGAACCTATTGGGACAGCCGCAGGTGTTGATCATCAATTAATATATAATGACCCCAGAAAAGGTGCTAGTATTTGGGGAGTAGCAGTTGATCCACAAGCAACATATCCAAAGATAGGAATCGCTCTCTTAGCATATTTCATAAATTATTATAAGAAGAAAGGAAGAAGATATTTTTATCTTTCTGTAATGTCTAAGAATAATGAAGCAATGGCATTATACAGGATGCTTGGCTTCAAACGTGTTCAAAGATTCTGTTTAAAGCATAAAAATCCAGCAAATGAAGCTTTATTTACACCTCCTACTTCAGATGAAGATCTCAACCCCTATTCTAAAGAGATTATCAAGGCTGCAAGAAAACGAGGCATTCTAGTTGAAACTATTGACAAGGAAAAAGATTATTATTCATTAACATTAGGCGGCAAAAAGATCATATGTAGAGAATCATTGTCTGATATGACAAGCGCAGTAGCTATGAGTATATGCAGGGATTATAGTGTAAGCAATAGGCTGCTTAAAGATGCAGGATTATCTGTACCTGAACAAATTATTGCAGATGATGAAAAAGAAATAAGAGCGTTCTTAAGAAAAAATAAGAATCTAGTAGTTAAACCAGCTGATATTGAGAAAAGAGAAGGCATTACAACAGAAATAAAAAAATTCAGTGACTTAACTTCTGCTATAAAAAAAGCAAAAAAATATTCAGAAGAAGTAGTGATAGAGAAATTAGCAACAGGAAAACACGTACGTGTTCTCGTAATAAACAATGAAGTTGTAGCTGCTGGTCTCAGAGAATCACCAAAAATAACAGGTACAGGAAAACATAAAATAAGAGAACTCATAAATAAACTCAACAGAAGAAGAATAGCTGCAACAAAAGGTGAAAGCATAGTGCCTTTTGATGATGAGACAAAAGAGTGCATTGCACATTATGGATATAATATGGATGACATACTTCCAGCAAAAAGAACCATCAAAGTCAGATTTAACACAAATATCCGTACAGGCGGCACTATGAAAGATGTCACAGACAAAGTTAGCCAAAGAATAAAAGATGCTGCACTAGCTGCTTCTTACGCAATAGATATACCAGTACTTGGAGTTGATTTCGTAGTTCCAAAAGTAGACAGCAGAAGTTATTGCATAATAAAGACATTATGGAATATTGGATTTGCACACTTTGATCCACAGCCTGCAGTTGAGAAGTTCTTAGACATGCTTTTCCCACAGACAGTTCCTGACAAGGAATATCAGATAGAGCCTAAAAAATAAACCAACCCACAAATTTCTAAAAGTTAAATTTATATAATCACATCCATTAACGTCAAATTAGAAAAATGGGATTAGAACGTTTATTGTCAATAACACTTTCAGCGTGTATTCTAGGAGGCAGTATAAGTACAAAAGTAGTAGCTGCAACAAGAAACAGTCTTGATGAGATAAGCTACAGTACTGATTTTCTTGAATTATATGAGAATGTAAGAAGATATGGTGCAGTCATAGATGCAAAGATACAAAAACGAGACAGAATGCAAAAGACTTGGAACAAACTCGATAATCTTACAGGGGAAGCTACTATTGAGAGTGGAAGGTATCGTATTAACAAAGACCTTATCATTAATGGAGGAACACTTCACATTGAACCAGGAGTCACTCTAGATTTTGCTAATGGAAGAGGAATCACTTGCAAAAGAGGTTTCATTATAGCAAAAGGTACTTCTAGTGATAGGATAAATTTAACATCAAGTTCAGGAAAATGGTCTAGTCTTCTGCTTGATGGTTCTGAAGCTTCATTTGAATATTGTAATTTCAGCAATAGTGGAGTTAGAAATCCAAGAAGAGTTGATGGAGGGGGAGCAATCCATGCATATAGGAGCAAATTATATCTTGGACAATCTGTATTCAGGAATAATAGTTCATCAAGAGTTGGAGGAGGAGCAATATCTGCAGACGACCCTGTATCATTCGAATCATGGAATAAATATAAACAAGATATAAAGATAATAGATTGTGAATTCTACCAGAACAGTGGTGGTGAAGGTGGAGCCATATATTTGGGTAGTACACAAGCACTCCTCAGAGGAAATACCCTAAGAGGAAATACAGCAAAACATGGAGGAGCCATATTCATAAGAGGTTCTAATGCTGAATTATATGGAAATCAGATTACTGGAAATACTGCTAAGAATGGTGGTGGATTATATGTACAGAGCGGAGCAACATTCATGAAAGATAATAAAGTACGAGATAATAAAGCAGAACGTGGAGGAGGCATGGCTGCAGAAAGAATGTTCTTTATGGAACCAGGATCATCTCATTGGAATATGCATCCTTATGTACGTCCTAAAAAAATAAATATAGGTGATTATCCAGGTACAAAAGGAAGTTGGGAATTCTTAACAAGAAGAAATAATGACATTAGCAGAAATAAAGGAAAAGAAGATTACATATTTAGTTATCTTGACATTCAATTCGACAGGGATTGATAAGAAATCAATTAGGTAATATTGAACTTGCATAAATTTATATAATAATAACCATTAACATCTTCTTAGAAATATGAGGTTTAAAAGATTCATCCAAAATTGCACGCTTTCTTTGGGTTTATTGCTGGCATCAGCTTCTGCAACCGCAGAATCACCGAGAAATCTGGAAGATATCCTGTCAAAACCAAGCCAAGAGAAGCATGAGGTAAGTTCTGATGTGTTAGACCTTGATAAGAAGGTCAAAGATTACAATAGAAACACGATACAGCCAAAATTAAATGAGAGAGAAAGAAGAAGAAGAGCAGCAGAACTTGAAAGACAAAAAAAGGAAGAAGAGAAAAGATATCTAAGCTCACTAGGAGAAAAACTGCCAAACTTGACAGAATATATTTTATTAAAAAAAGACAATTATAATATATCATTTGAGATAAAGATTGAAAAAGGAGGCGTACTAGAGATTGAACCTGGTACAAGATTATCTTTCATGCCAAATTGTGGTATTGTATGCTATGGTGGAAGATTAGTCGCTAAAGGCACTCCAAGAGACAAGATTACATTCAGAGCAACAGAAAAAAGATGGGGAAATATAACGCTTGTTGGAACAAGAAGTTTTCTTGAAGATTGTGTCATAACAGAAGGTAGCGGAAGAGCTGAGAAAGATGTCTTATTTGGATGGTACTACAAAGGTGGACCTAAAGTAATGCTTAGTGATAAAGATATAAGAATTGGAGGAGGACTGCTTCTTGTAAATGATGGTTCATTTGTAAGAGACTGTGAGATATATGGGAACAACGCTGAAAAAGGAGGAGGAGTTTATCTAAAGAGTACAGGATCAGAAAGATTCAGATCCGAAGCAATATTCGATAATAATATACATGACAATACTGCAAAATATGGTGGTGGAATATACATAAAAGATGGTGGCGTAATAATCAAGAACAATACAATAAAAGATAATAAAGCAACATCTAATGGAGGAGGAATTTATGTCAGTGAAAGCTGTGTTGACATCGATGGAAATAAGATAACAAGTAACAAATCACCTAAAAGGGGTGCAGCAATTAGATTAGGCATGTCAACTTTCATTTTACAAAATAACAGAATCACCGGAAACAGATGTGACGAAGGTGGAGCAGTCAGCTATTATTATAGTCATCATTTTCCTCCAGGATCAAAAGAAATAAGTTCATTTAGCGTTTATTCTTCAAAAAGAAGAGCTCCAGAAGTCACCAGCGAATATCTTAGAAGAAATAATAATACCATAAGTGGAAATTATCCAATTAATATAAAACAAGCTTGGTAAAAAAATACAATCTATTCTATCTAAACCGAATTATTTATATAACAATCCAAGTTCATTCTAAACATGTCGGAAGATAAGGCTAAATCAGAAGAGAAATATCCTATGCATTGGGCATTCAGCTCTGTAAGAAGCACAATAGGCCAGCATGGAGAACAGGAATTATACACTTGTGCATCAGGTGTGACTCCATCAGGAGTGATCCATATAGGAAACTTCAGGGAGATGATAACAGTCGACCTGGTCAAAAGGGCATTCAAATACATGGGAAAGAATGTAAGACATCTTCATTCATGGGACAATTATGATGTATTCAGAAAAGTTCCAAAGAATATGCCGGACCAAGACAAACTAAAAGAACATCTCAGGATGAGTATTGTAGATACACCAGATACAACAGGCAAATGTTCTAGTTATGCAGAAAAGAATCTAAAAGAAGTTGAAGAAAGTATACCTTTAGTAGGTATCAATCCAGAATACAAATATCAAGCAGATATGTACAGTGAATGCAAGTATGCAGAAGGCATAAAGAAAGCTCTTGAAAACACAGACACAATCAAGGAAATACTAAATGAACACAGGAAAGAGCCTCTTTCAGATGACTGGCTTCCAACTGCTATTTTCTGCGACAAATGCAAAAAAGACACAATCACAAAGCAAGAATGGAAAGGAGATTATGATTTATATTATGAATGTGAATGTGGACATACTGAAACTTTTGATTTCAGGAAAAAAGGCATTGTCAAATTATTATGGCGTGTAGATTGGCCTATGCGTTGGGATTTTGAAGATGTTCATTTTGAGCCAGGAGGAAAAGATCATTCATCTCCTGGAAGTTCATATACTACAGGAAAAGAGATTGTAAGCAAAGTATGGAACAAGAACGCACCAAGCTACACTATGTATGATTTCATCAGGATAAAAGGTGGCGGTGGAAAAATATCCTCTTCTTCAGGAGATGTCGTAACACTTAAAGATTGTCTGGAGATATATGAACCTGAGATTGTACGCTTTCTATTTGCAGGTACAAGACCAAACACAGAATTCGCTATATCATTTGACCAGGACGTAATAAAAATATATGAAGATTTTGACAAAGCAGAAAGGATATATTATGGAAAAGAAGAAGTAAGTGATAAAGACAAAGAGAAGAATAAACTGATCTATGAACTCTCACAAGTTGATGAAGAGCTAAAAAACATTCCTAAAGACATGCCTATACAGGTACAATTTAGAGAAATAACAACCCTATTATGCATAAAAGACATGGATGAAGAAGAAGCATACAATCATTATAAAGATCAAATCAAAAATAAGAAAGACGAAGCACGGCTAAAGACAAGGATAAGCTGCGCAAAAAACTGGCTTATGAAATATGCAGATGATAATTTCAAATTTCATATTAACAAAGAAAAGAATCAAGAGTTGTTAAACAATCTTGATGATAACCAGAAAAAAGCACTTGTAATGCTCAAAGAAGCAATCAACAGCGATAAAAAAGGAGATGATCTTGAGAATGCAATCTTTGATATCCCAAAATCACTTGAAATGGGGATGAAGGACTTTTTCCAATTATGCTATCAAGCAATAATCTCAAAAGATAGAGGACCAAAACTTGCTGGATTCATAGAAGAGATAGGAAAAGAAAGGATTAGTGATTTACTATGAAGAAGATAACTTTCTCAGCAATCGTATTTATCATATTTACATTATTCTTAATATCAATGACAACTGGATGCAGTAAAAGCGTCCCTCCACAACCAAATGTCACAAATGGTGATACAATAGAAGTATGGTACACTGGAAAATTAACTGATGGCTCTGTGTTTGACACAAATATAGAAGAAGTTGCATTAGCAAATAATATGTCCAAATCAAGATTTCAGCCTCTAACATTTATTGCAGGAGAAGGCCAAGTGATAAAAGGTTTTGATAATGGTGTAATAGGAATGCTGATTGGAGAAAAGAAAGTTTTGACAATCCCCCCAGAAGAAGCATATGGAATATTAAATGAATCATTATTAGAAAACCTTACATTTGAAGAATTCAGCGAAGATTATCCAAAAGTAACTATAGAAGAAGGAAGACAATTCTCATACTACAAATCATTAGGCAGACTTAGTTTTGCAACAATAAGGGAAGTAGGAGAAGACTTTGTGATTGTTGACAAAAATGGTAAATTTGCAGGAGAAACATTGATATTTGAAGTTGAACTTGTCTCAATAAACTAACTTCTTTATTATTATTCTTTATTAATATTATATCTATTTTTTATTATTCTCAGATTTATTCTAGAAGTAATTAACCAAGAAACACTAATCCCACCATTACAAGTACACCAAAGATAAACATCAATAGTTGCATCAATGATCTAGAAGTCTCGCATTCTTTATGAAGTTCAGGTATAAGATCAGAACCAGCTATGTAAATGAAGCTTCCTGCAGCAAAAGGAACCAAAAATATAGTTATGCCATCAATATAAGAACCAAGCACTAAAGCTATAACAACTCCTACTATAGAAATCAAAGCAATAAGAAAATTAAGAATAAGTGCCTTAGACTTAGTAAATCCCCCATGCAATAAGACTCCAAAATCACCTATCTCTTGAGGTATCTCATGTAAAACAATAGCAATTGAAGTATAGATGCCTAGAGGGATACTCATAAGATAACTTGCACCAATGATAATGCCATCAATGAGATTATGTACACCATCTCCTACAAGATTCATAATTGAAAAAGGATGTACATGTGTCTTTGTAATAGGTAAATGACAATGATTCCAATGTATTACCTTCTCTATCGTAAAAGAGAAAACTATTCCTAAGATTATATATATAGATATGTTAAGACCAAATCCTGCTTCTGCAACTATTTCAGGAATTAGATGAATAAAAGCGTCTCCGAACAATGCACCTGCTGAAAAGCTTAAGAAATAAATAAGGAAAGACTTAAGCTTATCTGCCTTTATTGAAAATGTGAGTATCCCTATAAATGAGATAAGACTGATGATAAATACTGATGCTAGTGAATAAAACCATACTTGAAACATAGATATGACAAGAATTAGATTCTTTTTAAACTTTTCTGCTGAAAGATTGCCAATTATTATAAAGCAAGTTACAACAACATAAAAAGCATGTTAATCATAGAAGGCGAGAAGCATTATACAACAAGAGAAGTATCAAATATTACTGGTTTAGCTACAAGCACAATTAAAAATATCCTAGATAGGGGTTGGTTTGACTATGACCATAACTTTATAGATATAAATACAATAACTGTAGAAAAAAGAGAAGTAACTGCTATAAAAAAGGATAGAAAATACCTATTTCCTCAAGAGAGCTTGGATAATCTTATTGAAGGAGTTAAGCCCAATCTTAAAGGCTGGCCAAGCCTAAAAGTGTTGGCAGAGAGATTCAATATAAGCGCCTGCCAGCTCATTGCAGATTACCATGATGGAAAGTTCAGGGCCAGGAAATCAATAAAGAAAAGAGAGCTTTTTGTTCCATTATGGGAGACAAGAGTATTCTTTCTTGATACAAAATATAATCTGGAAGCATGTAGAGACTCATTAGGCCTTATCAACCACCAGACATTATGGAGGTGGCAGAGGATGGCTTCCAAACAGTTCATATTTCCAACCAGAGGAAGAAGAAGATACATCTCACCTCCACTATTAGGAAGATTAAGGACATTCATGCAATACGGAAATATGTCTAGAGAAAGATTATCTCATCTTTATGACAGCAATGAAGACTTCATGAGATATATAGGATGCAATTATACAGATACAATCTATTATTTCCAGGATAAGACACCAAATATAAAAGACTGTAGGGTTGGTATGAAATTCTTCTATGAAGTAACAAGCGAAAGAGGCATAATTAGAGAAGTAGTCAAAGATGATTTCAGACCATCCATAGTTGTCGAATATCCAGAAAGAGTAGAGAAAGCATTCCAGAAAGAATCATATATTGTTGAGAACGACAAGCCTGTAAAGCCTACTTCATGAATTCTATCTTGCCTTCATGATAAACTCCATGCTTAAGCTCTACTGGTCGCCAAGAATCGATAATCAGTTCTGCATCAAGCCAATCAGCAAGCTGTTCAGGATTACCAATAGTTGCAGATAATGCAAGAAGCTGTATATCCTTTATCAGATGCCTGATGAGTGTAATTATTACTTCTAGTGTAGGTCCTCTGCCAGGATCATTCATCAGATGCACTTCATCAACAATTAAACAAGATACATATTTCAGCCAAGGAGTATGATGCCTTAAGAGTGAATCAAATTTTTCTGCTGTACAGATTATGAAATCATATGTTGATAAATAAGAATCACTGCTATCTATATCTCCTATTGACATGCCAACTTTTACAAGATGACCATATCTTTCCTTGAATGATTTATATTTCTCGCTTGCAAGTGCTTTTAATGGAACGATATATACAACCTTACCTCTGCTAGAAGTGATGTTTTGAAGTGCAGCAATCTCTGCTATCAAAGTTTTCCCAGAAGCGGTAGGAGTACAGACAAGCATATTCTTGTATTCCAAAAGTTTTGCCTTGAGTGCTTTTTCTTGACATGGTCTTAACTCATCAATCTTAAATTTCTCAAGAACACTGTATAAATCCTTGTTTATATCTTTCTTTATGTCTTTCAGTTGCATGTTATCAAGCAACAAGAGGTATTTTAAATAATTTCTCATATAAAATTCGCAAAAAAATCAAAACTCAAAGAAAATGTTTATAAACCACTGCCTTAAGATATACCCGATGAAAAGGGGAAAAGTACACAGCAAAGACAAAAGAAGAGTATATATTGAAGTAGCACATAAAACTATTGCTAAAGATAAACGAATTAAACATTTATTCCCAGGTAAAACTAAAAAGAAAATAATACCTGTTAAAAAAAGATTACATCATAAAGACTTAAAGAAAGGTGATAGAGTTAAATTCGAAATGCACCTTCATAAAAATACTTCTATACTTATGTTATATTTTAGTCTTCCTATAATAGGTATTGTTTTAGGTTATATAATTGGTTTATTCTGTATTGGAAATGAGCTAGGAACATTATCAATGATAATTATCTTTGGAGCAATTAGTTTATTTCTAAAAAGAATTATTAGAAAAAAATGCAATATATTTAAAGAAATAAAAGTTAAAATACATAGACCAGAATCTAAAATTTATAGAGCAAAAAAAAGAAAAAAGAGCAAAATAAATAAAATAAAAAAGACAACAAAGGTAATGAAAAAAAAAGCAAATAAAAAAGTAAAAAGTAATAAGAAAAAAGCAAATAAGAAAATAAAAAGTAATAAAGCTAAGAAAAAAGTTGGAAATGGTAAGAATACAAAAAAAACTAAAGCTAAAAAGAAAAATAGTAAGAAAAGTAAGACAAAAAATAAAAAAAAAGAATAGTAAGAAAAATAAAAAAATAAGTGAAAAATAAAACACAAAAAATCATATAATTCACGAAAAAGACCATTTATCTAAAATGGATTTTCTAATACTCTTAATTTAATATCATCAAGCCCTTCAGTATAAGCTTTAAGTTGCTTCTTAAAAGTTTTATTTGGCCAAATTTCAATAGAACGAACCAATAAATCAATTGCTTTTGATAATTCATTAACATCAATTGAATTAGGATTTTCTAAATCTATGGTAGCAGAGATATTTGTAGCAGTAGTATACATAGTAAAAGCTTTTACTTTATTTCTATCCTTTAAACTAAATGGTTCTATACTCCCTTTGAATTTAGATTCATACTCAGTAAGTTCAGCATCAGATAAAATTTTACCTGATGTCGCTTCAATGTAAATAGGTTTTTCACCTTCTGATTCCCATATACAAATTGCATGAGTATAATAACAAAGTATTTTTGTCTTTAAACCCAATGCTTCTCCTATAGCTGCATAAAGTATTGAAGAGGTATCACAATCCAACCTTTTATCTTTCATAGCTTCAGTAAAAGTTATTGGCAACCTTTTCCCAGAAGGACTAGCAGTCTTAGGAATATATTTTCCTAAAATATCTTTATAGATAAAATTAATTAATTCTTCTTTATTTATTTCATTTGCTTTTAATTTCTTTATAATATCTTTTCCAAATGATGCAATCAATTTATCATGAGTTTCTGAAAGTATTTTCATAGCATTAACTTTTGCATTGCCAGCATCTACTTTTACTTTTTTAGATGGATCTTCAGAAATTTCAAAATCTATTAAATCAAATATTAAAGAACCAGCTTTATGTTTAAAGTCTCTAATACTGTTATTCTCCCATCTATCCAACTCAGTTCTCCCATGTGCATCTTGACTAGAACCAAATAGTCCAACACCTGCAATACCTGCAGCTAATTTCTTCAAAAAACCTCTTCGAGAAACCACACTTTCATCTAAATCCTCTTTATCCCCAATAAAACCTAAAAGTTGTTGCTTTTTTGCAACAGTTACTGAGGGATTTTTTCTTAAAAACTCTTCAATTCTAGGTTTAATCCATTTACTTTTTGGATTTGTCCTACAAGAATTCAATAATTCTTCATATGTTTCTTTCATCAAATACACCAAAATTCATATAAATATAAACATTTCGGACTTTTAAAGAATAATCTTTATAAATAAACAGCTTATTCCAATATATAATCGTTTTGTTTAAGAAACCAATACATCTTAGATTAATTCGATTTTAACATAAATGGGCGCGTAGTTTAGTGGCTACACAGTCAGCAGGTGCTTCGGTGCCTATGGCTATGCCATAGATAACGTCTCGTTTACACCGAGAAGGTCGTCAGTTCAAGTCTGACCGTGCCCATATTATCATTCTTATTAATTTGAATCAATTAAAACATAAATAGCTAAGGGCAGGCCCAGAAGCTTTGCTTCTCGTGTCTGACCGTGCCCATCCTTATCATTCTTATTAACTTGAATCAATTAAAACATAGAAAGCTAAGGTTAGGTCCAGAAGCTTGCTTCTCGTATCTGACCGTGCCCATTATTTTCTTATCTCAATTAAATTTATCAATGCCATAATATTCTCAATAATATGATAATAACACCAAATAAAAAACTTGTAATATTCGATCTTGCAGGAACCCTTTTCATCAAACATCAGCACAACATCAGATTAAGAGATGGAGCTATAGATCTTCTACAAAGATTAAAAAGGACAGGAAAGCATACAGCAATATCAACAGATACTTATATGCCAAGCATAGAGTCATTGACAAGGACTTTTGAGATAGCAAAATATATTGACAGATGTTATGGTGGTAATGAACATATAACGTATTGGGGGCCAGACAGAGTAAAAAGGCTTGATTTAATTCTTGAAGACTTCCAGATAAAAAAAGAACATGCGATATTCATAGGTGACAATGGAGGTGACTATGAAGGTTGTGATGACACTGATTATAACAGCTGTTGGCATTATAAAATAGATTTAATAAAAGTTCCAAGTCATGATACTCCAAGTTATGACATAAGCCAATTATTTCCAGAATAATAAAACTAAAGAATAAAAATAAAAAAATTCACCAGAATCTATCAGACTGAAAGCTTCTCTTCAATTGATAATCAGGCACTTTCTCTTTGCCTTCATACTTCGCTTTCTTTACTGCAGCAATCAATTCATCAATTTGTCCCCTATCCCTTCCAGAAAAAACAATCTTCCTGTCAAATACAATCCTGCCATGCATGCATTTCACAATATCAATTGAATCATCAACACCTTCCATTGTATCCTTAAGATACGCAATCAATCCCTTTGCCTGGTCTTCTGATTCCAAAAAACCCTCTGTGCCAGCATTATGCAACCCAAAAGAATACCCCATATATTTCCTGACTGTCTCTATTGCTTGTCCAATCCTTTTTTTAACATCATCTGATGGATTTGAAGTAGGTTGAAAATTAGACTGTCCATCTGCTTCACAATGTGCCCTGTATAAAGTCATCTCTAAATCTGCCATTTATATCACTGCTCCTCAACTATTAATTCTTCTTCTTTTTTCCTATGCTGGAATACACCAATACCATAACCTAGGAGCATAGTCACAAATGGGAGTTCTGCTGCACCAAGAACGCCCCAAGGAAGAACATCTTCAAAAACAATATCCTGAAGTTTTCCTTTGACAATAGAATATTTGTCAGATAACACTGCTATCTGCCCATCGATTTCTTCAAGCTTATCAGCAGTATATACTAGACCCTCGCCAGTTTTCTTATAAGCATCTGAAATCTTTTCAGGAGCAACTTCTTTTGCTTCTTCAGCTTTCTCTTCAACCTTGCCTGCAAGAGCAGAAGTAAGTTTACCTGCAATACCATTGACTTTATTAGTATCCATTTTAGAACCATATTTAGAATTAAGAAGTCTTCCCTTAAGCTTATCGCCCAAAGAATAAACACCAGATGTTGTTGCTTCAGATGTCTTATCAACAGCTTTCACAAGACTTTCAGGATTATCAACAAATGCTTGAACAGAAGGACCCATCTTATCATATTGCCTTTGTAATGTATCATTAACTCCAGTTAATGTATCAACACATTCATCAACAACAGGAAGTGCTCTGTCACCAACATAGACAAGTTTGTCTATTGTCCTGCCAGTTGTCTTAAGTTTATCCCAATGAGCTATTCTTACATATCCAGCAACAGCAACCATAGTAGCCACCATCGCTCCTGCAGTAATCGCATAAACAGTATTCTTTTTCATCATATTTTACCACCCTAAAACCGATGAGAATGTACTTATTAAAGCATTTAAAAACATTACGAAACAACACTATTTGACAGTGATAACAGAACAAATATTTATAAAGAAATTTCCATTCTAAACCACCATAAACAATGGCAACAGTCAAAAACAGCAAACGCCTTCGAGGCGATCTTGGAGAGCTTGTATTTGAGCATTTCTGTAGTACAAGACAATTTGGCTATACACATCTCGAAGAGATCTACAATACATTAACACCAAATAATATTCTTACATTTAGATATGGGTGGGATAGGAAAAGAGTTGTTCTTCCACATGAGATTACACAGGAGGTAAGAACCATATGTCAACCATCTAATAAGGATGAGAAATCACCTTCTTTTGTCTTTGATTATCTTACTGTTTCATTAAGAGACTATGAAAGAGATAAGATTACACCAGATTCATTCAACTGGGTGGAGATAAAGACAGGACAAAGCCCATTATCACCAAACCAATTGAGAAAAAGAGATATAGTCCAATTAAAGTTCCATGTATTCAGGATAAACACGCAGTTTCCACAAGAATACGATGTAGCATGGGAAAAATACAAAGGACCACAGACACCTAAACCACAATAAATAAAACTGCAATAATATAAATAATATATATTAGATTACACGAATCTTTAAATATCCTATCAATGAATTCTCATATATGCGACAAATAGCAAATCTTTGGGCAATGTACAAAAAATATCTATATGATAGTCAGCATCCTTTAATGAAATTCCCTAAAGATTCTGAAACATTAGCACTTTATTCTCTTGAGGATGCATTAGGAAGATGTGGAATCTCAACAAAAGATGTAACAAGGATGAGATGTCAAGTAAATTCCATTGATAGTACAAGACAATATCTTCTTGCACCAGACATAAGCAAATATGTATCACGATTTGAATTAGAGATTTATGGTTATGGAAAAATCCCTGAACCTCATCTTGCTCTTCCTACTACAACATTCTATCCGACTGAAGAAAGGCTTACATCACATCATACACTTATAGAAATAAAAAACAAACCAACTATGCTTTGGTACGAACCTCAACATGATATGAGTAAAACACCAATAATTACAGGAGGTGGTTTTCTTATAGATATCAGTAGTTCAAAAAGTCCAGAAAAAGTAAAAGAACTTTATGCAACATTTGACAACATAAGAAATCAACACTTCCAGTTAAGAGCATAAATAAATAATTCTATTATAAGTTCACTTAAGGCTATAGACCAACCTATACACCCCATTGGATTTCTGAAGTATCTTCTCAAATCTCCTTCCTTTGATCATATACAGAAAATCATGATTCTCAAACCATATCCTATCCTGCTCAGAAGTGAACATCTCATCAAGCATTACTTTCTTCTTGCCGATTGCTTTATGCATATTTACCATGCTTTCAGCAACTTCATCCATCTTTGCTTTAGTATCTACAAAATAGAAAGGAATCATGCCCATCTCATTCTCATTAAGAAGTTCGTTAAGACGGATAAGATTGGATCGGAGTCTTCTTTCAGATACAGGATCAAAAAGATAAGGCTTTGAACCCATAAGAAGAAAATCCAATGAATGATTAGGATAAAGTTCTCTGAAAGGTCTTATCAACATCTTTTCTACTCTTGCTGTACCCTCAGCGCTTATTACCTTGGAATAATTGCCAAGACCTTGCGTCTTTGCCTCACAGATAAGCAAACCTTTATTTCGGTCTTCAACACCTACTTCATACTGCATTATACCATCAAACTCACTCAAAGGACTGGAAAGATCATCTTTTGAGAAGATAACAACATTATATCTCGAATCAAAAACTGCAAGATAATTCTTTGATTCAGCAACAACATCTGTCTTGCTATCAGGTGAATTATCCTTCTTCAAAAAAGAGAAATTATCTATCTCAAGAGAATTATGCGTTCTTCTGAGAAATTCCATAAGTATTATCCTCATTATCTGCTCTCCTACTTTTCCCTTGAAAAAGGTAGGAATCAGATTCCCATAAGAATCATCCATGATATCATTACTTGATGTCAATAGATATTGTCTTGAGCCATGTCCAGAAGAAGGACTTTCTATAGAGTAAGAGTAATGAAATCCAGGTAGTTGTCTGAGATCATCAAGAGAGAACCCATTAAGTTTTGGGATAAAAGAATTAAAACCGAATGATTTGACGCTATGCGTTCTTTGCTGATACCATACACCCTCGCATTGCACAGGATAATAATCATGCAAAGGCCTTTCTTCAAGAGCCATCACTGCCATATGCACATATAGATTATAAACAATTAAAAATATATCTATTCCAGAGAATAATGATTAGCATAAACAAATAGGATTAAAAAAATCATCAAGAATATTACGAAAATACTACCAAATGTTTAAATATGCACAAATGACTTCATAATTTATGGATGAAATGAGTAATGAAGAAGATATTGAACAGATAACATCAGAAACAAAAATTTCAGAAGCAGATTTAGAAGATCTTTTTCCACATAAAGAATTCTATAATAAGAGAGATCAATTAACAAATATGCTGATTAATCATATGCTTGTTGGCTCTTGGCGAAAATATAGATCTGCACATAGAAAATATCCATTTGTTCCTACACGAAGTCTCAGGCCAAGATCAATGGGTGATGACAAACCAGAAAAGAAGATGGGGCTCCATCATGATGGATTCATATTATTTACTGCAGGCTCTCTTTCTGAACAAGATATGGAATACATCCTTTTTGAAAATCAATTCAAAGTCAACAAAGAGACACTTGTCCAAAATAAATTTGACAATCCATCATTTCTTGAAGATTTTGATATCAATTGTACATATTTTGAAGATGAAACACTCAGCAGATTTGAAAAAGCAGTGATGACATTAAGCGAAGAAGACAGCGCATTGCTTATCCAAGCAGACTCAAAAACAAAGGAACTAAGATATGCACTAACACATTATATGGTAAAAGTGGATTGGTCAAAACATGATGCAAAGAGAGCACTTGCAAAAAGAACAGGTTACATAACAGCAAGACTAAGCGAGCTTGACAGAGATATAAGACAAGAATTAGGAAAGAAACTTCTTGAGAGATATGGTTTCCCAAGGCTTGGCGGAAATAGAAGTATAGCAGCAGCACAAGCAGCAGAATATCTTACAACATTCACAAAAGACCCATTTGCAGTCTACGTCCAAAACCAAGAATCAAGAACATTATCATTAATAACACCTGATTTTGTATCTAAATATGTTCTTGTCAAAATGCCTACTGCACATATGACTATTGCTCGTTCTATGCATAATAATTTCAATAAAAATTTCATCTATGGACAAAATGTTGCTGTATTAAGAGTAGATTATCAAACAACTGATGAAAGCAAGACTTGGGAAGGAGAAATAAGAGAACTCCAAAGCCAAAAACCATGGCTAATAGTAGAAAATCAATCTCTTGTTCCAAAAAGAAACAGTAATGCTAATCCAATAACATACAATGTAGTATACGACAAAGAAGATCCTTTCTTATTGCCCTCTTAAAAGCATAATTCTAATAAGAAAATAAAAAAACAAATGCGCTGACTGGGAATTGAACCCAGGCCACAGCCTCTTTACGCAGGAAAATTCGAAAATCATCAATTTCCTGAATGGCAAGGCCATATTGTACCACTCAACCATCAGCGCGTAGATTAAAATGAACTCACATCTTTTTATAAAGATTATGCTTTTAATTCGTCAAATATAGCTATCCTAACCCCTTTATCATCTTCTTATCCTTAGCCTCAGTTCCAAAACTAACGATACTTACAGGAGTTTCGAGCTCCTTTGCAATAAACCCTATATATTTACCATAATCCCACCCACGCCAATTACTATAGATAGGCTCACAATCTCCTAACAACTCACCAAGCTTCTGCTGATGCTCATGTGTTGGATCTTCAGCTTTCTTGATACCAAAAATTATTTTTCCATCTTCACACTCATCATAATTAAAATAATCACTTATCTCTTCATCACCATTATATCTGTAAGCCTCACAGATCTTCATATCATCAACATTCTCAAGCCTATCAACACATGTAAGTGCAATACTATCAACTCCCCCTATAACATCTAAAGAATACTTTGCAGCAACCATATCAAACCATCCAACCCTCATCTTTCCCTGCCAAGGATTTGTCTGATTATGATAATCAGGTATCCTTCTACCAAGATCGTCGTCCTCTGTAACAAAAGGTCCTGCACCGTGACGTGTAGAATAAGCACGAAGTACACCTATCTTATATGTAAAATCAGAATTATTATCTAGACTATCACCATAATCCTCACTTAAATTACTACATAGTTCCTCAGCATTATTATAAGTAATATCAGTTTTTGTTACATGTGGCCAAAATCCATATTTATGATCAAGAAGCACTCCTTGTGCACCTTCATATACGCATTGCCCTTTTGGCTCAACCTTCTCAATCTTAACTCCGCTCTCAGAGACAAAAGAAGAATACCAATCCATAAGCTTATCAACATAACCAGGATCCTTGAACATCCCTAACCTATCATCAAGCTCCTGATTATCAGGCTCTTCATCAACTATTTGTTCACCTTGATCAACTTTCACGCGCCAGATAAAATCAAGTTTTTTCCTCAACACTTCTGGTTTCAGCAAATCACCTGCAGTAGGATACTTGTCTCCCCATGCTTTTGCATCATAGACTGTAGCTCCAACTCCCATACCACAACTACCATGTCTATCTTCACCTCTAGAAAGTTCCTGCATCTGACCAAGAAATCTCTGCATAGGTGTTGTAAGTAAGCAATCAGGAGAGATAGTCATTCTAGAATATGTCTCATCAACTCCTTTTCTGCGAAGAACTTCCTCTTCAACTTTTAGAGTCAAAGGATCTACAATCATATGTTTGGATAGATAACTCTCAACTCCATCGACAAAAGAACCCGAAGTAAATTGACTGTAACAATGTACAGTACCATCATTTACAACATGATGCGCAGCTTGACATCCACCATTATACCTTACTACATTCTTAATCCCCAATTGCCTAACCAAGAAGTCAACTATTGTTCCTTTTCCCTCATCCCCATATCCAAGTCCTGCAACTAAGTAATTATTTGCCATGATAGACATCTCTATATTCATCCCATACCTTTACTGCTTTATCAAAACATTTTTGAGATACACCGTCACTCAACATATAATTCTTAAAACCCATCATGTCAAGTAACCTTAAATCTGAGAGATCAGCATGTGAAAGATAACCTAGATCATCAAGTGAAGTAAGCAGATGCGAAGCGACTATTGCATCTGGATCTTTCTCAAGCATAGTTTCAAGAGCTCCAAACATATCTGTCTTACGATCACCAATATTAAGCATCAAATCATCCCTTGCAGCCATCAGACACCCCTTATCAGGTGTATAACTATGCGATACATAACCAAGTCCCTTCTGACTTTCTATCTTAAGTACAAGTTTTGCATCTGGATCAAGAGCTACAACATCTGATATATCCTGGTCCTGTTCTACAAAAGACAACATGTAATCATGAAGCCCTAATTGCTTTGCAGCAGTTATATAATCCTTATCCTTTTGAGTAAGATAATCTCCTTTTATGACAAGATCATCACCAAGAACATTGACTGCTTGACCTGCACCGACTGCATATTTAGGTGCAGGATCAACAACCACTTTATTGCCTTCATAATCAACAATTCTTGACCAATCATTTCCTCTGAAAAATATCTTAGCTGGAAGATCAACTTTCAAATCATGACTAAGTTCTATTTCACTAAATACTGGGTCTGCCCATTTGACAATACGCAACTGTCTCCCTTTAAGATCTATCCATAGCTTTTTATCATACTTATCTGCGATAGCCTTAACCTTCTCAAGAGTTTCCATCGGACTCTTCAAGCTTCTGACTGCTACATTGTACCTTGCCCCATCAACTGAAGGGTTAGCAAACATACGTTCAATCAATTCAAGATCATAGACTGTTGGTAATGTTACAATAAACATCTTTATAACCTCCGAGCGCCACTACTTCGTGCCCTGTTATATCTCATATCAGAAGGTAAACTTCCACTTTTCCCGATAGGATCTGCTATAAACTGTTCTCTAGTTATCCCAGTCACAGTGTACTCCAACCCCTGAAGTGACCTTTGTACATTATTTATTCGCATTCTTGTTTGCCCTCTGCCTTTCATATCACTTATGTAACTGTCAAGAGTCCTGGCTCCAGAAACCATTGATATTGTTCCAAGCATCAGATCTATGATTGATTTCTCATCATAGACACGTATTATCTTGTCAGCATTATCTGAACCAAGATATTCAATCCATTGATCTTTTACTTTCTCTGTTCTAGCCTCATTCCTACCACAATTAAGATTCTGGAACAAGAACACATTTCCCTGGAATTTGTCATAAAGATCGTGAAAGATCATCCTTGTATCATATATCTTCCTGACTGAATCTTTTACGCCTACATACTTTCTAATCACTTTTTTTTCAAGTGTTGGAAAAGGAGGCTCATCACCAATCATAAAGAAAAAAGGTTTTTTTGCCATTGGCATAAAACAATAATTTGCAAAATAATATGCAGTAAGCTCATATGTTTCTGCTTTATTACCACCACCACCTCTTTCTAGCCATATTTTCTTCAATTCATTATCCAGTTTAGCACCATACTGAAAATCACATACTTGAAGAGGTGCCGCGTCAGAATGTGCATCACCTGTCGCTGCAAAACAGATCTCAAAATCATCAAGATACTGTTGCTGTTCAATCTGTCCATGCAACATTGGTGCTTTATCATACACAATCCTGGCAAACTCAATATTTGAACCAGTGACATCAAGCGCAACGACTAAAGGACTTTTGCATTCTGAAATCAAGACTCTAGCAAGCGTTTTTGTAGATGGATCCTGCTTGCTTTTTTTCAGAACTCTATGTGCAACTGCACTTGATGTTGTCCCTCTCCTAAAGCTCCCTGAAGAGCTTGTTCCAATCACGTCTCTTGAATAGCTTCCTCCTCCCATCTTGGTCACCTATAGCCTCTTTGCTCCACTTTTTTTCTTCCCTGCTTTTGCTGCAACTACTGCTTCAAGTCCACCAAGTGATTGCTCAACATTCCTTCTTCTTCTAGAAGTCTGTCCTCTCTGCTCCATGTCACCCATATATTGCCTCATATCCCTTGTGTTTGAGACCATGGCAATGGTTCCAAGTATGACATCAATTACTGATTTTTCCTCTGTGATAGGGATTATATGTTCAGCATATTCTCTACCAACAATATTTATCCACTCCTCCTTAATCTCTTCTGTATCCCTAGTTCTGTTCCCACAGTAAGGATTCTGCAAAAAGAAAACATTGTCCTGGAATTTTTTGAAGAGTCCTTGGAATACTTTCTTTGAAGCATAGTCATTTGCAATAGTATTACCCATGACATCAGAAACAATGCCAGAAGTAAGCTTAGGGTAAGGTGCCTCATCACCTATGAAGAACATAAAAGGCATATCGGCTTTAGGCATCTTGCATTTCTTTGAAAAATAATGTGCGCCAAGCTCATATGTTTCCATCCTTTGACCACCACCGTGACCTTCAAGCCATAGCTTCTTTAGCTCATCATCAAGTGCAAGTCCATATTGAAAATCACATACCTGCAAAGGAGCATCGTCACAGTAAGCATCTCCAATAGCTGAAAAACAGATATCAAAATCCTTCAGATATCCTTGCTGCTCAATCTGCCCATGCAACATTGGCGCCTTATCATAGACAATCCTGGCAAACTCAATGTTTGAACCAGTCACGTCTAAAGCGATTACTATAGGACTCAATTTATTTGAAGTTACTATTTTCCTTTTTGGACTTGTGCTCCTATCTGCATAAGACCTTCCAAGTGCACTTTTTGAAGCAACGCTTGATGTGCCTCCTGAATAAAAACTTCCAGATGATGAAGATGTTCCAACATCTCTTGAATAACTTCCTCCTCCCATTCTTATCACTCCGGGCTTAACCCATTTTTTTATCATTGATTTATCTGGCAATCTATCCATTAATTTCTCTGAAACATAGACTGCATCATTGATTGCATTAACCATGCTATCCCTCAAATCACCAAGAAATCTTGACCTTAAGCTTCCACTTCTCCTTAATGGTATGTATCTTCTTTTATTTGGTGGTGTAGCCGAATAGAAATTACTCGAAGAAGCCTTTCCGACCGGTCTTGAATATGTTTCTCCTCCCATTTGTTTCACGTCATGTTATTTATTTCACATCAAGTTCATTATCACATTCTTAATTCTCTAAACTCTGGTTCTCCAAGTACTTCCCTACGAAGTGCTCTCCATCTATGCCACGCACTCCATGCATCTTTTTCCCTCGCTTCAACATCTTCTCTCAAAAGTCCTTTAATGAAATCTGCAAATCGAGTGTCCATTGATGAAGGGAACTCATTTGTTTCCATATCACCTCCAGCTAAGTAAAGCATTGACTTACCCAAAGAATACATATCAGAAGTTGGGTAAGGTTTGACTCCTTTCTTGACTTCAGGAGCGCTATAATCATTCATTCCCTTGTATCCTTTGCCACTACGATTGGCATCAGGTATACCCAGCATATAATCTATCAAAAGACCATTATGATTATGAGGTGTTATCATTATATTTCCAGGTTCTATACTACCATGTATCACACGGTTCGTATGAAGAAAACCAAGAACACTAAGCAACCTGTCAAATACCCATGCTACATGCTCTTGAGGGAGTCCATCAGGATATTTTTCCTTTACCTCATATAGATCATAACTTTTCTCAAGTGTCCGTGTAACATTGCATCTCTTTCCATCAAGAGTAAGCTCATCAAGAAGTACTGGTAAAGATTTATGCTGAACATCTTTAAGTATCGCTGCTTCATTCCTCATTAGGTTATTATCTTTTTTGTCATATGGAACTTTCAAACAGATATGCTCAAGCCTCTCACCTTCCATCATCTCGCCAAAATAAACATTTGAGAAATCACCTTCAATCATATCAGAATAGATTTTGTATTCCTTACCTTCAGAATTAAAACTCATCGCAATATCAACAAGTCCAGGAGATTCCTCTCGAAGACCATAAGAACTTCCACCAATCAGAATTCTTGCTTTCTTATAATAATCATCAAGAGCAGTCTTGGCCTCACCAGCCATATACTCTAATTTTCTGTCTCCTGAGAAATTAGCTGGATTAACTTTTCCAGTAAGATATTGATACTGCTCTTCAAGTGCGTCCTTCTGTGCTTCTGTCCCTTTAGAACTAAAATCTCCGAATATATCTTCAGGACATCTAGCTTGGACTATTTTTCTGTATATTAGCTGGAATTCATAACCCATGTCAACCACATTGTTGTGAATTCCCCCAGATACAGCGCGGTAACTATAATAGGGTAAATAAAGGTTATAAACCTAATGTAAGTGAAATATATACAACATATACTACAGTAAATATATCCAAAATTATATTTATATGTATACTAGCGCCAATCGAGGCGCATGATGCATTGTAAAGGCATCATAATCGCGCCGTGCCCAGTATACTAATTTGATTATTTGATATTGTCCTAAGCAAATATTCCTAACTATCACCAAAATACATAAAAAGGCATCATTTGAACCTAAATATAGGTAATATGATGTTTGAAAAGCATGATGTAATACATAAGATTATGACTAAACTCGCTGTAAATATGAAAGGGCACCAGCATTTCGCTCCTGCTCTTAATAGCTGGCCTGTTGACGCTCTCAAAAAATTAACTAATAGTTACCAAGATTATGTAGACAAGAATAAAGAATTAAAAATATACTCAGTCCATGCAGGATTTTATATGTGGGCAAAATATACATTCAAGAAAGGAAGAGTGGATCAAGAAATTATCAATTCCTTAGGAGGAAATATATTGACTGGATGGTATGTCCTTGATGAAGCACATATATTGATGCCTTATCTCATTGCTGAAGCAGCACTTGTCGACCCAGCAAAAGCTAAACAAGGAGAAGTCAATCAAGAATCACTAAGGCTAATTTATGATGAAATTGAAAAATTAATCAAAAAGAAGCTCGAACATGATGACTATTATTCTAAAGGTCATGAATGGCTAGTAGTACCTGCTACAAATGCTACAAATGACAGGGCATATGTACTATGTGAACAAAAAGCCAGACAAGAACTAGAAGATAGAAAATTCGTAGAAGAAGTATTCCATTTAGTATAAACCTAATTATTTAATCTAATTATTTAACTTAATTATCTAATTATATGATTCTATTTTTTCTTATTTTAACTAATTTTTTCTATTTTCTTAAAAATCATAAGGCACATATAAATACATCAATATAACCGAAACACTTTTAAACCAATCGAGACCCACAAGTATCTCTTAGTCTGGTATTTTATACTATGTCACAAGAAAACCTAGATTCATTAATGCAGAAAGCAGATTCATTCGAAATAAAATATATAGCTGAAGCTTCAGACGAAGAAAGAGAAGACTGGGAATCAATAAAGACTGGAATTGAAAGCATAGTTAAAGCACAAAAAGCACCTGCAGCCAAGACAGATGTAAAACTTCCTACTGTGTTAGTAGTAACACCTGAAATAGTGGAGCTTCCGAAGAATATGGGCAACCTTGCAAATATCATAACAACTGGTGATGGAGGAGGCCTTGCAGATATATCAGCAGCTTTAGTTGCAGAATTATACAGACAAGGTGCAAATGTCAAAGTAGCACTTCCAGAATTCAAAAACCTATTTATGAATACTTCTGATATAACAGCAAGAGAATATGAACAACTTAAGATAATTGAAGAGAAGAAAAGAATATATCTTATATCAGAAGGTCTTTTGACTGGATCAGAAAGAGTATATAATGATTCTAAACCGCTCTTAGACAAAATAGATCTAAGAAAAGCAAATGCATTCATGAGAGGCGTCATCTACAGAGTTCTACCAGAAATGATTAATGGTGATGTTGTTGTACATTGCAATGACTGGATGACTGGACTTATTCCTGCAGCAGTCAAAAGCATAAGTGAAACGCATGGCAAGAATATGAAATCTCTAATGACATTTCATAACATATTCACACAGCATCAATGGCCAAAAGGACTAAGTAAACACAGTATTGACATAGAACCATTCTGGGATAAACTATATTATAGGCATTCACCTGAAAAAAGTCCAGGAGTCCTAGGAACTTTTAAAGACAATTATGAGACCAATGAAGTTGATTTCTTGACTTCAGGACTTCATGCTGCTGATTTTATAAATACAGTAAGCCCTACATTCTTAAAAGAGATTGTAAATTGGTATTTCCAAACTGAAAATATAATACCTAGATACATGAGAGAAGAGATTATAAAACGTAATAATCAAGGAAGAGCAAGAGGAATCCTCAATGCGCCTGTTTCTTCAGCAGATCCAAGTAAAGATCCTGCACTTACAATGAATTATTGGCATGACCCTAGCATAGGTCTTCCAAATATAGAAGAAGGAAAAAGGATTAATAAAGCAAAATTCCAAGAAAAGACAGGCTTAAACCATGACATAACCAAGCCAATATTCTTTTGGCCTTCAAGAATATCAGATCCACAGAAACAATTCAGGATGTTCATGGAACTTGTCCCTTATCTTATGAACGAATTCGATATGCAATTAGCAATAGTTGCAAATGGAGATCCTGCATTAATCGAACTAGCAAAGAATCATGAACGCAATTATGGGGGAAGAGTCAGTTATTGTGGATTTACAAGAGAACTAAGCCAGCTAGGCAAAGCTGCATCAGACTTCTTATTGATGTCATCCATGTATGAACCATGTGGCACTCCACAAGTAGAAGGTCCTAGATATGGAACATTACCTATAGTAAGAAGAACAGGAGGACTTGCAGATACAGTTGAACATCTCTCAGGAGATGGATTGATGGGAAACGGATTTGTATATGAAGACTGCATCAAGAGCGGACTTTGGCATGGGTTTGCAGAAGCGATGAATTTCTACGGAAAATCTGATGAATTCAAACAAGGAGTGCTTGCAAGAGCTATGAAAGAGAGCTTTGAAAGATTCAATATCCAAAACACTGCAAAAGCATACATTGAACTATACCAAGAAATGATAGGCAGGAAGATAGTCTAATATTATATTAATTTCACGCTATTATAATAATTCCAGAATAATCCCATAATAATTTCATACTAGTTTCAAACAATTGAACTATTCATTTCTCAAAAAACCTTATATATTAAAAGCTATAAGAATAATTTCATGGACGAAAAAGAGTATTGGAAAACTAAATGGGATAAGAGAAAGACCCAGAAAACAAATAACTTTGCCAAAAGAAGTTACTCACATATCAAGAACAAAAGATTCAAGACATTATTAGATATAGGCTGTGGAGACGGCAAAGATTCATTATATTTTACAACCAAAGGATTCAAAGTTACATCCATTGACTTCTCAGAGAGTGGGATTAGAGAATTAGATAAACTAATTGCAGAAAAAAATATCAAAAATATTAAAACAATTCAAAAAGATATAAGAAAAGTCAATTTCCCAGAAAATTCTTTTGATGTGATATATGCACATTTAAGCCTGCATTACTTTGATGATAAATCAACAACCCAATTATTCAATAAATTATCAAAGATTCTAAAGAAAGATGGAAGGATATTCATAAAATGCAAATCAGTAGAAGACGCACTCTACAAACAAGGAGCAAAGATAGAAAAAGACATGTACAAAAAGAATCATGCCCGTCATTTCTTCAGTAAAGATTATATGAAAGAAAAATTAAAAGAATTCAAGATAATAAGAATAAGAAGGACTTCTTCCGTTTACAATATTTACAAATCAGCTTTTATTGAAGCAATTGCCACAAAATAAGCATAATAATTATATACTACTTCTACTAAAATATACTAAATATTATAATTACATAATAAAAGGAGGTTTTCCAAAATGTGCTTAAAAAAACTAATCGATAAGACAAACAAGAAATTAAAGAAACTTGTATGGTATGACATGAGCTTAATAAAGCTTACAACAGCTGCATTCATTTTGATGATAGCAAAACTTTGGTCACCGATACTTGCACTTGACTGGCACTGGTATTTAGTAATTGCAGTTATTGCAGGAGTAATACCGTTCAAAAAAATATTTATGAAATAATTACTCTAGAAGATCAATAAGCCTACCCTCAAGATCATCTGGATCACGAGATTTTGATTCAGGTATTTGGGGTTTCTTTTCTTTTTTCTTCTTTTTCTTTCTAACTTCATAAGTAGCCCTATTCTGTACATCATTATTCTGTATACCATCATTATATATCCCCGTAATAGCATCAACATGCATATCATAATCACTCTTCATTTTAGGAGGATAAAGACCAGTTTGGTCCATAATAACTGCTAACCTAGCAGTTTCACATATATGATAACCTAAATCTTTCTCTGTAGCATCATCAAAAATTCTTCCAGGAAAACGAGCATCAAACCTACTTCTCATATCACTTGCAACTTGAGCAATTAAACCAGTGAATTGCTGTTTTGACATAGTTTGATAATTTAATCCTTGTCCCCTCATTGCTGCAGAATCATAACCATAAGAACCACTAACTCCTCCAACACCTCCTTGTCCACCCATGCCATCCGCACCACCTGCAGATGCAAAAACAGACCCATTTCCAGACACATTAACAGATGCATTACCAGCAGTAACATTAACATTAGCATTACCACCAACAGCATTTGCATTTACATTGCCTCCATTTTGAGGATTATATATAAAATTACCACTGCCATTATTAAGATGATCAACTACTTTTCCATCAACAATCACTTTTCCATTAAGAACTTGAACACTATTCCCTCTATATGTCTTACCACCAATTGTAACATGGCTATCTTGATTACCACCATTCTGAGGATTATAAATCTGCATATAATATGATAATGAAACTGTTTATTTAAAATCTGTGTTTTCACAAATACAATTCATTCCGAGTCACTCGGAAATCTTCCAGAAAACACATGCAAAATGTTGTACTGATTACTACAACGCATCTTTAAATAGAAAATCTACTTCTAAAGTTACATAATTTTCGAAAAAGAGCGTGAGGTATAACAACATGATAAAAGAAAGTGACATGAAAATAATATCTGAATTGAGAAGCAATGCAAGACAGACATTGACAAATATATCAAAAGTCACAAAGATACCTACGTCGACAATATACGACAGGATAAAACTTCAAGAGAAAAATATCATAAAAAAACATACATCAATACTTGATTTCCCATCAATTGGCTACAATATAAGATTACATCTCATGATTAATACAAAAGACAAGAATAAATTTAGTGAGTTCATAAATGATAATCCAAACATAAACACTGCATTTAGTACAGAAGGAGAATACAATTTCATAATGGATTGCATATTTCAAAAGATGGATGAGATGCAGAGTTTTATGGAAGAATTAGAAAAACAGGATATTGAAAGGAAGCATTCAAGCTTCATAACAGACCAGATAATAAGTGAAAATTTCATGAATGGAGGAGAATGAAAATGGGTAAGTTCATAAAAGGTGTTTTGGTGACAGCATTAGCAGCAGGAGTTCTTGCAGGCAGCTATGTTGGAGGAGGTAAGCTTATAGATATGTATAAGAGCTCTCAAAGAGCAAAACAAGAACAACAACAAAAAATATCAGATTTAGAAAAGACAACTTTAGAGATGCAAGAACAGATGCAGGGCATGGATTCTAAGAACTATGAATTGGCAGTAGGGCTTGCAAAAATAGAACCGATTCAAGATACGGTCCTTCAAGGATATGTAGCAGACAATCCTGACAAAGTATTCTCATTCATACCTGAAGAGAAAAAGGCACAATATGTTGCAGATAATTTCAATATGCTTGATGACGATACAAAAAGAGAGATCGCATTAGGATATCTCTCACAAGCATTAGAGAAAAAAGAAGCTCCTCAGATGCCAGAAGTTCCTGACCCTGCAGAAGCATATCAATCAAAACCAACATTAAAAGAAAGAGTTAGTGGATTAGGTGAGAAAGTCAACGACCTTAAACCAGAATGGGTCAAAGAAAACATCGACCAACCGATAATAACAGCAGCACAAAGAGCAAAAACAAGATCTGCAGAACTATATAGCTCTTCAAGAGATTACGTAAGCGGACTTCTTGATAAAAAACCAGCTACAAATCAAGTTGCACGACCTGTAGGAGAGTGATTAATATGGTCATACTAATACATGAAAAATTAGGACACAGGATATGTGAAGAAATTGCAAAAGCAGTCATATACCCAGCAATCGGATACATGTTAGCGATTGGTGGATGCGGTCAAAAACAGGAAGAAGAGGTAATAGACCCTGTGGTTCAAGGACTAGGACAGTCTCAGAACTATAGCGTAATGTATAAGATGGAAGGTGGAAGGGCATTTCCATATGTGACTTATGACTTAGCTTCATTTGCAGTGAAGCCAGAAGAATTAGAAAAACAATCAATAGACAAATTAGTCAGGAGGAATCTAGAATGAATCTAAAACAAGTTATCGGATATAGTACAGCAGTAGCTGTTGGTGCAGTGGGTATGTATCTTGTCGGTCCAAGAAGACCTGCAGATTCACAAGCAAGCGAACCAAGCCAGGCATTATATGAATTATCAATACAACAAAACAAAGCGATGGTAGCTACACCAAGCAATGAAGTAACACCATTGAAACTAACTCTTGGAGATAGAGTATTTGAATTATATGAATCACAAATCTCAAGAGAAGCAAAAGGATCTGTTCCAGCAGAACAATTAGTTACAAACAATGTACCATTACCAAAATGAGCCTTGAAGACATTACACAAAAGATAAGCAGAGCAGTTGATCAGACAGTAAACTATCAAGGTAGTCCAGTTATGTTAAAGAGTCATATTGCAAAGACAGCAATAGGTGGAGCAGCAATACTCTGCCTCAATGCTCTTAATGCTCCAGATTTGATAGATGTTGCAGCTTATTGCTTTACAGCTTATCAAGGTTTCAAGGCATACAAAGATCTTAAACATGTTTAACAAGAAAAGTAATAACAGAAATAGTAACAAAAAAGATAGAAACAAGAAAAAAAGTAGAGATCAGAATCATGAATCAACAAAAAGTAATAGGTACACGATTTGAAGTATGGTTGGAGCTTCTTCTAGATGACCTTGGCTTTCAGAATGTTTTAAGAAATGTAGAATACAGAAAAGTTTACACAAAAAAGAAGAGAATATACAGACAAGTAGATCTCACATATGATATAGTGCAAGAAGGAAGAATCTCACAAGTCATTCTTGAAGCAAAATATTCATCAAATGGAGAGATAAAATACAAAGCCAGAAGCGAAGTTGAGAAAGGAAGGACAGATTCTACAGTAGTGATAAGAGGCCCATTAGAACAGATAGCAGAGACAAAGAATTTTGTAGGAGCAGACATAGGCTGCCTTGTAACAAACTCTAGATTTGATGATCAGATCAGAGCTGAAGCTAAAAGATATGGCATATTGATAATGGAAGGAGATTATTTAGCACAATTACATCAAAAAAGAGGCGGAAAAAGTAGCGATCTCAACCAACAAATTCAAGCAACAAACATAAACAACCATAATCTGCATAAGAATATCATATATATCTAACTAAATATAATAATATCATATATCCTAAATCCATTCCAACTTGAATCACCACTAAATAATAGCAATTACAGTAAAGTTTTTATATGCAAATTCAATTACGTCAACATGCACAGAAGGGTTAAGGGGTTAAAAAAGGCAGTAACACTTCCATTAGTTGTTTCTATGTTACTTAGCGGTTGCGCAACAAGCACCCAGATTACAGGCAGAAGCTCTGCACCTCAGAAAAGAGCAGTTGTCAGCCAGGATTATCCTAGAACTTTTGATGACTTATACAATAAAGTTCATCAGAAAGAAGAAGCCATAGGTTATATCAAACGACTTGAAGATATAAAATATAAGACCGAAAAACAAAGTTGGTATGATCCAAGAGATGATATTGTAAGTCTTGTTGATGATATTGAATCAAGTAATATAGCTGAAAAGAAAAGTCTTGCAGATACTGTAAAAAATTTCAGTTATTACAATGAAACAAGAAAAACAACAACATTTGATACAGGGTTAGGAGGAGTCGATGAAGACTTTGCAAATAGTTCAGCTGTACTTATTGGTCTTGGAGCAGCAGGTTGGTATATTGGAAGCAATATTGAAGAAAGCGAAAAAGGAGATTCTTATAGTATTGAGGGAGAAGATATATTGATTGGTTGTGGGATATTTCTTGCAGCAGGATTTGCCTGGAAAGGACTTGTTTATCTCATAGGAGATGGCTTTAGTACAAGCAGCAGTTCAAATGAAAGAATTCTCATAAAACCATATTATGAAAAGAGGTTCTAAAGTCTAAAAATGAAATACGCAATAAAATTAGTTAAAACAATAACAAAAAAAACAACTATTCCTGCATTAGTATCATTAGTATTAACATCAGGATGTCTTGATTTCAAACCAATAGGAACTCCTGGCACTAGCTTTGAAAATAGTGGTGGCTCTAGAATAAGAACAATTATTCCTAACCAAAACCCGCAAAGCTTAGAAGAGATTATGTCTGCTAAAGAAGAATTCGAAATAAGCCAAAGATATTGGGGGCAACTTGAAGATATAAGAGAGACTATGAAATCCCGTGGTGAATCTAAATATTCAAAAGATTATGATCCTCATCAAGATATACATACTTTATATAGAAATGTTCTCAGAAGCAATCTAAAAGAAAAAGATCCTTTACTAGATGCAATAAAAGGATTTACTTACAGACAAGAAGAAGAAAAATCACAAGCTCACTGGAGAAATAATCCATTGACAGGATTTGGTTATATTCTACATAAATTTAAAGTTACAGTATATGATGTAAATGCTTTTTCAGGTAAAAAAAAGAAAGTAAGGAGTTATAGATATCATACAAAAAGAACAAACAGTGGAGTCTTTTACGATAGTAGAAATTAAGATATAAAAAATGAAAAATAAAACCCTAAAAAGTAAACTAAGAACTGCAATAACATATCCAATAGTTGCAACTATGCTATTGACTGGGTGTAGTTCAGTCAGTTACAGTAATAGGGGATCAAGTAGAGTAGTAAGATCAACACAATACATCCCTACAATGAATGAGCGTCCACATAGTCTTGAAGAGATGATGGCAGCAAGCGGAAGAGCTAATGAAGCGATGCAGTTCTCCAGGAGATTTGAAGACATTAAATCAGGGATTGGACATAAATCAAATTATGGTTCAAATCAAAGATCCAGCTATATATACAACCCAAGACGAGATATAAGACAGCTTGTCTATGATATTGAACATAGTGATATTAGAAATAGATCACAGATGGCCAGCACAGTAAAGAATTTCACATATTATAGGACTGACACAATAGTAAAAGAAAGAAGATTCCAGCATCAGACAACATCTTTATTCCTAGCAACACTAACAGGTGCAGGAGTTTATTATGCAAAACAACAAGAGATAGAAAGAAATGGCGATACTGATGACAGTCCTGATGCAGAAGCAGTCATTTCAGGAGTAGTAAGTTATTTTCTTTGGAATTTCATACTTGACTCATTTGGTGACAGGACAGATAAAACAATAAGAAAGACATATAGGATAAATCCTTATTATGGGACACAGAAAAAAAGGTAAGATAAGATGAAGATGCCAAAAACTATAACAAAAACTGCACTTTCATTATATTTAGCATCTCAATTACTTACTGCAGGATGTATCTCCCATAGTTATTCTTCTACAAAACACAGTATATCAGATATACAACCAGTAAGAGTAGAATTTGTTGAAAAAAGGCAAACAAAAACTTTGAGTCTTGATGAACTTATGCAAGCTAATAAAGATGCATCAAAAACATTCCAATATACTGATAGATTAGGAAATATAAAAAAGAAAATAAAGAGTGATTTAGAGTATAAACCCACTACTGACATAAGAAGATTAGTATATGATATAGACCATAGCAGGTTAGATAATAAACTTCTACTCTCACAAGAGATTAAGGATTTTGGCTACTATAGATTTGATAGGGTCAAACATAAAGCATACAATCAGAATAAAGCAGGTACAGTCCTCTTATGGATTGGTGGCATAATAGGAATTTCATATTTAGTATCTGAAGCAGATAGTGCAGACAATTACAGCCAAGGAGAATCGTTTGCTATAACAGCAGGATTATTATCATTAGTATCAATAGGAGCATTACAAAATTTATTCAAAGAATCACATAATACTTATTACAATAAATCATATTATCAACCATATTATGACAAATTAGAAACAATTGAGGAAAACTTACCAAGACCAAAATGAAACCATTAACAAGAACATTAATGTCAGCATATCTTGCATCAACACTATTCTTATCAGGATGCATGACCACACAGTATTCTACAAAATCAAGCAGGATAGAACGTATCCCTCCGTCAAGAATAAAGATAGTTGATAGAAATCCAAGAACACTAGATGAGTTGATAAGCGCTACTGGAGATTATGATAAAGCATTTCCTTATATACAGAAATTCCAAAGGATAAAAAGCAGTGTAACATCATCTAACCAAGATTATGTAAGAAGACAGATTAGAAGTCTTGCTAGTGATATTGAAAAGAGTGATGTAAAGAACAAATATGTATTGACAAACCAAGTGAAGAATTTTGGATATTACAGATGGGATAAGATTCAAAAGAAAACATTCCTTGAGAAACATAAAGTGAGTGTTATTGGAGGAGGACTTGCATTAGGAGGATTACTGCTTGCTGACCAACAGAGTAGAGAAGATGACCAAGCACGTGAAGATGGAGAATCAACAGGTGGAGAAGCTGTCTTAATAATGTTAACATACTGCGCAGGTGTACTTTTGCTTGACAAACTGCATAAAGGAAAAAATGAAAATTTTTACAAAAAAACATATTATACTCCTTATTACGATAGAACAAGTGTAATTGAAACAAATATAAAAGGAAGATAAATAAGATAAAAATAGATAAGATCATAAAATGAAACCATTAACAAAAACATTGTTATCAGGGTATCTTGCATCAACAATGTTTCTTACAGGCTGTGCATCTACTAGTACAAGAACAAGTATTCATAAAGTATCAGTAGCACCAAGCAAACTAGAAATCTCTACATCAAAACCAAGAGATATTGACTCACTAATCAAAGCCACAGGTAATTTTGACAAAAGCCTCCCTTACATAGACAAGTTCAATGACCTAAAAGGAGATGTCACAACAAGAAATCAAGATAATATAAGAAAACAAACAAAATCACTTGTATATGATATAGAAAGAAGCAGTCTCTATAATAGGTATGAGTTATCTTCTCAAGTTAAAGATTGGGGATATTATAGATATGACAAAATAACTACCACAACAAAAACTGATGAAGGACTTCTAACTGTTTTAGGAATTGCAATATTAGCAGGTGTAGTCTATTATGCCCTTGAGTATGCCGACGCTCAGAGTGAAGAAGAAGAATCAGGATATAATGAAGATGATGAATCACCAGGAGGAGAAGCAATATTGATGATGCTTGGCATAGGAATAGGTGGAGGATGGCTTTATAATCAGCTTGACAAAGGTGGCAGAAATAGCAAAAGCCATTACAGAAAAGTCTACTATCAACCATATTATGGAAGAGAAAGAGTAATAGATGACCATATAAGAAGAGCTCCATGAATAGAATGAAATCATAGAATAAGATCATAAAATGAAGCCATTAACAAAAACATTGTTATCAGGATATCTTGCATCGACTATGTTCTTATCAGGATGCGCAACAACGAGTTATAGCTCAAGATCATATAAAATAGGAAATATTCCAGCTTCTAGAATACAATTAGTCGATAGAACTCCCCAATCATTGGATGATCTAATGAATGCATCTGGTGAATTTGAAAAAGCTCTGCCATATATGCAAAAATTCTACAATATTAAAAGCAATATCAGGATTGGAAATGAATCAGAAACAAGAAGAAATATAAGAGATCTTGTTTCAGATGTAGAAAGAAGCGATCTAAAAAGCAAATATAATCTTTCTAAACAATTCAAGGACTTTGGATATTACAAGTTTGAAGAAACAACCGCAAAAAGAACTACAAAAGGAGATGGCACATTTACAGCTCTTGCAATACTAGGCGGACTGGTATGGTTAGGAAGCGAATATGGAAGCTCTGATGATGAATCAGGAGAAGAAGATAGTTCAGTTGATGCAGGAGGTTTACTTGCATATTGTGGCGTACTATTTGTTGGTTACTTAATCTCACAAATAACACAAGAGAAAAGACATACTACTTACAACAAAGTCTATTATAATCCATATGAAGGATCATCAAGGACAGTCCAGACTAATTTAAGAAAATAAGCACAAATAATTGATTCTAACACTCATTTGTTGTACCTTTCACTACAACGCATGTTTATATATATACTTCCACACACAATATTCTAGAATTAACTGAAGAGATTCAGACTTACGATATTAAGACAATATAAAATAAGGTAGCGTTAGCTATCAAGGAGGGATTCAAAATGGCACTTGCTGACCAAGTTATGGAAGAAGAAAATAAAACAGTACCTGGAGCTTCTAATCCTATGCCAGGAATAGATGCAGCAGAAGATGCAGGTTTTTCTAATGGCAGAACACAAGCTCAAACGCATCAAGCAACAGCAGATAGCGGCGTAGAAACAATAGCAAATGGAGGCACTGTATCAAAAGCTGACCTTGAAAAGAAAGCAGAGAATCAATTTGCAAGAGAACAAGTAAGAGAAGTTTATCGTTCTGTCATGTCAGAAGATGAAGTAGATAGAATGGAACAAGGACAGATGAAGATTGATGAATTAGTAGCATCTGCAGATAAAGTAACATTAAGATTAATTAGCAGTCAAGATTATGAAAAATTGACTCCTGAACAACAACAGACATACAAAAGAAAATTAGACAGAAAAATAAAAGTATATGACACAATTAGAAGATTTACTGGACTTAATCTATATAATACAGAAATAAATGTGGCTCTTAAAAAAGCAAAAAAAGTAAGAACCATGCTTGAGTCAGATCTTAGCATTTATGAGAAAGAACTAAATGGAAGAACATTCAGAGGAAATAGAAGTCAAAATCATTTTTATGATGATTTATTGAAAAAACTTCCTGACAGCGTAAAAAACGACCCTCAACTTGAAGACCTCATGGATTATATAGGAAATAATGCAAACACCAGCGCAGGCAAGAAAGGACTAAAAGGAGTTAAACTAGAACTTGCCAAAAAAGTAAGAATCCAAGGAGACATAGATGACTTGCTTCAAGCACAAGTTGCAGAATATGCTGGAAAACTAAAACAGATTAAAGATGAAATAGATGGACTGAATAAACAACTTGCAGCAGATCCTCAAAATAAAGCATATGTAGAAGCAAGAATGGAAAAAAATGCTTTGTTCAATTCATATATTGAAGAAAAGACTAAGCTCGAAGAAGCACAAGACAGAGTACTTGATCAATTCCTAGAAGCAAAAGGAGACTATGACATGGCATGTAAAGACATAGATCTCAAAGAAGCGACTGTTTACAGAACAAAAGATACATTGAGAAGCTTAGATAGAGGAATAAAAACACTTGAAAAGCACTCAAGAGGAAGGTCTGAAATAGTAAGAGTTGGTCAAACAATGATGCTGGTCAATGATGCTCAAAAGATAGGAAAAACAATTGGACTAGCTAGTGGACTTGGAGAGATGGTTACAATTGGTGCACTTGAACAAACTAAGAATGCAGTAGACAACTATGATCAATTCTCTAACTCATCTGCAGATCAAATGGCTCAGATAAATTTAGAGACAAAAGCAGATAAGAGAAGGCTTGTCGATGAACAAAAAGAAGCGATGAGTGGTTCAATGTATAGCATCAACTAATTTTTCTTTTTTTATATTAAATTCAACATCAATCTAGAAGGTAGTCTAAAATGACAACAGCAAAAGAATACACAATTAGCAAAGATAATCTAAGACATTATTGTGGAATCGCACAGAATAGATATATGGCCTTAGATAGGCTTCTTCAAAATCAGATAAAAACTTCAGCTCCAGACAATCCTTATAAGAATGAACTAGCTAATGTTTTACATAAATACTTCATCCTTTTCAGTGGCATTGTACAAGGAGTCAATAAAAGTATCGAAACAGATTCCACTATAATAGCTTCTCCTGAAAGAAAAGGTCTTACAACAGCTTACTCATTACATGTAGCTGCAAGAACAGTATCAAAAGATCTTGAATCAATGGTAAGTGAAGGGACAAGAAACGCATTCAGCCATCATACGATAGATATACCTACAGATGAACAATTTGAATGGGAAAAAACAACATACAGCAATATAAAGAAAGTCTTTGACTGCATGAGTAATTATACTATTAATTCCAGGCAAAAACCGACAGTAGCTTTGAAAGAATTCTTTGATAATTATTGCAACATGACAAATCAAGAGATACTTATGCGCTTAGATCCAAATTTATACGCAAACCTAAAAGGGATAAAATGGAAGATCAGCGATTATGAGATAGACGGCCTAAAAGAGATAGTTACAGCAAAAGAAGAAGGCAGCAGCACAGCAGTCCAACAAAAAGAGAACAATCAATTCTATACGCCACTTGAATATATGCACATACCTAAGCAAGATATACTGCCTAGGAATAGAATCATAGGAAATCAAAGCATAATTGATGAGCTAGAGAAAAAAATAATTGCATTATTCTCATATAATGTCAAAGAGCATATGAATCCATGCATAATGGATGATGACCTTTACGAATCAGGATTTGTTTTAGAAGGTATGCCTGGAGAAGGAAAAGGCATGGTATGCTATCATGTGATTGATTATGCAGAAAGATTGGCAAAAATCAAAGGAGTAGAATTAGTAGTGACAGAGTTAAGTGTTGATTCATCATGGCAGGATGGAAGCATCCTAAAGCTAAAAAGCCAATTCAAGCAGATAGCAAATGAAGACAAGGTATTTCTCATATTTCAAGATGAAGTGAATCGCTTGATAAAAAAACAAGAAAAAAATGGCAATGATAGCCATAGCGCTGATGTTGTTTTGGAATTGCAAAAATTTCTGAGCGGAACTTATGCAAACAAAGGAAATTATCTTTTTATGGGAACTACAAATGTATACAGTAGCTTGCCAAAAGCAATAAAGAGCAGATTAAAACCAGTCAGCTGGAAAGGAGCAGAAACAGCAGAACAAAAAGCTACTATGTACAAGTTCAAACTTGAAAAAAGCATACAAGGAGGATATGTCAATACTAGTGACGACGAGTTCTTGCAATTAGGACAATTAGCATATGAACATGAATTATCAGGCAGAGAGATAACAGGTATCTGCAAAACTGTAAAGAGAAATAGTTTCAGATGGGACAGAGCAGGAGCTATGCTTGATGCAAGACAAGGAGACATCCAGACACAATTAGCTATCAAAAATCAATTATATCTTCCTTTTGGATTCAAAGAATTGGAAACAGAGACAATCAGGCTCATCAATGATAAAATGCAAGGAAAAATGAATTCAGATAAGTATTTCGAAGAATAAAAATCAAATCAAGAAAAATAATCAAGAAGAATAATCAAAAAACAATCAAAAGGTGGATAAAATGGTCGTAAGCCCTGAAATAAGAAAAAGAATGGAACAAATGGAAAGAGAATGCGCTTCAAAAGGCATTTCTGTAGTTAATGATTTAGAACCATCACAACAAGAACCTACAAACTTCCATACAAAACCAAGAGATGAACACAAAGAACCATTCACATTAGACGAATTAATACCAGATGTAGAACCAGAAGCAGAACCTGAACCATTACTATCAGTAGTATCTTCACCAACACCAACAACACCATCAATTATACCTGCATCCACATCAATGAGCAAATTCAAAGCATTCTACCATCACTTGCTTGATTCAGGATTATATATAGCGCCATGCTATGAATTAGAATTTGGTTTTGTAAAAGATACTCCGATGGATGAAGCAGGAATAGAACGTCTTGTAATACCAGATGAAGCATACAACGCAAACTTAACATTCACAATACTGACAAGCCTTCTCCAGAATACATCAATGCTGTATTTTGGTCCACCTGGAAGTGGAAAGACTACTACATCTGAATTTGTTCTATCAGGAATATACGATTTACCATTATCAGTAATACATGAAGCTACAATTTATGGTCATCCTGAACTAACAGAAGAAAAGATGCTTGCATTCGTTGATATTGTATCTTATCTAAAGAATCATGAAGAAGTAATAGGCATAAGAGAGTTCATGAAAACTCCAGCAAGGATAATAGACGAGATAAACAGGATTCCACCTGGAAAACAATCAATCCTTTATCAGATTCTTGATAGGGGTTGGACAGTCTACAACAATATGAAGATCGTTGCAAATCCAGGTCCATTATTTGGAACTGCTAATGATCAAGATTCTGGAAACTATGAATTCCCTCCTGCATTCGTAGATAGGTTTGATATTGCTCTTGTTGTAGGCCGTCTTAACTCCTATTACATAAACCAATTCCAAGAAACAAGGAACAATAAAATTAAATTCGTGAAGGATAGCAAAATTACTCCGCCTCAAAGGATAGAAGGAAGTGATATAGTCAATGCAAGAAAAGAGATCTACTTCAATACACATATAGATGATAATCTTGCAAACAAGATTGCACATTTCATAGCAGAACTTGAATCTTGCGACAAAGCAAGCATGAGTCCTGAGAAAAAAACAAAAAGCAACGCACATTACAGAAAACCAGGGGAATTATGCAAAGACTGCAGATACTTTGGAAATGATGATAATATATGCTACTCTACACAAAACAGTGTCTCAGCAAGAACAATGTCAAGTGTTTATGCTTACAGTAAGGCACTTGCATGGTGGAGAGGCAATAATCAGGTGACAGAAGAAGATGTCAAGCATGCAATAAGTTATTCTTCATGGTTCAAGCTTGTACCCACACGTGCAATTGTAGAAAAAGAAGATGGCTTCATAAATGACAGACAAGCGATGGTAAATTTTCTTTGGGACACTGCCAGCAGAACATATGGTGAAGTAGTAAGTGCATTCCCTGGATACAAGGATATGGTAAGGACAGTCACTGACTTTTATGTAAAAGGAATAAAGCCAGACAAATCTGAATTAGACGATATGATGGGCAACCTAAAGAATATTGATTCAACTGCAAAATTCTCTTTAGGTGCAACAGTCAAGAGGATGTACATGGATTATGATAGGATATGATAAAATATAATTTGCAGAAATGTAAGTTACATAGATATAATTTGCAGAAACCACTTATGACTAAACAAGATAAGTTAAGATAAATAGGGAATACCATGATAGACACTAAGAAATTCCCGAAAGTTTGGGAAAAAGTCCGAAGATTTTGGAATTATCCTAGATTGAATTCTCCAGATCTATTAAATGAAGAAGAGGCAGCAGCAGTAGGGATGTCAGATGAGATTGCAGCAATCGACATGGGCAATAATAGGATAAAGATAAATAAAAAAAACCTAGAAGACCGTCTAGGAGAAGAATTTGCTCCAGCTGTTACAAATCATGAAGTAGGTCATTACAAATTCATGCCATACAACCTAAGAAATCTTGTAAGGATGGTTGGATATGCAGACAAGGTAATGAGAAATATTAAGCAAGCAAAACTCGTCGAGAATCTCTACGCAGATTTATGTGTCAATACAAAGACATACCAAAAAGGGGATCATTCTGTAGTTGATCTTTATAAAAAGATGTCAGAAGGCAATAATTCTGAGCTCTGGCAGCTTTACATGACAACTTATGAAAATATGATAGGATGTCAAGGCTTGATAATACCACGCGCAGAAGAAGAGATAAGAACAAAAGCAAAAAAACTTGCAGATGTAGTAGGTTCTGCAATGGATAAACCAAGCGATTGGCCTGATTCAATAACATCATTTGCAAAAACAATCAAAGATTACATGAGAAAAGAAGAAGAAGCAAGAAAACAAGCAAACAACTCAAAATCAGGAAACTCAAATCAGGATCAAGATAATAGTCCAGAAAATGGAGATGGGCAACCAGACAATAGTCCAGCGCAGACTAACGATCAACCAGGAGAAGAACAGGGAGACAATCCTGATGGCAATGGGCAATCTGGACCAGGAGATATACCAGATGGTTCAGGAAACGCAAACGATCAACAACCTGCTCCACCAAAACCGATAGACACACCAAAACCTGACAAACCTCCTAAAGATGATCCAGTCTCCCAACCAGAATATAATCCAAAACCAGATATACCTAAACAAGATCCACCAGACATCACAAAAGGTCTAATAGATAATCATGATGCAAAAGATTTTCTTCCTTTTGATCCTGACAAGACTCCTGATGATGTAATGTCAAAGAAGATAGAGAGTGAGCTAGATGGCTTAGGAAAAGAATTAGGAGAAGACGAATTCAAAAGAGTAGTTTCTGGTCTAGGAATAGGCTCAAGAGCGCAGGCAAACAAATGGCTTTACAAAGAACTATCAAAAGAATACACTCTTTTCCTTCCAAATCTTCCAACTACTAACTCAGGAGACTTCAAAGAGACACCAGTAAAATGGACACTAGAAGATTCTTTTGAAGAACTTGATATGATATACACCCTACGTCAAAGTCCGATAGTCATACCGAATGCTACAACATACAAATGGAAAAAATCAAATGGAGAAAGCTATGGCCTAAGTAAAAGCACACCAGATCTCTTGATCGTACTTGACTCGTCAATATCAATGCCAGATCCTAATGATGATCTTTCTTTTCCAGTAATCAGTGCAATAGTAGCAGCACAGACAGCACTGTCCTATGGGAATAAAGTAGCAGTAATCAATTTTTCATCAGATTATAAATCATGCGAATTCACAAATCAAAGCTATGTTATTGATGATTTACTTATGTTATATCAGAATGGAGGCACAACAATACCAGGAGATGAGATGGTAAGAATCACATCAAAACATCCTTATCCAATCCATACGATAATCATAAGTGATACAGACATACAAAACCTCGACGAAGAAATTGATAATCTTGAGATGACATTAAAGAATTCAAAAGCAGGTGGTTCAATATTCCTTGCATGCAAGCCTGATGACAAGACTAAACAGATTGAAGATTTAGGATATGATGTCCATATTGCAGCAGACTTCACAGATTTAGGAGACTTAACAATTGCAAAATCAAAAGAGCTTTACAATCCAGTATGAGAAAACTAAAAAGACAATATGATGATGAAAATAATAATAACCACAATCGAAGGTGAATAAAATGCTATTAGAAAAAAATGAATTCAACACACCAATGGGAAAGAAATTTGCCCAAGAACATCCTTATCTTTTTACAGAAGAAGAGCTGAAAAGGATGGGAATAGAGATAAGACCTCAGCCTTCAGCAAGTTACGCTCCAGAAACAAAAACAATAATTGCACAACCTACGCCTCAAGCAAAAGAACTAATAGAAGAAGAAAAACCTCAGATTCCAGAATCTACTTTAGGAGTAGGAAGCGATGAATTTGATCCATTTGGAAGCCTGCTCCCAAAAGAAGACACATTAGAAGATAAAATAAACCCTATTACAGCAGACCCTGATTCTAATATCCCTAATATCCACACTATCCAAAGTACCCCAGATGTTATTATTCCAGACATGGCAAGCACAATCATCCCTCCTGCAATGAATGCAGACATAACACCTTATACGATAACAAGACACCTGAGAAACAACCAAGTGGTAGGTGAAGAAGCTAATGGTTCACTTATAACAATAGCAGTTGCAAATGGAATCCATGTAATACTTGAAGGAGACTCTGGAAGCGGAAAAAGTTATGTCATGAAAAACATCTTAAGACCATTTGATGGAGTACATGAACTTGGGCTTGCATCTGGCCAAGCAGTATGGTACCAGGCTGATGAGATCAATCAATGCGGAATCATATACATGCCAGAGCTACAAAAAGCAGTAGCAGACAAAGGCAACAAGGTAAACGGTATAATTGAATTCATGAAAAACTTAGGTGAAGGCAAAGACGCAACTAAAGTCACAACAAACAGCAAAAGAGATGGTGTAGATGTTTATACTATCACAAAAGGAAAAACTATGGTCTCAACAATCGCAAAAGAGAACAACTTCAAGTATGACCGTGAATTACAAAGAAGATTTCTCATACTTGAGACAGACAATTCTCCAGAGCATATTGAAGAAATAATCAATGATAAGGTTTCAAGACGTGTCAATCTTGATGTCAGCAATGGCAAGGAAAGCATAGAGCAACAGCTCTCTGATAGGATAGAATATGTAAGGAATCTAGAAGACACATATGTTCTCAATCCTTTTGTAGGCTATCTGCAGGAATGCTTCCCAGTACTTGGAAAGACACAATCATATATGGATCATTATCTTGATCTTTTCGATGCTTGGGGTAAATTCTTCAGTCCTGAAAGAGAAAAGATAGAAGTTGACGGCAAGACATTTGTAATGCTCAACCTTGAAGATGCTTACAATCTGTTTACAATGTACAATCCTCACTTTATGAGAACATTACAATCCTTCAATGAAGGAGAAGATGTGCCTGAGTTTAGTCCTAACTGGGCTGAATGCTTCAAACAAGGAGTAGAAACTGCAATGAATGATCTTTCAGTCACTTTTGATAATGGTCAACTAAACATTGGTCAGCAATATCCTGATTTCATAGAGCAATGGAAAAAAAGCCAAGTATTTGATTCAAAAGTGTATGCTCAAGATTACAAGACTGGCGCAAATACAATGATAGCAGACTTAGAAGTAAAAGTAGATCAGTCTACTGCATATCAAACTCCAGCAGTACCAGTAACACCAATAGAAGCAACACCAATGACAACACAGACAGTACCAGAGCCAGTCTTACCAGTACAAGAATCAACAATAATGAAACCAGATGCACCTATAGTAGCAGATATACCAGTTATAACAGACACAAATAGGGTGCTGCCAGCGTATGAAGGATAAAAATTACTAAAAATCAAAATATTATCAAAAAAAGCATCAGTCTGTCGTAGTGAGCACTACAACGCATGTTTATATGCAAATAACAGATAATATACCTTAAAACAGACAAAATATCCGAAAAACACAATAAAAAACCTAAAATGATAAGAGCAAAAAAACTATTCGCAGAGTTCAAAGATAAAATCAACCAATCTGTTGATTTAGGAAATAGATTAGAAAACCTTCTGCACCCATTTGATAAGATTCTTTACACCTTATTTGACTCAAATGAAAAGATACATAATCTTGGGCAAACACTTGATCCAAACAAAAGTTATCAAACAGAAGAAGTAGAGAATGCAAATAATATTCTATTGCCAGCAGAAAAAGCAGCAGCACTTCTAGAAGTTAAAGAATACAGTGACTGGAGATACAGGAAAGTTGCAGCAAAAGCAGTTAATGCAGGAGATAAACTAGATACAATAGTCACCCACACTATAAAAGATACAGAAAAAGAATTCAAACGAAATTATAGGGCACTCAAAAGAGGAAAAAGAGCAACACTAACAACACTTGAAGAGAAAAGAATCACATTATATGCAATAACAGAAGCTTATCAAACATTAGAGAACATTCATACTGCAAGGGGATTACCACAAACAAGTATAAGCACAGTAAAAACAACTTTTGACGAGTATAAAGCAAAACTCGATCAGATTGCAGAAATAGAAAGAGATATACAAGAATTAGTCTCAGAATATGAAAATACTCCTGTTTGTGAATTAAAACAATTCATAAAACATGCAAGAACACAGATAAGCAAATCATCATTCTTCTCAAAAGAAGAAAACCTATCTGAAAGGTGCAGTCAAGTAGATTATGTAGAAGGAAATGTAAAGCTTGAAGAGATTGAAAAAGGATTAGCATACATTCAGAAAAATTACAATCAGATAAGAGCGTTAGGAGATGAAACTACATTAAGCTCTTTTAATCCAACAGATATTAAAACTATGCTTGATACAAATGACCTAGAAAAGAAACTAACAGAAGTCACATCTAATCAGTCACCCAGTCAACCATCAGCTCAAGCAGCCACAACAACACAAGAAGAAGATGTATACAAGACTTATGTTGAGGCGTGTCCTATTGCAGTTACTTTCGGAAGCAAAGAAGGAGACAGATGCCAGACAAGCCTTAGAGCATTGATTCACACTATAGGTTTTCCCCATACTCCTAAAAGTCAAAAACTAAGAAAAATAGTTTATTCAGACAATGGTTACTCGATGGATACATTCCAAGAACTCAATACATTCTTAGATACACTGAACCAAAAATCAAAATACGCAAGCGATCCAAAAGAACTAGGCTATTTTGAATCAATATATCAAGGAGTAAAAGATAGTTTAAGACAAGGATCAATGGCTAGACTGCGAAAAAAACAAAATGAAGGAACAATCAGTTCAGTGCTTGCAAACTTTGAAAATTATGTAGTGCAATCCAGAGCAACATTAGCTTAAAACTACCTTAATGTTCAGAACTATCTTAATGTTTAGAACTATTTTAATGTCTAGAATTATCTTAACAAAAACTATTAATAGAAATAATTTCTAAGCTTCTTTAGATTTTCCCCAGAGATATTCAAAATATCTTCTGTATGCATCTGCAATATCTTCACACTTAATATGAATAATCAACGGTTTTTCTGCCCAATGCACAATCATTATCTCATCACCGCTAATCTCAGTAGTTACCTGTACATCTATCTTTTCTGGCAAGTACCTTGCTTGTGTTAAAGGAAGTTTATTAACAACTGCTGCTCTTTCCTTTGCTTCAGGAGTAAATATAAGTTTCATAAGGACTTTTTTCTCAATCCTTTCTTTATGATGCAGATCAATCCATGATTTTAATTTATCAGGAAGTTGCATAGGAACGCCGTAAGTATAATAATCAGTCCCATTATCAACAAAATGAGTTATCAATTTCTTAAGTGCACTATATCCTTCATAAACACCAACAGCCATATCTTTCTTCTTTGTCTTATGCTCCATTAATCTTGGAAGTATTGCCTTGATTGCATTTTCTTTCTCCCTGAATAAATTCTTAAAATTCTCAGGATTAGCAGCAACAAAACATTTCACATCATCATTCTTGGTATAAGCGACATACCCTTTCTTGACAAGACTGTCAAGTGCGTCATATACATTGCTTCTATGTACACCGCTCTCTTTTGTTATCTCAGTAGCAGTACATGAACCAAGCTTAAGCAAAACAAGATATATCTTTGTCTCATTCTTACTTAATCCAATATTCTCAAGGATTTCTTGTTTATCACTCATCTTTTGCAGACCCCCATAAGAATTCAAAATTCTTCTTGTAATAATCTGCAATATCTTTATTCTTGATATGAATGACAATTGGTGGTGACTGCCATAATACAAACATTATCTCTTCACCACATATTTCTGTAGAGACAGGTGAATTAAGTTCTTTAGGAAGATATCTTGCCTGCGTACAAGCCATCTTATTAAGTACTTTAATCCTTTTCTTTGAATCTTCATTATATATATGCTTCATCTTTACTTTTGCAGCGACTCTTCTTTTATGATGCGGTGTTAACCAATCGCCAAGTATCTCCGGAGCTTGTTTTGGAACACCATACACAAGTATAGGTTCATCATATTTCAAGAAACCATCAAGAATATCACATACAGACTTGACTCCCTCAAATATATGTGCATTGCTCTTCTTTGTAGCCATCTTATAATCAAGCATCATCTCTGGCAAGATTGTATCAAACTTTTCTTTTTGTACATCAAGAAGCCTTAAAAGAGCATTAGGATCATTTGCATCAAAATATTTTGTGCCTTCTTTACTGATAGAATTGATAAGCCCTTTTTCTTCAAGTCTTTCAAGGCTGGAATATACATTAGACCTATGCACCTTGCTCTTTTTTGCAATACTTCCTACATTTGATAGTCCAAGCTCAAGAAGAACCATATATACTTTAGCTTCATTTATACTAAGTCCGATATCTGTAAGTACTTTCTCACTCATTTTGTCTCAAAAACACCATAATTGCCTTGATGTAGCGCTCACCACAACATACCTTTAATATGTATAACCGGAATATTAACCTATAACCCAAAATATTACTATCTAATATATAAATCTTTCAGAAGATAAAAACAAAAAAAAACAGAGAAAAAAGAAAGAAAGTAAGAAAAAAAGTGAAAAATAATAAAATAAAGAAGAATAAACAAAATGCCAAAGAAAAAAGACGTTGCTGAGTTCGGAGAACAGATATATGAAGCTATATTCAGTATAGACTCGTTCAAAAAGCTCCATGAAAGATTACTAGAAGGAGTAATGAGTCATATTGAAGCTTCTCAAGATAAAAGATTGCTTGTCATAGGCACTGGTCCATCAGGTTCGCCGTATAATACCATCCCTGATAAGTTCAAAAATGCATTCAAGAGTACAGATAGCAACAATTACAAAGCAGTATTCTTAGACTCCAGTCTTGATGTCATGACAAGCTGTCTAAACAGATATGAAAAATTAGGGATTATTGGAGGAAATGGTCTTGAAGCACAGATTATTGCAGAAGATGCAGATATCGGTTATCTCACAAAAAAACTTGAAGACATTAGCACTACTGTTGACATCATCCCTAAATCAGAATTCACTGAAGAACAACTTGAACAAAAACTCACATTCTTCCAGCATGACTTAAGAGATCCTATTCCAAAAAAACTTGGCAAGTTCGACGCTATTGAATCGTCATTCTGCCTGCACCATGCAGCGCAATATGTAAAAACACTCGGTGAAAGAATAAAAGACATTACAGATTTATTAAGACAAGGAGGGATTTTCCATTGGGGCACTGGTTTTGCTGACATGAGCTATAGTGAAAAGAAAATAATGGCTATTGGAAAAGAAGCGTCAAGAACAAAAGCATATCCAATAGTTCTAGTCGATAAAAGACAAAAAGAATATCCTTACATACTTAGATTCTCAGAAGGAGAATTAAAATCAATTAGGAAATATGAGAGAGAATTGCCTTTTCAAAAACAGATTGTAATTGAAAGCAATGGACTTGTAAAAGTACCTCAAGAATTAGCTGAAGAATGTAATTTCATAAATCACGGATATGCAATGGCTGGCGAACACTACATTTTTCCATTGATAAACCCACAAAATAGTAAAGATTATGAAGGGCTTATAAGTCATGTCCAAGCATTCTACAGACCAACAGGTAAAGAGATAGCAAGACTAAAAACAGGTGAAGAATGGAATGATAAACTAGATAATAATCTTAAAGATGCAGCCATCAAAGCAGATATAGATGAAGAAGAAAATGCAAAAAAAGGTCTAGTTGAGTATTACATGCCAAAAGGTATAGTATTAAATCTATTAAAACAGGCAAAATTTGACAAAATAGAGGTAGAACATCCGAATAAAGACAATGGATTTAAGGATTTAGTCAATATTTTTTGCTATAAATAGGTTCAAAAAGCTAAAAACAACAAAAATACACCTAAATCCGAGAAAATCGGTATATGTCCGATAGTTACTATATAGTGAGGAAAAAGCAAAAATATTTATAAAGGGCTTTATATTAAGGTAGTGAGGGGTGTCAATGAGTGTTGACCAAGCAGTTAGAAATTTAGAAAATTTAGTCAAAGGATTCGAAAAAGAAAGAGATAGGATACTGCGCCTCTACGGAAAAAAGAAGTACAATATCGCAATCATCGGAACAGGCGATGATAAATCAATTGGTTCTCACATTGCACATGCGCTTTCTAACCAAGATCAGAATCTTAATAGTTTAGTATTAAGCAATAGGGATGAAGTTAAAGCAGAGTGGCTTGCCACAAATTTTGAATGGAAACAAATAAAGCCAAAAATAAGACCATACGATTCAATAGGAAGCTGGCTTTCAGATGATGAAATTGATATTGCCATTGTCGCAGCTGGCAAATTCTTTATAGATAGAAATGACGAATTAAAATTCAATACTAAACTTGCAAGTCAGATTGCTCCTCAATTCCAAGGATATAAAGGTTCCACCATAATATTGACAAATCCAGTAGATACAATCGCTTATGAATTTGCTGCATTATCACAATGTAATCCTTCTTCTATAATGGGATTTTCACAACTAGACCCAATAAGAGGTGAAAATATACTATGGGATATCTTCCAAGCAAAAGTCATGGAAGGATATAAAGAAGATGTGAAACAAGGTAGAATAAAAATAAGTAGAGGTGAATTTTCATTACAAATAATTGGAGCACATAATTATATAGAAAGATCTGATGAAATAATTCATTGTATGATACCTTATCTTGATAATACACTTGTCAATGGCCTGCCATTAAGTATGTTCAATATAGTGACAAAAGAACTATATGAAATGCTTAAACAAGCGATTCCAAGGTATGGAGATGAACAATATGAAATGCTAGAAGGTCATGCAGGAACCGCCTCCAAATTAGTAGGAGGAGCTATGGTCAATCATGTGATGAGAGCATTCAGTGATCCAGAATATATAATATCTATGTCTGTTTGGGATCCAAAAAGAAAATTATACGTCACATGGCCAACAAAAATAAAAGATATGCTTACAGATCCTCTCAAGATAGATTTATCAGACAAAATATATGAGGATGATTTCAACACAGTATGTGAAAAAGTCCTAAAACCAAATGTTGAATACTTAAGAAGCATGGGGGTCACTGCAGAACCTAAGATTGCCTTGACACCAATTGGAAGAACATTAAAAGGAAAATTAGAGGATCATAAAGAAGAATATACAGAAGACTTTGAAAAATTAGTCAGAAAAGTAGGAAGACGTCAAAGAAGAGAAGCAAGAAAAGCATTTGATAAAGTAAAAGACAGGATTGATCTAGATATCCAGAAGCATTGCAAACCTCCTCGTAATGAAGCTTCTGAAAGACAAGAAGAACCTGAAGAACCTCAACAACCAAATCTTGAAGGTAAATTATATTATGTTAATATTCCTGGAGATTCTCTTGTAATTAAATCACAACAATTATCACCTGAAGTCACAACTCCTGATAAAAAATACAAAGTAGAAATAGATAACAGAAGATATGATAGCAAGATTGCACTAAGAAAGATAATCCCTCATAAAGATCAGTTATTTATTGAAGGATTATATGAAGATAGACACGGAACCAAAAGAAGCCATTGGATATGGTTTGATACAACTAACGGAAAAAAACAAGGAACCATAAAACCTGAAGGTGTGATAGACTTCCACTATAAAGATAGAGCTAAGACACCAATACAATTATGCTTCCATGATAACATATTGATGGATACTGCTACATTCTTCCAAGATAAACTATATTTCATAATAGAGACTCCCGAAAAGAGTGAACAAGTTATAGAATTTGACCCATCAACAAGAGAATATGAATTACTAGGCTCAGGAGCAATAGATAATGAACCATTGACATGTATGACTGCTGTAGAAGATGATCTCATTTTAGGAGGAGATAGAAATCTATACAGATTACATAATGGAAGACTAAAACATCTTTCAAAAACAGCATGCAGTGCATATCTTATAAGAAGCCTGCATGATGAAAGAACCATAGTTTATTCAGACGGAAAATCAGAGAACATATATGCTATGCAGATAGATAATCCATCAGATCAGACTGAATTCAAAGAAGGACCTTACTTTGACATCCATCAAAACGGAGACATATTCCTAGCTTCCCTTAGTAGAGGAAGGATTCAATTATCAAAATACAGTTGCATAGATAATTTTTTAACAAATAAAGAAGAACTTGGAAGTCCAGTCTTTTCACGAGCAGTAGAGAATCTAAAAAGAGTAGTAATACCAAATGAAGATACAGTGATAGGGATAAGTGATGATAACAGCAGAATAACAATACAAACATTATATTCATCAAACTTGCAACCATGCAAAGATCCAATAATTGTTGAGAACGCTTCGCATTTGATGGCAAAAATTGATGTAAAGTAAAAAAGAGATGATTGAGAAGAGATTGAAAAATGAGCAGATACGTAATCAGATCATCAAAACAGAAAAATAGTTCTGATAAAGAGAATGAAGACTGGAAGAGTGTAGACCGGCATCGTCTGATTGCACTGCTAGCAGATGGTGTAAGTGAATCTGGATATGGACTCCATGCTGCTTTCAGAGCGGTAAATGAAGCAGAGTTTCAGATAACTGCTATTGTAGACGCACTGCATAAAGGTCAGCTTCATGAACACGAACTTCTTGAATACATGGTAGAATGTGGATTCATGCTTACAAATGACAGCATGATTGGCACAACTATGAAGATAAAAGAATTCAGTGAATGGAGCTCTACACTTGACTGTTGTGTGATCTATGATGATACTGCATATATCGCTCATGTTGGAGACAGCAGAGTTTATCATATCAACAGAGGATGCAGAAGTATAAAACAATTAACAGAAGATCATTCATCACCAATACAAGGTCTTGAAGATATCAAGCCAAGATATAGAAGATTAGCTACATTAAATGCAAAGCTTACAAACTCAATGTCAAGAGAAGGATTACAAGTTGATAAGATCACGCAGGAATTAAAGAAAGGAGATATAATATTGATGGTAAGTGATGGGTATACAAAAGCCATGGATGATAAAGAACTGTTAACAGTATGCAGAGATTCTGATTTCGAAACAGAATTAAGAAAGAATCTCCCAGGATATGCAAGAAAAAGAACAGAGTCAACAAGATTATATTCTGAATTGAAAGGAATTCCACTAAAAAAAGCGTATACAGCACTTGATGATGACAGGACTTTCATAGCGATAAGGAGGATGGAATAGATGGTAGAAAGAAGAGATTTCAGAAGTCAAAGTAGAGCAGCAAAAGGCAGAGAAGTCATACAATCTACAGGAAGATTCGAATATATAGACTCCATTGATAAAAAACATGGCATTAAAGGAGTTTTTACAGTTAAAGACAGTAATGACGGTCAAACAAAAGCATTGAAAATCTTATGGAATACAAATATATCAAGACAAAAAGCAGAAAACGAATGGGAATTATGGAGAGAAATAAATGCACGAAATGGTGATACTACACATATCGTAAGAGTATTTGAACAACCAATAAAATTAGGAAAAGTATATGGTGTACTTATGGAACATGCATATGATTCATTAGAAGGTCTCATAAACGATCCCATGGGTGTCAATGACCCAGAAGAAGAAGCAATGACTCCTGAAGATGCATTAAGATATGTTAAAGAAACTGCACTAGGAGTAAAAGAAGTACATACAATTGGTATGTCACATAGTGATCTTAAACCATCTAACATATTGATGTTTAGAATACCTGATAGTGACCTACTTTATGTTAAGATAGGAGACTTTGCAAACTCAACACAAGCGTCACATCCTACCTCAACAGAAAAAGGAAGCAAAGGATATATGGCTCCAGAAGCTGAAAAGATAAATGATGACAGTAAATGCTTATACACTCCAAGATCAGATATATATTCATTAGGTGTAGTCTTATATCAATTATTGCACCCTAATTTTGAAACTCCTTTTGACGAATTGCAAGGAAAAAATCTGTACAATGCGCAGCTACAAAAAGGTCAGACACATATTAAAAATAAATTAAAAGAGATAAAAGCAGGTGAAGAGCTAAAACAGATAATACTGAAATGCACATACCCAGAACCAGATGGAAGATACCAATCTATAGACCAATTTATGGGTGCATTATCAGGAGAAAAGATTACACTAATAAGTGCTTATCCTCATGAATACGATCAATTCAATACAGAATATGAAGGATTGATGAAGTTACTGAAAGGAAAAGATTTCCATAATGGGAATAAATATGGAACTGCTAATATAAGAAATATAGAACAAGTATATAACAGCCTAATAAGATTAAATGAATTAGATGAAAAAATAAGAGGGTATGATCTTTCAGTTTATGAAGATCAAGGAATTCTTGTAGATGTTGAAACAAAGATAAGGACAGCAAGAGATACTAAATATCAAGCAGCTGTTCTAGATAAAAAACATCTTCTTGAGACTGTAGTAGCTGGAATGGATAAAGAAAAAGCCACTATAAGAAATTTGCCTCCAGGAAGAGAGAAAAGAAAAAAGAAAAAAGAACTAGACAAAAAAGCAATAGACTTGTTCAAAATACTATTATGCTGGGGTCCACCTGTATCAAACCCACAAAAAGACAGAAATTATGGGAAAGAAAGATACTCGCACGCAGAAATCAACAACGGAACATATAGAGAAGCACTACCTCCTCATTTGAGGAATGTGTAAGGAATTATAAAGAATGACAGAAGACTTAGAGCAAAAACTAGGACAAATAACAGAAGTCCAAGATCCTCATCTTGAACATATGCATGAATTAGGAGAATATGTGGCAGATACTGATTTAAGAAATAGAATCTGTCTAGAAATTGCAAAAGTTTCATCAAAATCTAAAAAAGAAGATACTGAAAATGTCTTAATTGAATTAGTTAAGAAAGGAAAACATGATGTAGATGATCTTCCTTTTGCTGCAAAACTTTACAACATGAATGAAGCAGACGCAGGAAAATTTATAGACACATTCTGTGACTTAGACAATTTCTTGATGGCAGTTTTCCCTACAGATTTTAATCGCAGAACAAATAATAGGTTTAAATATCTAAGACCTGCTCTTGTTGGAAAGATAGATGCAAATGCATTAGCACAAGTTACTACAAGTGATATATTAAGAAAACAGTTACCTAAATTAGAGAAACAACATAATATAACAGGAAAGCTTAAAATTCTCGCAAAAGGAGAAAGAACAACAGATGAGTTCTGCAAAAACCTATGTGTATATGAAAACCTATACTCAATATTCAGACTAGAAGCTGGAGACAAGAAAGGAGATATCTTAGCAAGGAAATACACAGGCAGATTCATAAGAGCATGCAGAAATAATGATGAAGTCAATGCAAAGAGTACAATAGTAAATATTTCTGGATTATATCATAAACTAATGCCAAAGCATAGAGTTATCAGGGAGTTATGCTCTGCAATAGATGATATGGAAAAAGGGAAAAGGACACCAAAAGAAGTCTATGATAGAGCAATGAGGTATGATCAAACATATGATTTTTTCTTAAATATCTTAACACAAAAAGGCATCCATGCATCAAATAATATCAGCAGAGTTGTGGGGGAAGAAGCAAAAGTTAAAGAAAAAACACATAAAAAAGCACAATCATATGCATTAGCAACATTTGAGAATATAAATAGACAAGACCTAAAGGATCTAAAAGAAATAGCTAATTTACTTGAAACAAAAAGATTAGACAGTGACATAAAATCCAGAAGATATAGACCCTCTCTGGAGTCTGTTATGAAAGATAATTTCTTGTATTGCGATATAGTCAAAGACATAATAAGATCAAAAGAAGTAAATCCTAAACAAATATTAGAATACATGGTCGCAAATGACAGAGCTGATGTTAAAGGACCTATGCAACTTTACAAATTAGCAAGATCATCTATGGGACTTAAAGAAACAAGCAGCTCACTTAAAAATAGGATGAATCTTATGAAAACAACTGATTTCACAAAAAAATATTCAAGAAGTATTGCTGGACTTGCAGGATGGGGATTAGCATATGCTGTGTGTCATTCATATTTTGATTTAATCAAAAATTTTGGAGACATGGAGCAGATCCAAGGAATTGCGCAATATTTAGCAACCACTGCTGGAGCAGGAGTATCTACTGCATGCTTATCATACTATTTCACTAAGGAGAAGGACTTAAGTCCAAAACAATGTCTAAAAATTGCAGGAGCAACAGCAACAGCGGGAATTGCTGTAGGAGCTTTTATAGCAGGTTTGGAATACAGTATTTATGAATCAATAAAAAAGTGTCCTGAAAGCTTTAGAACATGGCCGATCTTATCAGCAACTGCAAATTTTCTAGCTGGGGGATTAATGGGTATAATTGGTGGAGATTTATAATTAAGATGGCAAAAAAACAACAACAACCAAAACCTGAAGAAGAAGATTTAGAGAAGATAATAGGAGATATTACAGTCACAGATCCTACTGAAGAATATTCTGCAGCTAAACATATTAGTAAAAAGAGTGTCGAGAAGGCTAAAAAACATCCAAAAATAGCTCTTGGAGCAGTCGCAGCTGTCCTACTGGCCATTGGAAGCGGAGCAGTAATGAGAAGCTGTGAATCAAGAAGCTTATCACGTTATCAGGATTCATATAGAACATTCCAAAAAGAGATTACAGAGTCAGACTTTGATCAAGCATGCGTCAAATTCGAAAAAGTCCTTGGAGAGATGAGAAGAAAAGACGATCCTGACATCAAAAGCTTTTACACCATAGCTTATGCAGATTATACAAAGATAATGTCAAACAGGAGTGGATATATCTCAGATAGAGAAAAAAGAGATGCACAAAAAGATTTCTCAAGAATACAACAACTATTTAATTCAAAAAAATACAAAGAAAGTTACCAAACATTACAAACACTGATAGCTGAATTAGAGAAAGAATCACATCTTGATTATGCATCCCCCATGAGAGACCAGGTGATGGATTGGGAAGAAGAAACATTCCTTCCTACATATGTAGATTATGTAATTGCACTAGTAAAAAAAAGGACAGATCATAGGGCAAACAAAAAAACGATAGATGACCTAGTAAAATTTGTAGGCTCAAAAGACTTTCAAAACAAAACAGCAAAAATATCTGAAGCAAAATCGCTCCATAGCAGAGGTATATCTGCAGAAGATACAGCATTAGCACAATTGAAACAAAGATTACCTTCAATAAGAACAAGCGTCTCAAGTAGACAATATTACAAAGCAAATACAGACAGCACTTCTCTGCTTAAGGCAATAGATAATGCGGGCTTTGTCTACAAGACAAAAGAACTTGCCTCGTTTAGATCACAAGTTCAATCATTCTATGATTCTAATATAAGAGGAGAAATAGTAAGACGAAATACAATCAAGACAGATCTTACAAAGAAATTCAAAGAATATGATCGTTTATTAAAATCATCTCCTATATCATCTAGCATGGACATTTCAAAATATGCATCAGGAAAGAGTTATCCTGGACAAGGACTTGGTGATCCTTATATAAGAGCTGAACAAGAACTAGCAAGAATATATGCCGACAGAACAACATTACATGAAGATCCTAAATTAAGGACCAGTATAGGACAATATCATACACGTATGATTGGAAAATGTAAGATATTGCAAAATGAAATCCTAGAATACTTCCAAAATCAATATAGCCATATGACAAATGAGGCAAATAAAGGTAATCTTGATAGGGCAAAAACGATAAATGCAACTCTTTCAAGACAGATGACTGCATTCAAAAGATCAACATTAGCAAATGAAAGGTATGAATGAAAATGAGAACTAAAAAAATGCCAATAATCAAGACAACACTAGTATCATTAGCTTTGCTTAGTTCAACTGCATTAGCACAAACAAAAACACAACCAGACTTACCTACAACATTAGATGAGATTCTAAATCAAAAGAGAGAGCCTACTCAAGAACACGCAGTAAGTGCAGATGTCCTCAAATTAGAACAAGATATAACAGGATATATGAAAACAGTCATAGAACCATTAGCATCCTATCATCAATCATTTGATGATATCAAAAACACATATGAAAAACAAAAATTAGTAACATCAGCACTTGCAAAAGCCCAAACACTCAGAGACAGAATAACAAAAGAAGGGCTTGTTGAGAGCAAAGGCATTCTTACACAAGTAACAGAGTATTCTGCAACAATCAAAGAAACAACAAAGACTGTTGAAGAAGAAATATCTAAGATTGCTGCACTTCTAAGAGAATATAATGCAGTAAAAGCAAAAGTAAGAGCAGAAGATTTTCTTGCTGCTAAAGATGAAGCATCTGCACTACTTAGTAAACTAGGAAAAACAACATTTAATTATGAAGCTGACATAAGATATAGACTTAATGCAAAAACAGGTACAACTTATGGTAACCTTCAAACATTAGCTCAAGGAAATTTCCAAGGACTTGCATCATTAACTTCAGAAGTAAGCAGATATAAAAGGGATAGTATTGACAGAAAAGCATCTGAGATTGAAAAGATAACACAGGATAGCTATACATTGATTAAATCTTTTGATACTATACTTAGAAGACGTGATGCTGATGATATACTTGATATAGAACGTAAATGTGATAATCTCATAAGTGCTATGCAACATCCAAGATATAGAGCAGAAGCAACATTAAAACAAAGTCTTGCAACATATAGAACTAAAGCACATTCTACACTAGTTGGACTAAAAGAAGAAAAATTAAGCGAATTCAGAGAATTATACAATGATATGGTAAAAGAGGTTAATAGAGGAAATCTTGAAGAAGCTAAAAGACTTAATCAAAGATTATCAAGAGACACGGAAAGATTCAAGAAAAGTCCTCTTTCAGGGAAAAAATATGATAGGTAAAAAATGTCCAGGAAAGGAAAATGTTTAGAAAAAGTATTATCTGGATTACTCTTATGTAGTCCTCTTCTATTCAGTAGCTGTGCAACAACTCATAGCACTTACAACAAAGTTTCTAGAAGAGAAGCAAAACCGATGGTCATCGTTGACACTTCTTCAATTGAAGCAACAGTTAATCAACCAAAAAAAGATATTGATTCAATCATATCTGCAAATACAGAATTCTCTGATTATCTAACATTCAGAAATAAATATGAAGCATATAGTAGACAGATAAAAAGCCGTATAGAAAATGGTGACTTCTCAGAAGCAGATCAATTAGTTAAGGATCTCGGAAGAAGATTAAGAAGTGATCCAAGTCAATATGCTAAACAATATCTAAGTAGAGTCCAGAATTTCAGTTACATAATATTTGAAGTCAATGATAAAATCAGTAAACAAACAAGTTATGCAGTATCTGGTGGCAGGCAAAATTCAAGATCAAAAAATACAATAGGATTAATATTTCAAACACCATTTGTTCTTGCAATAGATACTATAACACTTCCATTTACTTTACTTTCAGGTGGAGAAGGTATGAGTGCTCATGTAAATGGACACAGTTATGATCCAAAAACAGATAATCCTAATTTTTGGCTCACAAGAACTTTATGGGCAGATAATGTAGAAAAAGTCAATAAAGAAAAAACATTAGAAAAAACATACGATAAAATATTAGTTACACCCTATACAGGAACAAAAAGAAAAATAGGAGAAAATATACCTTATAGTAGATTGCGAGGCGAGTTAAGATGAAAACAAAACTCGAGATACTAATTGCAAGTGCATTAACAGGAGCAGTCCTGCTCACAGCAGGATGTGGAACACCATATCATAGGTATTCTACAAGCTCTCAAAGAAGTGTCACTGATATCCATGGAGCAAACGCATCGCAAATAAGATCAAAAATAGAAGTTGATGCAAGTACACTTAACATAGATGATCTCATGAAAGCAAACAGAGAATACAGTACATATATTGCTTTCAAATCAAAATATTCATCAGATAGTGAATCAATCATCTCTAACCTAAATAAAGGTAATTATTCTGAAGCAGGCAAACAGATAAAAACTTTAGGCAAAAGGCTAGAAAATGATTCTAATCCTTATGCAAGAGAATATTTCTGGAAAATAAAAAATTTTAGTTATACACAAACAACAACTTGGAAGATAAGACAACAGCACAAAGGTGCACATTATGTGTTAGGCATACCATTAAGACAAGATGTTTTTGGCACACAGAATCATGACAGTACATTCACAGAAACTGAAAGCTACAGGGTGTGCCCATTTAGAGGAACAAAAGTAAAATTAAGATAATAAGACAGATGGCATAAAAATGGCAGACGACGATTTAGAAAAAAGGCTAAGTGATCTTACACAAGGAATAGGAGATTGTGAAGAGCCTGAAAAAGAACCTCCAAAACAAGTAGGATACGAAGAATTCCTGCCAAAATCAGATGACAGTACTTTTAAGATGCCAGATTTATCAAAACCGTTATTCCCAATAGATGATACAGTCACATCAAGATCACTATCAGGAATCACATTCCCAATATCATCTTCTCCTAAAAAAAGCACCAGCACATTTGATCATGAAGCTTTTAGAAAACAGATGGAAAGGATGAACACTAAAGAAGAGGAGATAATAAAAAAAGGAGATATCAGAATAATACTTGAATCATACAATGGATATCCAACAGAAAGATACAGGTTATTTGCAGAAGTAGGTGGAGAAAGAACTCAATTATATGAACATCAATACTTCCAAAGACTTAATCTAATGAAAACTGAGAAATTCAAAGAAAAACCAATATATGCATCACTTTCTCCTGATAGAAAAAGACTTGCATTTGAAGTCATTTCAGATCAAGACGCGTCAATGAGAAATTTAGCAGGATTATTCAGCCTAGAACGTGTCAATGATTTATATGTTGTAAATTTAGACGGAACAAGATTAGTTCCAATTTCTCTTAATTTACCAAGAGAATATGAAGAAAAAACAGATTGCCTTTGTAAAGATACAAAAGGTACTTCGATTTATAGCATTAAATGGACAGATAAAAATACTTTCAGTGTAGAAGCCAAGATGAGAGAGACAGTGCCAAACCCACATTATGACAGCCCATTATTCAAGAATATGTATGGTATGAATCAAAGATATACTACAAGAGATGGAGACAAATATAGAGCAACTATAAAGCTGGCTAAAGATAACCTTGCAACTGTAAAACTTGAGAAAGTCGAGGAAAAATAGAATGGAAGAAGACTTAGAACAAAGACTTGGAGAAATAACGCAAGATGAACCTAGTACTCCTGCTGCACAACAAGATGAAGTAGAAAAGTTAAGAAGAGAGAATGCAAGATTACAGAAGAAACTCGGCAAGTATGAACCAAAGCCTAAACCAAAGCCAATTGTTACCCCAAAACCTAAACCAACTTCATCAAATCAGCCAAATCATACTATAAGAAATCTTGTTTATACAGCAATAGGAGTTGGTCTTGTATCACTTCTAAGCTATGCTGGTTGCCAGGGATGCAGTGATAAAGGAAGATCATCATCAAGCAGTTCAAACAGATCCTCATCAAGTTCATCATATTACAATCCACCACGTAAGAAAACTATCCACCATTCAAGTGGTTACAGTATTATCACATATAGTAGTCCTCAAGAATTAGCTGAGAAGACAAGATATATTAAAGAAAGACAAGAAAAAAGGGAAGCTGCAAATAGAAAAAAGCAAGAAGAAGAAAAAAGAAGAAGACAAGAAGCTTGGAGAACAGGCAATCTAAAAGGAATTGATAAGAATTTATACGAAGCCACAAAAAGAGGAGAAGAATACAAAAGGAGACAAAATCGATGAAAGATGAAGATTTAGAAGCAATGCTTGGAAACATAACTGAAGAAGACAACGAATCAGTAGTTGCAGAACAAATATCTAATCATAAGAAAACCAATTTAAGAAGTAATATCGCAATCATAATCAGTCTAGGACTTCTTGCAACGTTAGGCATTGGCAAATACAGAAGCATGAGAATGGATGAACCAGATCCACGACTTCCTTTCATTGCGGTAGGTAAAGAAAAAGAATATTTCAGAGATAATGCAGAAGAAAGAAATACAATGATGCAGGACTCAAACTTAGTTGCTTACTCGCAAATACCAAATATAAGTTCAATATCCCAATTAGGACAATTTAAAAGAATACCTGGGAGCAAACTGGAAGTCAAAGCCATAAGCTCTAAAGTAAATATCAGTAAACCAAAATTAGCAGGCGTAGGCAATTATGCATATCATGCTAATGATAGGACATATATCCATGGAAATGGTTTCATAGTAAAAGAAGGAAATAGAATATATATTCCAACAAATCAAGGCGATGATAGAAGCCAAACAGTTATACATGACGATTATTTCAGAAGAAATGCAACAATTGGATTCAATTCAAGAGGTCATGAAGCATTAAAACTTCAGACATTTCTCTATTCATATGGATATAAAGAAGTAGGCGCTCTTGATTCATGGGCAGGAAGAAATACCATGGCTGCATTAAGAAGTCTCCAGAAAAAACATAGTATCATCACTGAAGGTGGTTTTAATAGTCCTTCTAAAAAAATGATTAACATCCTAGCAGGCACATACTTAGATACAGATAATTGCATTGTGATGGAATATGACAAAGATCAGAGTAAATATGTAATATCTACTTTTGTACAAGACGGAGAATTCTATACTGGGCAAAGATCATACAAGCCCATGACAATAAATAGCAGCAAAGGCATGAATGTAAAGATCAAAGGAAACAACTATGAATTCAACAAGTTCAGAAGATCTGGAAGAATACGAATGGTCGAGATAAATAGAGGCTAAGATAAGAATGACAGAAGACTTAGAAAAAAGACTCAGTGATATAACAGAAGAAGAACCTGAAGAAAATACTATCCCATTTTATCTAGAAAAAGGAAATGCACTTTATGAAAAAGATGAGTTTAGAAAAGCCATTAAAGAATATGATAATGCTATAGAACTAGATTATACTAATGCATATGCCCATGCGCTAAAAGCAAGATCAGCATATTATATGATGGATAAAGATTTAATCGAACAAGAATGTAATATTGCCCTTGGATTTGACGAAGATTGTCAACTTGCTAAAGATATCTTAGCCTGGTTAGAAGATGATATCAAAGATGGCCTTTATGAAACAGATTGTAAAGCTGCAAATGAAATAGTAAAAAGACTAGAGGAAACTGATAATAATCCTCATTATAGGGACAAACCAACACAATGAATAAATTAAAATGACAGAAGACTTAGAAGCAAGATTATCAGACCTAACAAGTGGACTAGAAAATATTGGCGGACCTGAACTAGATAAAGCAAAAGTTAAATGGTTATATGAAAAATTTTTAGTAGCTCCAAGAAGAAAGTATGAAGCAAAGATAGGGGAATTAAACAAGTTTCTCAAGACACATCATGATAACGGTGCAGCCCATTATTTTCTAGGTGAATGTTACAAGCAAAAGAAAGACAAGAAGAAAGCTGATGAAGAGAAGACTGCTGCATATGCTCTTTCCGATGACAGTGAACAGGCAGTAATAAATTTATCAACATTGCTCAGGCATCTTAGGCGACCATACGATGCATACAGCATCTGCAGAAGATGTTACCAGTACATGCAGGATGATCAGGGATTGAGAAAAGAATACAAGCTTGCTCAGAAAGAGATGAGAGAGCCAAGGAAACCTATAAGTGGAGGATACACCCCACCAAAAGCAAAAAGAAACAACAGCAGAAGACCACAGAATATATTTGCAAGAATTTTCGATAGATGAAAATGACAGAAGACTTAGAGAAAAGACTCAGCGAAATAACAGAAGAGGATCCTGAAGAATTAAAAAGAGAAAAGACTCTTGAAAGAGATATAGCAAGATCAAAAGAACTATCAACAAAAGGCATGAAAGCATGGACCAAGAATAAAAGGGTCAAATATTATTCTGAAGCACTCGAACTATGGTCAGAGAATATTGATGCATTGTATCATTTAGGAATGGAAGAGCTAACAATCAGTTTTCCTTTCCCTGGCTCTGTCGGTGCTGATAAGATGAAAGAAAGGGTCTATAAGCAATTGAAAGAAGAAGGAATCGATATGATAGATAAATCCTCGAGAAAAAAAGCAGAAGCATTGTTCAGGAGATGCATAAAAGTTGCTCCAAAATCACCATTAGGTTATGCAGGCATGGGCAAGATACGTTGTATAGACACTAAAGACTATTCAGAAGCTGAAAAATACTTCAAAAAAGCGATAGAGGTTGACCAGGCAGTTGTTATGCCTCATGAATATCTAGGCGATATTTATGTAATGAGAGATAATCTTAAAAAAGCTGAAGAGTGCTATAGGAGCGCTGCAAGAAATGTAAAAGGCCTTTTCTCAATGCAAGGAGGGCATGCAGGCAGTCAATTATCAAATTTTGGTTATATTAAGATGCATACTGAACACAATAAACCAAAGGTAGCAAAAAGATTTGAAGGATGGATAAGGAGAGCAGCAGTTATGCATCTTGTATTAGGTTAGTTAAAATGACAAATAACGAAGACTTAGAAAAAAGACTCAGTGAAATAACAGAAGATGAACCAACAGAATTAGAAGAAGTATCTAAAAAAGCAACTAACGAAAAATCAGATCAAGAAGATTTTGATACTTCAGACTTTGATGAAATAATGGCTAGAGATATCACATATTTTGATACATTCAAAAGAAAGATAAGAGAAACAACCTCCCATATTAAAAAAAAGAGAATTCCTCTTTTAGCAACTACAATTGGAATAATCACATTAGCAGGATTTACTTATTACAAAATACCAGATATTAAAGACCATCTAAAACAAAGAAGAATTGAAGGGTATCATACTACTTATCTAGAACTCAAAGCAGATTATGAAGAGATCAAAGAATACAGAAAACTACCAGGCAAAGGGGTCGCCGACAGCCTAATAGCTCATGGAAATAATATAAATAAGATCAACAAAAAAATTGAAGAATTAAGAGACAGAATAAAAGAAGAGAATAACCCAGAATTACAACAGCTTTATGCAAACATCTGCTCACTTGACAAAGATATGGATACAGTAGCTCATGATTCCTTAGATAATGGCCACTTCTTCAAGAATTATGATAGAAACAATAGATAAAAACAATCAACCAGTTCTCTTAATGATGTGATAGCCAAATTGAGTCTTAACAACACCAGATGTTTCCCCAACTTTAAGTTTCATCGCTGCATTCTCAAACTGTGGAACCATTTTGCCTTTGCCAAATGAACCAAGATCACCACCTTTTTTCTTTCCAGAAGGACATTTGGAAAATTGTGCAGCAAGGTCTTCAAAACTAGAACCATTACTCAACTTCCCTATAAGCTCTTTACAGAAAGTCTCATTTGTTACAAGTATATGTGAAGCACGAATATTTTTTACCATTATTATCACCTAATATTTTATTCTATCATTGCATTTATTAATCTTTTTCTCAAATATCTAACTTTTCTGAGCATATTTCACAATATTTTTAAAATCCTCTCTTAAAATACCTCTATGCGAATCAAATTTTTCATATTAAGTACATTATTGATAGTATTTTCATACCTTTTCTCAAATCAATATCTTAATGATTACAGCTTTTACAATATAGAATTATCTTTAATTGTACTTATAACTTCAATGATAATAGTATTTATCCTATTTTTAGTAAACAAAGATCATGGATACGACAAGAAAGACCACCATATACTATCATTTGGAAAGATATTGTTCATTATCTTAATCTTGATAAGCGCAGTAGCTTACTCGTTCCCGATCTTATTTGAAAATCAGATAAGTAATTCACCAATATTATTTGCAATATACACTTTTTTCAAAAGTCATATAATCGACAAAACATTCCTAGGATTATTTGCAGTATTCTCAATGGGTTCACTCTTTTTCATATATGTTCCGCTAGAAATAAGCTTTCTTTATTTCATCTCAGAATTAAATCCTTGGTTTTGCTTACCTATAGTTTTAATATCAATACTACTTGGTTTTTCCATAAACTATCTTTTAGGACTCATGTTAAGCAAAAAGATTGAAAGCAACTCAAAATATTACACATTAGAACAATGGGTACATAAAGCAGGAGGAATTCTCCTTGTCTTATTCTTATTCACTCCTTTTCCAGTACAGATATTAACATTCATATTAGGAGGGATAAAATATCCTTACAAGAAAATGATAATATATTCATCAATTGGAATATTAATGAAATATTTCATGCTTGCGTTCTACAGCGACTTCTTGATTGGTTCATTATCAAATATTTTCTCATTCCTATAAAATCAAATAATAAATTAAAACATATCACCAAAATAAATCACTAAAAGATATAATTAAAATATATCATCAGAATCCCATTCAAACTTCCCTTCTATTGCTTGACCAATATTTGCTACATGATCTCCTATCTTCTCAAAATTTGCTATCAAATCAACAAATATAACTCCAGAAAGTGCACTACATTGCTTATGCCCCATTCTTTTTATGTGATTCTCTCTAAAGCTGATAAAAGATTTATTTAATTCAACCTCTTTTCTTGCAATGGCTTGAGCAACACTCTTATCAAGAAGAGGCAATGCTCTTAAAGCGTCATTTATCATGCCCCTTACAATATCATGCATCTCATTTATCTCATCAACTGCAGCCTTTGAGAAAGTAAGTCCTTCATCTATCTTTCTTTCTGCAAGATGTGCAATATTCTCAGCATGATCGCCAATCCTTTCAATATCATTTATTAGATGAAGAAAAGCAGGTACTGTCTTTGCATCTTTCTCTGTTATCTCTTTTTCTGTTATTAATGTGATATAATCAGTTATTGAATCACGAAGATCATCTACCATATCCTCTCTGGCAAGAACTTTATCTACATCCTTCTTATTATCATTATGAAAAGCAGATACAGAAGTATTGACCATCTCTTTAGCAAATTCAAGCGTCCTTATTATTTCCTTTCTTGACGCGTCTATTGCTATTGCTGGAGTATTCAAAAGATTTTTATCAAGATATTTCGGACCAGACTCAATTATAACTTCTTCTCCTGGAACTATCTCTTTAATCAACTTAACATATAAAGGTACAAAACCAATAAATACCAAAGAATTAAACACATTAAATAATGTATGTGCATTAGCAACCTGTCTTTCTACGCCTCCTGGCACCATTGTTACTATCTTTAGATATATAGGGAGCATAAGAAGTGCAAGAACAGAACCTATTACATTGAACAATACATGTGCAACTGCCGCTCTTCTTGCAGTAATATTTGTCTTAATGCTTGCAAGTATTGCTGTGACACAAGTTCCAATATTGGTGCCGAATAACAAAGGAAGTGCACCGTTAATATCAATAAGGCCCATGCCTGCAAGTAAGACTATAATACCTGTAGTGACTGAACTTGACTGTACAACTGCAGTTGCAATGAGTCCTGCAAGCACTGCAAGTAAAGGATTATGACTAAATGATGCAAATATCTGATGGATTGTAGAACCTGAACCAAGAGTTTTTACAGTGCCACCCATTATGCTGAGTCCCAAGAACAATATACCAAAACCAAGTATCGCCTCTCCAATCTGTTTATTTCGTTTCTTTTTACAGAATATATACATAAAAGCGCCAAGAGCAATTATTGGAAGAGCATAATCTGTAAGCTTAAAAGCAACAAGCTGCGCCGTAATCGTCGTCCCAATGTTTGCGCCCAGTATTATAGGTACAGCTTGAAGTAAAGTCATAAGTCCAGCATTGACAAATCCCACAACCATTACTGTCGTGGCAGAACTGCTTTGTATAATAGAAGTTACAAGTGCACCAAGAAACATCCCTTTGAACCGATTATTGGTCAGATATCCAATTATATCCCTTACCTTATCTCCTGCAGCCTTCTGAAGACCATCACTCATAATCTTGATGCCGAATATAAATAAACCTAGACCACCTATGATGCCAAAAATAAGCTCTTGTAGCATAATCCCTTACCTTCACAACTGTTTTATAAGTATTATTATAGAATAAAATACATAATCCAACAAAAACAGACTAACTCGTAAGATTCACGATAATTCTTAATCTACCCTATCTGAATTCTATCTGAATCCTATCTCTGAATTCTATCTAAATCTTGCCATCACTTATAAGTTCTGCAAACTTCTCAAAACTCCTGTCAAATGTCTTTTCCACATCATCAGGAAAACAACAAGCAGGCAGTTCTCTTGAAGACAGATGAAAACTGAGACAATCACAACAGACTCCTTTTCTACTGCAAGGTTCATAACTACAATTGCATCGCTCTTTATTGTTATCTTTTTTACATTCCATATTATATCAAAGAAAAAGAAACTCCACAGATATAAAAGCTTTATGCCCGAAAAGTTTATATGAAATCCCACAAATAACAAATCATGCCAGAAAAAATAATACCAGAAAGAATAAACAAGACCAGAATAAAGAAAATCAAAATAAATACATGGCTAGAAGATAAGAGATACAAGCAATTAAAAAGAGAAGTCTGCAGAGCAAAACCATTTGAGTCCTGCCTTTATGACAAAAGAGGAAATCCATTAGGTCAATTTGGCACAATGCATTCTACATCCTTATTCACTCATACTGCATTGATGAGATTCATATTTGAACAAAAACAATTATTTCCAGAAAAACCGACTTTTCTTGATCTTGGCTCAGGAATAGGAAACATGACAATCTATGCCGTGCATCATGGTTGGAAAGGAATAGGCATCGAGTTCTCAGAAGAATGCTATAAAGCTTCTTTAGAAAATATTAAGACTGCAAGTGATGCAGATTACATAAAAAAAGACAATATAAAAATAATTCACTCCAGTTTTTTCCCAAAAGGTTTCAAGATAGAAAAAAAAGAGAAAGAAGGAGAAGATGACTTCAGAAAAAACCTCAAAATACTAGAAAAGAAAGCTCCTAAGAAAATCACATCAGAAGTCCTGAAAAAAGTAGACTTATTCTATCATTATCAGGTTGAGAGAAGACAAAATATACTAAATTTCTTTGCAGAATATGCAAAAGACAACTCGATGCTTGTGTTTGTAGAAACAAGAGAAGACAGTTACACTCTTCCCAGCAATGTAACAAAGCTAGACTATCAAGCAGGCATGGCAATATACAAAAAGATCTAATAGAATTCTATAATTACAAAAATATTCAATAACAAAACTAAATCACCCATAAGCTTTAAAAACAAATCACAAAAAACAACTTCTGAAGTGACTTAATAATGTATGAACCCGAAGTAATGATAGTTAATCCAAAGTTAGCAATACCTATGCACCCAGCTGATTCTACTCTGCATTGGAGAATGCTTTACAGATTAAATCTATATGATGTTATACCTAATGTGCCATTGATTGAAGCCCCACACAATATGAAATATTTTGGAAATTTCATAAATTATAATGGCCATCATAGGACAAAATCAGCACTAGAAGTAGGAGTTGACATAAAAGCATATATCATAAAGACAGATGATGATATAAGATTTCTTAGAGACAGTTGTGATGTCTATGAAGAGTTGATAGAAGGGCTTGGTACAAGATTCGAAGATCATTACCATCATGTATGTAGAGAAGCACAAAGATACAATATGATACAACAGATAGCCTCAATAAAAGGAATAAATTTATAAAAAATAAACCTAAATATCTTGATAATTTGATATCAGACACAATAATGCAGAATACAACTGCAATAATTCTTGTAATACTATTTATAGGTACGCTAATGCTTCCTAAACTATGGAAATACATAGTCAATGGATTGCTTCTAGTCTCACTAGGTGTACTTCCAATATTACATTCATTCGGAAGGATATCATTCAACCCATTGGAATTTCCACTATTTGAATATTTTATATTGGTTATGGTCATCCTATGCGGAAGAGAACTGATTGTAGAAGGAGTAAGAGAAGAAAGCCCATTTTTCAAATGGAGTTCGATTAGCCTGGGAATCCTCCTTATAACAATGACAACAATACCTGCACTTTATAGTATGGGAGCAATAGACTTCACTCTCCCAGCAATCCCAGATGTAATACTCTATGGCATTTACATAGTCGCAGGTGTACTTCTAGCAGTTGGAGCATTTGCTTTTGCAAACGACAGTGATAAGATATAAATATATACTACCTTGGTCTCTTTCCCTGCTCTTTTGGTAAAGTTAACTTTACGAAATCAAAAGAGCAGACTAACTACACCAGTAGAAAAGGACCGTAGTATATATTAAAGAAGTAATCTAATAATAATAATTAAAGAAATAAAATAATAAAAAAACTAATTAAATAAAAAATAATCAAATCTTCTCTTAAACTTTCTCAAGTACAGAGTCAATCTTTGCTTTCAATGCATCTTTTGGTGAAAAACCAACAATCCTATCAACTTCTTTGCCTTCTTTGAAGATTATCAAACATGGTATTCCAGTAACACCATATTTACTTGCAAAAGCCTGCACTCCTTCATCTTCTGTAGATGCTTTCGCAAACTTAAGCTTATCATCAGTATACTCACCGCTAAGTTCTTCAAAGATAGGTGCAAGCATCTGACATGGTCCACACCAGCTTGCCCAAAAATCAACTATTACAGGAATCGTATCACTTATTGTCGACTCAAAATTATCAGCATTCAATTCAATTTCAGCCATTTTAAAACCCTCCTTCTTAATTATAATCATATTATAAAAATACAAGAATTAAGAAAAACTTCTAATATATAAAAGCTTCCCATAAGTCTTAAAACATATTTTAAACAGTTAAAAAAGAATTATATATCTAAAACACTTAACAGCTCTAAATAAGCCTATTGTTAATTCTTATCATCCTTTTATAGGGAAGAACTGGCTCTTATGCTCTTTAAAGAATACCATTCGTCTATGATCTTTTATTATATCTGAGAAACGACTTTTCATATCCTCCAAGATTCTCTTATACTCTATAAAACCTTTCACTTGCATTTCTATATCTATATCATTCCCACCAAGTATCTCCTCATCAAAGATGATATTTGGATGTTGCTTTATATACTGACGAAGTTTTCTTTTCTTTTCTTTTGTGACATTATGCAAATCAAGTTGTAATTTAAAGTACTTATACCCTATCTTTTCAAGATCAAATCTAGTCTTATACCCAGTTATGACTTTCATTTCCTCGAGTTTTCTGATTCTTGCAATTACAGTCTTTGGAGTGATATCTAGTTTCTTTGCTATATGAAGCGCAGACATCCGTGCGTTTGGTGCAAGTAGTTTCACAATCTGCACATCTTTTCTGTCAAGCTCCACTGGTCGTGATTCTGTTATAAAATCACAATAATCATCATTTTGTTTTATATCAAGCAAGTAACACCTAGGAAAATAATGTATCTTTGTAGGGATAGTAAGCCATTTTTCATCTATATAATTGACATATTTCTCAAGAAGCTCTTTCCAAAGCTTATTCATATCATTGATTGACTTTACAAGTATCCACACACCAAGATCAAATTCTCCATCAATAGAGACAAACCAAACTACTATCTTCTGTGACTTAAGAAACTTGATTATATCATTCTCTTTCTTAGGAGTTGTATTTTGAAGCTTAAGATACAACCTAAATGATTTAAAACCAAGTTTACTGCTGTCTATAACTGTATGAAACTGCTTAATGATTCCATCTGATCTGAGCTTTTTCACCCTATATATCACAGAATCCTTACTAAGCCCTACTTTCTTAGCTATACTGCTAAAAGGCTGTCGACTATCACAATCAAGCTCATATAGTATCTTTTTGTCTTTCACGTCAAGTTTAACCATGATTAAGAATAAAACGTAATTTGCTATATATATTTTTCCCTTTTATCTTAGAATTCACTAAATTAGTTTTAATATTTCTACCTGGTTCTCTATAACTAATACATAACAAAACCCAAAAATAGGGTAAACTATACAAAGGTGAACAAAAATGGACGACAGGGCTGTAAAAGTATTAGGAAAACATTTAGAGAACAAGAACATTGCAATATTAGTAAGTAATGGCATTGCAAGATACAAGATACCCTCACTTATCCGCCATATTAGACAGTATGGTGGAGAAGAAGGAGTAAATGTCAATGTCTATATGACTAACACTGCATATTCAAAAGCAGACATTGAAGCTATTGAATGGGCCAGTTTGAATAAACCTATTCATGAGCTTGGACCGAATGTAGAACACCTTACTGAGCATGATGCATACATAATTGCACCTGCAACCTACAACACAATTGGTAAATTTGCAAATGGTATTGCAGACAATGCAGTGACTTCTACACTTGCATCAGCTATAGGAAGAATGGAAAGTGGAGATGCATCTATCTTAATTGCACCCACAATGCATGGAACAATGCAAAACTCCATCTACATGGAAAACTTAGAGAAACTTACATCAAAGGGTGTAAAAGTAATCAAGCCTGCTGATAAGGGTGACGGAAAAGCAAGCCTTCCTAGTTCACACAGCATTGTAGTGGACACAATACGAGCAGTCAGCGACAGCCCTGTCAAAGGCAAGGAATTCCTCATAACTGCAGGACCAACAGCAGGACAGATAGATCATGTAAGATGGATCATCAACATCTTCAGAGGAAGATCAGGCATAGCGATAGCTGATGAAGCATACATGCGTGGTGCAGAAGTCAAGCTGATACTTGGTCCTGGAGGAATTCCTTCACCCTCATATATTCCAACAACAAAAATAAGGACTTTTGATGACTATTATGCAACTGTCATGGACTATGTAGAAAACAATCATTATGACTGTGGAATCTTCTCTGCAGCTGTTAATGATTATATACCAAAAACAGTCAAAAAAGGAAAAATAAGATCAAAAGGAGGAATGAAAAATATCCCTTTAAAGGAGACTGCAAAAGTGATAGAAGAAGTAAGAAAATGCAAACCTGATATGTTCATGACTACCTTCAAGTATGAAGACAACTTAACACCAGAACAACTTGAAGAGATTGCAATAGGTAGAGCACAAAGCTATCAGCTTATTGTAGCAAATAGGGGAGAAGATATGACTCCGGATAGCCACACATCAATAATCGTCGACAGTAGTGGAGTAATAAAATCAACATATTCAAAACGTGACACAGCTGTCTCATTGATGGACATAATAGAACAAAGACTTTAATCTCACTATATGAGTTGACTAGAATGAAAAAGATAGATATCCACTGCCATACTACGAACAGGAAGCTTGAGGATGTAGCAGAAGGAGCGACACTTGATGTGATTGCAAGGAAAATGTGGGGCTATGATATAGAGAAGACTGTATTATTAGCCACATATTTCCCCCATAAAACTTCAGGCATATCTAATTACAGGATGTTGCATTGGATAAAAAAAGCCAAGAAAGAAGGTATGGATGGATTTTGCATGTTTGGTAGTCTTGACTTTGAATTTTATTTTTATCAAGGCTTAAATGAATTAGAAGAGCTTGCATATGAAGGAAACATCAAAGGCATAAAGATTTACACCAGCTATCAGAATGTTGACCTAAAATCAGATAACTTCAAGAAAGTAGCAGATGTAGCATCAAAATACTCATTACCTATAATGTTTCATGCAGGCTATTCTTTCTCAACAATGAGAAAGCTTGGCAGAGAAGCAGTGACAGTAATAGCAAAAGCAAGTGACATAGAACCGGTAGCAAGAGCAAATCCAAACATAAACATCATCCTAAGCCATATGGCAAAACCAGATTATAATGGCCTTATAGAAGTAATGAAAAGGAACAATAATATATATACAGATATGAGTGGCATGATAGACTCTAAACGTGATAGAGATCAGATACCTGCAATAGTTGAAGCTATAACAAGAGTATTATATGAATGTGGTCCAAAAAAAGTCATGTTTGGAACTGACTTCCCTGTACAGACATATGAAGATTCAATGTTCTTTATAGAAAGAGCTATGAGAAACTTTTCAGAAAAAGACAAAGAAGATGTATATTATAGCAATGCAGCTAAAATATTGCAATTATAATTTCTAAAATTATAACTAATAATAACAATAATAATAACAATACAATAATAATAATAATAATAATAATAATAATAATAAACATAAGAAATACCAGTAATTATGATAACAGACTATAGATAAGAATATTATCTCTAAGTTAGACAGAAACTTTATAAAGAATTATGCTCTGAAACTGCATATGAACCTCGGAATAAAGAGAAAGACTATAATCATAGCAGCTCCTGTCTCAAGGAGGATAATAGCATTCTTGATAGATATGCTTATTGTCAGTTTTATTTTATGGCCTTTTGGCAGAGTACTTAACAAATTATCAAACTTCTACAATGTTCCATTAGGATTTAATATGTATACATCAATCATGCCTGATGGGTTCATATCAAAATTCTTATTGATATCAATATTTATGGCAATTATTACTGTCATTTATTTCACTATCCTTGAATCAAAGTTCAATCAAAGTCTTGGAAAGAATATTATGAGAATAATTGTTGTAAAAGATGAAAAAAACCTAAGATTGAACCATTACCATTAGGAAAAGCATTACTCAGATCCATAAGCTTAGTCTTAGATATAGTATTCATAATAGACATAATCTATGCACTATTCAACAAAGAAAAGCTTAGGCTTTTTGAAAAATGGAGCAAGACAAGAACAGTTATTATCACAAGAATCTGATAATATTATAACTCTTGCTCAATTAAATACTCAATTTAAATTAAACTAAATAAGAAGGTGTATTCATATGGCAAATGAAAAAAAAGGTAGCGGACTCAAATGGTTATTCATAATAATAACAATAGGATTACTATTCTTTATATCATTAATAATTGCGGGAATATTAGGTTTAGTATTTGGAATAGGCTCAAGCAGTAGTGAAGGACTTGAAGCTGACAATGAATACGGCAATGTTGCACTAATAAGAATCAATGGAATTATAGCTACTGAAGCAGGCACAGATATGTTTGGCAACAGCCAGGATACATCCTCAACTGCAGTCGTTGAAAGACTTGATAAGATAAAAGAAGATAATACCATTAAAGCAGTTATATTTGAAATAAATTCGCCTGGAGGAAGTGGTGTCGCTGCTGATGAAATAGCAAGTGCAATTCGCAATCTCAACAAAACTACTGTTTCATATGTAAGAGAAATAGGCGCGTCTGCTGCTTACTGGATAGCTGCGTCAACAGACCATATCATTGCAAATAGATTATCATTTGTTGGTTCAATAGGAGTTGTAGGATCATATCTTGATTTTTCAGGACTTCTTGAAGAACATAATGTTACATATCAAAGATTTGTTGGTGGAAAATACAAAGACTTTGGATCACCATTTGTAGAACCTAGTGAAGATGCAAAAGACTTCTTCCAAAAAGAAGTTGATATTGTATATGAAATATTCATAAGCGATGTTGCAAAATTTAGAGATATGTCAGAAAAAGAAGTAAAAGAACTTGCACATGGTATGGTATATACTGGAGTACAAGGTTTAGAATTAAATCTAATAGATGAGATAGGTGGTAAAAAAGAAGCAGTTGCTTATATAGAAGATAATCTCAACATAACTGCAGATATTATAGAATACAAGAAAAAAGTATCATTCTGGAGCCTTCTGACAAGCTCTCAATCAAAGAAATACTATAGTGTTGGTAGAGGAATTGGAGACTCCATTATAGAGAGTACCACTGAGCCTAAAATACTCATATAATCTCTCTAAAAATGCTAAAATGTAGTAATAATCTAGTAGTATATTTATAAAGACAAAAGCATTCTTCTCTACATGAAAAAAGGACTGATTTTACTGTTAGGAACATCTATTATTGCTTCTTCAGCATTAGCTCAAGAACCTACACAAGGAGACATAAGCCAAAAAGTCCTAGATTTAGAAAGAGATATTGAAGAGTTCAGAACAGAGGAAATTGAACCAAGATATGCTGTTGAAGGATATTACAAACAACTTACAAGACTAAGAAAAGATGCAGAAAGTCACAGATATGATAGACTAAGCGATAAAATAATCCAATTAGAAAGTAAAGCAAGAAGACTAAAAACAGGACCAGCAAAAACTTTAATACAGGATATAGAAAGACTAAAAAGGGACATAATAAATACTCTTGAACAACAAGCAGAAGAATTATTCTCAAAAGAAGATTTCACAGGAGCAAAAAATAAATTTGAACAATCATTAGACTTCAATCCATTTAATGATGACCATATGAACAGATTAGGCAATACATATCTTCGACTAAGAGATAAAAATAATGCTATTATTAATTTCAGACAAGCAATAAAAGAATCCCCTAATATAGGATTATATCATCATAATCTAGGATATGCACTTGCATGGGGAAGACCAACTCATGCTACAAAACAACAGATAGATGAGGCTATACAAGAAGTATACAAAGCAATAGAACTCGACCCAAAACTAGACTGCGCATATAATTTCTTAAGAGGATTATTATTTGATAGATCTGGAAAGAGAGTCACAAGAGAGATTATGACTCTTCAGGAAAAATGGTTAGACAATTGTCCCACTGCTGATGGACATATGCGAATGGCAACATCATTAAGAGAATCAAATCCAGTAAAAGCCATAACACATTACAAGAAAGCTGTAAAACTTGCACCTCACTATGCAATAGGACATTACAATTATATATTAACATGCAGAGATGCAAAAAGATGGGAAGATATGCTTGAAGCTGCAAAAGGTTTTGAAGAAGCTGCAAAAATACATGGCAGTGGAAGATATAATCCAACAGGATATATTGGAGAAGCATTATATAGATTAGGAAGAGAGAAAGAAGCTTGGCCTTACTTAAAACAATTCGAAAATAACAAAAGCAATTATCGTGAAAGAATATGGGCAATAAATTTAAGAAAGAAATATGGTTTCAAAGACTAAAAGATAAAGATAACATCAATAAAATAAATAAAGACAACAATGAAACTAACAAAAATAATTGCATCAACTGTATTCTATGGGATAGCTACATGCACTTCAATCTCAAACACTAATAACACTGATGAACAACATTATTCACCAGCTTTTGAAGAGATAATAAACAAGCCTAGACCAGGATATCACATGACCAGCAAAGAAGTGCTTGATCTCGAAAAAAAAGTTAATAAGATTGGTGAATTAATATACAAAAAAGAGATAGATGGAGCAATAGGAGTAATCCAAAAAGAATATGATTTTTATGTTCCAAGAATGATTAAAGCAGCAAAAGAAGAAAGACAGCGTGAACAAAGAAAAGAAACAAGATTCAGAAACCCAACAACAAGTACAGAGATGTTAAGAGCGTACTATGGGATTTGTAAAACACTAAGCATATATGAAAAAAGTTTTGAGAATAGTACATATGCTAATGCACCAAGAGTACAATCATTAGGAGAATCATTAAGAGAATCAGAAAAAGAAATAAGAGAATCATTGATAGAACATGCAATATACGATGAAAGAACAAAGATAGAAGCAATATATGCCAAACCAGACCCTAAAATATTAAAAGGAACAAAAGAAGAACGACTCAGAAGAAATAGGGAAACAGGAATAAGAGTAAACAAAAGATCTGCAATAAGCAGATGGAATAGTACTAAACTAAATCCTGAACTAAAAAAACATATTGTAGACTCAATTACAAGATTATATGATGCTAACAAACCTTAATTAAATGGACTACTCCAAATAAATTCATCATCCAAAAAATCCATCATCCAAAATCACCCATTATCTTCTTTGACAAAACTATTATGAAACTTTGTCGACAAGAAATCAATCTTATTTTTCTTATATTCTTTCATCTCAGGAACTTCATCGATTATTATACGCTTTGAACCATCAATATCAGCAATTAAAGAATTCGAAGTCTTAACAAGAGAGGACATGCTATCTGATTTTATGTTTAAGCAATGCTCATCAACTAAATTATAGAAATATGTTCCATCTTTCTCCACAATATGGAAAGGAGCGTACCTGCACATAATTGGCCTAACTTCATGTATCAAACATTTGCTTGCCTCAGAACAATAGAACAAACATGGTTTTCCAAGCTTGAGTCTAACCTTACCATATTCAATTATTTTTGGCTTATCCTTCAAAAAATCAACTATCTCATCCCATTCATCATCAGTTACATCAACATCAGATTTAACACAACATCTCCCATTATTCCTGCAGGGAAAACATTTATTCCAGAAAGGATCCATACTGCATAATTCATCTTTAAGAGAAACTATCTTACCACGCAATAATTTAACATCATCCGCAACCATAAAAATCACTTACGATTAACAACTTTATACATCAGATCATTCTTCCTAACTTTCCCGACTGTCTTTATTGTAACAGTCATTCCTTTCTTTACAGCCTTAAGAGAACCACGTGAGTCCATAATCTCATTAAGTTTTTGTGTTACAACACCTGTAGTAGGACCTAAAAATATGATCTTATCACCTAAGTTTGCAGGGTATGACTCTGCTTTTATCTCAGCCACACCAATTTTAGAATAATAATTCACAACTTTTCCTACATATTGTTTATACTCAGTAGCTTTACTGCCATATATCTGGCTCCATTCTTTGATTGGCTTTCCCATAAAAAAACCAGATGAGAAGCCCCTGTGATATACTGACTTCAGTTTCTGCACAAGACCTCTTTTCAAGACTTCATACTGTTTTCTCTCAGATCCATTTTTCTTTATCCTAGCTTTATAATCCCAATAATAATCAATAATAGTCCTATAACATGAGACGACAACTGCGACATATTCTGGATTTCTGTTTCTGCCTTCTATCTTAAGACAAGATATACCAGAATCTATCAATTTCTCAATAAAAGGTAGTGTGCATAAATCCTTTGGACTCATGACATAATCCTCACCCATAAGTAATTCATGACCTTCTTCAGGATCTTTTAATACATATGTCTTATAATTTCTCCTGCATGGTTGAAGGCACTCCCCTCTATTTGCACTTTTGCAGAACATTTCCTGGCTAAGAAAACATCTTCCAGATACAGACACGCACATTGCCCCATGTACAAATGTTTCTATTTCAATATCTAACTTATTCTTTTTGATTTTCGCAATAATCTTTTTTATATCATCAAGCAAGCATTCTCTTGCCAATATAACTCTTTTAAGTTTAGGTGCTCTTTTTTTATAAGATTCTAGTGCTTCATAATTACTGATTGAAGCTTGTGTAGACAGATGTACATCTATTCCTTTACTACGTGCTTTTTCTATTACAGACATATCCCATGCAATTATTGCGTCAACACCTGCTTTCTTAGCAAAGTCAATAACCTTGTCAGCTTTCTTCATCTCTGACTCATATAATATGATATTCAATGCAAGATAAGCCTTTGCACCCCTATCATGACATAATCCTACTACTTTTTTCATATCACTAACTGTAAAATTTTGTGCTCCTGCACGCATATTAAAGCCTTTTACACCAAAATAAATTTCATCTGCACCAGCATCAAGTGCTGCTCGCAAAGCTATGAAATTACCAGCAGGTGCAAGCAGTTTTGGTTTACATTTCTTATTTACTTTCCTATTTATTTTCTTATTTACTTTCTTATTTATTTTCTTATTTACTTTCTTATTTACTTTCTTTTTATCCATTTTATTTGCCTTAAATTCTATTTGCATTAATAATCTTATTCCCAGTTATAAGATAAGAGAAAAAACATTCATTTATAATCTTTTTCTAAATGATACAAATACATACTCTTTATGTAGTATCTTGCACTAGTACTGTATATGTATTAGAATCTTGCCATGAACTTCCAACAACTTCAAATTTAACATTATAGCTTCCAGCATCTGCTGGCACCCAATTAGAAGAGCTTGTAAACTTCCTATGTGTGCCATCTTTGGTCATAGACCTTCTAGAAAGCTCAACATCACTTGTAGAGGCGTCAGTAATTGTCATATATGCACTATTCATATCCTGGTTTGTTTCCATCTCAAACTTGACACTATTACCTTTCTGTACAAGAAGTGATGGGTTTGACAACATATCAAATTCTGAAGAGCTTATTACCATATCAAGTGCCGTAACTGCTGCAGAGAATGTATTTGAAGATGTTCCAGTACTTCCGCTTCCATCATCGCAATTAACAGTTATTGAGAATGGAAGTGTCTGTTCTGCTCCTTGATATTCATATATACTACTGCCTCTGGTATAAAATCCTGAACTTCCTTCTTCACTCTCATATATTACCATCTGCCCGTTCCATTTAACTGTACCTGAACAAGCTGAAGTAGTTGAAGATGATGCAGTTGTTGAAGCCTTAAGGGTGACAGTTCCACCTGATATTGTCAGACCAGAATCATCTTTCTTTCTAAGACTTATTGTAATGATAGTACCAGAAGTATATTTAAAATAACATGTTGTAGTCTCAGCACCGCCAAAACTGCAATCAGATGAAGTACCACCACTGCCATAAAGATCCCCGCCAGTTGTTGTTGTAGTTACAGTATTTGCACTTCCTCCAGCCCAAGCAAGTGCAATAGTGCTGGTCTGTGAAGGCATTGAACCGCTACAAGTACCAACAAATGATGTTGTAGGGTCAGCCACACATTGATAAGAAGCAAATGTAGAACCACCTACATCTTCAGCTTGTATTGAATATCCACCCATACCGTAAGTTACTGAACCATCAATAAGGAGAGCCCTATAATATCCTGACTGAGTAGAATCCATCTTCTTGACACCATTGTGATCTGTAAGATCTATTCCAAGCCAAAGTGTATGCTCACAGGATTCTGCAGAATAACAAGTTGTAGTGTCTGGAATATTTTGCATAACCATAGTATTGATGTATACTGTATCTCCTACTCCCCATCCAGAAGTAGACTTAGGATCATCCACACTAAGCAACTGCGCGTAGCTTGAACTGCCGATATCAACAGAACAGGTATAAATTCCTTGACCAACATCGAATTGACAGAAGCCAGGAGCAGTTCCGCCAACACCACTAATATCACAAGATACTTGTCTTTTAACTTGATCGTTATCCTTATCCCTGTAAGTATATTCAAGTATAACTTTATCAAATCTATAATCTTTTGTTATAAGTCCATCATATTCTTCTTCAAGCACATCATATCTGCTCATAGATGAAGAAGCACCACTAAGTGTTATTGATTGATTCTGAGCGTCTCCTGCACAATCACACCTTTCATTTCCATTGCCATAATCACAATCCCAACCATCTGAACATTGCAGATTTACTCTGTATGTCAAATCTGCACCTGCAACAAGTCCAACACCAAAATAATAATTGAATGTTGCCTTACCAGTATTACTATTATAAGATATATAACGACGCTGACATGGAGAAAGTAGTCCTTGGCTTGCAACAGGTAAGTCTCCATATTCACCTTCTATAAGCGTGTTGAAATCAAAATCAAATGTACCTGTAAAAGCCCATAAGCATAGGGCGTGTACAAGCTGTCTCTCTGCAAAGAGTGCACGATAAAGACTTGAATCACCATATCTTCCTGATATTGTCCTTTCCACATCTCTTCCAGCAGAAGTAAGTGTACCTATAAGATTACCTGCATTTGAAGTACCATAATCTCTCTGGAATCCTGCATTATATTTTGTAGAGAAGCATTGGATTAAATCATATATCAAATCACATACATATTGTGTAAGTACTGCTCTGCATACTCCTGGGTTTCCATCCCCTGTAAGAAGGATTGTCTGGAAACATGCCTTGACTGCAACCATTATAGCTCTCCATAACTTAAGATAACCAGTGATTGCAGGCAGACATAAGCATTGTACGCTTCTCAAAAAACCGCTTGTAGGGTCAACAATCTCATCCTTATCAGTAGCACCGATTGCAGATTGTATTTTAGTATATGCACTTGATATTGTAGAACTACTAAAACCACTATACGTGCCAGCATCATTTCCTGCATTAAGAAGTGCAGTTCCGCCTACTTCTTCACCACTGATCTTTTTTCTTAGATTAATTGTAATTATATGATTAGTATCAGCAGACGCCGTTGGCTTAAAATAACAAGTCATAGTATCCTTACCACCAAAATCACATGTTGATCCAGAACCTGAACTACCATAAAAAGTTCCTCCAGGTGAATGGGTCATCTCAACAAGATCACTTCCAGAATCCCGAGTAAGTGTAATTGAATCTGTTGTATCTCTAAATGAACCACTACAGCTTCTGACAAATAAATTGCTTGTTGCAAGAGTACATGGATAATTTGTTCCTCCACTACTGCTACTTGTCCTGCTTGCACATGTAAGTAGATCAGTCTTAAAATTTTCAAATCCTTCTGAATTTGTATTAGTGCTTGTTACATCTTGATTAGAAGCAAGTGGCTCATCATCTTGTTGTTTGAACCAACTTTCAGGTATATCTGTCTCTCCAGTAAGTGGTCTGAATACATTATTTGAACCAACAGGTGAATCTTGACCAATTACACTAGAAGCAACAGTACTTGTAAGTGTTGAACTCTCTATATCAATATTTTGAAGTACAACTCCTCTTTCTATTACATATACAGGAGTCTCAGGTGTACTGCTAGCAGAAGGTGTAACCCTATAGAATATATTCCTATTATCGTTGCTTCTGAAAGTAGTTGGACAATTATCTGCATTTGTCTGGAAATCAAGATCATATACAGAAGAAGGTCCGCTTCCATCTTCTGAACCTACAAATAAATCCAGATTTCCTTGATCACTAATCATTGTCTCTCTTGTGGTTCTTCTTTGTTCTGCTTCCTCACGAGCCTGTTCTTGAGCAGTATCTGGATCATATACTTGATTCACAGAAGAACTATATTGTATACCTGAATCAATAAGCTGTGTCTGTTGTGCAGCGCCGTCTTCACAAAATCCTGCTGCTGCGTTCCATACTCTCCTTCCAAAAGATTCACATTCTTGTTTATAATTAACATCTCCAACTTGCTGTACTTGTGTTTCATAATCTTCTCCAGCAGTCAAACCCTCTGTACTTTCAAGCACATCACCAGACTCAGGATTTACTGCAACATTATTTGTAGTCTGAGCATGTGTTCCAGCAACACAATAGCTTTCTTTCATCTCATCAAAAAGCACTCCATAAGAAAGTCCACAAACACTATCATATGTTCGCATATATTCAAACCAACAGCAATCTTTATTTGGCATATGAGGTTCATCACAACCGATTAGATCTTCATCACTAGCAGTATATCCAAACCTAGTAGAAGAATCAGGGTTATGAAATTTCATCTCTTTGCTAAATCCATGATTCTCTTTGTATTTTTTCCACATAGCATACTGCTCTGAAACCTGCTCAAAGGTAGGACTAAGACCTTTACAATCACTATAGCTTACAAGATTAAGATTAAAATTATTAGTTACAGTTGCACTATCCCCACTTCCAGTAGTAGTAGTATCAGAAAATTTCACTGTTGATGAACGTTTATTATTCTGATCACGTATATATTTCATAAAGCTAGGTGCAGAAGGACATGCTAATCTGTCACAAATATATTGCATAGTCTCTGTAAAATCATCATATGCTTTGACTTTTACAGTGCATTTGAGACAAGCTTGTTCTTTTTGATCATTTGCATGATTATTATTCCCATTATTTTCGCCATACACTGCCTTACAAAGTCCCTGTTCAGCAACTGCACTCTTAAATCCTCCACCAAATATACTTTTTATATCACCGCTCATCTCACATGCCCAGTTCTTTTCAAGTGATTTGACATAAAGAAGTATCCAACTTCCAAGACATGCATAAAGCACATATTCTTTGATATCATTAAGTGGTTCAAGTATAGAATCAATAAGATCAATAGTGCTATTCAAGAAATCAATTGCACTCTCAAGGAAACTTTCAGGTATTATGCTTGTATCTATCCTCACATCAATTGCAATCTCCATATCTATACATTGTCTTTGTGTTACAGAACCACTACTGCTTGATGTTGTTGTTGTTCCAGCAATACTACTACTAGTTGAAGCGTAGACAGGATCAGTAAATTTCAATTGAACCTGGACAGGAAGTCTCACACAACCAAATTGACTGACAATGCACTGTTCATCCCATGAACTGTTTGTCCTATGTGCTGAAAGGTTATTCTCCATATCAAGTGTTGTAGTAAAATTACTTGTTGCATTATTCTGATATGCTGTATTAAAATCACGCCTGTAAGTATTTGTATTATAGAACTGATCATTAAGTGCCTTTGATTGTATTATCACATATCCTCTAGTGTTATTATAATTACTATCCCCATATTCCCTTATGCTGCTTTCAAACCAGCCTTTATCCCAATCATCCAGATCTTCTCTTGCAATATCTCTAAAAGAGAAATCAACTGTTACTGATGGTGTCTCTTCACTATCAAAACTTCCGCTTCCACCAAGCCATTCAAGTTCATAATTAAAACTAATTTGTGCAATTCCACGCAGAAGATGTCTTGGAATAAGCATAGATGGTTGAGGATCACTAAGGGTGATTCCCCACCAATTCCCATAACTGCACATCTTATATTCTAGATAATCACTTACCTTACTGCTTGTCCTTCCTACGCTATCAACTGCTTGAATCTCTATAAGATTATCAAATACACCATCGCTTGTTGTCCACGTAAGTGTTGTTGTATTCAGATCACTGTTCCCAGTCTGATAACTATAATAATTTGATTCATTGACTACTCTTCCAGTTATCTTCTCAGAACCGCTTCCTCTACTCCTAGTAGCGCCGCCAATGACATTACCTGTTATCTGATTAGCGCTTGCAGATGATGCAATCTCACTATCATAATCAAGTTGTTCAAGATCTATCTCAATACTGAAATTACCATCACTATCTGTAAGACCAACATAACTAGAATCATTATTTACAGTTATTGTAACAGTTGCTTGTTCATCGACTGTTCCTGTTATGGTAACTTCATCATCATATGTAGGACTAAAATCACTAATACTGCATGTTACTGTAGGTGCTTTAACGTCATATATAGTAGTGCCATAGATCTCAACATAATTTCCTACTTCATCCAAGAATTTTAAAGTAACCTCATTTGTTCCAGCTTCTAGAGGTATTGATTGTTTATAGCTTCCTTGACTTATAGTAACTGTTCTTTCAGGATCAGACCCATCACAGCTATGTGATATCCTATCGCTTGTAGAAGTACAATTCGCACCTGTTTCTGTTGTGACACTGACAACATCTGACATTGCTCCTTCAACACAATTCTCATTGACAGCAGACACCTGATATGAATATGAAGTAGAATTATCTACACAATCTGATATGGAAGTTCCGCTTGTTGTTGCAACAACCACAGAATTCCTGTATACTTTGTAATAATCAATCTCTTCTGTGTTAGTATTTGCAGTCCAGCTTAAAGCGACCGCACTTGAAGTGACTGATGTCGCAGATACACCTGCGACTGCTGAAGGTGTTCCAAGTGAAGTATCACCTTCACTCTCAACATAAATCTCAAGTGTTACATCCTCTGAAACTGTACCATTAATATTGACTGATGAAGAATTTGTATAAGTAGGAAAACTACTAGCTGTAGCTACAGGAAGTGTTGCATCAACAGTTACACTGAATTCTTGTTCAGCTTGATTGCCTGAAGCATCTTCTGCAACTATCTTTACATTATTAGGATTTGTTGATGTATCAAGAGATACAGTCGTTGAGAAATCCCCATTAACATCTGCCTGGACAATCCTTTTAGGAATAGTATAATCATTAACATAGATATAGACTCTAGCAAGAGCTTCTGTTGTTCCATTAACAGCCATACTGCTTGCAGTTGAGACTGAAGGAACATTTGCACTAAGAGAAGGAGCAGTATTATCTCCTCCTGCAACAAAATCATACATTGAAGAATTCCTGCAATTACCGCTTTCATCACAAGAGCTTGCTATATATATATACCTTGTATTGTCTGTAAGTCCAGAAAGTGAAACTGTATGGTTTGAATGTGTTCCAGTTATTGTCCTTGACATAGTAAATGAGCCTGTACCATAATAGACTGTTGAATCTGCAGGTTCATTTGTCTGCCACCAGATGATAGCAGAAGTTGATGTAACACTCAACTCTTTGACATTATTAAGATGAGGAGCTGTAATATCTGGAGCTGCTGTAAGTACCATTACACTATCTGACATAGACCCAGTATTTCCTGAAGAATCATAACCAGCAACATTATATACATAACCAGTAAGTGCTACAAGATTAGTATCTGTATATTTATTACTGGTTGTATTGATTATATTCTCACCATCTTTATATACAAGAAATTTCGAAAAATCAGGAACATCACTGCTATTATATGCATCCCATTCTATATCAGCAGTTGTTGAAGTATAATTAGTCACACGAAGTCCTGTCGGTTGAGGAGGAGGATTAGCATCAGGCACGATAAAACTACCCAGATGACTATCTGAATTAAGGTCCTGTGCATATGAAAGTATTTGATATGAATATGTCTCTCCTTGTACAAGACCAGAAAGACTCATAGAATGATTTCTTTTATAATTAGAATCTAACTTTTCAAGCCAAGAGCTTGATGAAGACCCATAAAGACCATATTTAAGAGAAGTATTTGTCTCTGAAGTAGTGTCCCATTCAATCCTCACAACACCTGAACTAGGATATACTTCTGGAGTAGATATTGTTAAAGCATATACAGAAAGCACTGGAAAAAAGACCATAAGTTCAACACATAAGAGTGCAAATAGCTTCAAAGTCTTTCTATCCATCATCAGTATGCTTTTAGCATCCTCCTTTTATATAGATTATGGTAATAATTATTGTAATATAACATGCGTATTCCTCTATTCATCATATTTTTTATTTTCCTTTTATTATTACTTTAAACCGCTATAATTATTATTTTTAACTTTCTTTTTAATTTATCTCTGGATCAAGTCCAGACCTAGTCATATTATTTATTAATCCAATTGCTTCTACTGCATCTTCTTCTAAAGTACTAGGAAGCATCTCAATAAAATGAAATGTTATCTCATTTCCATCTGCTAACTCTGCTCTTGTAACATTCCATGAGGAATAATATCCACCACTAAAATCAATATCATTCTTCAAGTAAGTTACAGAAAGATCATATTCTGCACTCACTACAGGTATTTGTATTATACTCTCTTGGTCTGCAAAAATTATAAATGAATCATCATAAGGAATATCATCTATGACTGTAGACACATAAACATTTGCCATTCCTCCTGTTACTGATTCGGCAGAACCCATTGTATTAAATACAGTATCAAGTTTATGACTTTTTAATTCTACTGAAAAATTCTTTAACTCAATCATATCAAGATTTATTCTTTCCTCTGTATCTGTCTCAAGCAGATAATAACCTGGCAAATAACCTTCTTTTTCAGCTACAAGATAAGGATTAGCGCATGAAGAAGTAAGATTAGTTCTCAAAAGTGCAACACCTGTCGAATCATCTGTGACTCCAAGAGGACATTTCTTATTTGCGCATAACATAGTAATATTAACATCAGCAACAGGAGTAAGACATCCAGAACCACACGACTGATCATAGACTCTTATCAATACTTTTCTTCCATTATCATCCAAACAATAGTTATCAAATCCAGAATTTGACTTTGCATAGTCCATATATTGTCTTGATCTAAGGCCTTCATTATTCCTAATTAATACAGGAAAAGCATATCTGAAAGTAAAACCTTGTCCTTTCAGAGCGTCTGGGTCATGCATATTTACTATAACAGGATAATTAATATCATAAACAAAATGATACTGATTTATACAAAAGAAACTGAGATATTTTCTAAAGCCTTCTATATCATTTGACTTAAGTATACCATCAGATGATGGTTCTGCCTGAATATCCATACCAAATTCAGGGAAATATAAGAAATCAACACTGAAATTTTGATACTCATTATCAGCAGGCTCATCAAGATCCATAAAATAATGAAAATAATAATACGCATCAGGAGGTAAAGGTGCGTCAGGCAACCCCTCACTTCCCATAGCAGCCATGAGTGCATTTTCATAATCATCTGGCTCATCAAAATTATCAACAAGTGTTACCTCATCCATCGCTTCTCTCATAGCAATACCATAATCTTCATAATCAGCATATATGGATGCATCTGCTTCAAAAGGAAAATGATCTGTTGAACCAACTCTAATCTCTGAAAAAGTATCAAGAAGCATTAATTGAATTTCCTTTTTTATATCGTCTATATACCAAGTATCAGTTCCACATTCAATTAACATGCCAGTAAAAGGAACATCATCATTTATTGACATGAGACCGATTGTAATGTTCTCTAAAAAATAAAATGCATTTTCATAATCAAGTATATCCCTACCAAGCCCTACCATGTCTTTGAGTTTAATATCATATACATTATAGAAACGATTCAATTTTGTACCAATCTGCATATCTGCAGTAGATATTCTCATAGGATATCTTATTTCTATTGATATATCTTTATCATTTATACTTACAATAGTTGTAGAATTATCATCAAAAGTTTCAAGGACAAATCCATTATATTCAAAATCCATAGAATGTATACATTCAAGAAATCGCTTGTTCACATCTTCTGTTATTGCAGCTTCCATATGATCAAATGTTGGCACCCAAACAGCATTATCATAATACCAATAAGGAACAAGCTCAAGCCCATTACCAAAAGAAAGCCTTCTTGCCGGATTTGATTGTATTTCAATAGGTATATTGATAAAACCACCTTGTCTGCCCATAAAGAAAAGTGCATCCCTTGACGCAGTATCCACACAATAATCAATATAATTTTTTGCTGGAAGAAGTTCAGGAGGTACAACAACTGCATTATCAATCTCAATACTTCTTGACCTGATAAAAAGCACTACTGAGAGTATCAATAATAAAACAATACCTACTATGAAAAATATAGTTATCTGTCCCCTCTTCTTTTTACTGTTTTCTCTGCTGACAATACCCCTAAGCATACAATAAATACCCCTTTTTTTTGTATATCTCATTTTTCCCATCTTGCCTTTATAAATGTTTTTAAATTTCGAATATAGATTTCCTAAAAGAGATTATTAACTACTTAAGAGTAAATAATATAAAGAAAACATTACTTCAATAAATTATGACACCAGCAGGAGGATACAGGCTTAGATATAAAGGAGATCCAGTACTTAGACAGGTCTGCGCAAGAGTAGATGATCCAAGAAAATTAAATGGTCTTGTGGATTATATGCTTGATTATGTAAGAGAAAATAATGCAGGAGGACTTGCTGCTCCTCAGATAGGTGAACCTGTTCAAGTTGTTGTTGCAAGACTAAATGGTTGGGAAGTAAAAGAATTCATCAACCCAGATATAATCTCTGGTTCTGGTTTCACGATAAATGGAGAAGGCTGCCTTAGCATACCAAAAAGAAAATATTGGAGAGCAAGAAAAGAAGTAGTTACAGTATCATACCAAGACAGACATGGACTAAGTTATGAGAAAGAATTCAAAGATTTTGCAGCAATAGTCCTTCAGCATGAGATAGACCATTTACGTGGAAAGCTAATAAGCGATTTCTTATAAGTATAAAATTTCTTATGAACTTAAGACATTTTATAAATATAATTCCTATGAATATAATTCTTATATATATATAATTCTCAGGAACATAATTCTCATGAACATGATTCTCATGAACATAAATCTTTATTAATTCAAAATCAATTACATCTTTCTATGCCAAGGCAAAATAGCGACGAGATAGAAGTTACAGGAATTCTTGAATCAGCAATGGAGAATGGTGCTTCAGATATACATTTCAAAGTAGGTTATGAACCAATATTGAGATGTAAAGGACATTTCGAATATCTTGATATGGACAAGCTCACTAAAGAACAATTGCATCAAGTTGCAAAATCTATTCTTCCAGAAAGAAAGCTTGCTGAATTATCAGAAGGAGATGTAGACACCTCATTTGAATTCAAAGATGAAGATAATAAAATGCATAGGTATAGGGTAAATGCTGCACATGATAGAAGTGGAGATTTCATCGCTATAAGAGCTGTACCAGATGAGATAATACCTTTAGAAGATATAGGATTTCCATATAAGCAAGTATGGCAAAGGATAACAACCCTTAAAGAAGGGCTTGTTCTTGTAACAGGAAGGACTGGGTCTGGAAAATCAACAACACTAGCATCATTGATCCAAAGGATAAATCAAGAACGTGCAGAACACATAATAACTATTGAAGACCCTGTAGAATATGTCTATGAACCTGTAAAAAGCATAATTTCTCAGAGAGAAATAGGCGTAAGTGTAAGATCATTCGCAGAAGGGATAAGATCAGCACTAAGAGAAGACCCTGATGTCATACAATTGCAAGAGATAAGAGACTTAGACACAGCGTATCATGCACTAGAAGCAGCAAGCACAGGTCATCTTGTATTTGCTACATTACATACAGTTAGCGCCGTCGACACTGTAAGAAGATATGTGAACATGTTTGACAAGGCAGACCATGATAATATCAGGCATTCGCTTGCTTCTAATCTTGCTTACGTATTATCACAAAATCTTATTCCCTACCATAGGGATGTAGGAAAAAGCCTTGCTATGGAAATTATGAATGTAAGAGACTGTGATGGTATCAAGAACTTATTAAGAGAAGGTAAAGATAGTCAACTCCTAAGCCAGATACAAACACAGCACAAGCTTGGCATGATAACAATGGATCAACATCTTGCACTTCTTGCAAAACAAGGAACAGTAGATCCTAATGAAGCGATATTATATGCACATAGAGAAAAAGATTTCTTAGAAAGCTATCAAAGCAATATTAAATAAAAAGTCAACTTATAAGAAATAAATAATAATCATAAATCATTTCTTCTCAGATACTGTATAGACAACCCTGTTAATTCCTTTGATTGTATTTGTTATCCTGTTGCTAAGTTCAGCCATAAAATCATAATCGCACACAGGTTTTCCATCCTTAAACACACCAATTTCTACAGGATGTGAATAAGTTCTTTGATCACCCATGACACCAACAGTACCAACATCATACATCACATTAAAACTGCTCTCATCATGATCAATATCACTGCCTTCAAGAATCTCTTTAAGTGTCTCATCAACCCTCCTATCAAGAAGTCCTATCTTCCTTGCAATCTCACCCATCACTTTGACATCTTTCATGATAGTAGCAAGATCATCCACTTTCCTTTGTAATTCATCAAGAGTGCCTGAATGAATACCGCCAGCAGTAAAACTTCTTAATCTCCAGTCACCATCATAGCTAAATGAGAAATTAACATTATCATCACAAGAATATTTAGGTATAAAGTTAACTACAATTCGAGAATATTTCTCTTCAAAACTTGCTTCAAGAAATACTTTTCTATCATTGACTTCATAATCCTTAAAGCATACTGCATTAGGTCCATAGTCAAGTATATCCATAGGGATATAGTTGCTTGAACTGTTTTAAAGCTTTCGAAAAAAACAAAAATAATAAAGAATCATCCTTCAATAATTTCATCAACTTCATCATCAGCTTCTTTGACTTTGACTGGTTTATTCTCCTCTTCACGAAGTTCAATCGTATCAACAAGAAGATCAAAAAGCTGAGGTTCTATCTTAAGAACATCTTTGCTTGTAAGCATCCCAACAAGTTTTCCATCATTAGCTACAACAGGAAGACGTCTACAGTTGAAATCTCTCATTTTCATAAGTGCTTCAAATATATCAAGATCAACTGATATTGTTCTGACATTATCGCACATGATATCCTTCATCTTAAGTTCAGATGCACTTTTCTCATCAGCAACAATATTATACACGATATCTTGTTCTGTACAGATTCCTACAAGTTTTCCTTTCTCCTCAACTATGATTCCACCTACACCATGCTCCTTCATCATCTTAGCACAGTCAACAACAGAATCATTTGGACCTACTACTATTGGTTCTTGAGTCATTGCGTCAGAAACTTTATATCCTGTTTTCATGCTGATACCCTCCTATATAATCTGAGGTAAAAATATATGCTTTAAAAAGATTTCGAGTGTATTTTAAATAGATTCCCTGAATTATATAATTTATATAAAAAGAAAAAATATATTATCTTATACATTCATATCGTTCTTTCATATCCTTCGAAAAGACAACATGCCACAATCTAGCTGATCCTGCTTGGAATATCCCAGCACACATCAACAAATAAAATACCCACATCCTATAGAACCTGTCATCATAATCATCTTTTAATTTATCCCAATTCTTCACAAAATTATGATGCCATGCATGTAATGTTAGTGCATAATCTTGACCAAAATTATGCCAATCTTCTAATTGAAAAATATCATCTGCTGCAATTGAAAGCTGTTCAACTGAAAGAACATCACCATGAGGGAATATATATTTACCCAGCCAACCCCCACCTGCACCACCAGTAAGTTTTCTAGTTTTTTTCCAACCAATAGTATGCAATAAGAATAATCCACCTTCTTTAAGACGATTATGAACAAATTTCATATAACTTCTATGATTTTTTCTTCCGATATGTTCTGTAAGGCCAATTGAAACAACTCGATCAAATTTCCCTTTAACATCCCTATAATCTTGAAATCTTATCTCGACAGGAAGACCCTTGCATAATTCATTTCCTAATTTTGCCTGTTCCTTTGATATTGTCACACCAAGCACTTTAACTCCATATTTTTCTGCAGCAAATTTTGCAAAATTAGCCCATCCACAACCAATATCCAAAACATTCATACCTTTCTTTAATCTTAATTTTTTACAGACTAAATCTAACTTTTGCTCTTGTGCTTTATCTAAATTTCCTGGATTTTCTTTAAGACCCTTCCAATAAGCGCAAGTATAAGACATGGTTTTACCAAGCATAAGTTTGTAAAGCTCATTTCCTACATCATAATGTACTTCCCCAACCTTCTTAGATCTGACCTTACTTTGAAGATTGACTAATTTAGATAATATTACGTCAAGAATTATTCTTTTCCTATTCTTAACCACTTCTTCAAGTTTTGCATTCATTAATTTTTCAAAGAATAAATCAAGCCTATCACAATCCCACCAATGATCCATATATGACTCACCAAGACCAATGTCTGCTTCTGCCAGAAATCTCTTATAGAATTTAGGATTATAAACTTTAATATCCCAGGGATCTTTTCCATTAATTTTAATACCAGCTATTCCCAACAATTCTTTTACTGTTTTCTTATATGACATGATATTGTTAAAAACAGCCATTATTTTTAAAATTTTATACCCCTCATCATATAACTTATAACATAAGAAATATTTATATAGTAATTAACTTAAAATAAAAATAGGTGATAAAATGAAAAAGAAAACTACAAAAAAATCAAGTAAAAAAGATATGTGTTGTAACATGAATTTCAGTTCATGCAAAGAAGGTGGAACTTATTGTGTTGGATTCATTGGTGCACTGATATATTATATATCCACTGCAACAGGATTTTGGGTAGGTGTACTTGGGGTATTAAAGGCAATAGTATGGCCAGCATTCCTTGTGTTTGAACTACTAAAATTTTTAGGAGCATAAAAAAAATTATTTTTAATTTTACTTTTTTATAAAAAATTAAGCCAGTTTACTGCTTTTGTATTTATCTGGCATATAAGGTTTCATACGAAATACTGGAATATCTAAATTATTTTCAGCTAGATAAGCTTCAAGCTCATCAATGAAATGCACTTGATCATAACCAAGACAGATTACATCTGGCTGATTTTCTTTTATTACTTTAAGCTTATCATCAATCTCTCCAAAAAGCACTTTATCTACCATAGGTAATTTAAGTAGCATATTTCTTCTATGGATCTCATCAATAGGTTCATAACTCTTTATTTCAGAAACTGTCTCATTTCTTGCTAAGACCACTGTCAGACTATCGCCATATTCTCTTGCTTGCCTAAAAAGATTCAGATGTCCTGGATGGATTATGTTATATGTCCCAAATACCATTACTTTCTTCATAGAATAATTAATATCAAAGGAATATAAAAAGTTAACTAAAAAAAAAGGTAATAGAAAGTCGGCTTTGCCCATTAAAACGATAAAACATAAGAAGAAAAAGAAAGAAAAAAAGAAAAAAACAGAAGCTCTAAAGCTTCTTAAATATACTTTTCACTGTCTTCTTTGCGTCATCCTTCATAGCAAGGCCAAAGCCAATACCAATTGCCAATGCAACGCCAAATGCGAATGCTGACAATAATATGATGAATGTCTGATGTAACAGTACAAGCTCAAGTCCAATAAGGTCTAAAGCATTTACAAGCACGTATAATATCAACACTGTTTTTACAATCCAGCTGATTAAGTGCTTTGACTTTACCTTTGTAGACTCAATCTTTGTCGCAATCACATCGATAGCAACCCAAGCAAACACTACAATTAGTATTGCTAAAAGGAATTTAGGTGCCCACTGAGCAAATGATCTCAAATAGATTGAGAATTCACCTAGTCTAGCTCCTGATGCTGCTACCAGCAAGAAGATCACAAAGATATACCACTTGACTAGCACTCCAATGAAATGCGATATGTCAAATGATTCTAAGGTCTTTGATATGTTCAGCTTGTGTATAAATTTATTGAACTTTATCTTCTTCAATCCTTTTATGATAAGGATTTCGAGAACTTCTCCAAATAGATAACCGAAAACTAATATCAGTAATCCAAGTAAGAATCCCGGAAGTGCTCCGATAAAAGAATTCCACAAAGCTACTAAAGGACTGACCATATCATATCCTGCATTAGCGAACCAACTCATATTACCACTCCCCTCTTTTTATTTTACTATTAAATACTGTAAATATAAGTATTCAAGGTCTTTTCCCAAGGTATCTTATTTAAACTTTTGTTGCTACTTTCAAGAGAAATAGAACAATGAAGAAGCAAAATGTTTTAATATAAGAAGACATAAAAACAAATAATATGCAGATAGAATATATTGTAACAACAAAAAGCAACAGTTCCTATCATGTTTCAAGAACAACTCGATGGTTCAGACATGACATTTGGCTGATAACTGTCCATGATAAACCTAAAGTAGTCGTTGGCTTAAGAAAAAATGGAAAATTCATTCCAATACATAAAGTAAAAAGTAAAAAGAAATTCGTAGGCAGAGAAATAGTATTCTACAAAGAAAAACCAAGTAAAGAATTGACTAAAGAGTTCTGGCTCAGTTCTTTATGTCCATGCACAAGCAAAGTAAAATCAATAGAATAAAGATTAAACTATTAATAAAAAATTAAACAATTATAATTATTTATTTCTTAGCGCTTTTCCACATGACATCAAAATGATTTCTGTAAGAATCTGCAACCTGCCTGTCAGTTATCCTGATAGCTGTAGGAAACGGCTCCCAAATGATTGTAAGCACCTTATCTGCATAAACAAAAATAGTAGAAGGACTTGTATAATCAAGATATCGAACCAACAATTTCTTACGAACTGGCACTTTAATTCCTTTCTTAAGTATCAATCTCAACCCCATTTTCAACTTAGCTGATTGATTCCTGAAATATTCATAGAACACAGGCAGTACATCACCAAATCTAGATCCATCGCCATACCCAATATAATCTTTTTTCTCTTTAAGTATATCACGAAGAACAGATCGAAGTCCTGCCTTCCCCTTGAATGTCTCAACTGCTATTTCCTTGCCAGTATTCTGGATTCTTTTTAGCTCTGGAACTAACTGCAGAGCTTTTTCCTCTTTTTCTTTCAAATAATCAACAATGTTATCCGGGCTGGATGGGTTTATCACTTTTTTACTGTCAACAATAGATTCAGAGACAAGTCCTTTCTGTTTAAGCTTCTCAACAGTATCATAAATATGAGTCCTATGTCTTCCTGTCTTCTTGGCGAGTTTCATTATACTAGCAGAACCCATTTTCAAAAGTGCAAGATATATCTCTGCTTCTCCTTCTGTTAGTCCAAGACTAGTAAGCATGCTTTTGTCCATACATCAAAGAAACCATCAATCATATTTAAACATTTCGTCCCAAAAAGGACAACAACACTTTATATCCACATAAACGTTCCCATAATCAAGGAGTAAAATGAAAAAAACAAAAAAATCCACTAATTCAATATTAGAGGGTATTGTAAAAAAAGGAACTAAAAAGTTAACAACAGCAGCCATAGCAACATGTTTAGCCCTATCAATAGTCACAGCAGAAGCAAAAGATAAAGTAAAAGTTGGTTATCTTGCAATAACTGCAAACAGACCATTTTATTCAGCAATAGAGAAAAGCTTCTTCGAAAAAAGAGATATTGAAGTCATACCAAAGAAATACCAATCATCGCATATACTCCTAACAGAACTCTACTTAGGAAGGATTGATGCTACAACAGTCGTTGCATTATCCAATGTCCTTGCATTAGAAGCAGCATCTAAAAAAGACAACTTCAGGATTTATCAGGTAAATTATATTACAAAAGATCACAGGACAGATTACTTAATCGTACATCCTGACTCTAACTTAACAATCTCAGATTTAAACAGAAGAGGAATGAGGATTGCCCATTTTCCAGGACCTAATTTCAGCCATTGGACAGAGGAAATAATAGGAAACAAACCTGCCCTATTCACAATACCTCCTGCAAATCAACCATTGGCTTTGAAGATAGGAGCAGTTGACGCTCTTTACACACTTGAACCAACAGCGACCTCATGTATAGAAAGAGGTTATGGGAAAGTGATTGCAAAAGGTCTTGTAGCAGACCACTTCTTCAGTCCATTTCCAGTCACAGTAAACTTGCTGAAAAGAGAATTCATAGAAGAAAATCCGGACTTAGCTAAAAGAATAGTTGAAGCAATGTGGGAAGGAATAGATTACACAAAAGAGAATGATAAAGAATCAAGAGAATTCCTAACAAAATATTGCAAAGTCCCTCAAACAATAGCACAAAAAGTAGCTGTAGGAAATCCTATGAAAAGCAAAGACATAGAACAACCAGCACAACTAGAAAAAGCAATGAGAATGTATCTTGATGCAGACATAATAGTTGATGAAGTTAATGTAGAGAATATGCTATACAAAAAAACAGGGTCTTCAGAATGAAAGTTATCAATAAACTAAAAGCTGCAACAGCAACACTATTAGCATCATGCACATTGTCCTATTCAGAAATGCAGATCATAGAAGATTCATCTGCAGACAACCTGTTGAACTTCAACAGGAACCAGATAGAACTTGAAACTGAAGAATCTGAAAGACCGTCAGCAACATACAGATCATGGCGAAGAAATGAGGTATTCCCCTGGTTAAGCATAGCCAATGATCAGGAATCAGAATCAACAAGCTTGGGTTTCAGGACACCTGACAATATATTTGTTCTCGGACAACAAACATCATTCAAAGGAATGTTCTATGACGATACTAACAATACATCATGGGGAACTATCATTCAGATAAAAGATAACAATGGCCTCGACAAAGTAGTTTTAGATTATGAAAAGTCAAATGATTCTGAATTAAGCATGGCTTATCTATCCCATGTCATAGGAAGTTTTGACAATCAAAGATTCATAAGGACACTTGCAGGAGTATCAGACAACAATTCAGATGATATGTACGCTACAGGAATACTAGGAAGATATGACAAACTCCTTCTAGGGTATAACTTCAGAAACTTTATGGGTGAAGAAAGAAAAAAACAAAGTATTGTTCTTGGCTATGGTACAGATGAATGGGGATTTAGCGATAATATATCAGGAAGAGCATTCTGTATTGAAAGCGAAAGCAAAGGAAGAGCACCATCAACCCTATTTGCAGATTTAGAATTAAGATTTCTTGCATCAAATCTAGGTTGGAGAACTCCAACAACAGTACACCAGGACTTATTTCATGATTCTCTAGGTGATCTAAATGGCATCGACGGCTTAGATAGATATTTTGATTCACCAAAAAGAATATATCAGCCACACGAAGGCGGAATAATTGTCCTGAAAGCAACATATCTTGGACTTGATACCTTGCATTCAAATGATTATGAACATAAAAAGAATACCCAAGAGCTTTACTTAACATACCCACAGACAATCGGACCTTTTATCTCACCACATATTGGACTCAAAAGAATTGACGAAGAAAAAGACGAAGGAAAAGACATAAATTATGGAATAGAAATAGGAACAGATGGATTCAACATAAAAAAGAACAGAATCAGACTTATGACAAAACTCAATTACAGCACAGAAGACCACGGAATAGATGTAATGTTAAGGTATGATTTCTAAATTTTAGGTTTATCATTCTCCAAGATTTTCTTGAGCCTTTTCTTATCAGGAACAATCTCTTCTAACTGCCCCCCAAGAATTGTCTTTCCTCCAGACTTAAGATAGCTAGCATACTCACGAATGCTTTCATCATCATTAACATCCAAAACATAATTAAGCATAAACCATAAAGTCATCTCCTCGCCATAAGGTCGACATCCCATAGCAATCTTGCACTCCAGAGGCTTCACAGGATGAATACTACACTTATTTTTCTTAAAGAACACACAAGGTCCATAAGGCTTACCCTTAAACCTATCAATCTTAGGCTTTAAGATTTCCTTATTAAGCATTCTTAGTTTCACAAGATATTTCTTCTTGAATTCCTTCAAAGGCATGCCTAAGAACTTAGCAATCTTCTCAGCATCACCCTCAATTAAACTTCCAGAACCCATCTTGCATCCGTGGTTGCATTCAGGACATGAACATGCAGGAGCAAGCTCAAGAACCTTGTCAAGTGGATCATCTTTAGATATCATAATATAAAAGAGTGACATAAGGTGATTTATATTTTTATCCGTATGAAACCATACACATATCAAGCTCACAAAAATTAACTTAAGATGTATTAAATACAATAAGATTTGAATTCCAAAAAAAAGAAAAATATATGTTCCTAAGTCAAAGAATTTAAATACAAGGTAATTAAATCAGATTATAATGAGCAAAAAAACAAATAAAAATCCAAAAAAAGAATCTATAATTATTCCAAAAAAAGCTTTGATTGGAATTGCCCCACTTTTCCCAATTATTGGAATATTACTTTCAAAAAATAATCCTGCTGGATTAATTTTAATAGGCATAGGGGTATTTTCTGGATTTTTTATTGCAAGAGGATATTTTGAAAAATGAAAATCCAAGACACATTAGGCGCTGGTTTAGTTGTAGTAGGAATTGCCCTTTTAAGCAGTAATAAACTTATTGGGATGCTGTTCATTGGGTTTGGATTAGGCTATAATGTATATCCTTTAATGCAAAAAGCTTTTTCTAAGAAAAAAGGAAGTAAAAAATAAAAAGGTGAATAAATATGGAAACTCAAATAGCATATATAATAACAGGGACAATGATATTTACAGGATTCATTGTTGGAGCAGGAATAATATACGCAGGACTAGAGAAAATTACTAATGCATTGAATAATAAGAAAAAATAAATAATAAAATACTTTCGTCAGAATCAAGCAAACTTAAACAACTTAGCAGGCCTATGGCTAACATTCTCTTCCATCTTATCACTCTCGACGACAATTCCCGAAGAAATCATCTTTTTTCGAAAATTCCTATTATCATACTTTTTATCCTCAATCACTTCATATGCTTCCTGAAGTTTATTCAAAGGAAACTCCTTTGGCAAGAACTGACTCACAATTAGAGAATTAATATTATTTTTAAGATACTCTCTTGCCTTCATCACAATATCTTTATGGTCAAAAGCAAGCCCCATAACATCAGCACTATACCAACAGCTATGATCCTTTATCACATTCTCATTGACAAGAGCGATAAAGCCTATAGATACTGTCCTTTCTCTCGGATCCCTCTTGGGACCAGTAAATGTATAGAATTGTGTAAAGAAAATATTACCCTTGCCAAGAACCTGTTTTAATTTCCTCTCAAGTGTTTGCTCAGCAGTTTCATCTGGCCTAAGCAGTCCGCCTGGAAGCTCTTTTTTACCAGTAAATGGTACTTTCTCCCTGTCTTCAAGATAGACTTTCAACCCCCCTTCATGGATAGAAAGTATCACCATATCGACTGCAATCCTTGATTTCTCGTATTTTTGTACCATTTACAAGCATATAATCTCTCAACTTTATAAATGTTACGTACAAACTACGTTATCTTAACGTCATATTAACGTAAAGTTTATATAGTTCAAAGCGTTCTTACACTTTAGTTTGCGTAAAAAGTACGTAAACAGGAGGCACAAAAAATGACAATCGAATTACTGGCTACAGAAGAAATGCAGCCAATGGCGCAAAAGATATACAAAAAGCTCAGAGATACTGATTGTGAAGTAAACTATAGCGAATTACAGGAGACAGTATTCGCAAACAAAGAGATAAAACCTAAAGTCCCTGAAAGCATCCGTCAAAAGGATGTCTATCTCATGCATTCTATGCATTATCCAGATCCTAGCGCAGGATTAGTAAGGCTTATGTTGTCCATGGATGCCATCAGCCGTGCCTCACCAAAAAGCCTTACCTTAGTCCTGCCTTACATGACTTACACAAGACAGGACAGGAAAGATGAGCCAAGAGTTCCTATCTCTGCAAGGATGATAGCAAACATCGTTGAATCTTATCCAGTAGAGAGGATAATAACAATGGATCTGCACTGCGACCAGGCTCAGGGATTCTACAATATACCTGTTGACAACCTTTATGGCAGCTTGATCCACAGCGATTACTTCAAGGAGCAATATCAAGGAGATTACAGCAATCTTGTCGTTGTCAGCCCTGATCACGGTGGAGTTACAAGAGCAAGACGCTTCGCAAGAAGCCTTGATGAAGATGTTCCTGTCTATATCATAGACAAAAGACGTTCTGGTCCTAACAAAGTAGAGATAATGAATTTCATAGGCGGAGACATTGAAGACAAGGACATAGTGATCTATGATGACATGATAGATTCAGGAGGATCGATTCTCAAGGCAGCTGAACTCGCCTACAAGAGAGGGGCAAATAATGTCTATGCAGCAGTCTCGCATGCAATATTCAGCGAGAAAGACATTCCAGCAGAGCAGAAGTTCGCAGAAAGCCAGCTAAAAGTCGTAGCTACAGACACAATCCCAAGATCAGCTGAATACTATGAACAGAACAAGAGATGGCTTATACCTTTGAAAGTTGAAGATCTGTTCGCAAAAGCGATCTATGAATCATCAAAACCAGGTGGAAGCATAAGCAAACTGTTCGAGAATAACTAAGAGGAGGAGAGAAAAATGTCAAAATTAGTTCCAGATATATCACCACAAGATTTAAAGAAGCTTTACAAGAATATCAAACCAGTCGTCAGGTTCAAGAGAAGAGGACCAAAGCTAGAGATGGATCCAGATGGAAAACCTTATTACATAAAAAATGTTGATCTAAGAAGCACAGCGTTTACTTGGGATCCAAAACCAACAAGACAAGCAAAAGGCCTTGTTCAACTAGAATCCATTATAACTAACCACAATTATGGATATTACGGCTTCTTCAAGCCAAGCATTGCAGAAGTATTAGCACAAATACCTGAAGGATACAAAGACCAGTGCTGTGCATTTGAAACAATCGTAGACGATGTATTCATTAACGATAGCGTCCATACTACAAATACCATACTCTATCAAAAAGCAGGAAAAGGAGCAGATGCAAAAAATAAAGCCAATGTAGCAGATCAAGAACAACAATACACTGTTGACGGAATCTTAAATTACAAAGATGGTATTGTCCTTGTAGAAAGAACAAGCAAACCTTATGGCTTTGCACTCCCTGGAGGTCATATAGAAACAGGAGAGACAATAGAGAAAGCACTGATAAGAGAGATCAAGGAAGAGACAAACTTAGAACTAGATACATTCGAAAAATTCAAAGTTTATGACGCGCCTGGAAGAGATCCTAGAGGACCAAGAACATCTACAGTATTCATATGTGATGCATATGGAGAACTGAAAGCAGGAAGCGATGCAAAATCAGCAAGAATAGTCAACATTGATGACATGAAGAAATACAGCAGAAGCATGGCATTTGACCATTACCAGATACTACAGGATTATATAACAGCTTTACCAAATTTATCAAGACAAATATCAACACCAAAACCACCAAGCATCAACGGAGAAGGCTATATGATAGAGACATAAAAAGAATAACAAAGAATAAGAAAGAATAACAACTATAGAAGACAGTTGGCAATATACTTTACCACGAATAATTATAAATATGCCCACTAATCATCTCTTTGATTAAGAATGAACTCAAGAGAACTGATTAAAGCAGAACATGTCATAGGCTATCTCATGAATAGGGGAGACGCAGCTATGAGAGCGTACAGAGAAAGAGCAGACCTTGCAAAAGCAAGAGGCATGACTCTAATTGTCCTTGAATCAAAGAAAGATAATCTTGAACGCATCAAAGCAGGAGACCTTATTCAGTGCAGATACTGGGACGGTACATCCCTAATTGAAGCAAAAGCACCATTACCTACTGCTTTTTATGACCGGACAGGCATGGCGTCCAGATCAAGAGTTAGACACAAAGAGATAATAAATGCATTATTAGAAAAAAATACTAATTTCATTAATTCACCAGGATTTAGGTCAGTATGTTCTGACAAATGGCTGACATACCAGATATTAAAAGAAAATAATATACCAACACCAAATACAGTCCTTTATTCTGCTGAAAATTTAGATGACTTGATTGATAAGACTGGTTTTGTATTCATTAAAAAGCGTGTTTCATCTGAAGGTAAAGGCCAAGTAGTCATACGTGAACATAAAGGATATTATGTCAGACCAAGCAGCATGAATAAGCCTTTCTTTGTAGAGGACATTGAAGAAGTAGTTTCATTTCTGAAAGAAGTCCAAGATATAGATCAGAATTATATAATACAAGAAGGAGTAAATGTAGATGACATCCAAGGAAGAGTCTATGATTTCAGAGCTTTGTTTCAAAGAAGCAAAAAAGGAAACATGGGGATGACAACATTTTATGTGAGAGTAGGAGCAGAAAGGTCTGAACAAGCAAATATAGGCAAGAGTGGTCATCCACAAGACCCTTATGTCATGTTTGAAGATTATAAAGGAATCGAGAAATCAATTAGATCAATGGGTCAGAAGATAATCCATGCTTTCTCAAAAGCTTATGTTGTCGGTGAAGTAGGTCTTGATTTTGTCCATGATAAAGATGGAAATCTGCTAGCAATAGAAGCAAATACAAAGCCAGGAAGCAAAGGACTGCGTACACTAAGGGAATGGGTGCCAACAGACGAAGCATACCTAAATAAGGCTGTAATACCCTTTGAATACAACAATAACATAAGAAGGCTTTGGGGAAGAAGACTTAACAATTTCTTATGCAAACCATTGTACTACGCACAATTTCTAGATACAATTAAGAAATAATAAAAAGATAATAAATAAAAAAATAAAAGAAAGCTTATTGCTCTCTTTCTTATTGCTTTCCTTTGTATATTGTCACAACAGATGACAAGAGCATTCCACCGAGGAACAATATTACAAGGAATATTGCACCTGTTCTTAACCAGCCAGACCATGAGCTTGTCACTACTTCTACTTTATCGCTCACATCTGCTAATTGATCCATCTGATCCTGTGCCCTTGAATCTATGTCATTGGATCCTTCATTACTGCCAGTAGCTCCGCCAACAACTTCACCTGTGATAGGCGATCCTGATGACTTGCACTGTTTAGCTGTATAAGGCATATCTGTTGGCTCTTTACAAGCTTTGGAATCAGTACATGTCCTTGTCATCCTATTATTAGTACAAGGTCCCCAATCTGTACAAGTCCATCTTGAAGTACAAGATGATGAACCGCCACCACCACCAGTAGTAGTAGTAGTTCCTCCAGTAGATGCTGTTCCAAGATCTGCATTTACACTGAATCCTAAGTCTGCTGGCAACAATATCTCTGTACAATCCAATGCTGAGTTGTACTCAAAGTCACCGATAACAAGATCAGTTACATCACTGCATGTATCCTGACTTATATCACTTGCATTAGGACAGTTCCAGACAGTATCTGCTTCACCAGGCAAGCATATCTTGATGAATTTAGGGTTAAGCTCACCGAAAAGATCAAGCCATTTGTCGTGATCCATACCGACATAGTTTATGCCATCTGATGTTCCTGCAAACAAGTCATCCTCATCAATGCTTGTCTTGTTGGTATCAACAGTTCCTCTGATAGTCATGTTCTTCAGCTCGATTGACCAAAGCAATGCACTTGAACTAGCACTTGCAGATCTCATACCTGAAGTTCCTGATCCATCAGTATTGCCTATCTTGACACCAATATCTTCAGTCTCATTGTAAGACTTCTTATGTCCACCAAGACCTCCGCAAGACTCTTCCTCATAACCATCTCCGAAATCCCATTGTACACCTGCTCCATTCAGATTTGAATCATCTTCAGGAGGTGTATATTTGACATCGAATACTGGTTCGCATTTGATTCCACAGCTTGCAGCGTCTACTTCTGTTGTGAAATTCAAACATGCACTTAGACCGCAAGGATTTCCTGCCTTGTCACATACTTTCAATTTGTAATAGTATGTTGTCCCATTAAGTAGTGCACTACCTACAGTCTGTTCATCGATTGGACCTTCATGCCAGATCTTGTATTCAGGAATACTACTATCTGTCACTCCTATATCATAGATTGTAGCATCTATTACAAGACATGTGCTATCGTTTCCATAAAATAATAATGTTCCATTTGCTGGTTCATTAGAATCATATTTGACGAATGCTGAATCAGGGAATGTTTCAACTTCCTTCTGTGAAATAGAAGCTGAAGTCGTATCATTCTCATCTGCTTCAAGATCAAACATATCTCCACCACAAACTGGCATCATCTTACAGTAAGGGTCATCACAGTTAATGAGTCCATCCATGTCTTCATCTCCAGGTTCATGACAATTTTCTACTACATTTCCACCATATTTCTTTATGAACTTGCAATCTGGATCCTTATCTGGAGGAAGTCCGTCTCCATCCATATCTTCAAATCCATTACAATCTTCTGGTATGAAATCAACAGTTCCAGGAGTATATATTCCTTCTATTGCGTCAACTATTACTCCAGAGGTCACGTTCTTAGATAATACATAGATTACCATGTCATATCCAAGATCAAAACTTCCTGCCTCAAACATGCTTCCCTTATCAAGCATCACTATAGGACCATTTGCTTCTCCGCACATGATCTTTGCCATTGTAAACGCTTGCACTGTACTTGATTTCCATTCACTGTTAATGCATTTGTATTTTGATACAGACTCTTTATCTGAAGATGTAGATTCTATGACAAATTTATAATCCAGTCCAGTCTTAGCGTTATTGCTTGAATTACAACCAGTTGAATCATCACCATCACTACCTATATATACTATTGTAGTCATAGCTTCATCACCAGTTCCTTCCATTTGAGTTGGAGGGAATGTAGTGAAGTCCATGATATATTCACCGTTGCATGTTGCTGCATCTGTCATATCTCTTACTCCTACACTAACTCCAAACACATCAAAGTCATCTTTGACACCAATACCACATAAGTCTGTAAGGTCACTTAAACCTGCTTCATTACAATCATCAAATGCAATCATTGCAGGTGGAGCGTCCATCTTCTCAAACATCATTCCTGCTCCTTTAGGATCACACCATCCAGTAAATGCTTTACAATTAGATGAAGCAGTACATGCCGCTGTATCAAGACCATCACATTCATTACCGCATTCTTGATCCTCTGCATCCCAGACACAACCTGCAGCCGCATATGCAGTACATGCTGCTGAAGCATTTCCACCTTCAAATTCTGCTTTCATCCCTATTTCAAAACATGCAAAGATTGCATTCTCGCAAAATCCTCCCATTCCTGAGTAAGGGTCCTGCATCCAGATACAATCACTATCTGCACCACAAGTTGCTGCATCAAAATAAGTATCCCAACAATCAGTTTCTGATTGGAAGTCAAAATCAGGTTCACATTCTCCACCATACATTGCTTCTCCCCATAGACATGCACCACTAGCTTCACATGTAGATGCATCAGTGTTATCAAACTGATAACAATCTTCGCTTGTAGTTACATTTGGTTCACACCATCCTGCTGCCCAATCACATTTATTGTTTGCAATGCAAGATACATTATTCAGGTTAAAACACAAAGGTTCACACCATCCACCATTAGGTGAATTAGGGTCATTTAACCATGAACAATATTGTGCATTTGTTCCAGAAGTACATCCTGATTGCGTTGTGATGGATGAATCATGACAGATTGAGAACATCTTGAATTCACAACGTCCTCCACCAAACATATTATCTGGATCAGCAATCCATTGACAATCTCCAGTACATCCTGCTTCAGGTTTTCCAAAGCATGCATCTGCTGAAGTCTTATTGATATCACATCTTCCACCAGTGGATTTATAATTACATGCTCCACCTTGACTATTACAGACAGTCTCACTATAATCATACTGCCAGCATACTTCTGAAGGATGCGCACACCATTGTCCTCCGAAAGGATCAGTAATCCAGGAACAATTTAGTTCAGCACCTGCAAGTACAGGACTATCATCACAATCATCCTGATCATACTTGAAGCACTCATGCATCTGGTCTCCCTCTCCACATTCAGGTGAGAAGAAACAATCTGCATCATCACAATCTACTTGATCATCGTTGTCATCATCCTTATCATTGAAGCAGATCTCATCATTGATAAGATTTGCAGGCTGACAGAATTCATCTGTTGCTTCCCATGTACAAGCACCAGCATCATTAAGTCCATAAGCTTCACATTCTGCTTCACTACATGAGAAACAGCTTTCCTCACAAGACTTCTCACTTTCAGTTATGCATGTACCCTTACTTTTATTAGCAAGATTAGTTGCCCACTTACATCCTACCTCACTTTCCATACATGCAATCTTTGTTTCCGGTTTAGCAGTTGCAGCGTCATCTTCTACATCATTACAAGCAGCACATGATGAATCACATCCACCTGTAGTTTCAATAGATGTTGAGAAATCACACCAGCCAAATCCATTGTCAGCAGTTACGTCTGATTCAAACTCACAGTTTGCAGGTGAATTCTCACATGCACTTTGTGCTGCATCAGCTGTAGGCCATTCTTCTGTACTGTTATATTCACAAGCCCAACATGATTTCTTACATATCTGTTCATCTATTCCACTTCCTGGTACACACCAACATTCTGCCTTCAATTTATCATCAGTTGCTGCAGCTGTTCCATTATCATCACAATAATTCTCACATACCCAGTCGCCTTTTGCTTTCTCACACATCTCTTCTGTCTTGATATCTTCGAATTCTCCTCCGCTTCCTACTACTGCATCAAAATTGAATGCACATTCTGTACCAGACCATACACATGGCATATACCATGGATGGTTTGCAATCCTGTTACATTCTGTTTGACTTCCAAATACATTTTCATCTTCACAGAATCTTGAACCTTCTCCAGGATCTTCCACATTATCCCTACAATCATTGTTGCTGAAATCAGTTGTACATGTACCATTTCTCCATTTACAACAACTAGCAAGTGTTGGAAGTACATTACAAAGTGCAGCATCAGTGATATTCTCACAGTTCACTGGCTCATTTGCAGGACCAGTATTATCACATGTACTTGCCCCTCCATTATAACTACATATATTTATATTATCACAAGTTGTCTGGTTTGAATTAAAAAGCCAACATGAGGGGTTAAATTCTTTCATATCTTCTGCAAAACCACTATCTTCACCTGCATCTTCTGGACTTGAACATAAATCAGTATTGAAATCAAAGAAACAATACTTTGTATCCATACATCCTTTCATATTACCATCAAAATCACTACAAAATCCTCCTGCAGGGTCACACCAGCCATTGCTGTATTGACATGATAATCCTTCTGAGTTATTAACACATGCTGCTTCGCCTTGACCATCATAGATATAACATGAAACTTCTTCACAATAATTCCAGTTGCTATTCCATGCACAGTTGAGGTCATCATTCTCACTTTCACATGATGATTGATCCCATAAGCTCCAGCAATTGTATTCTTCACACCAGCCCCATGTATCTTCTCTCCATGAGCATTTGCCTGATGCATCACATGAAGTATCATTTTGATAGCCCCAACAGCCTTCTTCATAACAATAATCATATGTTGAGTCCCATGTACAACCACCTGCAGTACATGCTTCTTCATCCCAATGATCCCAGCAGCCTTCTTCTTTACACCAACCACCTGAGCCAGTGTCCCAATAACATCCTGCTAAACCACAACCTGTTTCATTATTGTTTTCCCAGCATCCTGCTTCATAACAATAGTTCCATTGATAATCCCATAAACAACTATTGCCTTCACATGTTCCACTATCTGTATAGTCCCAGCATCCGTCTTCTTTACACCATCCACTGTTTGATGAATTATCCCAGAAACAATCTGAGTCAAGTTCACAAGTTGTACCATCAGCATAGTTCCAACATCCCTGCTCATAACAATAACTGCCACCAGCGTCCCATGTACACTTATCAACAGCACTACATTCTTCAGAATTGTCATAATCCCAACAACCTTTCTCATAACAATATTCCCATGTTGAGTCCCATTGACAATTTGCACCAGCACTACAATCTCCTTCAGTGTTATAATTCCAACATCCTAGATCATAACACCATCCAGAATCTGCCCATTCACAATTGGTTTGTGCATCACATGTTGTCTGGTCATTATTTATCCAGCATCCTTCATTATAACAATATTCACCCTGTGAGTCCCATGCACAGCCTCCAATTCCATTACTGTCCGCAACGCATTGTTGACTAGTATCATAGTTCCAACAATCCTGTTTATAACAATAATCAGATTGTTCGTCCCATACACAATTCCTTGCTGCATTTTGTCCACATGTTTGACTATCATTATATGCCCAACATCCTTCTTCATAACAATAATCCCAAGTTGAGTCCCATACACATCCTGTTGCATTAACACAAGTTCCTTCTTCCCAGTAATCCCAACATCCAGTCTGTTGACAATAACCGCTAGTTTCCCAGCCGCATGTTGAACTCTCTGTACAATCAGCTGAACCGCAACATTCTGTCCTTCCAGAATAGCTCCAGCATCCTTGTTCATAACAATTACCTTCCCATTTGCATCCTGCACTTGAACAGCTTGACTCATCTGTATTATCCCAGCATGATAATTCATAATCTCCTGTACACCATCCTTCCCAGACGCAGTCTTCATCCCCGGTACATGTTGCTTCTTCTTTATAATTCCAGCATTGTCTTGGTTGACAGCTTTCATAAGATTCCCATGAACATCCTTCTCCTGGATCTGCATCACTACAAAGACTAGTGTTCCAATAGTTCCAACAGCCTTTCTTCGCACAGCTCCAACCGTCCCAGAAGCAATTCAATGACTCATTATATTTCTCACATGAATTTTGAGTAGTCAGACCATAACAATCTATCTCTCCACAATAATTCCATTGGTCATCCCAAACGCATCCGCTTCCTGAATTATTATCACAATCAACTTGGTTATTATAATTCCAACAGCCTTCATCAGTACACCATCCACTGCCTTCCCAGACACATCCTTCTGCTGATGCAGCGTCACATGTACTTTGATCATTCTTATTCCAACAGCCTTCTTCATAACAGTAACCATTGTCTGTCCATTCACAATTAGCGTCAGAATTACATTCATTCTCTTCTCCAGGACCATAATCCCAGCATCCTGGTTCATAGCAGTTCCAGCCATCCCACATACAATCTGAATCTGTCTGGCATGCTGTCTCATTTTGATAATCCCAACATCCTATCTCATAACACCAGCCTCCCCATTGGTCTTCGCCCCAACCGCAGTTAAGGCTTGAGCCAGTACAATCTGCTTCATCATTATAATTCCAGCATGCTTCTTGTTCACACCATCCATAACCATCTTGCCATGTACAATCAGTTATAGCGCCACATTCATCTGCTGAACGAGCATCCCAGCATCCTCCTTCATTGCACCAGCCATTATCCCAATTGCAATCATTAGCAAGACAGGTAGATTCATCAGAATAATCCCAGCATCCAACTGGCTCACAAGATTGCCATTCAGAATTCCAAATACAATTAAGACCATTTGCTGCACTCAAAGTAGTACAATCAGACTCACCACCTTCACTAAATGCAAAACAATCTAAAGGCATACATTGAGATCCTCCGTCACCACCACCTGTAGCTGGACTATTTGGTTGTTCTGGCATATCCATCCAGTAGCATCCGTCTGCTTCACAGCTAGTCTGATCATCAAAATTCCAACAACCCCCTATCTCATTACACCAGCCCATACCTGGCATCCATGGGTCTTCTTCCCATTCACAACCAACAGATGCATCACAAGAAGTCTCGTCCCAATAATTCCAACAACCCTCTTCTGTACACCATGCGTCTGATTTCCACATACATCCATCAACTACACCACAGGAGTCTTCTTCATAATAATCCCAACATCCTCCAGTTTCAATACATCCCCAGCCATCCCATTCACAACCGATATCAGCATGAGAATCACAAGTATCTTTATCATAATAATTCCAGCAGTTTAATTCTTGACAATAAGAAGATGAATCCCAATTACATCCGCTAATTGATGTACATGAATCATTATCATGCATATTCCAACATTGAGTAGCATCTTCGCACCATCCTGATGAACCACCAGTATTCCAGTTACAAGGAAGTCCTAATTCAAGTGAAGCTTCACTGCATCCATCTTCAGTCCAGAAATCCCAACATCCTGCCTGGAAACAATTACCGCTCCATTTATCCCATCTACAATGACCATAATCTTCACAATCATCTCTTGTTGTCTGATCCCAACAATCGATAGTATCAGATACATCAGGTACATTATCTATCCTAAATGTTACTGTAGCAGTAGCTTCTTGAAAAGAGGTGCTTGTAGCATTTGCAGTGAGTGTGTACTCGCCATCAGCATAAAGAGAGGTATCAAATAGATAATTTACATAAGATGATGTAGCAGTATCATACGTTGCTGTAGCAGTGGTGTAAAGCTGCTCACCGAACGATGCATTGGATATTGATAACACTAGATTTCCTACTGTTGAACTCGCGACATCAAATGTAGTTGTCACAGTGATATCACCATCAACGATAGCTGCCGCTGTGGGTGAATCAAACATCACATCAAAACCCGAAACACAGAACAACGACAAAACAAAAACAACCATATAGATAAATATAGAACTAACTTTACATTTACACCAATCCATCATCTTACACCTCTCGTTTTAATTTATAATAATAATATTACAAATTAAGCAGTTTTATAAATTTATTATTTAAAAATGTTATTTAATGAATATACAAATAAGTATACTAGACATAAATTACTACATTTTATTTCCTATTTTACTGCCTTTACCCATTTTTGTAGTTTAGTCTGCATCAATCCTAAAAGGATACCGTCAAAAACAAGACAAAAGTTCTTCCAAAAATAAGCCAGAAATAATATAAATGCAACATCATCTGACATCAAAAGATGACAAAAAGCAACGTTGCAGTGACAATATGGGGCATAATCCTTAATATATTTCTTTTCATAATCAAGCTAATTGCAGGTATAATAAGTGGAAGCCTTGCATTGATATCAGATGCATTAAATTCACTCACAGATATATTCTCATCAACTGCAGTGTTTATTGCTGTCAAAGTATCAAATAAAAAAGCAGACGAAAGCCATCCTTTTGGTCATTACAGGGCACAACCGCTTGCCGCGTTCACAGTAGCAATATTTGTAGCTATCTTCGGATTTGAGATAATAAAGATGGCAATCGAAAGTTTTTTTCACGCGTCAACACCAAATATTACAATATTTACAATAGCTGTTCCAATAATAACAATAATAATAAAAGCATTAATGAGTTATTATTTCACAAAAATAGGAAACAGAACTAATAGTCCAGCAATAAGAGCGTCAGGAATTGATTCAAAAAATGATATGTACGCTAGCAGCATTGTACTCTTATCTATGATTGGTTCATTCTATAATATAAGATATGTAGACAGCATAGCTGCAATAATAATAAGTTTCTTCATATTCAAAGCAGGTTGGGACTTAGCAATAGAAAATATGAGTTATCTTGTAGGAAAATCACCTCCTAAAGAATATATAGATAAGATTAAAAAGATAGTCAAAAGAATTAAAGGCATCAAAGGCATAAACGATGTAAGAGCACATTATGTAGGGAGCACAGTTCATATAGAGATACATATTGAAGTAAATAAAAATATATCAACAAAAAAAAGCCATAGCCTAGGCAAAAAAGTACAATTTGCAGTAGAAAATCAAGAAGATATAGATAAAGCATTCATACATATAGACCCAGTATAAAGAATCAAAATATTCTATAAAATATCATCATATATTATCATAATACCCGTAATTCTTCCGAGAACCACACTAAATAACAGTAAAACAGCAAAAAATAGTACAAACATCCCCTTACTCAACAGGTAATTATATATATAGGACAGTTCTAGCTAATATATTAATATAATAGGTTATAGATTAAATTAATTAATAGATTATAATCAATAATCATAATACTATTATTAATAAAAATGTTCAAAAAAGTATTGATTGCAAACAGAGGTGAAATTGCTCTTCGTGGAATAAGGGCATGTCAAGAGCTAGGCATAGTTCCGGTAGCAGTATATTCTGAAGCAGATAAACATTCATTACATGTACAGATGGCAGATGAAGCTATATGTATAGGTGATCCTAAAAGTTATCTTGATGATAAGAAATTGATAAAGGCTGCAAAATATGCAAATTGCACAGGTCTTTTCCCAGGATATGGTTATCTTTCTGAAGATGCAAAATTCGCAAAACTCTGCAGTCATAATAAGATTAGATTCATAGGTCCCACTGCAACTGTCATAAGAAATATGGGTGATAAATCAGAAGCAAACAGAATTATGGAAGAGGCAAATGTACCTGTTCTTCCTGGTAGCAAAGAACCATTAAAAAGCTCTAAGAAAGCTGCTTATGTTGCAGATGAGATTGGCTACCCTGTCATGATTAAAGCAGTCGCAGGAGGAGGAGGCAAAGGTATGAGGATTGCCCAGTCACAATCTGAATTTGATTCTATGTTTGGTCAGGCACAAGTTGAAGCATATGAATGTTTCAGGGATAAAAGAATGAGTGTTCAAAAATATATTCCTGAGAGCAGACATATAGAAGTACAAGTATTAGGCGATAGTTTCGGAAGCACTCTTCATGTTGGTGAACGTGAATGCTCGATCCAAAGAAGACATCAAAAACTAATAGAAGAGGCGCCATCACCTTCTATTGATGAATCAGTAAGACAGCTCATTAGAGAAACAGCAGTACGAGCAGCCTCACGTGTAGCATATAGAGGAGCAGGAACAGTAGAATTCATAATGGATGAACAAGGCAAATTCTATTTTCTTGAGATGAATACAAGGATTCAAGTAGAACATCCAATTAGTGAGATGATATCAGGAGTAGACCTTGTACGTGAACTATTCATTGCAGCATCTGATGAAAGATTATCATATAAACAATCTGAGATTAAATTTGAAGGTCACGCAATAGAATGCAGGATAAATGCAGAGGATCCCGATAACAATTTCATGCCATCACCTGGAATGGTAGAAAGATATGTTGCACCAGGAGGACCAGGTGTTCGCGTAGATTCACATCTTTATGCAGGATATGAAATACCAAGTTTTTATGATTCACTTATATCAAAATTAGATGTTCACGCATCAGACAGAAAGAAATGCATAGCAAGGATGCAGCGAGCACTCAATGAATATGTAATAGATGGTATAAGTACAACCATCTCACTCCACAGAAAAATTTTAGGAAACGCAACATTCCAGCTAGGCAAATACACGACAAAATTCTTAGATTACATGTCAGGAGAAAAAAGAAAACCTTCACTCCATGATCTAATGGTAAAAAATATGTATCTATCAACTGCTGGATGCTATGCAGGTGAATGAATTCTTAAAATTCTTAAAAATAAGCCATTCTAACCGTTATCTTTATAAACCAATCCTAAATCATTATAAAATAGGCCCCCGTGGTGTAGTCCGGCCAATCATACTGGCTTTTCGTGGCAAGAAATCGAAAATTTCTGAAGTTTTCGAATTTCAGTCGAAAACAGCCAGTGACTCGGGTTCGAATCCCGGCGGAGGCATTCTTATTTTATCATTCCCATTTTCTATTTTATTATTCTCCACTTTTTATTTAAGATTTATTTTCTTCACCTAATATTCCAGCAAATTTTATAAACACCTTTCATTAAAATCAATAAAAAGAGGTGGAATAAATAATCAAGAACAAACTAGATAGAAATGTACAACTTTTAATACCACCCTTATTGATAGTTCTTCTCTCTGTAAGTTTGTTTGAATTATTCTTTGACATTGCTAAATTTAGCTTCATTATAGACTTATTCGATATATTTATTGTCATTGTCTTTTCAATTGATCTTTATTTCAGATGGAAAGAAACACCAAGTTTTATTCCTTATATCAAAAAACACTATATAGAGATAATTGCAACAATACCATTCAATCTGATATTCTTAAGTCTTGACTATCTTGTATTCACAAGAGGATTAAAAGCTGTAAGACTAACAGGTCTATTACGTTATACTAAACTTATGAGATTAAGCAGATTTATCTCAAGACTTCCTAGGTTCTTACGTATTAGTTGGTCTTTTAAGAAAGTAAAGATAAGGAAAACACAGCCACATGAAAAAGAGATGAAGAAGACTTTAAGTTTCAAAGTTATTCTGTTAATCACTATAAATTCTATAATGGGCACAGGAATATTCTTCCTGACAGCGTCAGGAGCAAAACATGCTGGTCCGGCATCATTGATATCATGGATAATACTCTCATTAATTGCAATATATATAGCGATGTGTTTCTCAGAATTAACTAGCATGTTTCCTAAAGCAGGAGGTATCTATGAGTTTGCAAAACAGACTTATGGGAGATTTTGGTCATTTTTGATTGGATGGGCAACAGCAATTGCAGGAAGCGTTACAATATCTATGTTACTCCTTGGTGCACTACAATATTTAATTCCAAAAGAATATTCTCATCTTTATGTCCCTATTGCAATAGCTTTAGTAATTATTTTCAATTTTGTTGCCTATAGAGGTATGCAAACCAGTAAATATGTTCTTATAATATTCTCATTAATTACAATTGGAACAGTGCTTGCTGTAATTATTCCTGGATTCATAACTTTAGATCCAGATAATCTCATACCATTTTTTGTATTTCCTACTGCAAATATAATCCTAACAATCTTTTTCATAGCAGAAACTTTCTTTGGCTGGGAAAGTGCAATATTTCTGTCAGCAGAGACTAAAAACCCTACAAAAGTCATGCCAAAGGCATTAATCTATGGCACTATAGTTATCGCAGTATTATCAATCTCTTTAGCTCTAATCGGCATGGGTGTAATCCCTTGGCAAGAGTATGGTCAATCAAGTGCCCCTTTAAGAGACCTTGGCATAGCACATTTTGGCCAATTAGGTGAAATAATATTTACATTATTCGTATTTGTCTCAATAATAGGTGCTGTTGCATGCTGGATTGTGACTTCACCAAGACTTTTAATGGCAATAGCAGAAGATAAATTATTCTTCGTCCAATTTGCAAAGATTCACCCTAAATATAAAAGTCCATATATCTCTATTCTCTTTCAGGTCATACTTATTTCAATACTAGTGATCATCGGTTCAGGATCATATGAAACACTTTTACATATCTTGATTCCATTGATTCTTGTTATATATTCTTCAGTCCTAATTAGCGTAGTCTTATTAAGATTCAAGAAACCAGAACATGTTAGACCATACAAAGTAGCCTTTGGCAAAGTAGGACCATTGATTGTTGTTATATTCTTATCATTCCTGCTTTACATGTTCATTAAAGTAACACATAGTGCTTTAGAAATACTTTCAATATCATTATTTCTTATAGTGATAGGGATTCCAGCTTACTTCTTTATTGAAATGTTCTACGAAAAAGAATATGTGCAGATAAGAAAGAATATCTTAGGCAAAATAGCTAGACATTTTAATAAGATAATATTCCCTGAAAGATTATTCAGAGAGATAATTAGATTTATAGGACCAATCAACAAGAATAAAAGAATCCTGGATCATAATTCAGGTGTTGGTGATTTCACAAGAAGAATTATTAGAGATAAAATACCTTTCAAAAGAATTTATGCTACAGAACAATCAAAAGAAGATATTAAAGTCTTTAAAGAGAACATACCCGACGAATATAAGAATAAGATAAAAATATTGCATGATATCCCAAAAGATCTTAGAAGAATAGATATAATTTATTCATTCAATTATTTAGGATATGTTGATGATATTTCAAAATTTACTAAGAAACTAAAAAGAACATTAGCTAAAAAAGGAAAATACTGTTGCCACATATATCATAATGCAATTAATACTACACCAAATGCACTGATTATTGAGGATAAGAAAAATATCTGTAAATTATTCAGAGATGCAGGACTTTCAGTAAGATATGTAAAAGTAAAAAGAATCATCTTTGAGCATATATTCATCTACGGCAAAAAGAAATAACAACATTAAAACTAAAGAATCACTTCTTCTTATTCTTCTTATAACCCAGAATATAAAACAAGAATGCGATTAATATAAGCTCACCAATTACTCCAAAGAACCAGTTCCATGGAGAAGCAACACTAGGCAAAAAACCAAGTAAAGGTATTAACAATATCAGAACTATTAGACCAATAAATATTCTTCTCCTATTTTTTTTACTAATCTTTTTATTCATTTTTTCTTAAGCACCTTCCTAAGCAATACAATAATAACAACTAATAATATGATATATAACAATACATAACTGTACCAACAAAATGGACCTAAGAATCCGAAGTAATAGCCAAACAACCTACAATTATTACCAAAACTATCAAATGTAGCCATACCGGTTATAGGGCTTCTTCGAGTTCCATTATCAGAACCATCTAAATCTGATCCTTCAGCTTCAAGGCTCATATTTCCCCTTCCACCATCATCCTCTTCTTCTTTAGGAGGGTTAACATATGCTCTCAAAGGAGTCTTATTCTCTTCAGGAGTCAAAATGACATCCTCCCCAACCTAAAGGTTGGGGTATCCCATAAGGTTGCTACGCA
>CAZOOV010000002.1:0-202886 GCA_964581515.1 uncultured Methanosarcinales archaeon | reverse complement strand
TAAGAAACAGTAACGAAGTTTGCAATGAGGCAACAACTCCATCATGTTACAACTTCACAGCATTGAACGCTTCGACAGTATTATTCAATGTATCTTCATGGAGCAATTATAGTATTGGTGAAGCACCAAACTCGCCTCCAAACGTAACATCAGTAATCTTGAACGCAACATCATCAAACAACTACACAACAGACAACTTAACAGGACATGTAACAGCAACAGACATTGACACAGACAACATTACATTCGCATACAACTGGTACAAGAACGGAGATCTAAATGCAACAAGTTTGATAACAGATGGATTAGTAGCATATTATCCTTTGAACAATGATACAAATGATTATTGGGGAAGTAATGATGGAAATAATAGTGGGGCTGTAAGGAATACAACTGATTACAAGATTGGTGCTGCTTATAGTTTTGGTGGTACTGGTTACATAAATACTAACTATACTGGAATATCTGGCTCTAATCCAAGAACAATTAGTGCATGGGTTAAAGCTCCTTCAGGGTTGGGATCCCATAATATATTAAGCTATGGCTCTGAAAATGATGGACAAAGGTTTAGATGGGGATTTACAAGCGGCGATATATTGAATGTTGCTTATTATAGTGGATGGATTAGAGGAACTGCAGATTGTGGAGATGGAGAATGGCATCATGTAGTTATGTTATTGAATGGAACTACTATAGGAGATACTCATTTTTATGTTGATGGTAAGTACGACCAGATAAGTTCTTCAAGTGATCCTGGAGATACTGTGAACTCTGGAACTTCCTATGATGTGCAAATCGGAAGATTTTATGGCAGTCCAAATGCCCCTTTTGAAGGGGAAATAGATGAAGTAATGATATTTAACAGAAGTTTAAACGCTTCTGAAATATCACAATTATACTACGCAGGTGTCGCTAAAGGACATACTATGCATTCCAACAACACAGGTGATCCAGGAGAGAACTGGACACTAGGAGTCAAAGCAGGAGATTATCAAGATTGGTCTAGTGAAACAAACTCAAGCAATATAACAATCCTTTGTGAAGAGTCACTCACAAATACCTCCTGGACTGACTGGGAGAATATAACTGCTTGTAGGATAAATAACACTCTTATACAGACTAGAAATAAAACACAATATGACCAGAATAGCTGCGGAGCAATCAACATAACATATTATGAGAACCAATCCTCCTCTTGCAACTATTGTTCATACAATGTAACAAATACAACATGGTCTGACTGGGGGAATATCACCTGCCTTTCCAACAACACAATGAACCAGTCAAGAAACAGAACAGAATATGATTCAAATTATTCAATATGTTATGAAGTAACTGGACTTCCATCTGATTTATGGAATAATGGAACCAACAACACTTATTATGACTTCCGTGCATCAGAATACTGCCAGTACGACACAGAAGCGCCTAAATTTGATTTTATGTTCCTTTCCAACATGTCTGTCATGGAAGGGGATGATATAGAGCAAGATATAACTGCATCAGATATTATAGACTTTGATGAGCATGATCTGACTTATTGGATCAACAACACTAATTTTACAATAGGATTAGAGATGATATGTACAGGCTCTTGTTCTCTTGAAAATGGTGTGCTTAGTAATGCTACAGCACTTGATCCAGGCACTTACTGGATTAACATTACAGTCAACGACACAAGCGATAACATGAACTGGACAGTAATCTATGTAGAAGTGAATAGCACCCCTTCCATAGGACAGAACATAACAAACCTATACAATACCCAACAGATAAACTACACAAACTCTTCAATAAATGTATCTGTCAATTACACTGGTGATGGAACCTCTTGCAATGCTTCACTATATCCAGGAGGTCTAAATCTAGGAGGAACAATAACAAACAATCTTGGCACAATCTCAACAGGTACTACAACACAGTTCACAGTCTATCTTAATGATACTTCAAATATCTGGAACAAGAACTATACATTCAATCTTACAACTGTATGTGAAGAAAGCACAAACACTACTTTACTTAATATTACTGTCATCCACGAATGGCTGATTGACAACCTCTTCATTGAATATACACAGGACACTTATGATTATCATATTGGTGATTATATAAGAAATCTTATAACTGTCTACCGTGATGGTGAGTTATTTGATATTGAGCTATATGATGGTTATTTACAGGTCAATCTTTCAGATAGTCAATCACCATATCCTGTTGTAGCTTCTAATTCAAATCTGCAGCAGGTCACTACAGGAAAGTTCTATTCAAAGATACTCATGACGCAATCCATATATGATTCATTGTCTCCAGGAAAAGCACTGAAGAGCGATTCTTATCTCTTTGATGACTATGGATCTTTAATCGATTCAAGAAGTAATAGTGATAGGGACATAGGAAATTCTACCCCTCTAATAATAGTAACATCAAATTATAATTACTCAGTCGATAACATAACTCCTTACACTGTAGATGATCTTGCAGCATATAACGATAATGCAACCATAAATTGGACAGGAACAGAACTTGACCTGAGCGATCACAATCCATTATACTTAGAGGATGCAACAACATTAGAGCAAGGTTTCATTTATGTGGATAGTATAGGTTACTCTGGACTAAATACTACTCCTCATGTTTATGAAAATTTCCTTGCAAAAATAACATTGAACAATGTAGACTGTACAAATGGCAGTCTGTTCTATGGAAACTTCACTACAAAAGGCACTATGTTGACTTATGGTCCAGCATGTCCGACAGATGTCTGCATCAACGCTACCTGCGTAGCTAACACATCAACATTTTATGTAGAGCATTTCTCTGGATTTGCATATGGTAACAGGATAGTACCTGTAAATCTCACTGGTTATGAAATCATTGGAGGAGGAGGTGGTGGAAGTTCATTCACACTTACTCCAACTTTCGTACAGAACGATTCAAGTCTAGAGGATGATGAAGACGATTGGGAAATCATTGACTTTGAAGAGATGAATGATACACAAGAAGAAGAGTATGATATTGTTTTCAAGCTTGATGATGAATACACACCAATTGTTTCGCTTGACAAATACTCAGATGAAGAACTTAAGTATATAGAGATTGAGATTAATCTTAATAGGGTAAGGTCAACAAAATATGCTGATTTCATAGATGATGTAAGATATATAGAAGATGCTGGACTTTTCATACTTGATGTGAATGATAATCAATTGAAAGAAGGAAGCTATGAAGCAGTATTCAAGATTTATTACAAAGGAAAATTAGATGATGAAAAAAGATTATACTTGTATAGGTAAAGAGGTGAAAAAAGATGTATGTTTTCGGTATTGATATGCCATTGATGGAAATTTTATTTACTTTATTTGTCATTAACTTCATTGGATTACTTTTTGTATTATATGAAGTGAAAAAGATGTCTTCTTTGTTAAAGATAGAAAAGTCAGATATAAAACATCTTGACTCAGAGATTAAGACTCTTGAGTATTTCATAAATTCTGCTCCAGATGAAAAACTGACAGAATATGTTAAGAAATATATGCAGGCAGGAACATCTGAAAAAGAGATTAAATCAGGTCTTATTAAGGCAGGTTTTAGTGAGTCTAAGATAACTAAAATCTTCCTTAAACTGAAGAATAAGTGATTTTAGGCAGAAATGCCTTTTTTTCTCTTTATTTTAGTATAAAATTTCCATAACCTACAAACTGCGTTTGAGGTTTAGAAATCATTCTGATTTCCATAACTTACGAAAATATGATCTTCTAAGTTAGGAAATTCGCCTAGAATTTCCATAAGCTTTATAAACAGTCTCAAATTCATCAAATCATATGGTAATTACACAATCTAGATCAAAAAGAAGCTCAACAGGCTCAAGATATGTTCCTTTTAGAAAGAAGAAGCAGTATGAGATGGGCAGAGAAGCTACTCTTACAAAAGTAGGCGCTACAAAAAGGAAAATATTGAGAACTTTAGGAGCTAACACAAAAGCTGTTGTTCTTCAAAGCGATGAAGCTAATATCATCGACAAGAAAACAAAGAAAGCAACTAAAGCAAAGATAGTTTCAGTAAAAGCTAATCCAGCAAATCCCAACTATATCAGGCGAAACATCATTACAAAAGGATGTACCATTGAAACAGACAAAGGAGATGTCATGGTAACTTCAAGACCTGGTCAAGATGGAAATGTTAGCGGTTTTCTGATATAATTCTTTATCTTTTATTATTTTCTTGATTCTTTATCTAGCTTTTATAATTTTTATCTTAGTTCTTTTTTTTATCTTAGTTCTTTTATTTCCTATCATCTCTTTCATAATTTCTTTCATAATAGAATTAAATCTAGATATAATTTGCATAACTAAACTATAATATATAATATAAGAAGAATAACATAAGAAGAAAATAGAATCATCAAATCTTTTTAATCGCTTTATACCCTCTTAGATTATCTTTTTTGACTTTTTTCATCTGATAATCGTCGAGAATCTTAAGATAATGCTTCTTTGAAAAACCTGGTATGAATTTCATTGATTGAAGCGTTTTGTATCCCACAAGCGTATTGTTTACATAGAACATGACAAATGATCTTGATGTATCTTTGTTATTTCTGGTAAGTTTGAGTATTCTTCCAACAACTGGCTCGCTTCTTGGAACTTTTATAAGCCCATAATCTGGTTTTTTGACTACAATACTCATCTTTGTAAGACATTTATGGTCTTTATCTTTAGAAATGTCGTCAAGGCACAGTGGACAAAGCTTTTTGATGCTCTTTCCAGAACCTTTCTCAAACTTGTATCTTCCAATTTGTGTAATCATTAGTATCCCCCAAATCATTACTCTTATGTAAATATTTATCTTATAAATATCTTCTACAACTTAAATATTCGTGACAACCTATTGATGACAAAAAGACTTTTTATAACCAAAACATTTATCTATTCCAACACATTTTAGGGGATTATTCCAGAACAAGAGTCAGATAGTCCAAAATGAGCATAAAAGAGAACATTGCCAATATAAGAAAACAAATACCTAGTGATGTTATCATAGTTTTAGCTGCAAAAACAAGAACCAAAGAAGAAGTCTTGGAAGCAATTGAGGCAGGAGCAACAGATATTGGCATGAATTATGTTCAGGAAACAGTCCAGTTATACAAAGATTTAGGTGCTCGAGCAAAAGACCTAAACTGGCATATGATTGGTCACTTACAAAAGAATAAATTAAACAAAGCATTACCTATCTTTGATACAATTCAGACAGTTGATTCATACGAATTAGCACAAGCAATAAGTAAAAAGACTACTTTAGAAGATCCAAATAATCCAAAAAATAAAAAAACAATATTTATAGAAATTAACTCTGCAAGAGAACCACAAAAAGCAGGAGTCATGCCAGAAGATGCAGAGGAATTGATAAGAAAACTCGCGTCACTTCCAAATATAAATGTCCAAGGGTTGATGACGATGGGTCCAGTATCAGATCCAGAACTTCTCAGACAATGTTTCAAAGAAACTAAGCAATTATTTGACAAGATAAACAAATTAAATATCCCTAACATAAATCTCAAGACTTTATCTATGGGTATGTCAAATTCTTATAAGATAGCAATTGAAGAAGGGGCAAATATGATAAGGCTTGGTACAGTAATTTTCGGACCTAGAAGTTGACTTTATAATTATTAACATAGTTCTCATTATATGCATATATAACAATAAAGTATATATATAAGTTATGCATTATAATGCATAATATGGTTAGACCAAGGAAATTTAAGCATATCGGTTATCAGCCTGATGTGACATATTTCAAGCCAAGAGGAGTACCATTAAATCAATTAGAACAGGTCGAGGTCACATTTGATGAACTTGAAACTCTAAGGCTTTCAAATATTGAAAAATTAAGTCAGGCAGAAGCTGCAGAAAAGATGAAGATACATCAATCGACATTTCAACGCACTCTGACAAGAGCAAGAGAAAAGCTTACAGATTCCTTGGTGAATGGAAAAGCAATAAAAATTCACGGGGGTGAATACAACATGCCAGGAAGAGATGGAACAGGACCTGAAGGAAAAGGTCCAAAAACAGGAAGAGGACTTGGCCCATGCAGGGAAGATGAGCAGGGTAATATGACTACACCTGATTCTCCTATGGGGAAAGGTCTTGGAAGAGGATGTAGACGTGGCAGGGGAGCAAGGCAATAAGCTTGCTCCATTTTTCATTATTTCTTTGCTGAATTTTATATTGCACAGAGGCATAACATTAATAAATCATAAGTTTATCTGATAAAAACATAAACAAAATCTGTACATGATCTAAAATATGATGTATAGAAGAGGTAAGGAGGTTTTTAACATGGCATTTAAGATAGAAGTTAATGAAGAAACATGCATTGGATGCGGCGCTTGTACAAGCTGTGACAATTTTGAAATGAATGACGATAATAAAGCTATTGCTAAACAAGCTAGTGTTGATGAGATTGGTGGAAATCAAGAAGCAGCAGATAGTTGTCCTGTAGACGCAATAAAAATCACAGAAGCTTGATTGTTAATCTTGTGTTCAGAATTCACATAAGAAAATTTATACACTTTTTTTATTTTTCCTTTTTTTTAAATCTTTCAAAGACAAACTTCCCATGAAAATAATCTATAATAGTATATTCTTAGAGCATGATACTGGCATGCATCCTGAGAATAAGAAAAGACTGGAATCTTTTGGTAATCTATCAGAGATAGATATCCTTGATGGGGAGAAATATCTTTCACTTGTTCATTCTAAAGAATATATTCAGAAAGTTAAAGATGCTTGCAAGAACGCTCCAGCGCATCTTGATGCAGACACAATAATTTCTAAGGATTCTTATAAGGCTGCAACAATGGCAGTCGGTGCAACTATTATGGCTTCAGAGTCTAATGGATTTGCGCTTGTCAGACCCCCTGGCCATCATGCATTTCCAGATAAGTCAAGTGGTTTTTGCATATTTAATAATATTGCAATTGCCGTTCAAAAACTTGCAAATGAAGGTAAAAAAGTAATGATATTTGATTTTGATGGTCATCTTGGTGATGGTACAGTAAAATATTTTCATGAATCCAAAAATGTACTTTACTGGTCATTACATCAATTCCCTGCATTTCCTGGAGGAGGAGATGTGGATGATATTGGCAAAGGTGAAGGACTGGGTTACACAATTAATATTCCTCTGCCCTCTGGTACTGGTGATGATGTTTATATGAATGCTATTGATAGGTTTTTACCTATAGCAAAACAATTCAATCCAGATGTTGTTGCAGTATCTGCTGGTTTTGATGCTCATAAAGATGATCTTTTGCTTGAATTAAGACTTACTGAGAATACTTATTATAAGATTGGTAAGTTATTGAGTGAAAATTTCTCAAATGTATTTGCAACTCTTGAAGGAGGTTATAATATTAACACTCTATCAAGATGTCTTAATGCTTTTTTAGATGGTATAAATAATAAGGATAGAAAAATAGAAGAACCTGCTACAGATACATCAATCCAATTGTATGATGAATGTCAATTTAGGTTGAGTGCAGTGGAGAAAAATTTATCAAAATATTGGAAGGTATAAAAATGACTGATGATAAGTTAGATAAGATATTCAATCCAAAGACAATTGCCATAATTGGAGCGACATCAAGAGAAGGGAGTGTAGGTCACGCACTTATGAAGAATCTTATGGGTAGTGGGTTTAAAGGGATAGTTTTTCCAATCAACCATAAAAGAGAAAGTGTAATGGGAATCAAAGCTTATCCTTCTTTAAAAAAAGTTCCTGATAAGGTAGACCTTGCAATTATCGTCACTCCTGCAAAAACAGTCCCAAGTATAGTTGATGAATGTGGTCGAGCAGGCGTAGGTGGTCTAGTTATAATAACTGCAGGATTTAAAGAGATTGGTAAAGCAGGAGAAGTTATGTATCAACAGATTAAAGATACAGCAAAGAGTTATGGCATGAGGATTATTGGTCCTAACTGTCTTGGTTTTCTTCGTCCAAAATTAAAACTTAATGCTAGTTTTGCAAATAAGATGGCACTGCCAGGAAGAATAGCTTTCATATCACAAAGTGGAGCTTTATGTACATCAATACTTGATTGGTCTGTTGGTCAAAATGTTGGCTTTAGTTATTTTGTATCCATTGGGTCAATGGCTGATGTAGGATTTCATGACCTCATAGATTATTTTGGTAATGATCCTAATACTGATAGTATCTTGATATATATGGAATCTTTATCTGATGCAAGGAAATTTCTTAGTGCAGCAAGAGCGTTTGCAAGAACAAAACCTATTGTTGTTCTCAAAGTTGGAAAGTGTGCAGAAGGAGCAAAAGCAATCATGTCACATACTGGTAGTGTAACAAGTAGCGACATGGTATTTGACGCAGCTTTCAAAAGAGCAGGTATCCTCAGAGTTGATACAATTGAAGAATTATTTGATTGTGCAGAGACTCTGGCAAAACAAAAGCGTCCACAAGGAAAAAAACTCGCGATTGTGACAAATGCAGGTGGTCCAGGGGTCATTGCAACTGATTTTCTTATTGGAAAAGGAGGTAAGCTTGCAGAACTCTCAAAATCATCAATCTCTCAATTGAATAAAGTCTTGCCTGCTGCTTGGAGTCATGGTAACCCAGTTGATGTTTTAGGGGATGCAGGTGCACAGCATTATACGAACGCAATTAAGGTATGCATAAAAGACAAGGATGTAGATGGTATATTAATTATCTTAACCCCTCAAGCAATGACTGATGCAGCAGGTATAGCAAAAGAAATAATTTCTCTTACTGATGAGACTGAGAAAACAATCTTAGCATCTTTTATGGGGCAAGATGATGTTGCAAAAGGAATTAAGATATTAGAAAAAGCAGGAATTCCTGTTTATCATACTCCTGAAGATGCTATACAAAGTTTTATGAATTTATACAGTTATGCAAAAAATATAGATATTTTATATGAGACTCCTGCAACTACTCCTCATGCTTTTGATCCTAAGACTGATGAAAACAAAAAAATAATCAAACAAGTAATCAAGGATAAAAGATATACTTTAACAGAAGAAGAATCAAAACATTTCTTGGCAAATTATGATCTCCCTATAGGGGTATTTCATGTAGCTAAAACAGCAACTGATGCAGAGAAGTTTTCTGAGAAATTAGGATTTCCTATTGCTATGAAGATTCTGTCTCCTGATATACTTCATAAGACAGATGTAGGCGGTGTAAAACTCAATATTGAGAATAAGACAGATGCAGCTGACGCTTTCAAAGAGATAATGACATCAGCAAAGAAGCATAAGCCTAAAGCAAATATTGAAGGTGTCATCATGGAAAGGATGATATCAAAGAAGTATGAACTTCTTATTGGTTGCAAAAAGGATCCTATTTTTGGTCCTGCTATTGTTTTTGGTATGGGTGGTACTGCTGTTGAGCTCTTTAAGGATACTATCACTGCGCTTCCTCCATTGAATATGGCACTTGCAAGACGTATGATTGAAGGTACAAAGATTTTCAAACTTTTAGAGGGATATAGAGGTATGGCAGGAGTAGATCTTAAAACCGTACAATTTTATTTATATAAATTTGCTTATCTTTTAATGGATTTTCCTGAAATAAAAGAACTTGATATTAATCCCTTAGCGATAGACAAAGATGGTGGTGTAGTACTTGATGCAAAAGTAGTTCTTGATAAAGAAATTGCAGGTAAAGATGTAAAACCTTATTCGCATTTAGTAATTTCACCTTATCCTAAAGAATATATCACTACATTTAAGATGAAAAATGGTAAGGTTGCAACACTGCGTCCGATAAAACCAGAAGATGAACCTTTAGAAAAAGAAATGTTTACTAAATTCTCTGAAGAAACAGAACGTTTTAGGTTCTTTAAGCAGATAAAAGAAATATCTCATGAGCTTCTTATAAGATATACTCAGAATGATTATGATAGGGAGATTGCAATAATTGCAGAGGTCACAGAACGTGATAAGAAAAAGATGGCAGGTGTTGCAAGAATTATAGAGGGTCCTGCAAGAGAAGATGCAGAATTTGCAATTGTTGTTGCAGATCCTTGGCAAAAACAAGGTCTTGGAAGCAAATTGACAGATTATATGATTGAAATTGCCAAAAAAAGGGGAGTGAATAAAATTTTTGTTGAAATACTTCCTGATAATAATAAGATGCTTAATATGCTCAAAAAAAGAGGATTTAAGTTAAGTTTTAATGAAAAAGTATGCCATGCAGAAAAAGAATTATAAAAAGTAAAGAATAATCAATAAAGAAAATTATAAGAAATAAAGAATAACATGATATTAAGATGGAAAAAAAGAACAAGTTCATACAACTTTGGTTGATAATTGGGATTATTGCAGGTTTTGTTGCTGTAGTATTCTTCATAATCAGGCATCTTCAAGACTCAGTGCTTTGCGAAATTGATTGCGGCCAAAGCAGGCAAGTTATATTTAGTCTTATATTGGTCTCTTTGTTTGGCATGTTCATAGGAAGTTTGACATTCTACTTCATTTCAGATAAATATGAGAAAAAGATAGTTAAGATAAAAAAAGACCTCAGCGCAACATACAAGTTCCTTGACAGCGATCAAAGGAAGATCTTAAAATCAATAATTGCAGCAAAGGGCAATACAACACAGTCTGAAATAGTCAAGACTACAGGTCTTTCAAGAGTGCAGATTTCCAGATGTATAAATCAGCTTATTTCAAAAGAGATCCTAAGCAAATCAAAAGAAGGGATGACAAATCAGATAACACTCTCAGATGATCTCAAAGATGTCTTTTTAGAAGAAGATAAGTGATATTTTAGATTTTATATCTTTTCTGCTATTCTTAGCTAATTTATATTTCTCTTATCTCATTTTTACTATTCTTAGCTAATTTATACTTCTTTTTAGCTCATTTCTAACCTTTTTTTAGTTAATTTCAGCACTTGTTTCAATTTTTGATAGTTTAGCAGATTAATTTGGTAAACTCCATAAATTGAAATAATCACCTAAATATAACTGATTTCAATTTATGATACAAATATTTATGGGTTGTTTCGTATTATGATACATATACTGAGTACATATGTTTAGCTATGAACTCAATAGAAACATAGGAAAAATATAAAAAGCAAACTATATGTAGGTGACTAAATGAGAAAATTAACGCTTATTGGGATATTATTGATGGTATTGCTGTGTTTAGGCTCAGCTCTGGCTGATGTATATGTAGATTCAGTTTCTGCTGAACCAACGCAGGAACTGACAGCAGAAGAACAAATAACACAAGAACAAACAATACTAGAACAAAGTTGCGATATCACATTCTTTTTTTCACCTACTTGCCCGCATTGTGCAAAAGAGAAAATACTATTGAATGAACTTGAAATAAAGTATCCTAATCTTAACATTTCTAGGCATAATATTGGGGATGATTTTGAGTTTTATGAAGAGTATGCACAACAACATAATTCAATTGCTGTTGGAGTGCCAAGAACATTTATTGGTGATAAGGTTTTTGTAGGATTTGCAGAAGAAGAAGGACCATTAGAATATATAGAAACTTATCAAGGTTATAATGGTTATGAGAATCAGATTGAGGATGCAATACTTGATTGTCTAAACATAAATATAACAACAGATGATACAAATCAGACTAACCAGACTTCTTGTCCTGGTCCTATAAATAAAACACTAAAGAGTTCATTATTCCTCCCTTTGATGATTTTATTCATTTTTGGAATATTCTATTTAATCTTCAGAAAACAGATTAAAAGAAGATATTTCATAGGTCTGTTTGTAGGTCTAATTATTATAATACTGTTCTTTCTTTCAAAGAATCTTCCTAGCAGAGATATACTATCATTTGCAAAACAGTTTTCTTTTCCAGTCTTTACTTTTATAATTGCACTCATTGATGGATTCAATCCCTGTGCATTTGCGGTACTTGCTATTCTTCTATCAATGCTTATTTATGCAAAATCAAAACCTAAGATGATGTTAATTGGCTCAATTTTCATATTAACTTCAGGAATAATGTATTTTATTTTTATTATTGTGCTTCTTGTGTTAAGAACTGAGCTTTTAGGTGGTTATAAAGAGATAATAAGACTTATTGTAGCTATTATAGCACTTGTTATAGGACTTATCAATGTTAAAGATTTCTTTTTCTTCAAAAAAGGTATATCTTTGACTATAAAAGAAGGTAACATGAATAAGATTACAAAGATGGGCAGAAAAGTTGTTCAGGAGATAAAAGAAGCTAATACTGCAAGAGGCATGTTTATAGCGGTATTAGCAACAATCATTATGGCAGTATTTGTAAATTTAGTTGAACTTGGATGTACATTAATTCTTCCAGTGCAATATATTGAAATTCTGATAACCAATTTTGGTACAAACTTAACTCTTTCAAGTTATCTTTATATTGCATTTTATTGTTTAGTTTATGTAATACCTTTATTTGCGATACTTGTATCATTTTTGTATACTTTCAAATCAGAAAGGATGACTGAGAATAAAGGAAAGATTTTGAAGCTTGTTAGTGGAATTATATTAGTAGGTTTAGGACTTATCATGTTACTTAAACCTGAGTTATTGATATTAGGATAAAGGGGATTGGGGTGATTATCATATGTCGGATAAAGAGGATAATTCATGGGTAAAGACTGATGCCGGTATAGCAACAGTAGGTATCAAGAAGGAGTCAGTTTCTAAAGTCAAAGAGATAATTTTTATAGAACTTCCAAAAAAAGGCCCTATAAAAAAAGGAGATAAATATGTTACTTTAGAAGCACAGAAATGGTCCGGCCATATTGAGAGTCCGGTTGATGGAGAGATTATAGAAGTCAATGAAGAACTTTTTGATGATCCTTCAAAGATAAATAAGGACCCGCAAGGCAGTTGGATAATGAAAGTCAAATTATAAGGTGGGGATAATAATGCAAGATTATAAAGAAATGATAAATGAAATTATGGGTAATTTAGGAACATTCTCAAAAGAGACTCCTGAACAGATGAAAGGTTTTCATGATTTTATGGGAGCTGTAGAAAAAGAAGGTGCTATTGATACTAAGACAAAACATCTTATGGCATTAGCTTGTGCAGTAGTATCACATTGTGATTGGTGTATTGCATTTCATGTAAAGGGTGCTCTTGATGGTGGTGCTTCTAAAGAAGAAATTCTTGAATCAACTTGGGTCGGAACACTTATGGGTGGAGGACCTTCTTTGATGTATTCTCAAGGTGTTTTAAAAGCATACGAGGATTTATCAAACAAATGAAAATTGTAATTATTGGTGGTGGAACTTCAGGTTCCACAGCTGCATTCGAACTAAAGAAACTCAACAAGGATATAAAAGTCACAATCCTTGAGAAGACAAGCATTACAAAGTATTCTCCTTGTGCACTTCCTTATGTTATTGAGGGCAAACTCAGCTTTGATGAAATAACTGTTTTTACAGAAGAAGATTACAAAAATGCAGATATATTTCTTAATCTAAATACAACAGTAGAATTAATTGACACAAAAAACAAATCTATTACATACAACAAAGACAACACTTCAAATACAATTGATTATGATAAATTAATAATTGCAACAGGCAGTAAAGCGTTCATCCCTCCTATAAAAGGGATTAAATCTGACTCAGAAAACCCAGAAAAACAAAATTATCTAACATTCACAAACATGAAAGAAGCAAAAGTTCTTTTCTCTCAATTAGACAGTTTCAAATCAGTTGTAATAATCGGTGCTGGCTTTATCGGCCTTGAGCTTGCATGGTCGCTTAAAGAGAAAGGCAAGTCTGTCTCTGTTTATGAGATGCAAGACCAGATACTTTCAGGATTCCTTGATAAAGACATGGCTGGAATTGTTGAAGAATATCTTTCAAGTAACAAGATTACTATAAACACATCAAAAAAGGTATCAGATATGTCTGAGCTTAAAGACTTTGATAAAGTAATTATCTCTGCAGGCATCGAGCCTGACATAAAATTCACAGGCGCATCAAGTTTAAACACAAACAAAGGTATAATTGTAGACACAAAAATGCAAACAAGCAATAAAGATATATTTGCTCTAGGTGATTGTATAGAAATTAAGTCAGAATCAGGAAAAAACACTATTCCTTGGCTTGCAACTTCAGCAGTGAGACAGGCAAAAATTGCAGCGCATAATATTCTTGGAGAAAAAGAGAAATACTCTACAAATCAGACTGCAATATCAAGAATGGGTGATCTTTTCATAGGTTCAACAGGCATTAAGGAAGGCACAAGCGCAAAGTACAAAGGTGATTCAAAGACAGATGGATATCCAGGTAATCATGAGTTATATGTAAAAATTACAGCAGACAAAGAAGGCATTGTCATAGGTGGACAAGTTCTTGGTAATGAAGAAGTTGCAGGAAGGCTAAATCTTATCTCTCTTGCAATTCAAAAGAAACTAACTCTTCAAGATTTAAGTGAGATGGATACTTGTTATAATCCTGCTTCAGCACCTATGCATGATCCAGTCTCAGTAGCAGCATCTATCTGTCTAAAAAAGCTGAAAAGATAAATCTAAAAAAATGAATTCTGACATTGTCACATGCCACTCTATACCTGATTTTGATAGGCATGCATACAAAAAAACTCTTAATCTTGTCAGGGATAATCATCTCAATACAGTCTGCATTGAAGCAAATTGTCCAAATAGATATGAATGCTTTTCAAACAAAATTGCAACTTTCATGATTTTAGGGGATACTTGCACAAGAAATTGTCTTTATTGTAACATTAAGCATGGCACTCCAGAAGAAGTTGACTTTGATGAGGCAAGAAGGATTGTCAGTGCAATAGAAAAGATGGGTATTAAATATGCTGTAATAACCTGTGTCACAAGAGATGATCTTAATGATGGTGGTGCACAGCATTTTGCAGATGTCATAAAAGCAATAAAAGATAATGGTGGCAATAACAAAGACAGCAAAGTCCAAGTAGAAGTACTCATCTCAGATCTTAATGGTAATATAGATGCACTAAAGACTATCATCAAAGCAAAGCCAGATATAATCAATCATAATATAGAGATTACAAAAGATCTTTTTCCTAGATTAAGACCTGATGGAGATTACAACCAATCATTAAAAATATTAAAAACTATAAGGTTATTAAACCCGCAGATTAAGATAAAATCTGGGCTTATGCTTGGTCTTGGTGAAAGTTGGGAGCAAATAATTGAGACATTAGAAGACTTAAAACAAAACTGTGTTGACTTTATCACTATTGGGCAATATCTTGCACCTTCTGAAAAACACGCAGCAGTAGAAAAATATTATTCAAGCATTGAATTCGAAAAGCTTAAGAAAATAGCCGATAATATGGGATTTAAAGGAGTAGCATCAGGAAAACTGGTGAGGAGTTCATACCATGCAGAAGAAATGGCGTCTAATTGAAGACATTGAAGACAACGGAGCAAAACAGATGGCTATAGATGAGACTATAGCAAGAGCAAGAGCGAAAAATCAAGTGCCAAACACCCTTAGATTCTTCACTTGGAAACCAGCATGTGTTACAATCGGATATTTTCAAAGTCTTGAGAAAGAAGTTGACAAGAAAAAAGCAAAAGAAGCAGATATCGACATAATAAGGCGCTATACAGGTGGTGGAGCAGTTCTCCATGAATTTGAACTAACATATTCTATTGTGCTCTCAGAAAATGATGTTCCTTCTGACATCATAGAATCATATAAAATCATATGCAATGCAATTGTCGAAGGATTCAAACTCTTAAACATAAACGCACAATTCAAAGAGATAAATGATATAATAGTTAATAACAAAAAGATTTCAGGCAATGCACAGACAAGAATGAATGGAGTTGTTCTCCAGCATGGCACAATCCTTATTGATGTTGATGTTGATAAGATGTTCTCAATCCTAAAAGTACCTGATGAGAAAATACGTGACAAGATGATTGAGACTGTAAAGGACCGTGTCACATCACTAAAAAAAGAATCTGAAAAAGAGATTTCAATACAAGAACTTAGACAAGCTATGATAAAGGGATTTGAAAAAGTTTTTAATGTAGGATTTGAAGAGCAAAAGCTCTCAGAAGAAGAAATGAGTGCAGCAGAAGATATTTACAATACTAAATATTCCACAGATGAATGGAACAATAAGAAATGAAGAGATAAATTAATATGAAAGAAATCATTTACAAAGTACCTGAAGGAAAATTATTGAGAATTGATATAGATATAGAACCAGACACTACTGAATCTAATGATGGTATTATAAAAGATATCAATGATAGTATTATCAAAGACATCAAGATATCAGGGGATTTCTTCATATATCCAGAAGAAAGTATAGAACTCATAGAATCTTCTCTCAAAAATATTAAAGTAAGTGAAATCAAGCAGACTCTTGCAAGAACAATTACTTCTTCAGGCATGAGAATAATTGGATTCACTCCAGAAGATGTAGAGACTGCAATTACTTCTAATACATAAATTATTTAAGTCTTCAAATTTTGTATGATAATATGACACACCGCGAGAGAACAATTCAAAAGAAAGGCAGTAAGCATATTTCTCTTACTTATTTTGTAAACTGGGGCAGTGGGCAATCAGGTGTTAGCCAGAACCAGCTTTTTGATCAGGTAGAAAAAGATGCAATTGCAATAGTGGCAGCACACATGAGAGAATATGAAGGAAGGCGATTTTACAAGCTTGATCCTAAAGAAAAACACAAGAGAGAAAAACATAGGGATATCTATTTTAAGCTAAAAGAAGACAGCAGGCTCAAGTTCATGAAACGAATAGGCAGGATAAGGATAAAGATAACAAGTGATTTCTCATGGATGAGGGATAGCTATAGGAATTACCGTATTACATTCACATTATTTTTCAAACAACTCAGCAATCATGAATTCATAGATCCTGATGTGTTTGAGCAGATTTGGAAGCAGATAATCTCTAAAAGATTCTAAACACGCATATACATATACTTTTATTTCATTATCACTAAGGAGTAGTAAAAAACCAAAAGATTTATAAATGATAATTTCTTATATGTTCATATTATGTCAGATAAACCTACAGAAGAAGAACCTGTAATAACAGCTGAACAAGCAGTTGAATCTATGTACAAATTTGTAAGAGATAATCTTAAAGGAGTAGATAATCTTAGGCAAGATGGCAATACATTCTCAGGAAAGAGAGATGGTATTGATTTTATTCTTATGTGTGCTTCAGGACCAGTAAGGCCAGTGAGCAAATTCTTGGCTGATGTAGAAGCAAGATCACAAGATGATACTATGACTTCACTTCTTATGCTTAGGTCCACTACTCAATATGATGGCAAGCTTCTGCGACAATTAAAATATCATGAGAACGGAAAAAATTATTTCTATGCAAACAAGAAGAACATTCTCTTATTTGAACAGATTGCAGTTGATCTATTTGGAAATCCTGTGCATTATTATAATCCACAAAGGGATTCAATAGAATCAATATCTATATCAAGATTCAAACAGATACCTGATTTTTTAGCTTCACAAGATGAAGAAGTGATGTCAAGAAGAAAGGATATGAGAAAAACTTTACATGTCGAAGAAAGCAGGAGAGAATATTGGAGAGTAATAAATATAGTTGATGAGATAAAAAGTCCTTTTACTCTTGATACGTATGATAAAGATGGCATTGCACTTGCAAGGATTGGAAGGTATGATCCAAAACTTGAATTTGAGCAGGGAAGGATTCCTCACAAGGTAGACTTAACAGGTCAGATGCAGTTATTCTAGAATCATATATCTATATTGCCTTGGTCTCATTATTGACTCTTCGGCAAAGTTCGCTTTGCGATAATCGAAGAGTCAGATGAACTGCACCAGCAGTAATGGACCGCAATATAGTAAATAGAATAGTTTTATCTGAAAAGTTCCATCTGTTCAGAAACAGGCAGGTTTTTTACATTTTTAATATGCGGAAGCAATGCAACAACTGTTCCAAAGTCTTCATCATATCTGCCGTCTAAATAATACATGACATCTTTATCACTAAATTCTTCACTTTGGATAAGAGGACGCAGATATCTTCCTATCTTTCCTTTTTGCCAACTTCTGCCTCTTGTTGTTCTTGGGCCAAGATATGCATCAATAAGAAATTCAATATTATTTTCAGTAAATACTTCATTATCACTCATCGCTTGGTATTCTTCAAGGCTCTTCCAGCCATCAGCAAGTTTGATCTTCGCAAACTGCTGTCCTTTTTCCATGCTGAATTGTATGTAAGCCTTTATCCTGTCCTGCCTCTGTGCATATGATGAATAGTCAAAATAATCCTTGACTACCTGCTTCTTGAAATGTATCAACTTATCCCTATCAACATCACCTGCTCTTAATCTATCAGTGAATTCTTTTACATAGTCTATTGAATGTAATGGATCGTCGCTAAAACCAATATCAACAAGTTCTTTTATCATCTCTTCTTGATAGATTGTCTTAAATCCAGCAGTTCCTTTTACATCAATTTCTCTTTTGAATACATTAATTCCATCATGAAGCTGAAAAGAACCAGGTTCAGCACTTATTAGTCTGCCTTGAGCAATCAAAAAACCAATTCCTTTGATAGCCTCTTGAAATTCTGCGTCTGCAACAAATTCTCTTGGAAAGCAATAGAAGTTTCCTGATTGGTTTATTGGATAATATCTTCCAACTAGTTCTTTAAATTGTCCGATAGTCTTTTCAACTCTATCACTATCAACGTCTCTAAAATCTCGACAACTGCTTTCAAATATATAAGGTAATAGGAATCCTTCTTCGATTGAATGTATAAGATCGAACCTCTCCAAAGTTCTTTGTGTAGATGATTCATCGGGAGATATCTCTCTTCCTCTTATGTGATTAAAGATTTCCTGTACAACTTTATTTCTTCTTAACATCCTATTATAGATCTGGGTGAATGGGGCAATATAATACATGCCTCCCTCCATAACACCTACTCTATTATTCTTACGCATTGCCTTGATAGTATCATTTCCAACAAGTTCTCTGAACTCTTCGGCAGAGTCCATCTTTTGATATCTTTGTCTCTTATCCTTGTTCCATCCAACTGGTCTTAATGTCTGTATGACATGCTCAAATTCAAACTCTCTTTGCGCAAGCATCGCTTTTGAAGTGCAGCATATGTCCTCTGGATTTCTTTTGAATAATCTTGACTTGAAATACAACTGCGTCATTATATACGAAGCAGCCTGGTTGAGTGTAAGAGCGTCCTCATTACCATATTCTCTTCCAAGAGCAGCAGACTCTTCTCCTCCCTTTCCACCTGAGAACTGTGCAATCATCTGTTCTATTGCACTTCTTTTAAGGTCATCATATGTCTCTTTTTTCTCTATCTTCTTGCCAAGTATCATGCTCATGATTGTAACAAACTTATTGTTGACAGTAAAAGGAAGATTATACTGTGAATACGGTGCAAAATCTACATGAAATAACGGTAGGATTACTTTTTTGTAAAATGCTGCAGAACTTTCTATCTTTGGCTTATGTCCATACATGGTAAAAGGCTTGAGTTCTGTTTCTTCTCCTGCTTGTTTTGCTCTTGCAATCTCTGCATTTACATATTCAGCAACTTTTAGTGAATCATAACTCATGCCATTTTGTGTAAGAAGCACAAGAGAAGGATGTTCGTCAAAGAATTTCTGCATTGCAATTGCTAGCTCTCTTGCATCTTTTTCTCTATGGTTATGATTAGTAGTTTTTCCTACAGAAAGGTCAAGTTCAAAAGTTTCTGTCTTTCCGCTTAGATGTTCAAAATAATGGACTACATTTTGTCCGTCGATAATTTCTCCCATCTGTGATGTCATAGGCTGTTCATGATATCCCATTGCTGCGTTTCCTACATTATTGTTGAAATGATTCTCGACAAGTTGCACTAATTGTCTCTTGTCCATGCCTTCAAGTTCTGCTTCATTATGCCCATTAAATTGTCCTAAGAATTTTCTTATTTCCCATGGTTCATTATTAAGTTTATCAAGTTTAACATCTTCCCACCAATGCATAAATTCAGTATCCCATGATAAGCTTCTTAGTCTTAAGAATTCATCAAGTGTTAGTTTTTCTGCAACATAATATTTGTCTCCTGCTGTAGTTTGAACTTTTTGAAGTGTGGAAAAAGGCAAATTAAGATTTCTTTTTATCCATCCTCTTGTAGATAGGCTTTTGTCTCCTCCGAGGGTAAACTGATTAGGTAATTGTTTCAAGTCTGCTTTTTTGCCTTCTGCATAGATATGATAACCTTCTCTTTTTAGGATTCGAAAACCCACTCTCTCATATTTAGTCTCATTTCTTAATGCGTCCATTAGTTTTATTGCGTCAGGCCTAGAAAGTTGCCTTGTCAAAGAAAATACCCTTATTCTTCCAAGATTATCTGTGATGGGGTTTTGTGCATATACTTTATCTGTAAGTTCTTCAAGTCCTGCAGAATCAATTGTTCTTCCTCTTTTCAAATCTTGTGCATAAACTGTTATTTTCTCATTCTCTCTTTTAAGGCCACGAAAATCAGCATTGATTATGAGCATAGAAGCTAGAAAAGTATAAATAATATTTAATACTATCGTAAAGTGATAATAACTATTTGAATGTATATTTCAGCATGGAGTGTCTTAATGATAAATTCACAGGACGTTTTGTCAAACCCATTGGGAAGTTTGGCTAGAATCCTCTACACAAATAGCCAGATAGTTGTCCCGACGGAGATACAAAGGCCAAGTGGTGTAAGAAAAGCCGATCTTGACTTCTTGCTTGAGCAGGCAACTGCATGGCAAGATAACTCCAGATTCAAGGGTGTGCTTAAGAAATATAAATTATATATGGATGAAATGCTTTCAAACATCGATCTTCTTGTAGGCAAAACTTTGATCTTCCTTGATATAGAAAATCAATGTCTGGAAACAGAGCAAGGGAGATTTTCAAAACAATGTGTAGATGATTTTGGAGTGGAGTCAGAATTTGCAAAATATTTTATGAGACATTATAATGAAAGATCTGATATTGTAAAAGCAAACATGAGGAATATGGTTTTCTGGAGAATTAGTCCTTATGATTTTCCATTCATGATTGATGATGAAGGCGTCAAGACTAATATTGCTGGAGAAAATGAGAGTGATGGAAGTGAAAATGAAGTTCGTATCTATAATCCTTTCGGAGCGATGGCAGAATTTACTAATGCATTGCTTGATGAGACTAAATCAAAATCAAGACTAGGAGATTCTCAGAGAGCTCTTCACGAGCAGATTTCAAATGGAAATTATAGGTTTGCAAATCATATTTTCTCAGTCTCAGAATTCAGGGATAGATGTAAAGCGCAAGGTTTTTTCCCTCTGCTTCATCAGAATTACAACAAGTCTCATAAAGATGATCCTTTGCAAGAGGATGATTTCAAAAGGCTCTGTGAGGCTGCAATTGCTATCAACAGAGAGATTATGAGTCTAAAATATAATAAGATAATTGGTCAGCTCTTACCTGATGATGCAAAAGTGTATATGCTTGAGGGAGATATCGCTCGAGGTTTACTCCAAAAAAGGAATCCAGAAATTTTACCAGTGGGAGGTAAGCTTCTTACAAATACTAAAGGTGGTCCAGAACGTGGTGTGCTTGAGACTCAGGCATTGAATAAATTATCAGGATGGCTTACAGCAAGATATGCTCCTGAAGAAGACCCAGTAATAGTAAAAAAGTCAATGTTTGCTGACGACATACAATTCATTACTTCAATAAAACATCCTTACATAAAGACTTTAGGCAGCCCAAAAGAGATTGATGAAGGGATGAAAGATGTTAATTCAGAAGGGCTTGCTTTGCTTGAACAGGATATAAGAAATTTTGGATTTAGCATATCTTCTATAGAAGTCATTCTTATCAGGCTCAATTATGAGAATTTTCTTGTGCAGACTGAGGATGGCTATATGCAATGGAGGGATTTGCGTACAAATAACAGGATAAATCCTTTTAGTATTTCTGATATAAGCAGAAAAGCACCTTCACTTATACGTCCGAGCAATACCGGAAGCAAATGTGAGCTTCATAAATATATAAGTACAGTGCCTTGGCAATTTTGGGAAGGTCTTGGCTTTGAAGATCATCCTGCAGCAAAGAGTGGAAATGCACTGCATGAAATCAGCAATTCATTACCTAGCGCCCAATTCAAACTACTTGAGAAATACAGGATAGAACCTTTAAGACGTGAAGAATACTGTGAACAATCAATTGTTCATGAATATAGGCCTTCATCCCGTGATTTTCTCAGAGCAAAAGAAGAACTCGAGATGAGATTAAAGAAGACTGGGTCTAAATTTTATGAGATGATGCTCTCAAAGCTTACTGCAGTTCAAGGTTCAGATACAATCATAATAGATAGAGGAAAACCAGATGGTGTTGCAGCCATGACTTTTACAGGCGAACCAATCATTATAGATTTTAAGAGAAGGATGGCGATGTATTATCCTGTGCAGTATTTCTTTGAGCAGACTTCAAGATATGCCCTAGCAGTCATGCAAAGCAAGGGTATTGATGCAAGAAGCTTCTATACTGCAATAATCCAGCCTCCTTTCAGCGCAAACAAGTTCATTGGTGAAGAGCTTCCTGATCTTGGCAATTACAGGAATCAAAAGATAAGGATGAGGAAAGTCGATGTTGATGGGGAGTTTCTAGAAAAAGTAAAAAGAGACATGATTATTGAATATGTAGGAAACAGCATTCTAAAAGAGGATCCACAGGCTGGATTCCACTTGCGTGAGCTATATAAAGACAATAAGCCTACAAAATTTCCTTCATGCCGGAGATGTTTTGCCAATATGCTTAGTGCATTCAAATGTTCTTATTTATTGACAGGAGAAAAGAATGTATGGGCTGAGCAACGTGAAACATAATTCTAATATTTATCTAAGGGAGCAATAAATTTATAAAACACAGCCTTAATTTATTATAAAGATGATAAAAGTAAAGAAAGAAGGCATAATTCTTGAGCCTACTGACAATGAATTTGAGAATCAGGGCGTACTGAATCCGGCAATAGTCCAGGATGGGAATATAATCCATATGTTCTATCGTGCAGTGAAACAGGGTAATTATTCCAGTGTTGGATATTGCAAGCTTGATGGTCCTCTTAATGTAGTTGAAAGGTCAGATAAACCTGTATTGTCTCCAGATAGGGATGAGGAGAAGCATGGTATAGAGGATCCAAAGATTGTCTTCTTTGAAGGCAAGTATTACATGTTCTATAGTGCTTATGATGGCAAGAGCAGTCTTGTGTCTTATGCTACAAGCAAGGATATGAAAGTATGGGAAAAGCATGGCACTATCTCCCCTAAGATAACTTATGATGAAGCAGAGGATTATTTCAGGGAAGGCGCAAGAAAACTGAAAGAGAAATATTTCTTCTTTGAGTCATACTACAAAGATGTTGTTGCGCCAGATGTATATCTATGGGAGAAAGATGCATTCATACTTCCAGTGCGTGTTAATGGTAAGATTGGATTGATACACAGGGTTCTTCCTGATATACAGATTATATATTTTGATGATTTCAAGGACCTTACAAATGATTTCTGGAAGGAATATCTCAAGAATCTCGGAGATCACGTTATTCTTGAGCCAGAACATGGTTATGAATCAAGGAATATCGGTGGTGGTGGCGCTCTTCTCGAGACAGATGAAGGCTATCTTATGGTATATCATGCAGTGCAGGACAGCAATAAGGGAAAAGTCTACCATGCAAGCGCCGCACTTCTTGACAAGAAGAATCCTATGAAAGTCATAGGTCATCTTAAGGAACCATTATTCTCGCCGGATAAAGATTATGAATTATCAGGGGATGTCGACAACGTGGTATTCCCTTCAGCGACAGCAGTCTTTGATGACAGGTTGTACATCTATTACGGCGCTGCAGACAAACGCATAGCTGTAGCTTCAGTAAGCATGGAAGAGCTTCTTAATGAACTGACCACAGAAAGTGCAGTCAAGGACCATAAGCATGACATAAAATTCATCGCAGGTCAGATCCTTGGAAGGATAGATGGCAAGGAAGTCAATCTGGAAGAACTCATGGATATGTTGAAGGAGTTTAGTTATGAAAAGAAGCTTGTGCTCATGGCAATAGGATGGCTGATCCGTGATGGCGATCTTGTCTGCAGGGACTGTGAAGGAAAAGTAAGGATGAAGCTTAAACCCTGATCTTTGATACTATCTTCTTTATTATACATCTATTATACATCTATTGTATATTTATTGTATGCTTTACTCTTGATTTATGATTTATATATGATAGGGGCATAATTTATAAATAAATCATCTCTTCCAATTCATATGAAGGAGAAATCATCTAAAATTCTTTACATGGCAACCTTTCCGCCAAGAGAATGCGGGATTGCAACTTTTACTCAGGATCTTACAAAAGCATTTGACAATAAGTTTGCTCCTTTGACAAAATCAAAGATCATTGCCATGAACAACAACGGCACTAACATATATAATTATTCTGATGATGTCATATATGAGATCAGTGATACAGATATAGCTGAATATATCAATACAGCTAAAGAGATAAACAAGAAGGACTCGATAAAATTAGTATGCATCCAGCATGAGTTCGGAATTTTCGGTGGAGAATACGGGAGCTATCTTATTGCATTCCTTGAAGTGATAAACAAGCCAGTTGTCATAACATTCCATTCTGTATTGCCTAAGCCTGATGAGAAGCTGAAGCGTGTTGTACGCGCTATTGCTGAGAAATCCCATCACATCGTTGTTATGACAGAGAAGGCGATAAGCATCCTGAGGAAGGATTATGATATCAAGACAGACATACGCCTTGTTCCTCATGGTATCCCTTCAATAGATTTTGAGACCAGCGAGAGAGAGAAAGCAAAGTTAGGTTACAAAGACAGGATCCTGCTGAGTTCTTTCGGCATGATGAGCTCTGGAAAAGGATATGAATTCGTGATCGATGCTCTTCCTGATGTTGTTAGGAAATATCCAAGTCTTCTTTACATCATAGTAGGTGAAACACATCCTGTAATAAGGAAGAGAGAAGGTGAGCAGTACAGGAACATGCTGGAGAAGAAAGTCAAGGATCTGGGTCTTGAGAAGAATGTAAAATTCTATAATAAATATGTAAAGCTAAGTGAGATCATATCTTACTTGACTGCTACTGATATCTTCATATGCTCGAATCAGGCTCCTAAACAGATTACAAGCGGTACATTAGTATATGCGATGGGTGCTGGAAGAGCAGTAGTGAGCACTCCTTTCCTGCATGCTAGCGACATAGTGAATCATGAAAGAGGTATATTGACTGAATTCGAAGATTCAGAATCATTCAAGAAGGCCATACTTAAGGTTCTTTCAAACAAGAAATTGAAAGAGAAAATGGAAAAGAATGCATATTCATACACAAGGCATATGACTTGGCCTAATGTTGCATTGTCTTATATGGATATCTTCAATACTTACCTTGATACTCATGAGAAATATGATACAAATTTCCCTAAGATTAAACTGACTCATCTTGCAAAGATGACTGATGAGTTCGGGATGCTGCAGTTTGTCACACATACTACTCCTGATACTGATTCAGGTTATACTCTCGACGATAATGCAAGGGCCATGATTGCTGCATGCATGCATTATGAGAAGTTTAAGGATGAGTCAAGATTGAAGCTTATCAAGACTTATATGGGTTTCATAAAGTTTGTGCAGCAGGAAGATGGCAGACTCTATAATTTTGTAGATTATGACAGGAAGATAAACAAGGATCATTGGACAGATGATGCTCATGGTCGTGCTCTTTGGGCATTAGGTTTTCTTATGTCTGTCAGGTCATTGCCTTTAAATTTAAGAGAGAAAGCTGAAGAGATATTTAAGGCTGCTTTAGATTTAGTCGATGATATGCAGTCTCCAAGAGCAGTCGCTTTCACAATAATGGGTCTTTATTATTACAATAAAGCTAAACCTAACAGGAAGCTGGTCTCTAAGATAAAATCTTATTCAGACTTCCTTGTCAAGATATATAAAGAGACTTCATGCTCTGAATGGAAATGGTTTGAGGCTTCGCTTACTTATTCAAACAGCAGGCTTCCTGAATCTCTTCTTTTCGCTTATATGGCGACAAAAGACAAAAGATATCTTGATGTTGCATTATCAGCACTTGATTTCCTGATAAGCATAACATTCTCAGAAGACAGTTTTGCCCCTATCGGACATGATGGCTGGTACATAAGGCATGGTCACAGGGCTCATTTCGATCAACAGCCTGTAGATACTGCGTCTATGGTCCAGACTCTTATATTGGCAAATGAGATAACAGGTGATAAGAAATATCTTAAGAATGCAAAGATCGCATTCCAATGGTTCCTTGGGAACAATGCATTGAATCAGGTCGTATATGATGATTCCACTGGTGGTTGTTATGATGGCTTGGGAAAATCCTCTGTAAATCTTAATCAGGGAGCAGAATCGACAATATCATATCTTCTTGCAAGGCTTAGCCTTTAATGCTTAGCCTCTAAAATCTATCTGATAACTCTTTAAACAGTTCACCCATATTATTCTGTTTCCTTTTACACAGCTGTTTTTCTTTAGGAGCTTGCCAATTTATGACAGATTCTCTCCAATCCTCGCTTATCAGTCTCTGCCTGTGTTCTCCGAAGAATACTGAAATCTCATCATCATTGATGAATCCTTCCTCTTTATCTGATACTATTACATGCTGTATCTCTTCAAGGTATTCTTTACCTTCCATCATGTAAGCTAGCATGGTATGATGACCATTGAACAGCAGGAGCTTTCCTTCTTTTGTCAATACAAGCTGTATATTCGGTATTCCGTTATCAGAAAGAACTTCCTTCCCGCTTATGATAGCTTTTCTCATGCTTTCAATCTGCTTCATGTCTTTGATACCATCATTATCATGTATATTTATTATATCCTTAAGCAATATTCTATCAACAGATATGTTTTTGTATTCATCTTCTTTAATATTAGAGAAAATATTTTTCTCAAAGAAGACAACTGCATCATAAACAGTCTTAACACTATCTGTTTTGTTGATTTCAGATGATATTACTTTGATGATTCCTGCCTTATCAGGCTTGCTCAATCTTACAATATATGTCATACAGCTCCTTATATTTATCTTATTATTAAATATTTGCGTACAAATAAACATTTAAACGCTAAATATAATATATGCAAAATGAAGCTTTTGCTTGTATTCCCTCCATTTGCATTTCCCACTTACATCCCATTAGCGTCAGCCCAGCTTAAATCTTATCTTGAGAAGAACAATCCTGGCCTTGAAGTCAAGATCATGGATCTTAATCTTGAATTCCATAAGCATATATTCAAAGATGTAATTAAGATTGATTCTGTTGATATCAATTCATTCAGCTCAATAGAAGTCTTCAATGAAGAATACGATAAGAACTCAAGAAAATTCATTGATCTCCTTATGAGGACTCATATTGAATACGATGATATGCTTGGTGCATTCTTCACAGAAGGAAAGATGCCTCCTGAATGCATGATCGCATTTGCAAACATGATAATAAACGAAAGTCCGGATATTGTCGGCTTCTCAACAACATTGACTACACAATGGAATTCTTCATGCTTCTTTGCAGAGATGATAAGGCAGCTCAAACCAGAAACAAAGATAGTATTCGGCGGAAGCAGCTTTGCGACGAGAGCAAAAGACAAGTTTGATAGTAAGTTCATGGATTTCCTGATCTATGGTGAAGCAGAGCTTGCCTTTGACGCTTTACTCAAGAACTTGAACAATCCTGGCAATTTAAACACAGTCCCAAGCCTAGTATATGAAAAGGATGGCAACATCACGGCAACAGAGAGAGAAGAGATAGATTCTATTGAAGATATGCCGACACCAGTCTTTAAAGGATACAACCTTAAGGAATACTATAATCCGGAAGTTGTCCTGCCTGTTTATTCATCAAGAAGCTGCGCCTGGAAAAAATGCACTTATTGCATACATTACAAGACATTCCACAAGTATAAGACAAAATCCTCGCAACAGTTTTTCGAGGAGATAAAGGCTTATAACAGTCTGGGAATAAGATATTTTAACATCGTTGATGAGATGATCTTGCCTGAATTCATGGATAAGTTCTGTGATCTTATAACTCAATCAGGCATCCAGGTCTTTTGGCATTGTACGCTTAAGCCCATGGCTGGCTTCGACCAAACTCTCATGAAAAAGATGCATGATGCTGGATGCAGGCTGATCTTCTGGGGGATTGAGTCAGGAAATCAGGGAATACTTGACAAGATGAATAAAGGGGTGAAAGTGGAACAGATGGCTACAAATCTTAAGGCTTCATCAGAAGCAAAAATAAGTAATTACTGTCTTATCATCATCGGTTTTCCTGGTGAGACAGAAAAAGAGTTGGAGGATACATGTGTCTTTTTAAAAAACAACAGGAAACATATCAATTGTGTGCTTCCAAGCCCTTTTTTCCTTTATGAAGAGAGCGATATCTTCGAAAACCCGAATAAATACAATATTACAAGGATCCATGATAAGGAAAAGCTCAAAAGAAATTATCTTTATGATATAGAAAAAGGCAAAGGTCTCAATTACAATCAAATTCTTATGGCTTATAACAGCAAGCAAGAATTCTTTGATAGTTTTGCAGATTTCTCAAACAGTTTTGGCACTTTTCGAGATCAAGCGTTGGTATTTTATTCATTGAATGACTCAGAATACTAACTTTTTCTATTTATGAATTATTGAACCTATTTGAACCTAAAAAACAGTTAATTTTATATATAATCATTAGTAGAATCTGTGTATAATGTATTGTAAAAGAGGGTGGCAAGCTTTACTTCTAGTTACACTGCTAGCTTTATCACTTATATTCGTATCTGCAGAATCTTATATTGAGCAGTCTCCCTCTGATGAATGGTGGAGTTATGGAGCAAATAGTGGGTATCACAGGTTCACTACTGCAAATGGTCCTTTAAATATCTCGAATACAACAGTTACCACAATAACAATGCCTAGAGAAGTTGATAATTCACCAATAATTGTTGGTAATTCGTTGTTCATAGTTGCTGATAGTTATTATTCCTCAAAAGCATACGAGTTGAATGCACTTAACATCAGCGAAGTATTGCAAGAGAGTACATCTAACTATGATGTCTCACGTTCTTTTACATATTATGATGGTACTTTATTATATAAATCTGATAACTATCTTAGGCAAATAGATGCTTCTGATTTAGACCAATCATTAGGTTCAGATTATATAGCAGATTCTGCAGGATGGAGTAACCCTCCTACTGTCTTTGGAGATTTTGTCTATGCAGGTGCAGGGAATTATAATCCTTATGTCAAGAAATATAATGCTTCTGATATAAATACGGATTTGGAGGATTATTATATCTACAGTAGACCTTATGAATCTATCGCTGTTGTAGGAGATTATGCTTATTTAGGACATACGATGGGTTTAGTTCAGTTAAATGCTTCAGATTTAACTTCTTATAAATCAGTCACTTGTCTTGCGAATAATGATGAGCTTACTTTTGCAGTTGATGCTGATTATGTATACAAAGGGTGTATGATTGACGATCAAATGTACACCATGCAATTCAACAGTTCAAATGTTACCCATCAGATAGCTAATATCTCACAAGGCAATTCATTTTGGTGGAGTGGACCTACATTAGGCAATGGCTATGTTTATTTTAATAATCGTTCTACATTTTATCAAGCTGATGCTTCAAACATATCCATAGTGATTGCTAATTATACTCTTGGTGCTTCAGCTAGTTCACAACCAGTCATTACTCCTGATTACGTTTATATTCCTGCTGGTAGTATAATGTACCAGTTGAATGCTACAAATGTTAGTCAATTAATTGGAACATATACAGCTGGGGGATCTATTGGTGGAACTCCTGTTGTTGCAAAAGGTTTCCTTTATTTTGGTAGTTCCGACTCAAAACTCCATCAGCTTGGAATATATAGGCCTCTGCTTACCGCAACTCCTATCTCACCATCTGATAATTATGAATTCGGCTCTGCTATTGAAAATATAACTTTCAATTGTTCTGCTGTTGATGCTGATGGTCTGCAAAATATCAGTTTATACATAACAGATTCATCAAATGCAAATTTCGCATTCAATCAATCTACTGCGATAACAGGTACTTCAAATTCAAGTAGTTGGACATTAGAACTTGCTGAAGGTAATTATACTTGGAATTGTTTAGTATATGATGCAGAGGATGATTCTGATTGGGGTGTCAATAGGACTATGGGTCTTGATGTGACTGATCCTGTTACAACTTTTGTCTCTCCTACTTTTGATGATAATTATTTCACATCTTTAACTTCAATAGAAATAAATTCAACAATTACAGAAGTAACATTAAATGAATTAAACTATAATTGGAATGGAACAAATTATACAATGTTTAATGATTCTCTTGTATTGATGTATAATTTTGATAATCTTTCTTCTTTAGGAGAAGACGACACTACTATTGTAGATGTTAGTACTAACACAAATGATGGTGCTGTAACAGATGCTGTTTGGAATAGTTCTGGAAAATATGAAGGTTCATTTTCATTTGATGGTGCTGGTGATTTTATCAATGCAGGCACAGATTCTTCTCTTAATTTTGGCACAGGAGACTTTTCAGTTGCTCTTTGGTTCAGGATTCCTTCTTCTGTATCTGCTGAAGAACAGATCATAGGTAAAAGGGCTGGCGGAAGCGGGAATTATGAGATTCAGTTGGCTGCTAATAGTGAAATTTTAGCATATATTGGAGATGGTTCAGATGTTACACTTGATTCAAACTATAATATGAACTCAAACTTGAATCAATGGACTCATGTTTTCCTGACACGTTATGGTGGTAATGCTTATCTTTATGTAAATGGTGAACTGAAAGCAACTGCTGTTTCAAGTCATAATGTAAATTCAGCAAATGCATTGAATCTAGGCAGAGATGTCGATCTTGGATCTGAATATTTTACTGGAAACATCGACGAGCTCAGGATTTGGAATACTGCTTTTACACAAGACCAAATTTACCAACAATATGTTTCAAATCTGAATAAATACGATACAAACGCTTGGATATTCTACATAAATCAAAGCAAGAATGCAACAACAACTCTTTCAGATGGAACATACACATACCAGATATTTTCTAAAGACTTAAAATCAAATCAAGATGATTCAGGACTAAGAAATGTTACAGTAGATACAGTAAATCCTGTATTTACAGCAATAGTTAATCAATCAGTGGAATATGCAACTGCTATAGCTTATGACATCAATGCTACTGACAATAATCTTGCATGTTTTTCTGTTAATAATACTGACTTCCAAATAAGTTGTTCTGGTAATCTAGAGAATGATACTGTCTTGACAGTTGGAGTGTATACACTTAATATAACAGTAAATGATTCTGCAGGAAATGAGATCTCAGATATTATGTGGGTGAATGTATCAGATACAATCCTTCCTGTTTTTACAGTTATGGTCAATCAGACAAATAATGACTTGAATGACTTTGCTTATGACATTGATGCTACTGACGCTGCAAACATAAGTTGTTTTTCAGTCAATGACACTACTTATTTCCAGATAAACTGTTCTGGTTATCTTGAGAATAGTACAGTAGTTCCTGCAGGAGTCTATTTGTTGAACGTAACTGTCAATGATACTCATGGTAATGAGAATTATAATGTTATGTGGGTCAATATGACTTTGACAAGTAACATAACATTGACTATGATTACTCCTGCAATAAGCATAATGAATCTCAGTCAGAATAGCTGGAATCCCATCACTGTCAATGTTAGCTGTACAAGAAATGATTGTGGTGATATTAATGTAAGTCTAGACGCTTATTACGGCAATCATTCAGATGTTGATATTGCATTTTATTGTTATAGCAGTACTTGCTCTTATTCTGATGATCTTAGAGATTATCTTAATGATTCAGGATTTCAAGTTACTGCAAAAAGATATAATTCTTGGACTGAATCTGAAATCAATGATTCAGCATATGATATAGTCATGTGTGGTGGTTATTATTATTCTTGTTTTCAATTTACTGAAAATGCTTATCCTGCAGCACAAGACGCATGGGAGAATGAAAGCTTGGGTCTTGTTGCAATATCTGATTATTTTTATGCATCAGGTTACACAGGAGTCACTAATGGGAGAGGTGATACTGACTCTTATGATGATAATATTATTGATATTCAATCACACGAGATAATGACTGGATTTTCTGGTACTGCTTCTACTGATGGTGATGGTTTGGGACGTATGACTGCATCTAATATGAGGACACCTTATACTAAACTATTCTCACCACAAGATTATGGCTCAAGTTATATTTCTGGTTTTGCTATTGATGCAGGAGACGCAATAAGTGATTATACTTCTGGAACAAATCCTGGAAGAGCAGTATTCTTAGGTTTTGATACAGCAGATAACCATGATTTTGATTTAGCTGATGCTACTATTATCAAACAATCAACATGTTGGGCTGCAACAGGAACATATGATTGTGTCCCACTTACTACTTTAGTTACAGATACATCAACAACACCGTTTTACATAAACAGTACTAATCCTAATGATATTTCATTAAATCAAGGAGAATCAATCCTTGTCACTTTCTGGGTAAATGCAACAGGCAGCATTAATTCAACTTATGAATTCTTAATGTATGCAAACAAAACTTCTGACATGACAGTAAACGATATTACTTCTTCTTGGAATGCTACGATTATAAGCGGGACAGACACAACTGATCCGACAATAACAATAAGCTCTCCTGTTAACAATACTAACACATCAGATACTGGACTAGATATAATGTACATAGCTTCTGATGGTTCTTTGATAGATTCTTGCTGGTATAGTGATAATCAGGCTGCAAATGTCACTTTAAGCAGTTGTGCAAACATAACAAGCAGATCTTGGAGTGAAGGAGTGCATACTGTTATCATATATGCAAATGATACAATTGGAAATGTAGGTAGTTCCACTGTAACCTTTACTATTGATACAATCAGTCCAACAATAAGCATAGTTTCACCTATTAGCAACACTAACACCACAGATGCATCTCTTGATGTAACATATACAGCTTCAGATACAAATCTTGATTCTTGCTGGTACAGCAATGACACGATGAACTTCAACACAACATTAAGCAACTGTGCAAACATAACAGCTGTAACCTGGACTGAAGGCCAGCATAATGTTACTGTCTGGGCCAATGATAGTGCAGACAACAAAGATAGTGCAACAACATTTTTCACAGTTGATCTGACAGCGCCAAGTGTTTCTCTCAATAATCCTGATGATGGTTATGTTAACGATAGTATCGGTACTGCAAATGTATTGTTCAATTGTTCTGCTACAGATAATTATGCTTTGGCAAACATAAGTCTTTACATTACAAACAGTTCTAACTCTAGCTTTTCATTGTATAACACTGTAGGCTTGTCAGGGATAAACGATTCATCAAGTTGGACACTATCTTTAAGCAATGGAGATTATACTTGGAATTGTCTTGCATATGATTTAGTGGGCTATAGTAATTGGTCTACAAATCGTACGATGCTGATAAATACCACTTCTGATATCGACGATGATGGTTTACCTGACACAACGGATCCTCTTTTACATAATGAATCAAATGTTACTGTTGATGGTATAGATGATCTTAATATTACAGTGGGTGGCAATAGTACAAACGGAACATTTAGTGATGAGCAAGAGATTATATTTTATGATGATGAAGAACCTATGATTAATTTCACACATAATTTCACAGAAGCAAATCTTGATTTAAGCAATATAACTATACAAAAAGCAGATACATATATTATCATAAACTTATCTGGGCAATTGCAAGGCAATAAAACAGTTTATATTGCTGACAATAGTTTTATCAGTCTATGCGTGAAAGATGCAGATGTATCATCAATAGATGGCGTCAGCTCAGGATGTGATGGGGATAATGAGACTGACTTTACAGATTGTTTAGGCAATAATACAGGAATAACACTTGATGGTATTACTTGTACTGATCAAGGTTCAACTATAAAAGTTGATAACCTGCAGTTCTCAGCAGTTAAAGGAACACAGGCAGCTTCTGTTACAACAACTCCTCCAACATCAGATGGGGCAATTATGCATGGTGGTCGTGCAAGAAATTATTGCGGAGACAATATCTGTACTCAAGTATATTTTGAGAATTGCATAACTTGTCCAAACGATTGTGGTAAATGTGAATATTCTATAACAACTGTTGAAGATATGGAAGAACTTGATATAATCGGATACAATCTTCCTCCTTTATTCCTTGAATTCGGACTCAATTCTAAACCCATATTCATAGAATTCCCTGGATTTAATTCTAAGCCAGTATTTACAGAATTTTCTGGATTCTTAAAAGAAGATTAGATTAAGTTAAAATAAGCTTCTATTACGATTTTTGTACCGTTATACTACTTCAACTGCCATAGATATAAGAATGAAATTTACTTTATAAATCTGTATCATATTGCTATCATCTGGCTGTAATATTGGTTTGAATATAGACATACGAAAACCTTTATAAATGGATTCGGTTTCTTTTCTATCATATTTTATTTATTTAACTAAAGGGGTTAACGAACATGACAGAACAATCAAGACCATTAGATGCATTAAACAATGCACGACATAAAAGAGTTTTAGTAGATCTTAAGAATACTAAACAAATCATAGGTAATCTAGAAGCATTTGACATTCACATAAACGTTGTATTAAATGATGCAGAAGAACGTGTTGATGGAGAAGTCAAGAGAAAACTAGGTACTGTATTCATTAGAGGAGACACAATAGTTCTTATATCTCCAGCATAAGGGTTGAATAATTATGACAAAAGGAACAGCTTCAATGGGTAAGAAATCTGGAAAATTGAATATGATACATTGCAGAAGATGCGGAAAAAGAACTTATCATATGCGAAAAAAGAAATGTTCCAGTTGCGGTTTTGGTACATCTGCTAGACAAAGAAGTTATGCTTGGCAGAAAAAAGATTAAAATCCTTATTTTTCTTTAATTTATTTTTTTAATTTTATTATCTTCCTATCTTATTTCTTCTGTTCAGGTCTCCAAACACGTTGGATCTGAGACTTTTTGTATTCTTTAAGATATCTTTTTATGAAACCAGGCATTGTCTCATATACTTTCACACTATTTGTCATCTTATTTAGTCTTCTCTCTAATTGTTTTGTGATACGTGAGTACATAGATGGATGGAAATATATTAAACGATCATTTATCCTTTTGAAAGCAGCACTTCCCTTAGGAGCAAGTACAATATAACCTCTCTTTCCATTAATAAGTTCAGAATGTGTATCCATTCCAACAGCTACATCTCTATAATCTGAGAAATATACTCCTCCTGATTTCTGTGAAGGATCAACTATCAAGAACTGATCTCCCTTAACTCCTACAACAAGAGAATAATGTGCTGTCTTCGCACTTGGGAACAAATATTTTTTCTTATAATCCACAATCACTAAAGCGCCGTCTGCCAGCCATCTTGCAACTTCTTTTTCAAGATCATATATCTTGTCAAAATCAATCCATGCACCGATGACTTTTCCTTCTGTATATTTATCTACTGCACTAATGATTTTCTTAGGATGTGTACCTGCAACCATATTCTTATTTCTTCTTGTGATTGTTTTCATCATCATTCCAAGTTCTTCTTGTGTTGAAGGGATCTTGAAAAGTGCTAAAGCCATCTGTGCACATGCAGGTCCACAGTGTGATTTTAGTTGAGGTACAAAATGCTGTTTTAATGAGACTAATGTTTCAATATCTTTGCTAGGATGTTCATACATTAATTCTTTTGAAGCAAGTAATCTGTTTGGTACAAGTATTCTGTTACCTTCTTTTGTTTTAAGTTCTGTTGATAAGTTTGAGATCTTAATTATTTCATGCTCCATCTTATCCATTCTAACAATATTGCCAGCTTTGAGCATGTATGCATTCTTTAGATAAAAACTCGCAGAATAATCTTTTATAGGATTGAAAGCTGCAACAAACATGATTAAGAATAACAATACTATGCTTGGATATATTACAAAATTAAGTATGCTATATAATGATTCTACTTCTATATATGAGATAATCAAATGAACTAGAAGCAAATAGAGAACAATCTGGACTATAAATATGAAAAGATTGATTATATGCATATTGCTTTCTTCATCTATATATTCTCCTATTCTTGTTGATGACATAAATATCCTTATTAGCCAGACTACAGATCTTATGACATATATTCCAAGCACTAACAAGATTAATATTGTAAGTATTGTAGGTATGGTGTTGATGAATGATCTTAAGAAGACATCAAATGACTTAAATCCCATATATAGAGCTGCTGTTATCAGAGCTAGTATTATGATTCCTTTTTGTACTAATGTAAGAAGTATGTTCTTGTTGTTTAGATCAATAAGATGTCTTTTTCTGCTGAATTTTATGATAAGTCTTGTTGCAATGTTTGATAATATATAACCTGCAATCAGTATAATCACTACGTAGGCTATTCTCATTACTGTGCTATAATCGACTAAGACCCCCATATCCTCTATTTAGGTACTTTTTCTTTAAATATCTTTTGATTTTAGTCTCTAAACGGTTAATATAATAGGTATGTGTTGGAAATGTTTAAAAAATCATAAAGGATAACGTCCAATTACATTATTAGGGTAGATTAGGGGTATGTTTGATGTTTGAGATAAAAGAGTTAAACGCAGCAGAACTTGAAAGACAGCTTGGTATAAAATGGATTGCCAATATCCCTCTTGATGAATTCTCTGGAAAGCATATATTCTGGACACACATGGGGTATTCATGGAATGTTTTTCAGGCTCACGCACCATTAAAACCTTTCAAGCTTGAAAGTGCATTTGATAAATCATTAAATATGATTCTATCAAATGGATGGGACAAGGTTGATTATGCAGGGAGATTGCATGACTTGGCAAGAGAACTACAACATCTTAATGCTTTTGCAGAAAAGAAAGACATTAGAGTAACTATGATGTTGACAGATGAAACTGCACCAAGAGTGAGAGAGCTTCTAAAATATGTTAAAGATACATCAAGAATAGATTTCTTTTTCAGCTATAAGTCAACAAGTGGCAATCTTAAGATTGGTTCAAGACATGGTAGCGATTATGAAAGACAAGGAGAATATGTGGATAATCTAAGAAAGGAACATCCTGATATATATGTTCTTGGCACATATGCACAGCAGTGTGTATGTCATTCTATTGTGGACTTGACAGATATGTTTGGATCAGTAACTGTTCTTTCAGGATTTTGTCTTGATAGGGGAAGCACAAATACTTTTGGACACAAGTATGATAAAGATGCATCAACATATGATGCAGAAGATATGTTACAAGAAGCAAGAATTTGTCCTTTGTTACAAGATAAGATAGATGTGCTTGTAGAACGTGGTAGAGAATTATATGGATCAGACTACTCTTGGTGGTTCAATTACAAATATGGGAAAAAGGATAATTTTACAGTTCTAGATGGACCTCAAGCATACGAAGTTCTAGAGTTAAATTAGTAAAAACCTTTTTAAATCAATTCAGATAAACAAATATTGACTTAATCATGTGGCGATGCCGGAGTGGTCAAACGGGATAGGCTTAGGACCTATTAGCTTAGTGCTTACGTGAGTTCGAATCTTACTCGCCACATTCTTTATTTTATTCTAACACTTTTTTTTATTTCGCTAGACTTTATGTCTAGCTTAAATGCCAGTACCTGTAGAGTGCAGTCTCTTAGGTGGGAATCTTACTCGCCACATTTATTATTCTAAATCATGCCAGTAAGGCTTTTTTATTCATAATCAGTCTGTAGGCGATAAGTAAGAACTCTGTTCTGTGCTTACTCGCCACATTCTTATTTATTCTAACTTTATTATTTTATTCACTCTTATTTTATTCTAACACCTTTTTTTATCTTAAATTTATTATTTCCTTAACATTCTTTTCTCTTCATCCATTGGACATATTACAATAAACAATTTAAAAAGACCTATTTCTGGATATATCTATGATAGAATTCAACCCTGATGGAAGCCTGAAATTGCCAGAGGGCGTTTCACCGCCAAAAAGAAAGCCACCACATATCATGATGCTTCAAGCTCTTGATGAGATCCCTTTTGGTGTGGGAAAAAAGCTTCTTATAGATTTCTTAAGAGGAGAGGTTAGTACTTCAATAAAGAATAACAAGCTTGATATGCTCCTTTCTTTTGGAACATTAGCATACACTGCAGAAGAATTACAGGATATCTTGCAATCTTTAGTAAGGAAAGGAATGATTGCTTACATTCCATTGCCAAAAGTGGCGCATATCAAAGTGCTTTCACTTACTTCTAAAGGAAGGGATGAATTAGAAAGTCCTAGTTTTGAAGAAGATGAGATGGATCAGAATGAGGTCTCATTCAATTACATGAAGACAACTATCACAGATGAAGACAAAAAGAAATTCTTGGCTCTTGATTCCTTTCTTAATTCATACAACGATGAGCAAAAAAAAGCTATAATCTCCGATAATGCATCAGTCTTATGTGTTGCAGGTGCAGGCTCTGGAAAGACAACAGTCTTAACAAAAAGAATCGAGTTTCTTGTAAAATATAAGTCAATACCTCCAAAAGATATTCTTGCTATAACATTCACAAGAAAAGCAAGAAAAGAGATGGAAGTCAGGCTTGATTCTTATGGCATACATGATGTAAAAGTTGAGACTTTCAATTCTTTCTGTGAAAAGCTACTCAAAAGATACGGTGATAAGATTTATGAGACAGAAATGTCAGTAGTAATGTATAAAGATAAGATAATCATGGTAAGAAAAGCTCTTCAACTGCTTGGCATAAATATGAATAAGGCAGTTGATACATATTTTACTTTTTCACAAAAACAAGGGAAGACAAATGAACAGCTTGCTGCAATATTCATGAATGATTGTTTTTTTGTGAGGGATTATATGCATCTTAATGACAAAAAGATTAGTGAAGAATTATTCGAAGATATCGAACCAAGCCATAAGGATAGTGCAGATATTGTTTATGGTGTCTGTAATTTCATAGATAGTTATATGAAAAAGAATGGTTTGAGAGACTTTGCAGATCAATTGATAGATGGCATAAGATTGATCCGTAAGCATCCTGATGTCAAGCCATTATTTAGTCATATATTGATTGATGAGTTCCAAGACGTTAATTCCCTGCAGATGAATTTAGTCAGTCTTCTAAACTCACAAAACGTTTTCTGTGTGGGTGATCCAAGACAGTCTATTTATGGCTGGAGAGGGAGTGACATCTCTTTCATAAAAGATTTTCCAAAAGACCATGATAATTGTGAAGTGATAAGTCTTGTTAAGAATTATAGGTCATCAAAAGCTGTTGTTGAACTCTTCAATGAGTCAATAAGATACATGAATCTTCCTGATCTTGAGACTGTGAATGAAGGAAAAAAAGATATACGGCTTTTGAATTTCAAAAACGAAGAAGCAGAGGCAGAATTTGTGGTGCAGGCAATACTTAATTCAGATGTACCCCATGATAATATATTCATTCTTGCAAGAACAAACAAACAGCTTGTAAAGATATCAGGTTATCTGCATAATAATAAAGTTCCGCATGAGATGCGAAGCGATGAGTTTGGCAAGATTACTAAAGATGAAGGTGCACTAGAGGAATCGAAGAAAGTAGTGCTTGCAACAATACACGCAATAAAAGGTCTTGAAGCAGAACTAGTTTTTGTTGTAGGATGTACAAGAAATAAATTCCCATGTAAGGGATCAGAGCATCCGGTAATAGAGATGATAAAGATTGATGAGTATGACAAATACAATGAAGAAAGAAGACTTTTTTATGTTGCACTCAGCAGAGCAAAATCATCTTTATATCTTACTTATGTCGGAAAGAGCCATACTGATTTCATAACTTCTGCTATGACAAAAATAGTTTATGGTCGAACAATAAGCAATGGCCAAGGTACTCTTGATACTGATACTTCTATGTTTGACAGACTCAAGAGATGGAGGTTAAAGACTGCAAAAGAATATGGTATGCCTGCTTTTATGGTGCTAACTGATAAAACTCTTACTGGACTGATAGCACAACAGCCATTCTCAATAGAAGACTTATCAAAAGTACCAGGGTTTGGTCCGACAAAGATCAATCAGTTCGGCGAAGATATATTGAAAGTCCTTCACTCATAAACAAACTTAATATATTTCAGAAATGATTCTTATTCCTTATGCAGCCAAGGTCTGAATTTCTTATCAGCTTTATCCATGATATCACGGGTGTATTGCAGTCTTTGTACATATGCATCATCCGTTGGCAAGTTAGGATGTTTCTCTTCCAGAGCACTTAAGGTCATCATCCTCTGCTGATCTATCATGAAGAATGCAGGTGATTTGCATACAGTCATCTTATAATCATGAGCTTCAACCATTGAAAGCCAAAATCCATGCAATGACAATGTGCCTTGGATGGCTTTTGTGAAATCCTGTCTTGTTACATCAGCTGCGTCAATAGGAGCCACTATGTCATGTCTTGGTGAGTATTTTTCAATATCCTCCTGGCATTTCTTATCCATGTATCCCATATTATGATATGGATGGTTCCAATAGTCCCATACTTTAAAATGATCAGGAGTTAGTTTATCATAGTCTGCTCCTTCTGGATGTTCTTCAGATGGTCGTACAATCTCTACATTGTACATGCCTTCTTTTGTAAGCAGTCCTCCATGGAAGCATGCTATGCCGATTGCACTAAGATTTCCTATATTCTTCTTCCCTATTCTCTGGAATCTTTTAGGGTCCTTTTTTCCATCTCTTGTGAATGTGCTATGTCCTCTGACTATCGGTGGCGCTTCAAGCTCTTCAACAAGATCTACCCATGCATTCTCTTTAGGTTCTTCATATTTCTCTGTGAACATGATTCTTCTCATATCTTTTGAATCATCTACTTCGAATTTGTGTGTTGTCAACACAGGGAATTTTTCATTGAAATATCTTTGCAATCTCTTAAAATTCATATGTGATATGCTTATCCTTCCAAGCTCTCCTCTCAGTAACAGTTCTAAAGCTAGTCCTTCTTTTCCTTTTGGGACTGCTGTTGATATGAAAGGTGATTTTCCAAATTCATCATTAAATAGGCTGTTTATATCATAATAGTCTTTTTCATTCTCTTCCCAGTCTAGTGGATCTGATCTCCAGTATTGAAGTGGCATGTGATCCATTGATATTCCTTTCATTCTGTTGACAAGTCCAACAATAGAATCATATGAAGCAACTTCTTTGAGTCCTTTAACTGCATCAACACCGCAAAAATCACATCCGATTGAACATCCATAGTTTATTTCAATTGCTCCAACATTATTTAGAAATAATTCAATCTGTGAATCAGAAAATTCTTTCATTACTGCTTCTATGTCAAATGTAGGTTTAGCCATTGAACTCAAGAACTAAGAATAGAATATAAGTCTTTCTATTGTAACTCCTAATAAGTAATAATAAATTATAAGAGAATAATAAAAACAAATGTAAAAAAAATAAATAAGAGTAAATGTAAAAGAATAGATTAAAAAGAAAAAATTAAGATAAATTAGATTATTAATCTAATATTTATCTTCGTGATCCAGCAGAACCAAATCCGCCTCGTCTAGTGTTTCCAGTTGACTTTTTAGGTCCGAATGTACCTGATCCAGAACTTTCTCTGCTTCCAGAGTTTGATCTTCCAGCGCCTCCTCTACTTCCAGAACCACCAGATCTTCTTTGTCCACCAAAGCCCCCTCTGCTTCCAGAGTCTTCTCTGCTTCCAGAACTTCCAGATCTTCTTTGTCCACCGAAGCCTCCTCTGCTTCCTGAACCACCTGATCTTCCTCTTCCTTCGGAGTTTGATCTTCTTCCTCCAAATCCTCCTCTTCTTCCTGAGCTGTTGGATCTTCTCTGTCCACCAAATCCTCCTCTTCTTCCTCTTCCTTCAGGCTTCCATTTAATCTGTACACGTTCAATGTCATCTGGTATTTCTCTTTTTTCTATGTTTACATCAAAGTCTCTAAGTATTCTTGAAAAGTTATCATGATCTCTTTGAGACAATATATTGATTGCTTTTCCTTTTTCACCAGCTCTTGCTGTCCTTCCAATCCTATGGATATATTGCTTGCTCTCTTTTGGAATATCATAATTATATACATGAGAGACTCCTTTTATGTCAAGTCCTCTTGCAGCAACATCTGTGCATACTAGTACAGATACTTTTAGTCCATTGAACTTCTCAAGTGCTTGGTTTCTCTTGGCTTGTGAAAATCCACCGTGAGTAGCTGTAGCATCAATACCTAATTTCTGTAGATTTCTTGCTACAAAATCAGTATTATGTTGTGTATTGCAAAAGACCATTATAAGTCCTGCATGTTCTCCCTTCAATAGATGAACCAGTAAAGAGAATTTTTGATTATCAGATACACCAAAATATTCTTGATGAAGTTTTGATGGGTCTACATAAGATTCAACTGATACTTCTGCAGGATCATTCATGAATCTTTGTGCAATGTCTGTAATCTCAGGTGCCATAGTTGCTGAAAAGAGTAAAGTTTGTCTTTGCTTTTTGCATTGTGTAATTATTCTTTTAACATCATCTATGAATCCCATATCAAGCATACGGTCTGCTTCATCTAGTACAAGGATATTAACTTGTGATAAATCAAGTGTCCTTCTTTCTAGATGATCTAGTATCCTTCCTGGTGTACCAATAACTACATCAGAATGAGGTAAAGCGTCAATCTGTGGATTAATTGATACTCCACCATATATTGATATGATATTAAGTGGATTATGTTTTGAGAACTTATTTAGTTCTTTTCTAATCTGTTCAGCAAGTTCTCTAGTTGGTGTTAGTACAAGTGATTGTATTCCCTTGCCTTTTACACAATTTTGTATTATGCTTACTCCAAATGCTAATGTTTTTCCTGAACCTGTTGCAGATCCAGCTATTACATCCTTGCCTTCAAGAGTAAGTGGTATTGCTTTTTCTTGTATTTCGCTTGGTTTTTCAAACTTCGCTTCTTCAATTGCTTTGAGAATTGGTTCTCCAATTCCTAGTTTTCTAAATGCCATTTTAATTTCTCTCCAGAAAAAGAACTTGTTTATCTTAGTTTATAAGATTCACTTGTGAATATCACCAGTGATTTTCAAGCTCAAAAATTTGTTCCTACGGTAAGCCCATTGATTCCAATAAGTTTGGAAGGGTAGTAATTTAATGTTGTTCATGATATCTCAAACGATTAAATGAACAAATTTTTGTTATTTCTTTTCCTAATTTACTTAGGTAGCAATCCATTTATAAGTGTTACGTATTCTAACCAAAATAAGGCAAATAAAGCTTTTTTTCACCCAATTTTAGCCTTTTTTAACCTATATTCTAACCTATTTAGTGTTTTTACTTCACTCAAAATAATCTTCATAACAGAATTCTCTTTCTTTGAATGTACAGCTTCCTTTGTCAACAATCACATTTCCATCAAGTATGTCTCGAAGTCTGCCAACAAGCATATTACATTCACTACATCTCCTAAAGTTGCTTCCTATCTCTATATCATATTCCTTATCATCTATCTTTACAACTTTTACTGGTGTTTCTGCATTAGTTCTGAATTTATCAAATGCAAGTTCTATCCATTTTGGATCATTTATTCTTTCAGAAAGTTTTACATGAAGCTTGCATGTTTTAGGTGGGTATTTACTCACAAGTTCTTTTCTAACACTTGCGCATCTTGTACTCCTCATCCTATAGTTTTTCTTATCTTTCTCTTCTGCAATACTTCCAGGAAGTTTTATGCTTCCATCAGGATTGAATTCTATCATATTATATATAACTCCTTAATAATTTTAAATAAAACAAAGAACTTTACTTTAACTCTTTTATCTTCTCATCATACTCTTTTATCTCTTCTTTTAACTCAGTACTCTCTTCATTAGCTCTGTCTATCTCATCATATGCATATTCTTTCATGTTGCAGTACCATGCAGTGATATTCATAGAAGAGTCAGTATTTTCGAATTCTTTCATACCTTCATTGTATAATATTTTCATAGGTGTAATCACAAAAGTTAATACGGAATCACTTACTGTCCCATATTTCAATGCATCAGAAAATAATAATGACATTGCATTTGCTAGTCCTTTTAAGCAATAATCATCATATGTCAATGCTTTGTTTGTCAATTCCTGTTTTATTGCACTGATATTATTGTACTCATCTCTTAGGGTGTCCCTATCTTCTTTTAGCTGTTCAATATCTGATATGCATTCACCTTCTGAACATAATTTAGGATAATCCTTACCTTTGAAGCTCCATGACAAAGTGCTACAATCTTCTTTTGTAAATGTATCTTCACATTTGTATATGTCAGGATTGCATGTCTGCTTGATTACGACAGAACCTCTACATATTTTATTACAGTCTGAAATCATCTCACATTCCTTGATGCCTTTGAATTCTTCTTCCTCTTCTTCTTCCTCTTCTTCCTCTTCCACTTCTTCATAACCAATATTCAGCAATGTTGTATATATTATTGGCGTGCTTCCCATGCCTTTTGTTGTGTTAAAAGAAGAATAAGCAAGATCAACTATAACGCATCCTTCATCCATCTTATCTATCAGTCCGCTTCTTTCAACGCATTTCTCTAGGCAATAATCTGGGACTTTATCTCCTAAACTGTAAAATGGATTATATATCTGGCAGTAATGTGATGCCATCCTATTTGAATCAACTTTGCAATCATCATCTCTGCTGACCCTGCATTCATACTCTGGATCACATCCTGATAATAATAGAAGTAATGCTAATGATAATAATATCAATAATATCTTTCTCATATTAATCTTTCTTTAGCTGTCTTTTATAAACTTTGCCAAATAGTTTCCTTTAAAAAATAACTACTATTTAGTGGTAAAAAACCGAAAAGTATATAAATACCAAATTTCATAATAACTATATTATGATAGGGGGCAAAGTTTCTGGATTAGTATCAATTATTGCAGCTTTAGCTCTTGGTTCAGGTTGTACTACAACACTTCCACCACTAGCAACAAAGCCTGTTGCAGACCATACGTATTCTAGAAAGAATCTTTCAAGCATTACTGATTATGTAACTCCAAAGGATCCAGCAGTAGTTGAATTCCTAAGCACAGTTGAAGACAAGACTCCTGAAGGTATCTATAACGCTTTGCAGGCAGCTGGACTAAAATACGCACTTAGCGAACATGATATGAAAGATTATACTGGGCAGAGATATGATCCTGAATTAATCCATGGTATCCAGTTTCCCAGAGAAACCCTAATAAACTAGGAATGATATTTCTAAGACTTTACTGTTCTTTACTGGTCTTTACTTAAAGCAGCAGGACATGATACATCAATTGTCATGACAGAAGGAAACAGCAATCGTGGACATATTCTTATGATGTATGATACTGGAGATTCTCAACAAGATTATAAGAAAAAAGGAGAGCACAGAAGTGTTAGAGACAGCACAATGAGTGCATGGGTTCCAGTTAATGTTTCACAATTAGAAGAAAAAACATTTGCTCAAGCAAATAAAAGCGGGATGTTTTTCTGTTCTTATAAACCAGGAAATCCAAAATATTTTCAAGGCAGTATTGGTTTTTTTCCTGTGGATAAATAAGATTGATTATTAAGGTTAAATTTTTATTACTATTTTATTATTAATGCTTTTATTAATACTTCTTATTAATTTTCTTATCTTTTAGAAATTGATTTAAATTATTTATTTCCACCAAGAGGTACTGCGATACCAAATCTTACAAACCATCCATCCATCTCATAAAGGTCAAAAGCACTATCATCATCGCTAGTATAACTATCAGCATATCCTAATTCTAATGGTGCAGTACTGCCTGCAATAAATCTTAACCATTCCCATTCTGGCAATGTAAATGTTGCTCTTACTCCTGTTTCATATCCTATATCATTTTCATTGTTTCCAGTGTCATCATAACTTATTCCTGCAAATGGTTGTACATTAACATCTTCTAATTGAGTCCAACTTGTCCATGCGCTATCTTGTAAATCATATGTTCCAACATCAATATATGTCCTTGCACTTGCTTGTATACCTCTTCCTGTAACTGCATTCTCATCTGTACTAAGCGAGGTGTCTCTTAATCTTATAGAACCTTCTGCATTAACAATGCCTTGTTGATATTGTACATTTACTTCCGGATATGTGCTGATTAAATTACCTGTATCTGCATTGAGATTCCCATAATATCCTAATGTAACACTAAGTGATGATTCTGATTCTGCACTTCTATCTTCTTTTGATCTTTGTTCAGGAGTGTTACTTGGATCTGCAGCAGGATTTATTACATCATCTCCTCCTTCATCAAAACGTAGGGTTACGCTACCTCCTATTGTCTCTTCATTTCCACCAGGACTTGATGTATATTGATATCTTCCTCTTAGATTGATATCACTTAAACTCATACCATCATCCTCTTGACCGCTTTGATCAAGTTCATAATTTAATCCTAAATAACCTGTATATTCTGTTCTTGACCCTTCATCTCCACGATTTGCATAACTATGTGAAAGTCCTACTTCTGTTGACCAATCTTCTGTTAATCTATAGCCTGTTGTAAGTGATTCTTTGACATTATAAGTTGTGCCTTCATCACTGCTTATGAGTCCTACTCCTCCTTCATAACCTGCTCTAACAAACCATCCTTCCTCTTGATGTAGGAAATATCCATTAGCACTTCCTGAAAGAAGACTATCTACTTGAAATGCATTATAATAATCATGTGATGTTCCATCTTCAGAAAAACCATTTGATCTACCAACTCTTTTCTCATCATTCTGAAGCAGGTCATAGACGCTCAATGCTCCTGTATACAGAAAATCACCAGTAACTTCAGCAGAGCTTGTAACTACATCACCAAGTCCTCTTAAGGGGTCACCTATAATATCATACTGCATTAAATCAATACCTGACATCTGTATCTCTGATAGATCATCTGAATCAAGTGTTGTTCCAGTAGTGTATAATGTCATTGGAAAGTCAGATGAGATTTCAGTTTCACCATTGATATCAAGATTTCCTGGACCTATGCCAAGTACTCCATTAGTACTCAATCCATCTGTTCCATGTGATGAGTAAGAGGGGTTTCCTCCACTTGCAATTATAAGGTTTCCATCACTATCAAGAACATAATGATCTCCAAGTATTGTTGTTATTCCATCTGTAGAATATGCATTTATATCATCAAGAGCGCCAAGACTAAGTCCATTCATTTCTAATGTTGTGCCCTCTGTGATATCGATTGTTCCATCATCATTTATTGTCATACCTGAAGATAAGCTTAAATCAATATCATCAAGATCATAGTCATCTCCTATATCCATTCCTAAATTACCACTTGTGTCACTAGTGGTTCCATCTCCTGAGTCTCCGTTATCGTCATCATCATCCTCATCATCATCTCCTGTCTCACTTCCTGTTCCTGTTGATGTAGTGGAACTTCTTGATATATGCAATGGTTCATATGTCCAGCTTACAGGTCCATTATTGATTGGAATCTGCTCAGAAGTTTGTATTATTGAGCCTGTCTGGCTTGTTCCACTGATACTGCCATCACTTCCTATAGTAACTTCATTCTGACCAGAAAGTGTTATTGGATCACTATTAGTACTGCTGATTGTAGCAGTTCCTTGCAAGACTTGAATATTTGTCTCTCCAGAAGAATCATCTGCAACAAAAGTACCAGCCACATGTGTCCCATCGCTTTGTGTCATGCTGCCTCCAGTTATTGCCAATGGGTCTCTATTTGTAATCTGTCCTGTTATTGTATCACCACTTGTTGTAGTACAACGAGGGTTACAATTGACTGAGCCAGAATAATCAGAAGAGATATCATCTATATTACAATTGATGCATTCTCCGCTCTCTTCGTCAAAAGTTCCTTCTTCTTCTGAGATTGGAGCGTAGCATAAGCTACATAGGACTATTATCATTATTAATGCAGTAATTACAAAGATATTTTTACTCTGCATTAGGATCACCCATCCATGTGTGGTTGAACTTTGCAGCGAAATTGAAAATGTATGGCATATCGTTCATATTGGAATTCAATTCAGCGATGGTATAAACAATTGTATCATTGTAAGCTGTGAAATCAATGCTTGTATTGAGTTCTGTCAAATATTTGAAATCCATCGCGTAAGGATCAAAGTAATGCATTATCATTACTCCAAGAACATCATCATAAAGATAAATTAGGTTGACTTCATATATGTATGTGTAAGGTTCAATTATCTGGAATTCACCATCTGCAGTAGTGGCTTGAACAGGTAATTCAACTTCCACTTTTGTATGCTTATCTATTGCAGTCACTGTAATATCAATCATTGAATTATTTAGATTATATTGAGATAATTCGTCTGCATCAAGACAAGCCAATGCACTATCTTCTATTGCATCTGAAAGATTCCCTTCCCATTCTCTCAATGTTCCAAGAGTTACATCTCCTTCATAATAAAGCAAGCTTATGTTTGTTGTAATATTGTTTAATGTAAACATGAGATAAGGGTCTCTCATCTCAATCATGCTTCCTTGTCTTCCAAATTCTACAAGCACTTCTTTATTTCCAATATCAATACAATTATCAAGGTAGCTTTTCACAACTCTTGCATCATAGTTTGCTTCATAGCTTCCACTATGCATATCATATTGTCTCATGCTTAAGAATAAAATTAAAAGAATTACAAAGATTAATACAATTACTATAAACACACTAACTTGAGACCTCTTTTTTCCCATCATCTTATTATAATATATAAATCTTATATTCATATTATATAAATATTGCCCTTTTTACCCTATCATCCTCTCTATCTAGATAATTTTTATATATCTCATATCATTATACGTCTAATATGGACAAAGATGAACTACTTCAAAAAAGAAAAGATCTTATTCCAGATAAAGATAGATTAGTTGAGCTTGGAAAAGAGCTTGCTGATCCTGAAAAATTAAGAGAGTTAGGAAAAGATCTCATTACAGGTAAAGCAATAAGCCTGGGTGCAAAAGCGTTAGGCGCAGCTCCGCTTGCAGTAGGATGGGATTTATATCATGCAGTTAAAGATTATCAAAGAATGCTTGATGGTGATGAAGAGAATAAATCTTTGCCATCACTTAAAGCAGAATTAGAAAAATGGCAAACAGCAATTAATATAATTGGAAGACATGCTTATATTGTTGATGATCAAAGAGATATAACTGATTATTCTGCAATAGATATTCTTGGAGTAAGAGAAGAATTCTATATGCCTAATGAAAGATTCGCACCATATGATATGCCACCTAACAAGGTATATCATCTTGATCCTAGGAAAGTAGCAAGTGAGACTGCACTCATGCCTGAACCTGCAATAGCAAGGGCAAAACTGAAGACTTCACTTGAATATGTTGTTTCTACAAAGAATCCTCTTAACATCGAGAATTTTACAGCAAGAAAAACTATTATCATGGAAGGTATAATGACTGCTGACATGATGGTTGAGGAATTCATGAAAAGGCAAGCAAAAGATTACAGGGAAGCACAAGCACAGATGTTTAGTGTTGTTACAGATATGGTTGATATTGAATATCCTTATGTATCAAGGATTGCAGAGATTAATACAGCGCAGAACATGAAACACTTAAAGTATGCAGGAGTCACAATTGCTTCTGTAGTAGCAGGCGCAGTCATAAGTAAAAAGTTGAAGTTAAGAAAAGCATAATTATTCTAGTTACTATCACAACTTTTTTATAATACTGGTAATAGGTAATCACCATGGGAGAAATATTTAGTAAACTTATATTTAATTTCTAATTTTTTTCTAATTTTTTTGTATTGTTTTTTTTAAAGAATCTTAAAAAGAGTCATAAAAAGAATCATAAAAAATTACAAGAAAAAGACTTTAAGAAAGAATAAAATCTATTTATCCTTGCCATACCACTTTTTGGCAAGTGCTCCTACAAGCTGCTTTCTTTGATCATGGCTAAGGTCTGCTATAACTTTTCCGTCTTCTTGCAGTTCATACTTAAGCTCATGGTTTTCTTTGAAGTCATCACCTAGTCTTGACGCAGTTGCTAGTCCACCTATCAGTCCTGCATATGATCCGCTCATGTTAATTCCTGGCAGGATATTCCATACGGTTGAACCAATATCAAATAAGATAGCAACACCAAATGGTGAAAGCATTTTTCCATACGTCTGAAATTTTCTTGTCTCTTCTCCTCTTACAAGGTTCATTACATAATTTTCTGCTTTTGTCTGAGGGTCTGTAAAATCATATTTGACTCCATAAAGCACTGACATCAGAAGTCCATCTGGTTTTGCTTTTCTTTTGATATATGATTTTGCCTTATCCACTACAAGTTTGCCACCATATCTTACAGTCATTGCAGGAACAAGACCATGCATTGCTCCTTGTCTTGCCATTTGAGCAGCAGCTTCTTCTCCGCCATTGATAAATCCTCTTCCAAGGCCAATAGCTGCACCTATTGCAACAGGTATTCCTATTGTTTTGATGTCCTCCCATACTTTGTCTGAGATAGTAGCTTCATCTTTCTCTTTTTTCTCACCATTATATTGTTCAAATTTTTCTTTTAGGATATCTTCAAGCTTTGTAATTATTCCTGTTCCGCTAAACAGTTCATGATTGTCCTGGGATACTGATTCCATCTGTTTTGCATATACTCTTCTCTTGTATGAATTGACCATTTCTCTAGGATTAAATGCTTGAGGCTCATCCTCAGTTTGTGATTCTTGATTTTCTTGTGGTTTTTCTTCTTCAGCCATTTTGATTAACCTATTATTCTATTATTAATTAATTGTCAATATATTATTGTTCTATTATTATCATCAATTTAATTTATTTGTGCTAATATTAATCTGCATTTATTGATGTTCTTCTGTATTCATGAGATTCAAGTCTTCCTAAAGGTTCAGGTGTGATTGTCTGTGCATCTCTTCCATTTGTTCCATTTGCAAGATCATCTAGCCTTGATTCTGTACCGTACCATCTTTTTACAAGTGCCCCTTTAAGCTGTAATTTCTCATTATCATCCATTCCTTCAATGATTTCATAAAAACTATTTTTCATGACAGTTTGTTCTTTTCCTTCATGTGCACTTAATGCTTTATTTGCCATATGTGTCGCTGCACCTGTGCTTGCTGCAAGATCAAGTGAGAAATATGCTCCTGGTGTAAGTACATTTAGTAACCATCCAGAAAATCCCCATTTTACAACTCCAAATATTCCTGATGCAACAGAAACATATTTTGGATTAGGATCTTTTGGTTTATATCCTCCTATGAAATTTAAGACATCTGTTTTTGCAGCAGTGTCTGGGTCCATCACAGAATATTTTATGCCATTTCCAAAAGTCTCAAGAACATTGATTAATGTCTGTCCTCCTTCTTCATCATTATTTTGCTGTGCTTTTTCTTCAATTACTTCTCTAAATGCTTCCCATCCTTTTGTATATGCGCTCTTAAGATTTTGTCCAAATCTTTTCATCTTTTTGCTTTTATTTATTGCTTTAAGTCCAAATAGTGTAGATAGTATCGCTGTTTGATATACGCCATGTAATACTGTTTGTTCAAGAACAGCTCCATCTGCAACTTTTCCTTTAACAAAACCAGCCGCTGCTCCAATAGCGATAGGTATTGCCCAATATTTAACGGCAGTTACTGCGCCTTTCTTAAATTTATTTTCGTTTTGTTTACTTTCTTTTGTATCTTTAAAGTATTGTACCATCTCTTCAAGTTGTTCATATACTTCATCTTGCTCAAACTTTCTTTCCATTTCTGGTGTCAAAGCATCCAATGCTTCAGAATTTGTTGTGATGATATAATCACAGATATGTCTATTCTTTCTTGTTTCAGGGTCCAGATCTATGATTTTAGCCATTAAAATATCACCATATATTTGCTGATTTTCAATATAATCTAATTAGAACAAGTTGATTCTCCCTTTATAAATATTACGCGGATAACTACTTTAAAGTAACTAAAATTAGCAAGATAATTTAACGCTCAATAAATCAATGAAGTTCATTATTTGCAGCATGATAGATTCCTTTGAAGACTTCTTCAAACATCTCTTTGCTTGGTACTTTTTCCATTGTCACTTTCAATGTAGATCCTTTCAATGCATAAAGTTGCATATTATCCATTATGCTTCTTGCATCTGCCCTGAAGTTTTCAGATTCAATGGCTACATCACCATCATATCTATTTGCAAAGAGCGCAATCTCTGCGCTGGGTCTTGCGTGTATTCCCCATCTGTTACTCACTGGGATTGTTCTTGTGACATAATTACCACTCTCTTCTTCCTGGTTGGGGAAATGATGTGGACATGATAGTTGTGGGATATTTTTATATTCATCAGGTCCTGTCTTTTGTGGGATTGATCTGTAGTTTCCTGGATCATCATTGACAAGATATGCATGTCTTACAAATACTTTCAATGTTTTGTCTTTTCCAATCCTAAACCATTCCCAATAATGTTTTCCTTCGGGGCAATAATGTATTGGTGAGAAATAAGACGGATCATCTTCTCCTTTCATCGGATGTGCAAGCCTGTTCAATGCTCCATTCCTGTCAGTCCATGCTTTATTGATCTCAGATTCATCAAGACCATTTAGTTTGAGTGCTGAACGTAGTCTGAAGAAAGGTTCAAGTCTTCCTCCTGTTTGCTTTAATGAATATTCCATAGGGGATGTTACAAATCTTGGGGCTATGAAAACTTCAAAAGAAGGTAGTACTCTAAAATCGACAACTGTATCATTTATATCTATTCCTTCCTCATCGACAACTTCATCAAGGCTCATGACTGCTCTTTCTGGAAAGCTCTCTTTATGTTTATCATAGATTTTTGCTATTGTGTCTGGATTATGTTTTGCGTGATGTAGAAATCCTTTAACATTATCAAGTGATGCTCCTTCAATATAGGAACCATATCTTGGATTCCTATTCATTATAAAGAAATTAAATTTGCATTTTTCTGGTTCGATACATGCAAGATCCACTTCATCGTCAGGTGGAAAAATCCCTGTCATTATTGTGTACCAATGCCCGTTTGATTTTACTGGTGTTTCTATGATTGATTGAAATCTATACATTGCTAAATAATAATCATATGGTTGTTTTTATATAGTTATCTAGTCTGCTTTGATACATATATACCAAAGTCACAAGATTCATGGTAAAGATTCGTAAGAATCACGAGAAACAGATTGTATTCTTGATGTATTTTATGACATCTTAATCACGTTATTTAATCTTAAGCATGTCTTATTGCATGTGGATGTTTAGCAGCAGCAAGATAACTATGGCTTATCAATAATAGATTAAGTAAATGTTGTCCTTGGTTATGTGGTATTTGTCCATCTGATTCCATTCTCTCAATCCTTTCTTCTTCTTTATGTATTGTATTATCATAATCAGCAAAGTGTTCTTGTCTTCCATGATATCCGAAAGGGATTGGTATATGTTCAGGATCAGCTTTTATCATGAAATGATTAGTTGCACAATCGACATCAACACAATCATCTTGACATTTTCCTTCTTCAAGATCATGATATCTTACGACCTCTTTCATGTATTTTATAGCGTCTCCTCTTGCCCTCATGAGATCTTGTTCTCTAGTGAAATATGCTGGTTCTGCCGTGACTGTTAAGTATGGGCTACCATTTTCATCTCTTTGTTTTTCATATACTATGACTTCAAACTTCCCTCCAAATTCTCCATCTTTGTGTCTTATCTTTCCTATCTCACGCATGACAATCATGTGTCCATTATATCTTTGGAAGTTTATTGAATTTCCTTTTTGGTCAATAAGTGTCATGAAGAAAGTGTCTGGATAATAATTTGTTGCAGTATCTCTTTGGTCTAGTTTTTTATGGAGGTCAGGTCGTATTGCTTCGAAACAATGTGTCACAACATTTGTTATGTCATATTCTTTCATGAATAAGTCCCAATAATCTCCTAAGAATTTTTTTGTTTGTCCAACATCAGGATCAACATGTTCAGAATCCAAGAACTCTTCGATACCACTCTGTGTATCATAATTCTCCAATGTTTCTAAAGTTACTTGCTCTAACGCATCACTCATGCCTACCGCCTTCAGTATACGCATGTGTATACTCTTATATAATAAATCATAACAACATTTATATATTTATTGCTACTTTTATGTTATAAATATAACATCAAGTGATAAAAAATGGTAAAAATACGCGAAAAAAACGGAAAAATGCATCTCGATGATGCAGAAAGAAAAATCATTAGAGAACTGATAAGAAATCCAAGAGCCTCTGATAACCAGATCTCAAAAAGGACTAAGATCCCAGTTATGACTGTCAATAGAAAAAGAAAGAATCTTGAAGAGAATAAGCTTCTTAGATATTATACTTCTATTGATAAGGGTGAGTTTGGGCTTGATATCTTCGGAGCAAAAAAACTTTTTATAATCAAGTTCAAGATAGGTATTACGAGAAAAGAATATCTTGATATTATGGATAGTGACGGTAAATGGAGGATGTTCAATTGTAAGTATATCAGCCTTGCATATCTTGGTGAAAAAGATGGACGCCTGGCACTTGTCATGATAGTCGATGCTAAAGATGATGATCATCTTGTAGAAGAATTCAATGGTAAGATTGTCCCTTTCTTACATGGAAAATTAGGAGAGGATTGCATTAAGGAGATAACTACTGTCTCATTGAACAAATTGACAAGGGTGCATCACAATTATATGCCTTATCAGAATTTAGAGAATGGTAAGATTAGGGAGAATTGGCTAGATGAGATGATTTTTGTTGATGAAGTTGGTGAAGGAGAAAGCAAAGAGCTCGGATAAAACAATCGTTAATGATAATAATAATAATAATTTAATTATGCATCATCTTTCGAAGAGCCTTCAATTCATTTTTTGTACCGTCATAATCATATGATGAACCTACATCAGTTATAGGCATGATTGTGCATCTTGTATCATTTGTACATAAATTATCACTTACTGCCTTTTCAATATCACTTATTCTAAGGTCTTTTGCTACAAAGTATCTTTCTAGTAGAAATCCTATATTAAATCCATTTAAGAAATCACTCATCCTTTCTCTTACTTCTTTTGAGAGTGCTTTTCTCATGCTATACATATCATTTATCATGTTAACATCAAGATTGAATGGATCTGCATAACTCATTGCTGATATTCGAAATCCTTCTCTTCTTGTAAGCCATGTCTTAAAGCTTCCTCTGTATTTGTACTCTGTATCGTTTATCAAGAAGCAATATTTTCTATGAAATGTTTTTCTCCATGCAGGAAGTTCTCTCATGCTTGCAATTGGATAGACTAAAGATGATTCTGGCATATGTTTTTGTGCATTCTCTATAAAATAAGCGATTCCTTCTTTTTTTGTCATAGGAGAATCACTTACCATGAACAAAACAGGTTCTCTTCTTTCATATGCTTCTGTAGCTGCGTACGCTTTCAGTCCATTTCCACAAAAAGAATTGTAAGGCATATTATCTATATCAATATTTAATGCATCTACTAGTTCATCACTGATTTCATCATTCTGATCTACTATCTTGAATGGTTTTGGATGTCTCTCTAGCCATCCACCTATTCTTTTCTCAAGCAGATCTTTTTCACCTACTATGACAATATCATCGACAGAATCAATATTTTCCAGTTTTTCAAGTGTGTATCTTATGAGAGGTTTTCCAAGAAGTAATTTTAACGGTTTATATCCTTCAATAAATTCTTCTTCTTTGTAGCCAAGTTCTAATTGATGTTTATAATCTTCTACTTCTTCTTTTCTATATCCTGCCATTACTACAACGCTAACCATTAAATGAGAAGAATCATTTGTGGTTTATAAATCCCTATGGCAAAACCTTTTTTAATGATAAGCATTTTTGCTATTCTGACTTATGTGGGTGTGCCGGAGTGGTCAAACGGGCACGGTTGAGGTGGCGAAAAGCAAAGCTTTTGAGGCTTGAAGCTATCGCTTCAAACGCCGTGTAGCTTAGTGCTTGCGCGAGTTCAAATGTAAAACTGTGTTTTACGCTTAGAAAAATATAGTTTTTCTGAAAGCCTCGTCATCCACATTTTTTATTTTTATATTTTTACTTTATTATCATTTTATCATATTTTTTATAATCTTACTAGGATAAGAATGAAAAAGAAAACCAAAAAGAACATTAGGGCAGTAATTAAATTCTTAATTGATTATAAGCATCATATGAACTTCTTTATTTTGTTATTTGCTCTGATATTGATTTTAGCATTAATCATGATAGTGAGATTTGAGATTTTTATACTATTTTCCATGTTTGTCTTGTGCATAATATCAAGACTTCCTATGAAATTTATGTCGTGGTCAGGTTTTTTTGATATGAATCTTATATTGACTGTTTATGCATCGATGCAGTATGGGCTTTTTGCAGGTTTTTTTATAGCTACCGCATGTTTAGTAAGCAGGGCTCTCATGGGTGATATAGATGAAACTTTAATATATGATGTTTTTGTTTCATATTTGGTTGCATTCATAACATCATTTATCTCTATTGCATTATTCCTTCCGACAATGACAACTGTAGCTATTTTATTTGCAATATTTCATTTTGTCTATTGTTATTATACTGATCCAGAAGTCTTTGATATAACATGGACAATAACTTATCTTGTATGGATGTTATTTTTCATACATAAGCTTCTTCCATTGTTTAATATTGCTCTATAGAAATTATCTTTTCTTTATTCTATCTTTTTTTTATTTTATTTTTTATTATCTTTAATCTTATTTTTAATCTTATTTCTTATTTTCTTATCTTTCAATCCATCATATGCCCATTCCTATGAATGTTACGCCCAGTATTATCAAGAAAATTCCTGCCCATTTTTTCATGTTCATATGTTCTCCTAAGAATTTAGTACTGAAAAGACAAACCCAAATGTATGATAATGATACTAATGGGTATAAGATTGAGAGATCACCACGTTTCAATGCAGGTATGGTTATTATAAATGAAAAACCATAAAATGCAATTCCTGCGATAAGCCGCCAATTAAAAATGATTTTCTTTAAGTCTATCTTATTTACAAGATTGAGTCCTTTTTTGATTAGTATTGGTCCAGCACCACTAAATATTGTTGAGAATGCAACAAGTCCAATTTCCCATAACTGAGTTGTCATTTGGATTTGCCTCCTGTTGCATTACTGACATTTATAATTACAACTCCTCCAATTATAGATGCAATTCCTAATATTTTAAAATGATTTATTGCTTCTTTGAAAATAAAATATGACATGATTGTTACCCATATATATGATGTTGAGATTATAGGGTATATGACTGTGACATCTCCTCCTTTGAGTGATATCATAAGTAAGAGCATACCTACTGCAAGGAGAGAAAGTCCTAAGATTAAGTATCCATTAAGAATTGTCCCTTTGATAGTGAGTTCAAAGTTGATTGCTCCTTTTTTGTTGAAGACTGCAGCGAGCGATGTAGCTATTGTACATAAAAGGATAGTTGCTATTGCCCATGCTTTTGTTTTCATGTTACGGTCTTAATGATGTTGATATAAATAATTTACTCTCTTTTTTGATTATTACGCTTTTTGTTACTTGATGCATTTATTGTATATATCCTTTTATCAGCATTTTTCCAAGGAAACTCAAATTTACTTTTATCTTGCCTTTAATTTCCTCAGTCACTACTAGATCCATTTTTTTGAGTCCTTCTGATTTCAAAGTACCATTGATATGGTATGAAAGTAAAGGGAGTGACATCTCTGTTTTCTTGCTGAGTTCTTCAAGTGATGCACAGCAATCTTTGTTTTCAAAAAGGATTTTCAATATGTTCATCTTTTTGTCTGTCAACAAAGAATAATATGAGAACTTGAGTACTGGAAGCATCATTGTCTCATTATCTTTTACAGCAAAACCTTTTATTCCGTTTACAAATGCAGCAGATGTTGCAGCACATCGACTTTCACGGTCACCTGTTGAGACATTGATAAGAATATCTCCTACTTCATCTTTCCTTATCTTTGAAACTACTTTGAATATTTCTTCCCAGATGAATCCTTTTATCTCCATAATCACTGTAGGTATTTTGAATTTTTCAAGATTGTCTTTTGCTTCTTGTGCATCTTTTAATCTTCCTTTTGGAGTTATCAGAATTACCTTTGATGTTGGAAATTCTCTTACTCCAACATAGAGATCATCCATATAATCTCCGACCGGGGCTATTATTATATTTTTCATTTTGGCTACCTCCTCATTCAGGTTGTATTAAATTATTAAATCATTAAATCATATCACTCCACATTAAATCATATCAATCTGCATTAAATCCCCTATTATTCCTCTCAAGAGTGTTCTAAGTATAATAAACCTCGTTTTAATTATTAAAATATGTTTTAATTAATAAAAAAGATGTTTAATTATTAAAGGAAGGATAGTTATAATATATTAGCTATTCTGTATGCTGAAATGAACTTTGATGATGGAGGTGCATAAAATGAAACCCAAAACAAATCAAAAAACAAATCTAAAAGGAAATCAACATGTGTCAGAGAAAGAAGACGGATGGCATGTTAAAAGAGAAGCAGCAGATAGGACAAGAAAGTTCTCTAGCAGGCATGAAGCGATGATTTATGCAAAGGCTGCTGCAAAGAGAAATGAAGCTTGTATTGTAATCCATGATAAGTCTGGAAAGTTTAAGGAATTCGACTGCCATCCTGAAGTTCTGAATCAACATGTGATTCCTATAGATCATAAATGGGCAGTTGTCTCATCTGATGATAAGGAAGTATCAAGAATCTTCGCTGATAAAGGTGAAGCGATAAGTTATGCTTATGGTATTCATAAGAAAAACAATGTGTGCATGGTGCTGGAAGATGAAAGAGGGATGTTTACACGAGTAACTTGTCCTCCTGGTAAGAACTTGGATATCTCTGATGTCTTTGGACCAAAAATAAAAGTATAAGAGGCGAATATAGATGATAAAAGTATATTCTACACCAACATGTCCTTGGTGTCAGAGGGTAAAAGAATTTTTAAAGGAGAACAGGGTAGAATTTGAGAATGTAGATGTGTCTGCAGATCAGGACGCAGCTATGGAAATGATTGAGAAATCAAACCAGATGTCTGTTCCAGTGATTGATTTCAATGGAGTTGTCATTATTGGGTTTAATGAAGAAGCATTGACTAGAGCAATTAAGATGTGAGGCAGGTAAAGAAAATGAGAATAAGAAATATGATTATAGGTATTAGTTTAGTTGTACTATTGTTTTTGTTAGGATGCACACCACAAACAGAAACACAGAACTCTGCAGAATCAGAATCATTAGATGTTGGATCAAATACTTGGCTTGACATAGAATTGAAAGATGTAACAACAGATGAAACATTCAAAGTTTCAGATTTTAAAGGAAAACCTGTATTGATTGAAAGCTTTGCAATCTGGTGTCCTACATGCAAAAAGCAGCAGCAGCAAACAATGGCTCTGCATGAAAAGCTTGGTGATGATTTTGTATCTATTGGTCTTGATACTGATCCCAATGAAGATGAAGCAGAAGTAAGAGGTTATGTTGAAGAGAATGGTTTTGAAGGCTTTTATGTAGTCTCACCTGTGGAATTTACACAAGAGATTGTGGATGAGTTTGGAGTCAAGGTTGTTAATGCACCTAGCGCACCTGTGATATTGGTATGTGCAGATCAATCAACAAGGCTTTTGAAATCAGGTTTGAAATCAACTGAAGATTTAGAATCAGAGATAAAAGAGGGATGTTAAAATGTTTGCAAACCTATGGCTTTCCTTTATGGCAGGACTATTTACACCTCTCGTTGCTGTATGTGTTTTGCCGCTTTATCCTGGGTTCCTTGCATACATGGCTAGTCAGATTTCAACAAAAGATTCCAAAAAAACAATTGTGCTTCTTGGATTTGCAGTAGCTGCAGGAGTTATATCATCTATGTTTGTATTTGGATTGATCTTCACTAAACTGCTTCAGAAATCATTAACAAATGCTATTGGGATATTATCTCCTATAGCTTTTGGAATACTTGGATTAGTAAGCATCTTGTTGATATTCAATGTTGATATAGGGAGGATTTTTCCTCATATCTCGACACCAAAAACAAAAAGACCTTTGCTTGGTTCATATCTATTCGGTGTTTTTTTTGGAGTTATAGTGTTGCCATGCAATCCTGCATCATTGGTATTGCTTTTTGCAATCAGCACATCGACACTCAGTTTCATTTCAAACTTATTTAATTTCATACTATTCGGCATAGGTATGTCGCTTCCATTGGTGCTCTTATCTATCATTTCAGCGTCAAAGAGTACAATCATAATAGGTTTCCTTACAAAATATAAAAGAATTATAAACATAATTGCAGGTATAATCATGCTTGGCATATCATTATACTATCTAATTTTTGTTTTCCATATATTTGGATAAATATTAGGGTGATATATAGACAAACATTCAGATGAATGTCTTATGGAGGTGATTGAAATGAAAAATCTAGGTTTGATTATAGGTTTGATTGGAATAATCCTCATAGTAGGTATCATCCTTGATGCAGGACAAGATGCAAGAGCCAACAACAGGAATGCATTCAGCTCGGAGATTGAAGACAATAATAACATTAACAATAGTAATACTAAAATAGATTCTGAACATGAGATAAAAGTAACAGATGACGGTACAAAATACATAATTGATCCTGATAAGATCAGGAGCGGTGGTCCTCCAAAAGATGGCATCCCTTCTATTGACGATCCTGAGTTCGTCTCTTTAGAAGATGCAGATGAATGGATACAGGATAATGAACTTGTTCTTGCAATAATTTACAAAGGAGTCAAAAGAGTCTATCCACTTCAGGTCTTGGTATGGCATGAGATTGTGAATGACAATATTGCAGGAGATGCTGTATTGATTACATATTGTCCTTTGTGCGGCTCTGGTATTGCATATGAAAGCACTATCAATGAAGAAGATGTAGAGTTTGGAACTTCAGGCAAGCTGTATAATTCTAACCTTGTCATGTATGATAGGAAGACTGACACTTATTGGAGCCAGATTGATGGTTTGGCAATAGTTGGAGAGCTTACTGGCATGCAGTTGACAGCTGTCTCTATAGATACTGTTGTCTGGCGTGACTGGAAGAAGGAACATCCTGATTCAGAAGTGTTGAGTAAAGATACAGGATTCACGAGACCTTATGGGGAAGATCCTTATGGCAGTTATTATGAAGACAGTTTCTTATTCTTTCCTGTAGAGGACGAGGATGATTCAATACATCCGAAGACAGTCATATTCGGCATTGAAGTCAACGGCACATACAAGGCTTATAGGGAAGATGACCTTCTAGAAGAGAAAAATATAAAAGATAGAGTTGCTGGGATATATATTGAAGTCAAAAGAGATGATGCAGGCATAGTAACAATAACAAATCTAGAGACAGACGAAGAGATAGTGAAAGAGAGGGACTTTTGGTTCGCTTGGTATGCGTTTCATCCAGAAACACAGCTATACGAAAGCAATTGATGATTCGAAAGCATTCCAAGTGTTCGGAACGTTAGTGAGGTTATGCTTGGTACGTCTTTCATCCAGATACATTATTATATGAAGGTAAATAAACTATAATAAATTTATTATATTAAAATAAACAATTAAATAAAAAACAGGAGGTAATCAACTATGGGAGTTAATCTTGTGGCAGTGCTTATCGCTTCTATTGTTGCAATGGCTGTAGGTCATATTTGGTATGCACCTGGAGTTTTTGGCAAAGAATGGATGAAGCTTGCAAAAATAAAACCACCTAAGAAAAAACAAAAGCATATGGCATCAACTATTATTCTAGCTTGGCTGTCTAATATAGTTATGGCATATGTCCTGGCAATATTTCTGTCATTTACCAAAGCATCGACTTTAGCTACTAGCTTGGTAGTAGGAGTATTGGTATGGGTTGGATTCATTGCAACCGTAAGCCTTGGCAGCATATTGTGGGAAGGAAAGCCAGTGAAGCTTTATGTTCTGAACATTGCTTATAATCTGGTATCTATCACTCTAATGGTGTTAGTGTTGTATTTCCTTTAAGTTTTTTTTCTTTTCTTTCTTTTTTTCTTTTTTCTTCCGACAACTTTATATATTTAATATTTTAATCTAGAGAATAATGAAAATAGATAAGGATAACTTTGCAGAATATAGTATATTATTAATCTTATTATCTTTTCTTATCTCATTCATAATCCAGTTCTATTTCAGTCTTCCGAATGATCTTAAATCAATAACTGAACAATTCGGACCATTACCATATCTTTTATTGATATTAATGATTGCTGCAATAATCTCTATATTCATAAGATATAAATTCAACTGGATTGTCATAAGCTTACCATTTTTGTGGTACCTTTTGCTCCCTATGAAAGTGAATGTTGAATTCTACATGGGAAGCTTAGTCAATATCATTGCATTTGCATTCAAAGGAATCAGCGGTTCAACATTATATATCCGTTATCTTCTTGAGTCACTGTTGCCTTTATGTATCATATGCTATTTCATGATAAAGAACATCAGAAAGATAAAAGACATAAAATATGAAATTGCATTTACAATATTAATCTTATTTTTTTCTTTCATCCTGCCATTTTTCCATTAAATTTAAAAACCAGATGATTCTATTAATTAATTAATATGACAAAGAGAAAAAATACTAAAAAAACTAGTAAAGAAGACATTAACAGGCAACAGAAAGATAAGATTGAGAAGCAGTTGGCAAATATACATAAGAATATTCGTTTAGCTGCAATTGTTCTGATTCTTTTGGTAGTGATTGCATTTGTTTCACTCATGTTGGTTGCAATAAAACAGAATCCTTGCGCAAAACTTGAGACGCAGGCACAGAAAGATAACTGTAATTATGAAAAAGCTATTGAAACATCCACGCTTGCTTTTTGCAATAAAATAGTTCATTCAAAATTCAAAGAATCATGTATTGCAGAGATTGCAATAGCAGGTTCTGATAGGTCATTATGCGATCCTCTTTCAAATACTACACAAGGATACTGTCTGAAGAATGTAGCTGAATCTTTACTTGATTCAGAGATCTGCCGAGATATATCAAGTGACTTCTGGAAGGATGAATGTTTTCTCTCTTTGTCTAACTTGACAAAAGATCTCGACCTTTGCAGGAAGATGAGCACATTCCATCTTAGAAATACTTGTAGGTATGATTATGCAACTGCACAGCTTGATGTTACAGCATGTGCACATATTAGGAATGCTTCAATGTCAGGCATGTGCAATTTTGACCTGGCAATCGACACATCAAATATTACTTTGTGTGGGAAAGCCATGAAAGATCATCTGCAAGGGATGTGTTTGCAGCACTTTGCTCTCACATTGAATGATAGTTCCTTATGTGATAACATAAGAGCTGAAATCATCAAAGAGGGTTGCTATGACTCATTTGGGACAATTAATGCCTCATAATAAGTAAATTATATAAATAAAAACAACGGTTTTTGAACTGATGGATGAAAAAAGAGGTCAAGTTTCTAGCGAAGCTATTATACTAATAGGTTTCTTTAGTTTAGTAGTAATATTACTTCTATTCACTTATACTGATATAACTGGTGTTTTTAAGAGACATTCGATTGAGGCATCAGCTTCAGAACTTGCAACTCAATTGAATCGTATTACTGATGCAGGACCTGATACTAAGTATAAAGTAAATGTAGATTTACCACAGAGTATTGAGAAGATTGAATATGCCAACGGTGAATTACTTCTTACTGCTGAAGCAGGAGATATTTATGATGAGTATCATTATCCTCTAAAAGCAACTTTGGTTGGAGAAGTGCCATTGGCGGGAGTTGTTGTAATTGAGTATTTTGAGGATGAATATGGTGGTTATATATGTGCATATCCTCCTGAAAAACAACAAGAGTGTTGTATTGATTTAGTTTGTGAGATGAACCAGCGTACATGTATGGTTGGAGATTATCCTGATAATGATTGTGATGGATTCCCAGATTATTATGATGTTGATGATGATAATGATGGAGTTATAGACGAGTATGATGATGTATCAAACTCTTCTGCAGTAGGTAATGATGGTTGGGACAGAGAAGATTCTGATAATGATGGCATTTGGGATTGGTATGATACAGATGATGATAATGATGGCATACCTGATGATATGGAAATTGTAGAAAATGTATCTGGTGACTGGCAGACTGCAGATTCTGATAACGATAATATTCCAGATAGTATAGATCAGGATATGGATAATGATGGGATCCCTGATATCTTCGATGGTAATGTAACTAATCCTTATATTGGCCAAGAAGATAATGATGGTGATCTTATAGAAGATTGGCAAGAATATGATACTGATGGTGATGGTTTAGCTGATTGGTATGACAAAGATGATGATGGTGATGGTGTTCCTGATGAGTTAGATTCAAATCCTCATAATGATGAGGTCGGGAATGAAGATTATAATAATAATAGTATTCCTGATTGGCAAGAAATTGATACAGACGGCGACGGTATGGAAGATTGGTATGATCCTGATGATGATGGTGATGGTGCTATTGATGATCTTGATGTGAATCCTGTTGGTAATCTGACTGGTGGTACTGAAACAGTAAATATAGGTAATACAACTATTGAAGACTGGATTGAGCAAGATATAGATGGAGATAATCTTTCTGACTGGTATGATCTTGATAATGATAACGATGGTGTTCCTGATGAATTTGATTCCGCACCTCAATCACCTGAATATGGTGATGAAGACAATAATCAAGATGGTACTCCTGATTGGATGGAGTTAGATACAGATGGTGATGGTCTTCCTGATTGGTATGATGATGATGATGACAACGATTTTGTTCCTGACGAATTTGATGTAGAACCAAATAATCCTTCAATAGGGAACGAAGATACAAACAATACTGGTTCTCCTGATTGGCAGGATTATGATTATGATGATGATGGCATTCCAGATTATCTTGATGATGATGATGATAACGATCTTGTTCCTGATGAATTTGATGCAAATCCTCTTGACGAAACCATTGGTAATGAAGATTCAGATGGAAATGGTATTCCTGATTGGCAAGAGATAGACACTGATAATGATGACATACCTGATGTAAGTGATCCTGATGATGACAATGATGGTATTATTGATGAGGATGATCCAAATCCACAGGATCCTAATGTTCCGCCTGCTGGTGGTGGTCCTGGTCCTGGCGGTCAAAGGGATGTATACAAAATATATAATTGTACAACAATAGGCAGAGCAGGAACATATGAACTTCAGAATAATATAACGACAACAGCAGAGATATGCATGAAGATTGAGGCTGATGGTGTTACATTGAAAGGTAATGGGTATACTTTGACAGGACCTGGAGTTGGAACAACATATAGTGTTCATGTGCAAGATGTTGAGAATATAGTTATCCGTGATCTTATGATTACAGAGTTTAATATAGGTATAATTTTTATAAGCGTAAATTCTTCATATATCTACAAGAACCATATTGAGTCGTGCTCAGGTATTGCTGTATTATTGAATCATTTCTCTTATAATAATAAGGTTCTTGAGAATACTGCGATGTTGAATGAAATGGGTCTTATGTCAAGTTTTGGTTATAATAATACAATCTCTGATAATGATTTCAGCTATAATTATGATGATGGCATATTTCTTGCTGTAAGTAACAATAGTATAGTTGAAAATAATATCTTAAGCTACAATGATGACATGGGTATTACTTTGGCAGCAAGTTCTGGAAATTTAATAATAGATAATATTATGACTAATAATGATGGTGTGAATAATCCAAACTCTGGAATCCAAGTTCAGTCAAATTGCCAAGATAATATATTAGTAAATAATGAGATGTATAATAATCTGAAGGATTCTATCTTTGATGACTCAACAGGTCTTAATAATTATCTTATCTACAATAACACTTATGGTGAGATTAGTTGGACATCATCTGCATTTCTGCAGGACCTTACTTTGAATGCCAGCTTGAGGTTCCCTGGAACCATAATCATCGGTCACGGATATACTTATGTCGATGCAGCAGCATTTACAACTGGCAACATAAACTCAAGTGCAGATGTCACATTGAGAAACATCGACAGTCTTAATCTTGCATGTCCTCGTATATTAAGAGAAGGTGAAATCTGCTGGGATTGCTTTAATCTTACACCTATGAATCAAGATACAATCAGTTTCTCTGTTCCACATTGGAGCAACTATTCAATTGGTGGAGTAGGTCTTGGAGGTTCAGGTACAATAGATGACCCTTATAATATCAGCGACTGTTGTCAATTGCAGGCTATGAATAATGACCTTAATGCATATTATCAATTGGTTGCAGATGTAGATTGCTCAGGAACAAGCACTTGGAATTGGAATGGAAGTCATTATGAAGGCTTTGAGCCTGTTGGTGATGATATGCTTACATTTGGGGGGAGTTTTGATGGAAGAAATCATACTATCTCAAATCTTTACATCTATAGAATTACTGTTGGAAACTATGTAGGGTTATTTGGACGTACACTTACAAATAATAAGAATATCTCAAATATAGGTTTAGTTGGTGTGAATATAACAGGGAATTTACCTGTAGGAAGTTTAGTTGGATATTTTGACTCCTCTATTGGGACTGGAACTATCTCTAATTCCTTTGTAACTGGATTTGTTTCTGGTAATGGTGAAGTGGGTGGTTTACTTGGTGCTTTGGAATCAGGAACTCTCTCTAATTCATATTCATCAGCAACTGTATCTGGTAATTCTGTTATAGGTGGGTTAGTTGGATATGAAATGGGTTTAATAATAAATTCTTACTCAAGTGGAAATGTATCTGGTAATTCTGATGTGGGCGGTCTTGTAGGAAGCAAATATGGGATTATAACAAATTCTTATTCTACAGGATCTGTTTCTGGTAGTTCTAATTATGGGAGTTTTATTGGTGCTCAAAATGGTGAATTAATAACAGATTCTTATTGGTATAACCGCACAGGAAATCCTAATGAATGTTATTCAGGTGGTAACACTAATTGCACAGCAATCAACCAATCATCATATTTCAAAGACGATGTCCATCCATTACGACAACCGATGGCATCATGGGATTTTACAAACACTTGGTCTGAAGTAGAACATGATTATCCTGCACTAAAGTGGGAGAATAGAGGCACAACAATCCTAACAGGCTCTGGAAACGAAACAGATCCTTTCATGATATATGACTGTATACAGTTGCAGATGATGGAAGACAATCTTACAGCTTACTATGCATTGGCTAATGATATTGATTGCTCAGACACTGTTAATTGGAATGATGGAGATGGATTTGATCCGATTGGAAATAGTACAACATCCTTTAAAGGAAGTTTATTTGGAAATAATCATACAATAACTGGGTTATACATAGACAGGGAAGATACTAGTGGTGTTGGTTTAATAGCTTATCTTGCAGACAATTATGTAATAGAAAATATTGGACTTATGGATGTGAATATTACAGGGCATAATTATGTTGCGGGAATTACTGGAAGGAATACTGGTACATTAAGGAATCTATTTGTAACAGGCAATATTGATGGTAACAGCTATGTGGGTGGGATTGTTGGTATAAATTCAGGTTCATTACAACTTGATGGAATAATTGAGAATTGTTATTCTAATGTGAATATTACAGGTAGTTATAGTATAGGAGGAATAGTTGGTTTTTTGAATGGGGAAATGTCCTATTGTTATTCTAAAGGTAGTGTGGTGGGGACTAGTATTGGTGTTGGTGGACTCATTGGTTATTTTGATGGGACTCTAGCAACAGTAGGGTATAGTTTTTCAACATCTAATGTTTCATCAACTGGATCAAATAAAGGTAGTTTAATTGGTTTTAGGGAATTAAATAAAGGAACTATAACAAATTGCTATTGGAATAATCACTCTGGCAATCTGGATTATTGTCATGATTACGGTAATGGTAATTGTCAGGTTATTCAGGACAACGAAGCATACTTCTACAATATGGCAAACGCTCCTATGACATCATGGGACTTCGACAATATATGGATAACAGATGCTACAGGTTATCCCATTTTACAATGGCAAAATACTCCTTCCATAACAAGATGTGCAGAATTACAATTGATAAGAAATAATCTTACAATAGACTATAATCTTATGAATGATATTGATTGTTCAGATACAATCAATTGGAATTCTGGTCAAGGTTTTGAAAGGATTGGTATGGACTATGATGCAAATGGCACTCTGGAAACTACTGAAGTATTTGAAGGCACATTCTATGGAAACAATTATGCAATAAGCAATCTTTACATAAATAATACTGGTATGAATAGGGTAGGATTGTTTGGTTATCTTGCAGGAGATGTACAGGACTTAGGATTGACAGATGCATCTGTTTCAGGAAGCCAAGAGAGAGTAGGTATCTTAGCAGGAGAAAGCTGGGGTGCGATTTCACAATGTTATTCCACAGGTGAAGTGTATGGTGGTTACGCTGTAGGTGGCCTTGTCGGACTCAATGGCGGAACAATTACAGAATCACTTTCTGATGCTAATGCAATATGTGATGAGATTTATGGATTCGGATCATTTGTTGGCGGTCTTGTCGGCTGGAACCATGGTGGTGGAGGAGAAGGAATTATTAACAATAGTTATGCAACAGGAAATGTAACTGCAGTGACTGGGGGTATTGTTTCAGGTGGTCTTGTTGGTATGACTCAAACAGGAGCAGAAGTTATCAACTCTTACTCTACTGGATATGTCTCTGCAAGCAATGGTGAAGGACTGATTGGTTTTGAATCGTCATCAACTATCACAAACAGCTACTGGGACAATGAAACATCAGGAAAGACAAGCAGTGATGGCGGAACGCCATTGTCAACATCACAGATGTATAATATCTCATCATATTCTGGCTGGGATTTCACAAATACATGGGACAATATTTGGAACTTAGCATATTATCATCCTTTAAGATGGCAGAATTCAAAACCATGGCCAGGCGATGGATCAGAGAATTATCCTTTCGAGATAACAACATGTGAACAGCTGCAGAACATGAGCACAAATCTTACTGCTTATTATGCATTAGTGGCTGATGTTGACTGTTCAGATACATCAACATGGAATTGGAATTCATCTGAAGGTTATTATCAGGGTTTTATACCTATTGATCAAGAAATAGGATTCCGAAATGGTTATTTTAATGGTTCTTTTGATGGCAGGAGTCATACTATCTCTGGTTTATATATAAATCGTCCTAATGAATTTAGCGTTGGTCTGTTTGGTTGGGCAGATGCAAATATAAGCAATGTTGGTTTGTTGGATGTTAATATAACTGCCTCTGGGAATGTAGGAGCATTAGTTGGAAGGTTTGGGGGTTTTTACGAGAGTAATTATGGGAATATTACTAACTCTTTTGCTACAGGTTATGTTGAAGGAAGTCATTCAAATATAGGTGGTCTGATTGGAAGTGCAGTCGAAGAAACTAGTGTAAGAAATTGTTATGCTGATGTCAATGTATATTCTGATTCTACTTATGGTTGGCCAGGAATAGGAGGTCTAATAGGTACTATACAATTGTCTAATATTTCAAACAGTTATTCAATAGGGGATGTAACGGGTACTGAATACATTGGCGGTCTTGTAGGTAGGGTGTCTCCAAATGGTGGCAGAATTAGCAATTGTTTCACTGTAAGCAATGTGACTGCATCTGGATCTCATTATGGTGCTTTAGTAAGTAGTAATACTAAAGGAGAGATTATTAATTCTTATTGGTTCAATAATACTGACTCAGTATTGAGTTGTTATGATGGGGGCAACACTAATTGCACTGCAATCAACCTATCATCATACTTCCAAGGTGACGTTTATCCAAACCAAGAACCATTCGCTTCATGGGATTTCTTCGACGTTTGGTCAGAACAGATTAGTACTTATCCTAGTTTAACATGGCAAGGCACAGGTGGAAATTATGATTTAATTGCTGGAATGGAATGGATCAATGAATCAGATGCAATAAACGGAACAATATATTATGGGGACAATGTAACTATAAATATTACGGGAACAGCAGATGTTGACAGTGTCTGGATGGTTATCTGGAGCGGTATTGCAGGTGCATCTGAAATAATTTGGGAAGGCTTCTTAAATATTGTCAACGGAATCTGGACAGCAATAGTTGACACAATTGGTCTTGGAGAAGGACAGTACAATTACACAATCTATGCGAATGATTCATTTAATTTCACATTCAACATGACTGGCTCATTCAATATAACATGCAAAGATATGGATGGTCTAGGAACACCGTCAAGACCTTTCAACATAACAAATTGTTGCCAACTGCAAAATATGGAAGACAATTTGACAGCTTATTATCAACTTACGCAGGATATTGATTGCTCAGGAACAAGTCATTGGGGTTATTATGATCCTCATTGTGAACAGTATACTAATTGGACAAGTTGTTGGGATGCAACACATTGTAATTGGGATTGGTCAGATCCTCAAGAATGTTATACTACAGCACCTTATGGTTTTGTTCCTATAGGTAATGGTGATGATCGTTTTACAGGTAATTTTGAAGGAAACAATCATACTATAGTTAATCTAACAATCAATTATCCTGGTTATAATTATGTGGGTCTTTTTGGTTTTGCTGATAATGCTACAATCTCTAATGTTATTTTATTAAATCCAACAGTTGTTGGTGGAGGTTATGTAGGTGGTTTGATTGGATGGAAATATAGTTCAGGATTCTCTGAAAATATTCATGTTGTCAATGGTAGCACTACATGCGGAGGAAATAATGGAGGAGGGTTAATTGGAAATAACAATGGTCTCTTACGAAATTCTTCAGCAACAGGCTATGTGAGGAGTAATAATTATGCAGGAGGTCTTGTAGGATTCAATACAATGAATACAGGTATCATAGTTGATTCTTTTTCAATGAGTAATGTTTCAGCTTCAAGTTCTGGGGGCGGACTTGTAGGTAATGGTGCAGGATATATTAATAGATGTTATAGTATCTCTACTGTCACAGGTGGAAATAATATAGGTTGTCTAGGTGGATCAGGTACAAATAGGTTTAATGATAGTTATGGGATTTGTAATCTGTCTGGAAACATAAATGTGGGTGGTTTAATTGGTAAGAATACTGGGCATATTAATAATTCCTTTTTTGTTGGTGATATTCAAGGAAATACTCAAGTAGGCGGCTTAGTAGGGCATAACGATGTCGGTAGTATTGTTGGAATTGTTTCAAACTCATTCTCTGTTGCAACAATAAATGCATCTTCTGATATAGGTGGCTTAGTCGGATGGAATGATGGAGCAACAATTCTAGACTCTTATTATAATAATAATAGTGAATCAGCAGACGCATTCATAGGTACAGGTTCTGCTACTTGTGTTGGCTGCACAGCAATCCAAGACGATGAATCATATTTCCAAAGCAATGTCTATCCTGACTACGAGCCAATGGCTTCATGGGATTTCTTCGACACTTGGTCAGAAAGACTAGGAGGCTATCCTGTACTAACATGGCAAGGAACTGGAATGAATGTCATATGGGATGGTTCAGGAACAGAGGCAGATCCTTTCCAGGTGACAGATTGCATAGAACTCCAGAATGTAACTACAAATCTTACAGCCTCTTATGCATTGATGAATGATATTGATTGTTCTGACACTGTGAATTGGAATGGTGGAAAAGGTTTCAATCCTTTCGGAAAGAATACTTATCCTGGTGATAATTGTTCAGTTGAATTCTGCGGGACTTTCTTTGGAAGAAATAAGACTGTCAGTAATCTTTACATTAATCGTGCTTTGGGTGATCCTGAAACAAATGGTGAAGCATTAGGGCTTTTTGGAGTGATAAACAGGAATGGGTCTGTGATGGATTTAGGTGTAGATGATGTTAATATCACTGGTACTATCGGTATCGGCGGCATTGCTGGCTTAAATTATGGTTCAATCTCAAGATCATATTCTACTGGAAGGCTTGATGTAGATTGGGGTGATGCTGGAGGTCTTGTAGGATGGAATTATGGAAATATTTCAGATTGTTACTCCATAATATACATCACTGGTGCTGATAATCTGGGTGGTATTACTAGTTATCATACAGGCGGCGAAATCAGAAACTGTTATGCGGCTGGATATATAAACGGGTCTGGTTTCATTAATCTCGGAGGTATTTCAAGTGCAATAGAGGATGGAGCAAAGATCATAAACTCTTTCTCAACAATAAGTCTTAATGATATGTTCACTCAGACGGGAGGGATAGTAGGAACTGACTATGGTAATGGCACCTTGATGCAAGATGTCTTCTGGTATAATCATTCTGATGATGATGTTGATAGTTGTTATTACTTGAATGCAAACATCAACTGTAGTGTAGTCAATGATTACGGAGTTGAAGTCCAAAGGAATGGTGGCTTTGATTATGATGATTACTGGGTTTCTAGCGGCAATACAGGTGGCGCATGGATGATTAGTTTAGGGACTGCAAAAATGATACAGGGTTCATTTGAAGGCTCAGATCCATATATATTTACTAATGATATGGGTATAAATATTACTCCTGGCCATACATATAATGTTACATATGATTTTTCAGGTTTTACTGATATGTTTAGTAGTCCTTGTTGTACTGTTTCTAGTCTATATGTTTCTTTAGGTGGTGTGGAAGGCACTTCTCATGGTACTGCGGGCATATATACAGAACTAATTACAGCAGTTAATGATTCTCCAGTAAAATTAATGTTAAGTATTGATAATCCTTCTTTATTTCTTGCAGAAGTAGATAATCTCACAGTTGTTGATATTGATATGGGTGGCATCGATTACTTCAAAGGAAATGTCTATCCTGGAAAAGGCCCTATGTCATCATGGGATTTCTTCGATACCTGGCTTGAGACTCCTGATGATTATCCTGTGCTTGCATGGCAAGGTGGTGGAAGCTACGGCGAAGGATGCGGTGGAGGAATGTTTGGTTCAGGAACAGAAGCTGATCCTTGTATGGTAACAAACTGTGTACAATTACAAGCAATGCGTAGCAATGTTTCTGCATATTACAAATTGATGAACGATATAGATTGTTCAGACACGATAAATTGGAATGTAAATCCTGAATGCGCAGCATACGATCAATCATCATGTGAAGCAATGAATGATGATTGCAGATGGCATGCATTTGGTTCTTGTGATGTACCAGGAGAATCCTGTGGTCATTCTGAATGGAATTGCAATACTTATTGTGATGGGGATTGGTCTACGAATCCTAGCTGCACAGACCAATATGGTTTTATACCTATTGGTGATTATAGCTGGGAAACATATGAAGGAGAATTCTTTAATGGTACATTAGATGGCAATGGAAAAATCATATCTGATTTATTCATATATAGGCCATATATAAGAAACTTCACTGGTCTCTTTGGTTTGATTGATAATGGCTTTGTGTTTGATGTAGGTATTGAGAATGCAAATATAACAGGAAATAGGTCTGTGGGTATCATGGCGGGATATCTCTGGGCCGCTGGCACAACTAACATATATGATTCCTATGTTACAGGTAACGTTGAAGGTGAGGATTATGTAGGTGGTCTTCTTGGGGTCTGCGGTACAGTTATAAACAATACTTACGCAAATGCTAATGTGACTGCCAATGATTATGATGGTGGTGGTCTTGTTGGTGCCATGTCATGGGTATATGGGAAGATATACAATTCTTATGCAATTGGCAGTGTATATGCATATGATGAAGCAGTAGGTGGTTTAGTAGGTGAAATATGGTACGGTGCTGAAATATTCAATTCTTTTGTAGATATCAATATCACTGGAGGGACAAACGCATGGTCTGGTGCAATATCCGGTGGCTGGAGTGGAGATATTAATGTGACAAATTCTTATTTCAACAACCATACTGATGCTTGGGAAGATGCTAAATGTATTGGAAATCTTGATTATGTTATCTTAGATTGTTATAGCATAGATAATAATTCAGATTATTTTAAAGGAGACATTTACTCAGGAAGCAATCCTTTTGCTGCATGGGATTTTTACGACACCTGGCATGAAGTTGAAGATGATTATCCTCATCTAGCTTGGGAAGGGATTGGCGGTTCATACAAACAAGGTGATGGAACAGAAGAAAGTCCTTTCAATATCTCTACTTGCAGTGATTTACAGGAGATGAATCAGGATCTCACAGCACACTATCAATTAATTCAAGATATAAATTGTTCAGACACAATCAATTGGAACAGTGGCGCAGGATTTAACCCTATTGGATGTTACTCTCTTCTTCCTGGGTGTGGAGATAGGACTTCGACTTTCCAAGGTACTTTTGATGGTATGAATTATACTATCTCTGGACTTTACATATATAGGCCTACTGAAGATTATGTTGGTCTCTTCGGAAGGATAAATTCTTCAGCTGTTGTTAAGAATGTAGGTGTGATTGATGCTAATGTAACAGGGGATACAGGTGTTGGAATACTTGTTGCAAGGGCAGACTTCTCCTCTATCAATGGATCATTCACATCTGGTGTTGTCAGTGGTGGATTAGCAGCAGGTGGTCTTATAGGTAATACTTGGTATGCAAATATTTCTGATTCTTACTCTGGAGCTAATGTCTCATCTAACGATGTTGCAGGTGGTTTTATAGGAGATAATACTTATGGATACATAAGCGATTGTTATGCTACTGGGAATGTGACTGATCCAGATGCTAATGGTTTTTCATTAGGGGGTTTTGTAGGAAATAATAATGGTGTTATTAATGATTCTTTCTCCACTGGTGGTGTTTGGCAGACAGGGATGTTCTTAGGTGGATTTGCAGGGTCCAGTACTGATACATTAGATAATGTCTATTTCAATAATATCACAGCTAATCCTTCAGATTGCGTCGGCAGTGATTCTGGAACAACATCTTGCACAGCAATTCAAGACAACGAAGCATACTTCTTCAATGTCAGCAAAGAACCTCTAACTACTTGGTCATATCCTCCATGGAGCAGCTTCTGTACAACATTCGGTTATCCTGTCTTAGAATGGAACGAGCCTGCAAAGAGAAGATACTGTCCTGGCTACAGCAGCAATGACACATCAGCTCCTGCAGTAACAATAATCTCACCTACTGCAACAACTTATGACACATGCATGCTGCACATTAACATCAGCCTTAATGAAAGCGGAGATCATTGCAATTTCTCTATTGATAATTGGGCGACAAACTTCACTATGACGACTGATAATCTTACATATTTCTATAATCTTACATTCAACAATATGACCTCTACTGGTCAAACACTGAGAGTCGTTTGTGAAGATATTGCTGGAAACATAAACAGTGCAGAACAAGTCTCTTTCACTCTTGGTTATACGACAGTCAGCAGATGCGATCAATTGCAATGCGCAGCATATGATCTTAACGAAGATTATACCTTGACAAATGATATCAACTGCTCGAATACAACAACCTGGAACTGGAACGGCAGCGAATATCTTGGCTTCTATCCTATCGGTGCAGGATACTCTGGAGGATTCTCAGGTGATCTCATAGGTAATGATTATATTATCACGAATCTTTACATAAACAGACCTCATCAGAGTGATGTCGGTTTATTTGGATCTACAGCATTCGCTGCTGATATTGATGATGTTGGCCTTGAAGATGTAAACATAACTGGTGCAAACGGAGTCTCTGGGCTTGTTGGATATTATAATAGAGGAAGGATTAGGAATTCTTACACTACTGGCACTATTGTAGGAAGAGGTTATTATGTAGCTGGTCTTGTCGGCTTTAATTATGGTTACATCACTGAATGTTATTCCACTGCAGATGTATCTGGCGGAGATTATACTGCTGGTCTTGTTGGTTGGCAGGACGAAACTCTGAATAGGTCATATGCAACAGGTGACGTAACAGGAGACACTCCAGTAGGTGGTCTTGTCGCAAGAGGCGGAAGTAATGAATATACTATGAACTCTTATGCCACTGGAAATGTCAATGGAAGCGGAGATGTAGGCGGTTTCATGGGTATACATTGGTATCATTATATAGAAGATTGCTATTCCACTGGAAATGTCACTGGCGATACAAATGTCGGAGGCTTCCTTGGTTTCTTTGACGGTGCATGGTCTGCTCCTTCAAAATATTACATCCATGACAGCTTTTCAACAGGCTCTGTCACTGGAAACACTAATGTCGGCAGTTTCATAGGAAGATTATCTAATGGTACATTGGAACGTGTCTATTTCAACAATCATTCAGGAAATCCTGATGGTTGCGTAGGATTTAATGAACAATTGAATCAGACAGACTGTACAGCAATCCAGGATGATGAATATTATTTTAGAGGAGATGTATACCCTGGAGCATATCCTATAACTGCCTGGGACTTCATCAGCGTATGGGAAGAGAGAACTGCTATGGATGATTATCCTGTTTTATATTGGCAGAATGCAGGAGATGTCATACGCGATGTGATAACGGCAAATGAACAAGGCAAGATAGATGGCCAGGTGATGATCGGTGATGATGTAACGATAAATGCAACAACCTCATCAGATGCAGACAGTGTATGGGCAGTTATCTGGGACGGCATCGCTGGTGTTTCAACTGCAATCTGGCAGGGATTCTTGAGCCTTGTCAATGGAGTCTGGACAGCAGTGGTTGGAACTAACGATACTTTCCCTGTCGGCTATGTGAACTTCACAGTATATGCAAACAATTCAGAGGGATACATCATGAATGTGACAGGAAGCTTCAGGACATGTCCTTTGATGGATGGTTCAGGAACTGCTCTTGATCCTTATAACATAACCATGTGCTGCCAGCTTCAGGCTATGGAGCTTGACTTGACAGCTTATTATCAGCTTGTGCAGGACATAGATTGTTCAGAGACGATCAACTGGCATAAACCTTCTTTCAATGGTACATGCGCAGCAGTGCCTATTGAACAATGCCATATGACTCCTGGATGCGGAGGTAAGAATGCTACATGGGATGGATCGCAGACTAATTATAGATGCAGGGAGAGGCAAGGCTTCGATCCTATAGGGAATTATGAATACTGCATACACCAGTATTGCCCTAGTAGTACATGGTACTGTGGTTATGAAGATGATTGTGGGAATGCAGGCGGCACATGGGTGCCTCATAGTGAATTCACTGGTACTTTCGACGGCATGAATCATACAATAAGCAACCTTTTCATAAACAGAGAGATGTATAGAGGAGTAGGTCTTTTCGGAAAGACTGGTCAAAGTGCTGTCATAAAGAATGTAGGGCTTTTAGGTGCCAATGTCAGCGGCAGTTCTTATACAGGTCCATTAGTTGGATATAATAGAGGAGATATCAACAATACTTTCTCTACTGGAGTTGTATACGGTTATTGCAGTTCTGCAGGCGGTCTTATAGGTTATAGTTATGGAAGTTCGAGCAATCGTGTAATAGTCAACAACAGCTATTCAGAAGCAGATGTTGTAATTAATTCAGTATCCTGCAATTCACAGAGTAGTGCAGGTGGCTTCATGGGCAGGCCTAATCGATACACAGACATACTCAACAGCTATGCAACAGGAGATGTAGATGGTGGAACATATTCTGGTGGCTTCTCTGCACTGCTCAGCTCATATTCTACAGTAACCAATTCCTTCTCTACAGGAAAGGTATATGGTCCTGGTGCAGCAGGCATGTTTGGAATTATATCTGATCTCTTAAGCATAAGCAATAGCTATTGGCTTGATCATCCTGATGATGATGCAGAATCCTGTTATTGGATCGGCACAGGCAATGGAAATGCAAAAGGTAATGAGAATTGTATAAAGAAGACAAATGTGACTTACTTCCAGGGAGATGTCTATCCTAATTATGATCCAATGTATTATTGGGACTTTAATGATCAATGGGAGGAAAGGACAGATGATTATCCTAGCTTCCAGTGGCAGGGTCTTGGAACAGTTCTTGATTATGACAGCCCTCTTATAGCTGATGGACATGTAATTAATCATTGGGGTTTCATGAATGAGACTGTTGAGACTGGGACAAATGTAACCTTTAGTATGACCTCTATCTTTGGAGTGAATGGAGCATGGGTGACAGTATGGCAATCGACACCAGGTTCAGCAAAGGTATGGGAAGGGAACATGTCAAATTCAACACCTCGTGATTGGGGTGTGATGATAACTACCAACGCAACATTCCCAGAATACAAAGTGAATTTCACAGTATATGCAACAAATGGCAGTAATCAGACAAACCGTTCAATGATGTACTTATCCTGTCCTGCAAAATCTGGTTCAGGTTCTGCTGGAGATCCTTATCAGATCTCTTTATGCTGCCAGCTTGAAGGCATTACATATGAACGCGGTGCATATTATGAACTTGTTAGTGACATAGATTGTTCAATGACAAATCCAGACAAATCTAACTGGGATGATGCTTGGATATGGAGAGATGGCAAAGGCTTTGATCCTATTGGTGATTGTGGAATAGACTCCTGTGGGAGAAGTGACTCAAGCAATCCTTTCTATGGTCAGTTTGACGGAAATGGTTACACTATAGGGAATCTTTTCATCAATAATACTTACAAAGCTCTTGGTCTTTTCGCGAGACTGAATACCAGTGCAAGAGTAGGCAACTTCACTATGGAGAATGTTTCCATGACTGGCAATTATCAGTATCTTGGAGTGAAAGTAGGTGGTGTTGTAGGCTATAACTATGGTAAGATACATAATGTGGGTGTGATTGGAAATCTTACAAGTGTTGATACTGTCGGCGGAATTGCAGCATATATGTTTGCTCCTTCAGCAACACTTGATAACTGCTATACAAAAGGTATCATAATTGGAGATGATAATATAGGAGGTATTGTTGGGTCTAACAGTGATGGAAGGATTAACAATTGCTATTCAGAAGCGAATGTCATAGGTGGAACACAAGTAGGCGGTCTTGTCGGTTATCATCATAATACTTGGATGGGAGCAGATGGCTACATCAACAACAGTTATGCAATAGGAAACATAACAGGAAGCAGCGATGTCGGTGGTCTTGTAGGATGGAACAGGATTGGTATAAATAATTCATTTGCAACTGGAAGGATAAACATGACATCTTCTTATCTTAAAGGCGGTCTAGTCGGCGACCAGGACGGCACTCTTACAAACTGCTACTGGTATAATCATACAGATGACAGCGCAACTGCCTGCGGTGAATCAGGCAGCACAGATGGATGCTACAACATGTCATTAGATAATTTCAAGGGAGATGTCTACTCTACAAATGCGCCATTCGGAAACTGGAGCTTCTTCGACATATGGGAAGAAAGGCTTGATGATTATCCTAGCCTTTCTTGGCAGAGCCTGGGTGGTGGACTAGGCGCAGATGTGACTTATTGCAGAGAACTTAATCAGCCTAATACTTATTATACATTATATGCTGATATAACAAATTATGCAGGCACATGCTTCAACATAACTGCTGATAATGTGACTTTGGATCTGAATAGCTTCACTGTTGATGGGGATATTTTTGAGTTTGGAGAATCAGGGGTTTATATAGATGGTTATGATAATATTACCATAAAGAATGGAAAAATACAGGAGTTTAATTATGATGGGATCACTTTTATAGGCAGTTCAAATAATTTCATTACAAATGTTACTATTGATGCAAATGCTGGTTCTGCAATTACCTTTTGGGGTTCATCAAATAATAATTTGATTTCAGATTCAAGTATTTCAAATCATCCTGGTTTTGGGTTGTATATTGATAGTTCATATAATGCTTTTGTAAACTTAAACATGTTGTCTAATGGCAATGATATCTATTTATCAGTATTTTATCCAGGGAACATTCTTATCTATAACAATTCTTATGGGGAAATCGGATTTGAACTTAATGAAACTATTACTGATGATTTAGTCTTCCCTGGAGATATTAATATTACAAATAATTCAGTTTATGTTGATTCAAATGATATTACTAAACTCAACAAATCCGCTAACATAACTCTCTACTCACCAGATCTCTCCGGAATAACAACGCCTGTAATATTGAAGGATGGCAATGAAATCTGCAACAGCACAACAATGCCTAGTTGCTACAACTTCACCCAGCTTACAGCAGATACAGTCCAGTTCAACGTAAGCAGCTGGAGCAATTACAGTATAGGTGAAAAACCTTAGATTCTCTCATTTTGAACCCAATTAGTACCCAAATTACCACAATATTTATAAGTATCTAAGTTCAGATTGTATTCAAATCAGTTGAAAACACTATTGAGTTCAAGCTGGATTGATAATTAAAACAAAATCAAGAGGAGGTTATTCTCATGGCAGAAAACGAAGAATTAAACTTTTATGATGTAAAAGGAAAAACCAAGTTTAAGAGCAAAGAATACAGGATTGAAGTAAGGAATGGCAGAAGATTTGCTGTTGCTAAAGCTCCATCTGGAATCGAAGCTTGGAGAATCCTAGGAAAAGCATAAGCTTTTCTCGTTTTTTCTTTTTTCTTTTAGTATATTTTTTGGGTACATTATGAATATTTATAAATAGAGCTAAATCTAATGCGTTAAAATGGAATCTATAGGTGGTCAGGCAGTAATTGAAGGTGTTATGCTTAGAAGAAAGAATAAATATACTGTGGCAATCAGAACTCCAAAAGGTAAGATTGTAGTTGAAAAGAAAAATATCAAGGATCATCGCAAGGGGCTTATGTCATTTTTCAAATTACCTTTCTTTCGTGGCATGTATTCTATGTATGAAATGGTTTCAATTGGAACTAAGACTCTCATTCATAGTAATAATCTTGCAATTGAAGGTGAAGATGAGAAGATATCTGCTTCAGAATTGTTTTGGATAATAACAATCTCAGTTCTATTTACACTTGGTTTCTTTGTATTTCTGCCATATCTATTAACAGTACTTGCTGGTTTTAATGAACAAGCAAGACCTGTGCTCTTTAACATAGTGGACGCAGTAATTAAACTTGCTTTTTTCATAGCTTATGTTGCAGTTATAGCACGGATGAAAGATATCAAACGTGTCTTTCAATACCACGGTGCAGAACATATGGTCGTTCATTGTTATGAGGCTAAGAAAGCGCTTAATGTCAAGAATGTAAAGAAATATGAAACAATACATCCTAGGTGCGGTTCATCTTTTGTGATGATTACTATTGCTATAAGTATAATTGTATTTAGTCTGCTACCCTTAGCTATCAAATTATGGACGCCTGGCTTTTTCAATATCAATTTTGCATTGCAAAAGACAGCATTAGCTGTATTGAGAATTCTTGTATTGCCGATAATAATTGCACTTTCATATGAACTACTAAAGCTTGCTGGTAAATATCCTAAGAATATTTTGCTTCAGGCAGTATCTTATCCTGGTTTACTTCTTCAGAAGATGACCACTTCAAAGCCAGATTCAAAGCAAATAGAAGTTGCAATTGCAGCAATAAAGAAGTTAATCTAATCTTGGTTAAATCACACATTTAATTCATAATTTGGATCAGTTCTACTTATTTATTTGATTTGATGATATTTATATCATATTTAAATCAAAAGCTATATAAACCTGAAAACATTAGCTAAAAAGATGAGTGATTCTCAAGTAACTGATTTTGAATGGAAAGACTCCATCCGTGGCGATGAGGGCGGACCTAAGATGGTCAAGTATGTAGATGATATCTGCTACGGTAAGGCTTATGATAAAGAAGCAGCTATTTGTGGATTCTGTTGGCTTAAAGGATCATGTGAAGCTACCAATAAATCTCAAATTAAAAAGGCAATCATGGCAAAGAAGAAAAAATCCACAAAACCTCGTGAGAAACCATATAAGAAAACAGATAAATATCGTGACTGGTAATTAATCAATTTCTATTAATTCATCTTTACTAAATCTTTTTTAATTAAACTTCATTAACAAGCTCTATTCAGTTAAACTCTATTAATCAAGCTCTAACATTTTTGCCATCTATAATTCTATAGAATTGATATTCTCTTTTAGAATTCACGCCCATCCCTGAACTTGGAAGACCTACACTAGCTAGTTCTGCTTGCATTTCAGGCAATGGTTTGTAATCATGTGCTGATAATGGTGGTGGGTTATATTGTACAGCTCCTACTATCACTTCTCTATGTTGATTAAGAACTCTCTCTCTTAAGTCTATGTCTATGCTTGTCCCATCTCTGCTGGATGTCTGTTCAGGTACGATAACTCCTTCTATTTTAATAGTATCTTTTCCAATTGATCCTAATAAATAGCCTACACGTGTATGTTTCTTATGTCTATGGCTGAGTTGCTTTACTATTTCACGGACAATCTTGTCGTCTATTGAATGCATCATGTTTAATCTAATTTTATTCAGATTCTTTTATAATTTATATAAATGATTGGACTTCAGAAGAATATTCTACGCAAGGCATAGGTCTCACAAGGTATTTTCTATAAGTAAAAAGTCAGCTTTGCCTATTGAGGCGATAATTTTCTTTTATTAAGAAAATTATATGTTCGCCGTGCAAGCAGACTTTTTACATACTTTTCTACAAAAAGTTTATATAAAAGGACATCTAGTGTTTAAGCATGGCATTTGGGATGTTTAAGAAGAAAGATGATGATGATTTCTCTGATTTCAGCTCTGATAAAATGGGTAGTGCTGATGATTTAACTCAGCCAACGCATATGGGGCTTCCTTTAGATGGTAATATGACTAATACTAGTCCTCCACCAGATGCTGCTCAGGGTCCAAGTGAGTCAGATTCATTTGATGCAAATGCATCAATTCATTCGCCTAAATCCTTTAATCAACTTCATGAGTTATCTCAGCAAACACAAGGATCTCCAGAATCTCCAGGGTTTGCTAATAAACAGTCTATGTCTGGTATGGCTTCTTCTCCTGAAATGAAGCTTGTTTCTATGGAAAAGGATATCCAGCTAGTAAATGCTAAGATGGACGCTATTAAGGTTGTACTTGAGTCAATCAGCAGTCGACTTATGCATATAGAAAAGATTGCAGAACAATCAGAAAAGAAAGAAGAGACAGTGAAGTGGTAATCTTGAAATTGTCTCAATTATCTCATTTGTCTTTATATTCTATCCAGCGTCGCTGGTTATTAATTACATCTTTAATTGTTCTTATTTTGGACTTTGTTACAAAGCACTTTGTAAGAGTATTTGAACCAAATATACAATTGTTATCTTTTTTCTCCTTATCATATACAACTAATACTGGTGGGGCTTTTGGTATATTTCGTGGGTTGCCTTGGTTATTTATCGTGGCTGGTGTAATTGTAATGGGCATTATTGCATATTATTACAAAAGAATTCCTCAAAACTGCTATTATATAATTTCTATAGGTTTGATACTTGGTGGTACGCTAGGGAACCTGTTAGATAGGGTTCTCCTCGGGCAGGTGACTGATTTTATTGCATTTTCTTTCTGGCCAGCTTTCAATATAGCAGATTCTGCCCTCTCAATAGGTATGGTCTGTTTAGCTATACTCCTTTGGAGAGAAGATATGGGTGTTTCAAATACCTCAAAAAAGACCTCAAAAAAGACATTGGAAGCAAAAAAATAGTAATTATTTTCATATTATTCTATTATCTTCAATATCTTTATTTCCTATAATCTCTTTATTTTCTTAAATTTGATTATTTATTCTATTTTTATTCAGTCTCTTATTTCTGCCCTGAAATCTACACTCCTTTTATAAATCCTTTATAAATGAATTCCCTCTAAAATGGGTTAAAAAGAGCACTATTTAATTGAGTACTAATGAGTAGGACTAGCCTGAAATAATAAAAAATCGCTTTTTCAGAGACACAGTAATTTCCTCCATTATATCCTTTAGAACCATATCAGAAAACTTTATAAAGAAAAAAGTACAAAATAGAGCCTATGAGTAGTTTCCCCTACTCGGCAAAAAACCTAATATAATAGTCTATGTGACTGTTGTAAATCATTATGATATGATAACAACACAAATGCATAAGCTTTATATATGAGGTGTGAGTCACAAGAGGGAAACGCTGTGCCTAGTGCACGGGCATTGAATAAAAGACACATGATAGCCAGATAAAAACACTGGAGGTGTTTAAATAATGAAAGTAAGAAAAGCAATAAAAAGCATTATGGCTTTAGGAACAGGTCTAACCATGTTAGGCGCAACTGTTTTCGGAGCTGTAGCTGCTGACCTAGGAACTTATCCAACAGATAATTTCGTAAAGGATGGAAAGTTTAATGGGTTAATGGTAGTAGGAGCAAAAGCTAAGACAGATGATGTTTTAGGAGTTGTAGACATTGCAACAAGTTTGCAGTTTTCCACAAGAAAACAAGTCTCAGTTTCAGGAACATCAACAACAGAGCTTAGCGGCGACGTATATGAGTTCAGCACAAGCGCTGACATACTAGAACTTAATGAGTATCTAGGCGACGTCAAGTCAACACTGACTGAAGATAATCTTGGAGCTTTAAGTAGTTCAAAGGTTAGGACTTCAAAGGGAGCAACAGATGCAGACCAGTATCTTAAGTTCGCTAGCGGAGCAGGTCTTCAGACAGTATACACAGACAACAAGGACAGGATAGTTGCAGATTATCTAAAAGCAACCGACAAAGCAGTAATGTTTACATATGAACTACAGTTCCCTGAGGGATTGAAGTCAGATGTATATGACACTGCGTCAGGTTCTGACAAGGTAAGCAACACAGGTTCAATAACAACATCAGAATATCTACAAGATATCGAAGATGAACAGTTGAGCATCCTGGGAGAAGCATTTGACGTTGTTGAAGCAACACTTACAAGCACTCAAATGAAACTAACCTTAATGGGTGGAGCTGCATCAGACACTCTGAAAGAAGGAGAGACAAAAACTTATACAATTGACGGAAATTCATACGAAGTAACAGTTGTTATCATTGCAGACGCAGACAGCAACAGCAACCTAAAGACAAAATTAATGATAAACGGCGAAGTAACAAAGCAGTTATCTGAAGGTGACACAGATACACTTGACGACGGAACAGTTGTTGGTGTAAATGACATCCTTGGTAACGAAGGAGCTGAAGAAGGAGGAGACGACATTGTTTCATTCTATATAGGTGCAAACAAGATCGTTCTACAGGACGATGACTTCTCAACCGGTTATGACACAGCATCAGCTGTTAAAATCGACGAAGAAAACATCGAAGACGTAGATCTGGACATCAGAGGTTCATGGAGCGCTGAAGAAGCTGAGATTACAAGCATCACTCTAAGAGTGAAAGCAGACTCTAAACAGACAGGTGACTTATATATACCTTCTGGCGAGTCAGTAAGAAGCATGCTTGACGAACCTGAAGGAATGATCTCAACAGAATGGGACATTGCTTACCTTGGTCTAGCATCACCTGCAACTGCAGAGATCACAGTAACACCTTCTGGTGACGATATCTATTACTTAGATTTCGAATCTCAGGAAGGACTGGAGTACAGCGTACCACTTATCGACAACACAGACGGTACATGGATGGTCGGTACAGACAGCGAGAACTTCACTTACACAGAAGCAACATCATGTGTATATGGAACAGCAATAACTTTAGAAGATTACTTTGTCCTATCACCTTCAGGTGATTCTGATAAAGCATTCTCAAGAATTATTGCGTTCGATGATGTAGAGGTTCCATCAGGAACATCAAGCGGTAAGTTGACCTTCTCAGACATCTCTGACGGATCAACCAAGACAGTGACTTTCCCTGCAAGCATCCAGAACGATGCAGCAACAAACGCTTCCACAACATTAAATGTTGGTGGTAAGTCATATGTTGTAACAGCAATAGCGTCAGACAACCTTACAGAAAGTACTTATAGGGTATGTGTAGACCTAAACAATGACGGAGACTTCACTGGTGCCGATGCAACAATCGTTACCAAGAATGGAGCTGAGTTAATTGTTATGGGTGCAGCTGATAATACATTCAATTTCAGCGTAAACGTACCAGGCAAGTACATGGACGAGACAACTGCAGCACAAGTATTTACTGTGCAGATTGCAGCGTCTGGAACAAACAGCGACAAGGTTGACTTAGACTATACAAGCAATACAACTGTAGGGCTTGACAAGAAGTCAAACAAGGGAGAAGACGACAAGAGCGGTATGACTAACTACGGTATTACAGTAGTAGAAAACGTTCCATCTGACTCAGATGACCCTGACAGCCTAACATTAACAGTACCAGAGAGTCAAGTTTACTCACAGGTATTCGTTACAGGCGGAGCTACATCAGCTTCAACTTCATCCACAGGTACAACCTATGGCGAAGTTCAGAGAATCGAAGTCGGAAAAGCAATCCTTGACAACGAAGTCAACAATGTAGCAGCAGACAACTTAATTGTTGTGGGTGGACCATGTGTAAACTCAGTTGCAGCTACACTATTGGGAATCTCAAATGCAGCTCCTGCATGTTACGAAGACTTCCCTGTTGATGAAGGCGCTGGTATAATCAAGATGGTTGACAATGGCGACAATGTAGCTATTGTTGTAGCAGGTTACTCTGCAGCTGACACAAGAAATGCAGCTCAAGTACTTGCAAACTACGGCGATTATGCTGAAGACCTTGATGGAAAGGACGAAGTTGTTGTAGCTGGTACACAGATCATGGCTCCAACCATGGCTGCTGACGACGCTGAAGACGACGCTGAAGACGACGCTGAAGACGCAGAGTAAAGGGAGTAATCCCTTATTTTTTTATTTTTTTTATCTTTTATTTTCTTAATGTTCATTTTTCTCAATATCTGTTATTTTTGTCATTTATCATACTAAATGTGTCTTTCTTTTGTCATTTGCTTAATCTTTTTTCTCGTCGGTGCCCGAATGCCCTTAATGCATAGAAACCTTCAAACGAAGTTTGAGGTTTGGAAATTTCACAATAAGATTTCCATAACTTACGAAAATATAATTTTCTAAGAAAGATAATTCTTCTGAAATTTCCATAACTTACGAAAATATAATTTTCTAAGTTAGGAAATTACCTTGAAATTTCCATAACCTTTATAAACAGTTCACAATTTCTTAAACCTACATTATTAACGGTGATAATCTATGAAAATTCCAAAACTCATAAAGAGACTATGTCCAAAATGCAAGAAGCATACTGAACATAAAGTAGCGCAAGCAAAGAAAAGAACACCAGGTTCCAAACATCCTCTAGCACAGTTTGCTAAGAAAAGAACAAACTTCGGTAAAGGTAAAGGTAATCTTGGAAAATACGGTAGTAAGCCACCTGTTGGTAAATTCAAGATGACAGGTAAGAAATCAAGTAAGAAAATTGATCTGAGATACGAATGCAAGGAATGTAAGAAGCAATCTGTTCAGAACAAAGGAATCAGGACAAAGAAACTAGAATTAGTTTAGATTCTTTAATCATTCAAATTTATGTTTATAGAGAGGTCAGAAAATGTTACAAAAAGAGCCAATATCAAAATTTGTTAAGGTAAGATGCCCTAAATGCAAGAATGAGCAGGTTATCTTCGGAAAAGCAAGCACAGAAGTTAAGTGTCTTGTATGTGGGAAGGTCTTGGCAAAGCCAACAGGCGGTAAGTCAATGATCAAAGTGAGAATCTTGGAGGTTCTTGACTAATTATGTTATTCCAGAAAAAAGGTTTTCCAGATGAAGGAGAACTTGTTTTATGTAATATCACAAAAGTACAGCCTAATTCTGTCTTTGTAAAGCTTGATGAGTATGGTTCAAGTGGTATGATCCACATATCAGAGATTTCTCCTGGTAGAATCAGAAATATTAGAGACTTTGTGAAAGAAGGGAAGAAAGTAGTTTGTGTAGTTCTTAGGATTCATACAGATAGAGGACATATTGATCTCAGTCTAAGAAGGGTTAATGAATCACAGAAGAAAAAGAAGGTTGAATACATCAAACAGCTTCAAAAAGCAGAGAAGATTGTTGAATTTGTCGCTGGTAATAATAAATTGCAGACAAAGGATCTTTTTGATGAAATAATCAGTAAAGTAAAAGAAGATTATGATGATCTTGTTGCATTATTCAATGATGTTGTTAACGAAGGTGTAAAACTTTCAGATTATAAGATCGGACTTGCAGATCAGCTTGAAGAAATTATTAGACAACGTATCAAACCTCCTGAAGTAGAGATTGAAGGCGAATTTACAATATCCATCTATGCAGATGAAGGTGTAGAGATAATAAAGAAAGCTTTTACAAAGATTGATCCAAATAAGATAAAAGCAAGCTACATAGGTGGCGGAAAATACCATATCCTTATCAAAGCGTCTAATTATAAAGATGCAGAAGAGATACTTGAAGAAGGCAAAAGTGAAGTTACGAGTTTTTTAGAGGAGAATCATGCAGTTGTTGCTTTTAACAGGCTTAACAAAAAAAAGTAAGCTAATCCATTAACAAATCACAAAAAATTCACAACAGATCACAATAAATTACAACAGATCACATAACACAATGGCTAAACATATTCTTTATTGCACTAAATGTAAAAAATATACTTTGAAAGATGTTTGTGATAAGTGCAAAGGCAAGACTACTCAACCAAAGCCACCAAGATATTCTCCTGAAGATAAATATGGTAACTTCAGACGTCAGACAAAAGAAGAAGAATATAAAGCAAAAGGTTATCTCTAATTCAGAAGAATAAATCAAAGAATATCCAATTGATTACTATTGATCCAAGGAAGAAACTTCCCATCATGACAAAATCTCTTTCTCCAAAAAGTGTCATCATGAGTATGTCAGTGACTATTGCATAGACAATCACTCCTATCAGTACGCTTGATAATACTGGCAGTCCAAGACCTGCAACTACTCCTCCCCATATTGCCATAAATCCTGTGCATGGTATCAATACAAAAAGTGAAGGATAGAATTCCATCTGTACTATATTATTGGTCAAGGCAAAGATGCAGCCTATGATAAATCCCCACTTGAATCCAAACCAGTATCCTGCAAGAAATCCTCCTGTAAGTGCAAAATCAACACCTGAAGCGATATTATTCTTGAGTCCTCTAAGAACGTTGACTAAGAATATATGCGCGCCATAAAGTATTAATAAATACATGAAATGAATCATTTTTATTCTTTTGTTTTTTCTATATGTTTCGAATCATCTTGATTATTTAAATTCTATTATCTTTATTTACCTTCTTCAAAAATCTTGCTTGTCCTCCAGAACTCTTCAAAGTATGCTTGAAATGATTCAGTGATCTCTTTATTGACTATCTCTACAGCAATTGCTGTGGGATACTGGAGTATTATTACAGTTGTATCTTTGTATGTTAGAAAGCAAGCAGGCGTCTTCATATCTTCACTCATTCTTCGAGCTTCGCATTCATCAAACTTATTTCTATTTCCAATTATGTTTTCATCAGTGTCTTTATTGAATAGCAGTCTGCATTTTATTCCTTTCTTGATTCTGTTAAGATGATCTTTCTGCCAGTATACATGCTGTTCTTCAGGCTGTCTTGTAGGTATGCCTAGATAACAGTACTCATCACCTTTCTGTAATTTTTTGTATGTCCTTTCATGGCATGTTCTTATGCCTTTATGTCCGTAGAATATGTTAGCTTCATTCTTTGTAGTAAGTTGTTGTTTAAGAAGAAGTTCAGGCAGCATCTCCTCAATTTTTGTCTTGTTTTCCCTTAGCCGTTTTTCTCGCTCTTCGATAAACTGGAGGAGCTTATCGGGATCTGCTGCCTGAAAGTACTTCGTCTTTTGGTTCACAATGTGTGAAACCAACCCTTTTTGCATTAATTTCTCAAGTATTTGATAAACGATAGATTTTGCTATGCCTGACTTCTTGACAATAGGTCCTGTAGTTGAAGACCCAAGCTCAAGGAGTGCAAGATAAACCTTGATCTCGCCATCAGTAAGCCCTGCTTCTTTGAGCGCTGATGTATCCATATTATTTCATTCATCAATAGGTGTACTTCTATATAAATCTTTCGAATTATTACACCACTAGTGGTGTACCAATATTTATATAGCCTGTGAGGCTTGCCAAGAATAGGTGTAATTGGTAGCTGGTTGGAGGATAAAATTATGTTAATGCTCAACTGGCCGCTTGTCTTGGTCACTACAATAGCACTTTACGGGCTCATATTGCTGTCATTGCCATTCAATACATTAGCTGCCACTCTATTCTTATTTACGCTTATAAGCTTCTGGAGTAGGCTTCCTGGATGCGGTATACCTCATCCTGCCTTTATATTGTATAATTTTGATGTAGTTGATGTATTTTGCATTGTAATCTCAATCAATCTAGGAGGTATGCAGGGGGCAGCTTTTGCTTTATTTGCCAATATGTGGTCAAGGGTATGCGGTGTATGGCCTGATTGGGTGGGTGTAACTAAGGATTCGATATTTCAGGCTATTTTGTGCTTGATAATGCCTATAGTCTATAAGATGACAGGATCACTTATGCTAACCACTTGGGTATTCACCATAGGAAGGAGTTTTTTCTTCCTTACAATCGGTCTGCTTGTGCCTCATCGCTCATTAGTAAACCAAATTTTTACAGAGATACAGTTTCAATCTTCGCTATTGTTAGTGAATAGCTTTTATGTTAAGATTTTTGGAGATTTCCTGGATAACCTGCTAGATAAGGGAGTATCATTTTCCTGGCCTCTTTTCATATTTGCAACAATAGTCGTCTTTATTGTCTATCGTATGGTATTTGGTCTGCCTTCAGGTGTCACAGCTTATTTGAAAAAATTTCTCAAGAAATTCAAGAAAGATAACCTTATTTTAAAGGAGGCTCCTTCAGATATAGATGAGATTAAGTTCATCAAGTCAGCAGTAAAGGAGTTATAAAATTATAATAAAAAGAATTATAAAAATTATCTGGCATCTACTTGCCTTATCTTGCAAAAAGACTAAATAGTCCTTTTTGTCCTAGAAATATCAGAAAAAACATTGTAATGATATGGCTTTGTACACCGTATACAAATAAACCTATATATATTCCTGCTATAGCATCAACAACACTGATGGCGTTCATAGTAGAAGCAAAAAGTATGCCTTTCATGCATAATAGCATGCCAACTGTCATGATTACATCTGTTGGAAGAAATCTTGCAAAGAATAGTGTGATGACTGCTGCAATATCAATTAGACCTAATAATTTAGCAAACATGAAAAAGAAAAAAAGAAGAATCATTTAAAAAAATATCCATGATGGATAAAATATTCATGTTGAATATCTTAAATGAATGCTCCTATCAAGAGCACAATTATTGTAATGAATGTTATCTGGAAAAATATCCCTCTCAGGCTGTCATTCTTAGCTGACTGTTCAAATATCCTTACAAAGAAAGGGATTCCAAAACCAAGTACAGCGCCTACAGCAAGTGCAATCAGAAGAACACCAAAGAACACGATTGGTCCTGTGAACATCTCCTGAAAAAAGAATTTCATTAGTACTAATGCTGCAAACAGCATGACAATCCTTCTGGCAAACTGCATTTTTGAACCGATTGAGAACTGATTGTCGTTACTTGTATTAAAGTAACTAAGTATGATCTCGTGCGGATCCTGTACGTGCAGGTCTGCGTCGATAATTACAGTGTGTTTTGCTTCTTCGATGTTTTTTGCCATTTTGTATCTTTGTTTATTTTTGGAATCTGATTTGAAATATAATCTTGATTATATGATATTAGTTTAATTTTCATAAAGGTTTTGTGCCTGTAACAGATGCATCAACTTTTCCTTCTTTTGTGACTCTGGAAACATTAATTGATGCTTTTCCATCAGGAGTTACTCCTTGTGTTAAATGTATGCCTGGAGTTAGTTTTGCTTCAACACCGCTAGTAGCGGCTTTTTCTGAAACACTATTGCCTAAATTGGAAACTTGACCTTCTTGGCTCACAACTGCTCCTGCAACTGCCATTCCAAATGTCTGGCCATCATAACTTCTTGTAAGATCTGTTCCGTGACATGCTCTGCATTCATCAGGTACTTGTCCTACTCTTGGAACAAGATAGTCCAACGTTTCACTGCATCCTCCGCATATGTATGTGTATATTGGCATAATTTCACCTTATTTGCTTTATCATTAATTTTAATCTTTATATACTTTTCGGTTTTTAACTACCTTATAGTGATAACAATAATAAGGTTTAAAAAGACCTCTTCAAACCCCTTAAATATGACAGATAATCAACTTATGTGCTTAGAAAGTGCATTTGAACCTAAAGATGAACTTTCTGATCTAAGTCCACAGGAGCTTATGCTTGAACTGTTCAAGGCAAAGAAAGTTTACAATGGTCTTTGCAATAGAGCTACATTTCTTATGACAAGGATGGCTGATGGAAGCTATAATCCTACAGCAGATGAATTAGAAGATAATGCTGCAACAATGGATAATATCAAAGCTCAGCTCAGTCCATATATGGCTTCACTATTAACTGAGATAGGTGAAAGGATTGGATTAGAACCAGCAGAAGTTAGTTCTATAGATCAGGCAGCATATGATATTGTTGATTTCTAAACCTTGATTTCTAATATTTTACAGCTTAAATATTACAGCTTAAACTTGGCACTCATGTGTTCTATTTGAGAAAAATATATATACTATCACCCTTGAAATTCAAATATGGAAAAGAAGTTCAAGAAGATACACAAAATCTACAATGATTTTAGTCTAGATATGCTTTCAAAAGGCAGTCTGATGATTAAGGATACAAAGATTGGCTATTGGGGTGTAAGCCCTATGACTGAGCTCTTTGAATTATTTCAAAAGACAGAGTTAGATAAACATTCTAAATTCCTTGATCTTGGAAGCGGTGATGGTAGAGCAGCTGTAATTGCTGATCTTTTTACTAATTCTACTGGTATTGAATTTGATGAAGAGCTTCACAACCAAGCTCAAGAGCTTGCAAAGAAAGCAAAATCAAAAGCTACTTTCATACAAGGTGACTTTCATGAACATAAGTTCAAGGACTATGATTATCTTTTCATCTTTCCAGATCAGCATATCAGCAGAAAGCTTGAAGATAAATTGATGAAAGAGATGACAAAGAAAGCAAAGCTTGTGGTCTTTGGTCCGTTATATCAACCACAACAATTGAAACAAACAGAACAGTTGGATGTGCAGGGAACATTAGTGAATGTTTACAAAAAATAAAGATAAATAAAAACAAAGAAATAAATTAATTCTAAAAATAATTTAAAGCTCATTACAGATTCTTAATATTTCAAGAAAACAATTTCTTCAGAAAACCGCTCTTCTCACTTTCTTTTTGCAAGTCATCAAACAGTTTCTTCTCTTTCTTGTTCAACTTTTTAGGAATCTTAACGATCACTTTTACGAGTTGATCTCCTTTATGTCCACCATGGATATTCTGGATTCCTTTTTCTTTCATCTTGAATATCGTATTAGGTTGTGTTCCTCCAGGAATCTTTAACTTTGCTTTGCCTGTGAGTGTAGGGACTTCAATTTCAGTTCCAGTAGCAGCTTGTGATACTGTTATAGGATATTCTAGGTATATGTCATCTCCTTTTCTTATGAAGTTCTTATCAGCTTCAACATGTATGAATACATAAAGGTCTCCTGGCATGCCTCCTTTTGGTGCAGCATTTCCTTCACCTTCTACACGTAGTCTCATATTATCATCTATGCCTGGAGGTGTTTTTATCTCAAGATCTTTTTTAATCCTGACAAGTCCTGTACCATCGCATTCCTTGCATTCTTTCTCTATTATCTTGCCTTCTCCTCTACATTTAGGACAAGCTCCTTGAGTCTGGACCATTCCAAAAGGAGTTCTTTGTGTCCTTTGTACTCTTCCTCGGCCGTCACATTCAGGGCAGGTCTTTATGTCTGATGAAGACTCGGCTCCACTGCCGTCGCATTCTTCGCAAGCTCCAAGTCTATGAAAAGAAATCTTTTTAGTCACTCCAAAAGCAGCTTCTTCAAGACTAATATCGATATCATATCTAAGGTCTTCACCTTGTGGAGTTCTCCTTCTTCTTCCTCCTCCACCGCCAAATCCAAAAGCGCCGCCAAATATATCTCCTAAATGGTCAAATATATCTCCAAAATCGCCTCCTCCATTGAATGCATCTTGAAAACCGCTGAAATCAAATCCTCCAGCTCCTGCACCACCCATCCCTTCTGTACTTCCGAACTGATCATAATGCTGTCTTTTCTTGTCATCACCAAGGATTGCAGCTGCTTCATTGATCTTTTTGAACTTCTCAGTATCTCCAGTATCCCCATTGTCTGGATGGAATTTTTTAGCAAGTTTTTTGTATGCTTTTTTTATTTCTTCTCTTGATGCTCCTTTTTTCACACCAAGTGTATCATAATAATCATCAGCCATTAGTAATCATCCTCAATCAAGAAAGGTTTTACACTCTCTTCGTTTAATTCTTCAGGACTCATGTCCAGTTTATTAAATATTTCTTTTTCTATGGGGTTTATTATACTTTTGAATTTTTCAAGTATCTCTGCATTATGCGGATATCTCTTTTTTGCATCTTCTATTCTTATTTCTAGTGATGTCAGTTCATCAAACATTACTCTTGAATCTGCATATGACATGATTTTATCTTCCCATTCTTTAAGTTCTATGTCATTTAATACTATTTGTTTTGAATCATGTTTCATTATAAGGTCTGCAATTCTAAGAAATCCTTTTTCTTCCATAAAGTCAGATGCTGACAAATGATGATGTTCACATTTACCTTCAATTTCATGGATTTTTTTCATATCATGAAGCAGGGATGCAATAAATACATCTTCAATAGAAATATCTTCTCCTTTCTCTTTTAATTTTGTTGCTATGAATACTGCAACGCCGTTGACTTTTCTGCTATGTAGAAAGATGTGTCTAGGAGTATCATGCTCCTTGAGCAGTTCTATGCACCTCTCTTTGGTAAGTGTCATCTTATTGATCAATCTAAATTTAGATTAAATAAAAAAATTAGAAAAATGGACTTATTTCTTGTCCTTTTCTTCTTTCTTTTCTTCTTTTTCTTTTTCGTCAACTACTTCAGCATCGACAACATTATCTTCATTATCTTTCTTGTCATCTTTTTTATCTTTTCCTGCGTCTCCAGTAGCTTTGCCAGCATCAGCTTTTTGCTTTGCAGCTTGTTCTTGCGCAGCTTTCTGATACATTTCAGTAGCAATCTTCTGGAATTTTTCAGTCATCTCTTCTTTTTTCTTCTTTATGCTTTCGTAGTTCTTTTCTTTGTCTTTGAGCAGTTCCTTCATCTCTTCAATGTCCTTCTGGATAGGCTCTATCTCTTTCTTGTCGACTTTGTCTCCCATCTCTTTTATTGTTTTCTCATACTGGAAGATCATTGATTCTGCTTCGTTGAGTGTCTCTACTTTCTCTCTGATCTTTTTGTCTTCTTCAGCATGTGACTCTGCTTCTTTTTTCATTCTCTCTATGTCTTCTTCTTTGAGATTGCTGTCTCCAGTGACAGTGATATGCTGCGCTTTTCCTGTTGCAATGTCTTTTGCAGATACATTGACAATCCCATTCGCATCAATATCGAATGTGACTTCTATCTGAGGTACTCCTCTTGGTGCTGGTGGGATCCCATCAAGATCAAATCTTCCCATGCTTTTGTTGTCAGTAGCCATTGCACGTTCTCCTTGAAGTACATTGATGGTTACTGCTGGCTGATTATCAGCTGCAGTGGAAAATATCTGGCTCTTTTTTGTTGGAATAGTGGTGTTTCTCTCAATTATTTTAGTAGAAACTCCTCCTAATGTCTCGATTCCAAGTGTTAGCGGTGTAACATCAAGTAAAAGAACATCCTTGACTTCTCCTCCGATGATTCCTGCTTGGATTGCAGCGCCTGCAGCAACTGCTTCATCAGGATTTACAGATTTGTCTCCATCAAGTCCGGTCAGGTCTTTGACAAGTTTTTCTACTGCTGGGATCCTTGTTGATCCTCCTACAAGGATTACTTTATCGACTTTTACATCGCTTGCATCTTTTAGTGCTTCTTCTGTAGGTGCTTTTAGTTTGCTTAATATGTCGCTTATCATCTCTTCAAACTTTGCTCTTGAAAGTGTTAGATTGATATGTTGCTGTTGTGTGATATAAGGTATATTGATTGTAACTTGTTGTGCACTGCTTAGTTCAATCTTTGCCTTTTCAGCAGCATCTTTTAATCTCTGTAGAGCAATCTTATCTTCTCTAAGGTCTATGCTGTTCTCTTTCTTGAATTCTGTAGCTATCCAGTCGATGATTACCTCATCTATATCATCTCCACCTAAGTGGTTGTTTCCTGATGTAGCTTTGACTTCAAAGACTCCTTCATCAAGTTCTAGGATGGATACATCAAATGTTCCTCCTCCGAAATCAAATACCAATACATTGTGTGCTTCTGTCTTGTCAAGACCATAGGCAAGTGAGGCTGCAGTTGGTTCGTTCACGATCCTTAGAACTTTGAGTCCTGCAATCTCACCAGCATCTTTTGTTGCCTGTCTCTGTGAGTCATTGAAATAGGCTGGAACAGTTATTACTGCGTCCGTAACAGGATGTCCAAGATAAGCTTCTGCATCACGTTTGAGTTTCTGCACAATCATTGCAGCAACTTCTTGAGGCTTGTAATCTTTTCCGTCAATGCTTGTTATCTCATTACTTCCCATATGTCTTTTGATGCTCCTCACTACATGCGCAGGATCTATGATTGCCTGGTTCTTAGCAACCTGACCTACTACACGCTCTTTTCCCTGGTCTTTGACCCATACTACTGAAGGTGTTGTTCTAGCTCCCTCTGCATTGCTTATTATAGTTGGCTTACCTCCTTCCATAATTGCAACTGCTGAGAAAGTAGTACCGAGATCAATTCCGATGGCTTTAGCCACTCCTTTTCCTTTTTCTTTTTTGTCTTTTTCGTCTGTCATTTTGAATTACCTCCAAACTTTTTATTGTGGTTTTATTTTTTATTAGTATTTTTCTTCTCATCTCTTTTTTGTTTTTTTTAATTCCTTAATCTCTTTTATTTTGTCTTTTCTTTTGAAATCTTAACACGTGCATGCTGGATCACTTTATCATTCAATGTGTATCCTGGCTGTAATACTTCAAGCACTGTATTTGGTTTCTCATCTGATTCTTCTTGTAATAATGGTTCATGAAGTTCTGGGTCGAATGGTTTTGCTTCTGCATCAATTCTTTTGAGTCCTTCTTTTTCTAGCACATCTAGTAATTGATTATGTATCATATCTATCGCTTTTACAAATTCATCATGGTTTTCTTTATCTTTGCTGTTGAGGGATCTCTCAAAGTTTTCCATTACTGGCAATATCTTCTTAATGATCCCTTCTGATGCAAACTTGCAGAATGATTCTCTGTCTCTATCTACTCTTTTTCTGAAGTTCTCAAATTCTGCTTGCGATCTCTGAAGTGAATCGATAAGTTCTTGTTCTCTTTTTTTGCAGTTGCATAATTCTTTCTTCTCATGAGACTTATGATCTTTCTTATCATGCTTCTTATGTTCTTTACACTCTTTATTGTCTTTTTTATTCATCATATCTTATCACCCAAAGTATGAAGGTGTTTCATTCTTCTCTTTTGCTTTTGCTTCTTTATTTCCTATCACTTTCTCTATCTTCTTCAGTGCCTTTGGTTTGTCGATCTTTCCGAATTGTTTCTCATAATCTTTGATTACTTTGTCTAGAAGATTTCTGAAAAGTTTTGCATGGTATGGTTCAAGCATTGTAACATTATGCTTAAGCACGAATGTAGCTTTTGTCTTGCTTCTTTCATCTACTCTTGGACTGATGTTTTTGAAATCAAAGAACATCATTGTTGGATTGAAATTTATTGATGCCTGATGAGCATAGAATGCATCGCCATCGCTTATATTTAGATTGACTTTCTCTTCCATGTGTACCACCTTTTTGGTTTTATTGATCATGATTTTTTTGTATTGTTTCGAACTCATTTCGTTGACTTAACATCAACAAGAGGTAAGTAATATCAACTAGTATTTAAATGTTTCGTTTTGTGTATATTTTCAGATAAATATTTAAATCCCAACTTTCTGGATGTAATTATGATGTCTTGGACACTAATATTAATTGACCTGGTAAAACTTCTTGTAGCTATGGTACTTGGTATTTTAATCGGTTCTGAAAGAGAGCATTTAGGTAAACCAGCTGGTATGAGAACACTTGCTCTAGTATGTTTAGGTTCTACATTAGCGACAATTCTAGGGATCAATTATTTTCCAGCTGATCCTACAAGGATAATTCAAGGTATAATAACTGGTCTTGGATTTCTTGGCGCAGGAGTGATTATTGCAGACAGCGGAAGTGTAAAAGGACTAACTACTGCAGCTTCTGTATGGACAATGGCAATTGTGGGTATTGTAATTGGTCTTGGTGAGTATGCTATGGCAATTATTGCTTCTATCTTAATATATGTAATTCTTGAACTTAATAAGAATAAACCTAAAAAATCAATGAAGAAGATAAGAAAGATTATCAGAAAAATAACTCGTAAATAACTTCTTTTGATAAAGCAATATTCATAATATGAATCAAGAATCAATTTGGCTCTTTATTTTAAACCTAATTATTTATTCTCTCTTTATCTTGATAAATTCTTTGGAAGATATGCTATTATTGTTGCAACTATGGTCAGTCCAATAACCCAACCAAGCAATGTCTCAAGAAGTGATTGCCATCCGAAATATTTATGCATCATTATTGCAGCAAGTATACCTATCATGATTGGTATAGGCACAAGTCTCCTCATCCTTTTGTAAAAATCTTGTTTTTCTCTATTCTCTCTTCTCTTAGATATTTCATCCTTATGGGTTAGTGCATATCTTACCTTTTTTTCCCATTCACTTGTCATATTTATTCAATCATGTCTTTTGCTTAAATATTTTTCTTAAAATCACTCAAAACAAAAAGTTTAAATCTTCTTTATCATTTATCTATCATTATGGATATTGGAAAACCAGAAACATCGACGGGAAATACGTCAATTGATGGTCTAGCAAATAATATATCAAATGCGCTTAGATTAGATCCTGATGTATTGAAAGATCCTAAGAAAGGTGGATTTGATCCTAAAGTCTTTGATCCTAGGTATATTCTTGAAAGTTTATACAATAATTATAAGATGGATTCTCAAGGGATATTATATATCCCTTCTGTAATGCTCGTAAACCAGGAACCAATATTAACATACAAAAAAGCACCTATCAGTGCAACTACACCTTCTTTTAATGCATACATGAAAGATGGATATCTTCAAGTAGGTCCAAGAGAATTTGGACGATAGAATAATTTAATATCTAAGGCTTCTAATTACGATTATACATCATATCTATAGGTATTGGTCTCTTTGATGATTCTGAAACTTCCCATACTCCTGCATAACTATCAAGTTCTTCAGTTGCCAAATGTTTTCTTGTTATATGTCGGATATATTGTCTCATTATGTAGTTGACAACGACCTCAGTTTTTCCTTTTAATCCTTTTGCGTGATATATTCTGCCAAGTCTTCTTTTAGTTTTTCCCAGAAATGATTCTTTCATGAAGAATTTATCGTCACTATTTTCTTCAAATATTGCGCCGTAATCTTCTTCAAGCTGTTTCTTTGCTCTCATATGCCTTCTTTCTGTCTTGAACATCTCTTTCCATGTATGAGGTCTTATTATAACTCTTGCTTGACGTTCAATGCACCATCTTCCTTCTCCTGCAAGCAATGTCAGCCATGTGTCCTCGGCAATTATGTCTTTTGGCATCTCAGAAAAACCATACTCTGTAAATCTATCCTGTATTGCATCATCTCTTATTCCGTATAATCCTCCGCATATGCAACCTAAAGTTGTAAGTTCAGGATACAATGCCCTAGTAATAAAGTCAGAATCATCATGATAAGGGGTGAGAAGTCCACCGACAGTTACCATATCATCTTGTTCTTGCATCCTTTGGACAATGTTGCTGAATGCATGAGCGCTTATGATGACATCTGCATCTGCATAGATTATCAGATCATTTCTTGCAGCATCGCGAAGCATGTTCCATGCATTTGGTTTTCCTATTTCAGAAGTAGATATGAGTCTTATAGGATAATCTCGCTGCATCTGTCTTACTATTTCTTCAGTCCTATCATTTTCACTGCATCCATTGGCACATACCAACACATCAAGCTCTCCATCATAATTCTGTCTGAAGACAGATTCTAATGTGTTGCCGATTCCTTTCTCTTCATTACGTGCTGGAATGCATACTGAAAGTGGTTCTTTCATGATTAAATTAATCTAGTCTAAGAATCAGTTATAAGTTTTATGTAGGTCAAGTCTGCAGTTTTACGATCTTATTCATCGCTTTGTTGAGAAGTTCTTCAATATCTTTAAGATATTTCTTTTCATCGATTGATTCAAGTTCTTTTTTCATCTCTTCTAGCCTTCTCTTATGATCCTCTATTTTTCCAGTTTCAGTCTCTATCTTATTCTTGAGATCAGTTATATCATCATAAATATTTGATTTTTTCAGTCTTTCATTAACTTCAGATATGTCATTTGATATTCTTTTGATATCTTCATTAGTATTCTTGATGAACTTGCTATCGATAATTGTTTGTATGCTAGATATAATCTTATCTCCATTCTTAAGATCTATAGTTCCTGCTTTTATTTTCTCACTTATGTCTTTGAAGATCTCTTCTCCTTTGTGTTCATCATCTTTTCTTATTGCGTCATATGCATCAGTCAAGTACTCTCCTATTACTTTTGTATTATCCATTGCTGATCTTTCATACTTTTTGAGTGCTCTGTCAAATTTTGCAAAAGATGTTCTTATTTTTGTTTTTATACTGTTAAGATTATCCTCATATTTGTCTTTTTTATCTTTTATTTCTTTATATTCTTTATACTCTTCACTTTTTTCTTTCTCTTTCAATTCTTTTTGCATCCTATCGATATCTGCAGATGTGACAGTGATGAGTTTTTCTTTTTCTTTTATCTCTTCTTTGAGTGAGACTTTTCCTTTCCTGACATTCTTCAGTTTATCGTTTGTCTTTTGGAGTTTTATATGCACTTGATACCTTTCATCATCGATCAACAGCTTGAGATTGTCATACTCTGTCTTCAGTTCGCTTATCTTATTATGTATTGCATTAGTCTCATGTTCGAAGAAATGATTCAGGATCTGTCTTGCTCTCATGGTATGTCTGCCGAATTCTTCAAGTCTTTCTTTGAAAAGGTCAAAGCTTTCCTCAATGTGTTCATAATCTTCAGGTACAGAAATATGTTTCAGAAGTATCCTTACATGCTTGACATAGCTTGTTCTGTTTCCTTCCATATATTGTTTCTCTTTCAGAGGGATATTTTTATTCTTCAGTACAGAGTCTTCAAGGATCTTACAGCTTTCCTCAATTATGTCTCCTTTCTCGCTTATCTCCTCGATAAGTGTGTTAAATGATGGAAGGATATTTTTTTTGACATAATCATCAAACTCTTGAGCAGCAATGCCTTCTATCTCGCTTGATCGTACTTCAATCTCCTCAATCTTCTCTGGTTTAAAGAAAGACATTATTTTCTTAAGCATAGTCAATGGTATATGGTCCTTTTTTATATATTTTTGGTAGTATACCTATATAATTATAGAAGAGTAATAAGTGATGTTCCAACAAGGTTAACTATAAATGCATTTATGAAAATATTTGGTACTGTTGAGAGTGTTGCATTCACTGGGTTGACAAATCCTGGCACTACCATCACAAGCCACATGAGCACATTCCTAAGTATTATTAAGAATATTGCAAGTGGTATGAAAGCTACCCAACTAAATATTCCTGCAAGTATAGCCAGTATTGTATAGATAAGCACTTGCATTGCAACTTCGGTCCCGATAAGTCTGCCTGATATGAAGTCAGCAGCTATTACCATAAATATTGCAGTGATTACTGCAAAAAGAATGTTTACCTCATATCCGAAAAGTATGACTACTGGTGTCACAAGTTCAAAACCGATTGACATCTTTCCTGTAAAATGTTTATAGAATTTTGAGAATGATGCTATTGCAATGAGTATTATTATAATGAGAAGATTTGTCTTGATTAAGAACATGAAGATTATAATCAGTCCTGAAGCTAGTATCAAGTATTTCAATAATAATCTCTTAAGCTTCTTAGGCATTGCCATAATATACACCAAATCTTTTCAATCCACTCTATCTTATAATACTTACGGTACCAGATGCAGTCTCTTGAATTCCTTTAATATGTATGCTGGCGCCAATTGAGGCGCATGAGATGTCAAAGGCATCTCATAATAGCGCCGTGCCCCAGCATACTTGACTGGGCTATTCAAGAGACATATCCAACAAAACTTATTTAAATAATCTAGTTTTCTCTAGCACCATGTCACAAAAACAATCAAAAGAGAAAAAGGACGAAAAAGGAATAACTGTAAAGAAAGAAGATGACATGCCTGAATGGTATGGTCAAGCAGTGATCAAAGGTGAACTTGCAGATTATTCTCCAGTAAAAGGTACTATGATAATCAGGCCTTATGGTTATGCTATTTGGCAGAAGATCATGGATTATTTGAATGCTAGATTCAAATCACTTAAAGTTGACAATGCTTATTTTCCTATGTTCATTCCAGAGAGTTTCTTTCAAAAAGAAGCTGAGCATGCAGAAGGTTTTTCTCCAGAAGTAGCATGGGTATCAAATAAAGACGATGAGACTGGCGAGAGATTAGCTCTGCGTCCTACATCTGAAACAATTATGTATGATGCTTACTCAAAATGGATAAGGAGTCATCGTGATCTTCCATTAAGGATAAACCAATGGTGTAACATCGTAAGATGGGAAGTAAAAGACGTTAAGCTATTCCTTAGAAGCAGAGAATTCCTCTGGCAAGAAGGACACTGCGTCTACGCAACAGAAGAAGAATGCGATAAAGAAACACTTATGATACTTGATGAATATGAAACATTAGCTCATGATATTCTTGCAGTACCTGTGATAACCGGAAAAAAGTCAGACAAAGAAAAGTTTGCAGGTGCAAAATACACAACAAGCATTGAAGGATACATGCCTGATGGTAAGTTCTTGCAATGTGGAACATCACATAATCTTGGTCAAGGCTTTGCAAAAGCATTTGGGATTAGTTTCCAAGGTGAGGATGATAAAGATCATCTACCGTGGCAGACTAGTTGGGGAGTATCAACAAGACTTATTGGTGCTGTGATTATGCAGCATGGAGATGACAAAGGACTTGTATTACCGCCTAAGATTGCACCTATTCATGTTGCAATTATTCCTATAATGATTGGAAAAGCAAAAGATGATACAATTGCAGAGGCAAAGAAGATTGGAAAAGAATTATCAGGATATGATACTGTTGTAGACACTAGAGAAGAATACTCTGCTGGTTGGAAATTCAATCAATATGAAATGAAAGGAGTTCCTTTGAGAGTAGAGATTGGTCCAAAAGATATAGAGAAAAAACAAGTAGTTATTGTTAGAAGAGATACAGGAGAAAAACTATTTGTGAAAAGAGCAGAACTTAAGGATCAGGTAAAACTTTTGCTTGAAGAAATACAAAATCATCTGCTTGACAAAGCAAGAGAGGGTATCAAGAAATCTATAGTAGAACCAGATACTTGGGAAGAATTCTGTAAAGCAGGAGATGAGAAGAAAGTTATTTACGCACCATTCTGTGGATGTGAAGACTGTGAAGAAGTAATCAAGGATGAGACTAAGGGAGTTACATCAAGATGCTTCCCTCTTGAACAAAAAGAAACAGGCAAAAAGTGCATAAAATGCGGTGAAAAAGCGCAAGGATATGCTTATTTTGGCAAATGTTACTGATTTTATTATTTTATTTAGTTCATTTTTCTTAATTTTTTATTGATTACTCTTTAATCTTCCTTAATATTTCTTTATATTTAACTACTTTATAGTGACAAAAATAACGAAAACTTTATAAATTGATTTTCGGTCTTCTATGTTCATGTTAGAGGCAATAGTGTCAGTCAGAACTAAAGTAAACAAGGTTGGCAAAAAGTTTGGAAATTGGTCTTGGGACGGACTTGGAGACATACTTGTACAGGACCTAACAACAACAATCAAGCAGACTCCTAAATTTTTTAAATATCTGACCGGCTGGAATGTACATGTCATATGTTCAAATGAAAGAAAGGATATCTGGGAAGAACTCAGCAAGACAAGCCCTTATGGCGGTCCGACTGTAACTCCTAAGAATTTTCTCAAGGAATATATGCTTTCAATTGTAGCTGGAGATAGGAACGAAATTAGTGCACAGCAGTTTCTCAAGAATTCTAAAAAGTTATTCAAGAGTTATGCAGAAGAAGCAGTGGGTATAGCATATAAAGCAGGACATTTGTTATTTGATTATACTATTCTATCAGATATTCCTACTGTCCATCCCCTTATAACCGGCGTCTTCATGTATATGTCCTTGTATTATAGAAGGACATTTATGAGATTCGGAAAAAAGAGACAAGCAGAAAAAGCAGAAGACAAGGCATGGGAAGATATAAGCGAGAATGAAAGAAAAGAAAGATGGAATACTTATACTCGGGGCAAGTCTGGTGGCACAAGCTATGAAGACTTCTGCAGGATGGAAGAAGAGATGCGTGATGCATTCGAAGCAGGGCCTGATGAGTTCTTCAGAAAAGTATTTGGAGATGAGTTCTCCGACTATTTTAGGCATGCACATGAGTATACAAACAGCCAGGATAGTAGGAGATATGATCATGACACTCATTCGCGTCCAGGAAGATTTGCTGTAAAAAAAAGGCAGTATAAAGATGGATGTCCATATGACCTTCTTGGTGTAGAAAGAGGGATTGGCGAAAAGGCTCTTAGGAAAGCATTCCGGGCAAAGGCATTTGAGGTTCATCCTGATAGGCATGAGGGTGATGAAGTGATGGAACAGAGATTCAAGAATCTCACTAATGCGTATCAAGACATACAGAACGGTTGGTAATGATGTTAGAAGAAAAAGTCAATACAGAATCCAGCGATGGACCAAGCAACAGATCAAATGTTGACTGGCAGAATTTCAGGTTTGCTATGATGGATCTTTCAGATTTTGTCAGAGAAAAAACTCCTGGACTTATGAAGTATCTTCTTGGTGTTAATATCCATCGTGAACATAAAGAGCAAAGGCAGGATCTCAAGAATACATATACAGCAAATTTTGGTGAATTCAGTAAAGATAAGCTTCCTGGGATGATGGTTGAAAACTATCTGACACAAGGTTTCAAATCATTGATAAGATATTTTCCGTTATTTGCAGAAGGTATGATCATGTATAAGGCAATGACTGGCGGTGGTTTTCATGGTCAGGCTCTTGTGGTTATAGAACAAGTTAGGTTTGCTGAATTTGTAGGTTATCAAGTAAGGGATTTTTGCAAGAGTTTCAAGAGAATGATGGGTGCATTCAATTCATTCAAGCAGTATGCATACAGAGATGCAGAATATGCTCGTGCAGGAGATGAATCATCATATGATGGGTCTGATAGACTGACAATTACAAAGAAACGTCAATTCAAGAAAGGCAATCCTTATGAATTCTTAGGAGTCACAAGAGCAACATCTGCAGATGAGATAAAAAAGACATATCGGAAGATGGCTTTTGATAATCATCCAGATAGGTTCCCTGATGACAAGGACAAGGAACAGCGTTTCAAGGATGCAAACAATGCATACGAGGACATCTGCAATGGCTGGTGAGATAATATTCTCTTAAATAATAATATAGACAAGAAAAATATATCTTTCTAAACATAAATCCTTTTATACTGCTTCTTAAAAAAGCCTATTGTAGCAACATGAATCCAATAAATTTTGTTCAAGGTCTATTGCATTACAGTGTAGACATGATACCTAACGTTCTTCCTGTTAATTCTGTGAGATCAAGACAACTTGAAAAACCTGAAGGCTACATCAATGCTTCTTTGCATACTCATCCTATGATCTATAATTGCGATGATGCAGATATGCTTTTTAGGAATATGGCAAGAAATGATGTGGATCTTTGTGCAATAGTCAAACACGGGGCTGAGAAAGATGTAAACCTTAGTTTCTGGGGCGCAAGAGCCAGGATAAAATGCAATCCTATATTGGCAGATCATCTTAGTTTGGATGAATTCGATGAAGAGGATCCTATGTTCAGGGTCAGTTATCAGGATAAGCTTCTTACTCTTGTCCCAGGATATGAGATCTCTGTCAGGATGGGTGGTGTTAGAGGTATGGTTGACATGATAAGCCTTATGCCTGATCATGGTTTTGAAAAAGATCCAAGAGTAAAGCCTGGCATGGATTTTAATGATTTTATGAAAGCTAATGAAGACTATAATGGTATAAGTGTTGGGGCGCATCCTTATACAATTCATGGGAAACTTATGAAATTTAGATTTGCAAATGCAGATGAACGAAGATTTATACAATCACTTGTATTCAATGCTGCAGATGTTGTTGATTGCGTATCAGATAATGTTGCCTGGATGGCTTACGCTGACAGGCTTGTTGCAAAAGATTATATTAAAAAGATGGGAAGAAAGCCATTATGCAATGATGATGCACATGCTACTGGTCCATACACTAGTAGGGAGATTGGCAGATCAGGAAATCTTTTCAAGATGCAGATGATTCAAAGCGGAGATATGTTAAGAGAATCATTGAAAAAGAAGATTTTAGCAGATGACTTTCTTACATACCATCATTATACTACTCCTTTAAGGTTTTTATCAGGAGTTGCTTTTAATTTGCAGATTTAGGGGGATTTTTAGGGTTTAGGAAGATCTAGGTTTTTCTCGGAAAATGTAGGCAAATAGGGAGAACAGCAACGATATATTTATATACAAATAAGCATTTCTAACCTATAAATTTATCATTAGGTAATAGTGTCAAAATACATCAAAATTACCTTGAAATAAGTTAAGAAATACATCAAATTAACATTAGATTATCAATAAAAACATACATGAGGGGTTCAAATGGTACAAACTTTTTTACAAAGACATGGATGGGGCATTACACTTACTGGTGCTCTTATTGCAGGTTCTAATATGGTTAATAATCAGGTTGCAAAAATTCCTTTAATAGGAGATGCGGCTTCTAAATTTGGTGAGACTCTTGAAGGTTTAATCGTTAATAATACTAGTTGGGATGCAGAAACTGCGTCAAAATGGCTTGGAGCAGCTGCAACTGTTGCAGGTGTTACTGCATTATATTCATTGACAAGACATAATGGAAAACAAGCAAGGATGGAACAAGCAGGTCTTGTAGTAAAAAAAGAGAAGAAAAAACAACCAGAACAAAATCCAGAAGATAAGAATTATGTAATAGACGCTCTAGTTACAACTGGTCGTGGTCTAAATTGGGTTGGCAAAAGAGCAGTTGTCCCTCTTGCCGGTACAGCACTTCTTCTAGCAGGAGTTCCTGCTCTTGATAGCATGTATGAAGCAGCAGCAGGCAAACTTGAATCACTTATGAATCTTAAGGAATATATCGGTCCTGCAGCAACTACTATGGCTGCAACTGCTGCGGGTATGGCAACAGTAATTGGATCACAAAAACTCTACAAAGTATGGAGTAAAGCAAAACATGATCCTATCAGACAAGTAATTGAAGTTGATGGTTATAGTACAGTCTCAATACCTAAATGGTACAGAAATTTCTTTATCGGAAGAAAGATGAAGATATTTGGAAAAGATATTCGTCCAAGAAAATATGAAAATACTCGTGGAAACATGAGAGTTGTTGGAGAGATAAGGGTTAAAGATTACAAGAATATGGGTACAAAGAAAGATAAAGCATATGTATGCTTGCATATAGACAAAGAGCCTCATAAGGTACGTGGTGATATGTCTCCTGTAGGTATCTTTGCAACATTTAATCATCTTAAGACTTATATTGCTGATAGTTTGGATCAGCTTAAGGCTGAAGACGGAAGCTGTGCTTATATGGATGATGAGAATAAACCTCACATTGGAATTGATAACCTTTCAGATCTTATGGAGAAATCTCAAGCATATGAAACATTGTCTGAAGATAAGCATCAAAAACTGAGCCCTGGAGACGTATCAATTATCCATAAGGCATTATTATCAAGGCAGGATCTTATTCCTGAAAGTGGAAATGTACTTGATGTTGATGTTAATAAATTGACTGAATATATTAATACTGCTGTAGGGACTGATGGAGGAAGATTCTCAAGGGTTCTTTACAGAGAAGGAAGTGATAGTACAGGACAATGGGTTCCTTATATCTATATAGAAGAAAATGAAGGAGCTACAAAATCAATATCTCAAGATGCAAACGGTACAGACTGGGCAAAAAGAGGCAAATGCAATATGTACCTTACATGGAGCAGCAAGATGCATGCTAATGTAGGTGAAGATGCTGGCGGAGCTGATGAAGCAGGTGCTGACGAAGTCGGTGAAGATATTGGAGCTGCAGATGAATCCGGAAGCGAAGCAGGACCTAGTGATGATCCTGATATGGGAGGAGCAGGTGGAGACGATTATGAGACTTTGAAAAGGAATCATATCCGTAAGCTTGACAAACCTCTAGGAAGAGCAATTGCTAATTGGGGAGATGTATACAAAGTTATTTTCAAAGGAGAATCTTATGATATGATTAGATGTCCTTTTGATTCAGGTCCATTGCCTAAAGGAAAAGCAATAAGAGATTCATATATTGTTATGCACGGAGATAGTCTTGTTGCAAGGATTGAAGAATCAGCAGTAGTCACAAAATGGTGGCCTATCCAGAATCATGATTGGGAAGGTCATGTCTTTGATAAGAGTCTTGCTAAGAGTACTGATTTTGGAATGCTTGTTGGAGGGCTTACACATTATCTACAGAACAGAAATCTGTATGATAAGAATGCATGCAGGAAACAGATTGATCTTGCATCAACATCAATACCTCAAGATGAGATAGCTTAAAGATAAATTAATTTATCATAAAAATCTTTAGAAAGAGAGGTTCAGACTAAAATGCAAAAAACATTCAAAGGTGTAAAAACAATAAGTCTTAATGGTGGCAATAATGTTACAGTAGTTCCACAAAGATTAGGATTCTGGTCAAGTAAGGTCAGTGTTGATAATTACCAGAATGGTGGCGTTTCTTATGATGAGATTGCAAATACTTTGAATATGCAGGCTTATCAGGGTAATCTTTATGTTCCTGCTGGAAGAAAACTTTCATATGTTGGGAAAAAAGATTCTGGTTCTGAAAGAACAAATTACCTTTCCGGAATTATTGTTCCAGAAGGAGAATTAGATGGTGATATTACTCCACGTAAACTCAAGATAGATCAGAAAAAAGATATGACTACTATTGGTGATATTGCTAAAGAGCTTTTCCAGGATACTGTTGCTATAGGTGGCACAGTTGGTGCGTCAATTGCAGCATGTAATGCTCTTGGAGTAAGTCCTGCTGATTATTGGGATTCTATTGGTGTACTTACAACAGCAGTTGTCTCAGCATATAGAGGATTCAAAGGTCAAGCAAGAGTTTTAACAAATGCAATTGGTCTTGGATTAATACTTACGCCTGATCTTTTAGAAGGTGGCGTCTCAGCTGTAGGTGGCGGAGACCTTGCACAGTTCCTACTCCTTGGAGCAGGTTGGGGCATGGGCGAATATCTGAGAAGAAAAGAAGATGTTTCTCATACAAAAGATTATTTTCCTTAAATTTTCTTAATTATTTTTCTTAATTATCTTTTTTAATTAGTAATTAGTTCTTTAATCAGTAATTAGAAATTACTCACTCAGCTATGGGTTTAACTAATGGTTCAACTATTTCTTGTTTTGGTTCATTATAAGCAAGTTTCTTAACAAGATCCTGGTACTCATCAATATGTATCATTGTAAGTTCATAGTGTACTCTTACTGCATTAAGCCTTCTTGTATACTTATCTTTCTTGGAGATTACATCATGCATTGTTCCTTCTATCCTGCCACACATATTACTCTCGAAATCACCATTACTTCTCTTGACTGCAGATCTTACTTTATGCCCAAACCTGCTTGAAACATATTTATCTTCTCTTGCCATTATGTTGCTTTTAAGTCCATTTTTATCTATGTGATAAGCAATTCTTACTGCTCTTAGTGCTTCTGCATTTTCAAAGTTTAACATATCAGGCATTTTTTCATGTAAGAATCTATCCAAGTATCCCATCTCATGTTCTGTTTTATCCATACATTCCTGCATGTCTTCAATATATCCAGGATGACAGCCTTCTTCTTTAAGATCATCCACTATGTTTTGTTCTATTCCACTTTTCATGCACATTTCAGGGTCATAATATTTTATCATTTCAGCAGCATTTCTAAAATCAGCGAAGAACATATGATCAATCATTATTTTTGCTTTTTCATATTCTGTACCAAACACAGTCTGTACAGCTGCTTTTCTTTGTTGTAGAAGTTCTTCTTTTGCTCCCTCATGTTTCTCTAACCATGATTCATTCTCTGCACCAGGAGTGAGTATTGTTTGAGCGTCAAATCTTGTTGTTTCATATTTCTTATTTAGATAATCCATTGATTGGACTACATTTGCAGCAAGGCTTCTTGATATTATGGCAAACCACATCTTTTGTGATCTTCCAGCGACATTCTGTGCAAGTTTCTCAAGAGAGGAATAGTTGATTCCTGCTTTTACCTCTTTTAGTATCACTTTTGCACTGTATTGTTCTTTTAATTTTGTATCATTGTTAGCACCATATGCACCGTCTCTCCAGTCTTCAACTAAACCTAGTGGGAATCCTATCGCATCTTCTTGTGCATTTTGTGTATAATAATTAGTAATATCAACTTCTGGTCTATCAGGATCTTCATCTTTTGTTTTTGTATGCTGGTAGATTAGACCATGCATGATGGATCTTCTCCATGCGTCTTGACATTTTTCTATCTTGTCGCTATGTGGTCTTGCATAAAGTAGTGCATTAACATGGTCAGTAAGGTCATTTTTTGAATGTATATGAAGGAAATCTTTCTTGACATCATCAGGCCATGACTCGATTTGTGATTTTATCCAGTCACTTTTTTCTGTAAAGTTATCTTGGTCAGCATGTCTTTCTGCTTGTGGATAAAGAAGTCTTGATTCAGGCATGAATACTCTATCGATAAGTCTTTGAGCGTGAATTTCAGCTCTTGCTTTTCTGTAATCCATCATAAGATTGAGGTTATTTGCTTCTGCACTCAATACTTTTCCAAGTGAAAGCATCTGCCATCCTTTTATTGCAATACCTGTAGCAAGAAAACCTCCTACTACTCCTATTGTTGTTAGTAATGCTTTTTTTCCAGAAATGTTTCCAGTTCCATACCCTACTGTACTCATCAGACCAGTAAAAAGACCATATCTTTTTGCACTTCTTATCATCATTGTAGCTGCAGCTGGAAGAAAGTATCCTGGGATTTTTCTTAAATCCTTGATTGCTTCTTTTTTTGTCCTGCTGATATTTCTTCTATTATCATGTTCACTTACATAATGAAATCCATATGCTGCAAGACCTGCTGCTACTGGTATAACATATTCTTGCCAAGTTTTAGGGAATGGATCTTTTGCTAAGAAATTCTCAAGAAGTGCGTCAGCAGTGTATAAATACATAGCTATTGAACTGCCTACATATATGCTTCTCTTATGCTTTTGCCAATCTTTTTTTAATAATTTGACTCTTCTGTTTACAGCTTCCTTGCAGAGTACTATTTCATCAAGGCATGGCTGCATCTTATCTTTTACTTTCCCCATATTTACTCTATAGTTCAGAATGGATTTTAGCTTTTAAATCTTTCCACAATAGTGGTGACAAATGAACTGAAAAAAAGGCAGAATTAGTCTAAATCAGCCTAAATAATCAATATTTCTCAGATATATCATCCTAAATATATATTGCCTAAATCTTTATTATAGATGAAATTATCTTCTGTCTGTGCATTTTCTTTAAGATCAATCATATGGTCCATCTGTGCAGATGTCTGATCTGCTTGGAACAGTGCAAGTGCTTCAGGCATTGAAGGTGTCTTGCTGCTTCCATATTCACCCATATGCGTAAGTACTAGATGTTTAATCTTCATTGCTGTTTCTTCAGGAATTCCTTCTTTCTTTGCTGCTTCATTAATCATCTCAATTGCTATTGTGACATGTCCTATTAAGATTCCTTCAGTGCTTACTCTTATGCTGGTTTTAACTTCAAATTCTCTTAATTTTCCTATATCGTGAAATAATGCACCAGTTAGTAAAAGATCTCTATCAATTGTAGGATGTAATTTCTGTATAAGGTCAGCTATCTTGATAACATCAAGTGTATGTTCCATAAGTCCATGAATCCAACCATGGTGGATATACATTGCTGCAGGACTTTCTTTGAATTTTGAAATGAATTTCTCATCTTTAAAGAAATAATCAACAATTTTCTTGAGTTCTTCATTTTTTATTGAATCAATGAATACATTTAGTTCCTGCCACATCTGTTCAGGATCTTTCTCAGATCGTCTTATGAAATCCTTGACATCATATTCTCCTTCTTTGAGTATCTTGATTGTATTTCTGTCATTTGCAGAGATTTCCAGTTTATCATTCCATTCATTGATTCTTCCACTAACTTGCACTACATCATCTTTGTTAATGCTATCATATAATGCCTTAACAGTATTCTCATCTTCTCCACCCCAGTATTTGAACATTATCTCTTTGCTAGAATCACCAATTCTAAGCTCAAATTTGTAGCCTCTTTTATATTGTTCAACTGGCTTCTTGAATTTAACGACGAAGATATCATCTATCATATCATCTTTTATCATGTCTTTGATAAACTGTTTTTTCGTTTGCATGATGATGGGTAACAGAAGTTAGTTTATATGTTTTATCTTCTAGAATTATAATTAGTTATTGATTATGAACAATTAATTATGAACCATTTACTTTGAAAAATTACAACTTATAGAATTCTTTTATCATCAAATTAATCTCTTCTTGCATCCTATCAGGTGGTATCTTGCTTCCAGTTATTCGTGGTGATCCCATTATAGTATCACTTCCACCCCATAAATTTCCATCATTGACTATTTCAGCTTCAATCTTATTTAATTTTTTGATAAAATAAGGTATAGGATATCTTATGCATTCTGATTTCCTTCCCATTACATAGACATACGAACCATCTTCTTTCTCTGCAACCAATGCAGTGAATGCCTTGATCCCATCATTATACATAGCAAGCCTTGACGCTGGTCCTGTCTCTTTTACCATGACCCAATTATCTCCACCACCTATCTTCTCATAATGTCCTTCAAGAGCGACTTCTCCACCTTCTCTGTAGATGTGATCATCAATCCTTGCACATACTGCTTCTATGACATTCCTCATGCCTCCTTCGTCCAGCTCAGATATCTGTCCTTTGAATCTAAGATCATTGTATGGTTCAAATATCCATGCCATCTTCCTTCTCATCTCAATATCGCCGAATGGATAAGCGCCAGCAGTGCAGTCAAGCCTATCTTCACAGTCAACCAATCTATTTATTCTAGGATTTGCATGATTGCCTACTTCTTCATGATGTTTAAGCAGCCAATATCCAAGACATGTGTCTTCATCAGGATCATTTACATAGATATTTGCAGTAGGTATGCCATCTACCTTGAAAAGATCAAAAAGATCAAGATTGATATACATAGCTACCTGTTTGCATGTGGATCTAGTAGCAATCCTGCCTACTTTAGAATGATGATCAAAATTAGCATAAGGTCCAGCTTCATCTATTTCAGTAACATCATTGACTATACCATCAAGTGCAATTGAATAAGGCTCTTTTTCCTTTTTGAATTGACTCCATGTATAGACTTTTCTAGGTTCTACAAATAGTTCCATTGCCATTGAAATTCACAATAGATGTAATCAGTTGTGCTTTTATAAAGATTATAGTAATTTAAACCAATAAAATAAATTATTATATACTTCTAGAACACAACATCATGCTTTGCTAATTCATGTATGAGCTGTTTTGGGCTTCTATATGTTATCCCATTTATGCCAACTTTATTTGCTGCATCAATATTTTCTTGCTTATCATCAACAAATATACACTCTTCTGCTTTAATCTTAAGTCTTTTAAGCAATAATTCATATATTTCGAGACCTGGTTTTAACAGATGTACTTCATGTGACATTATTATTGGTTTGAAATAGTCAAGAAGTCCTCTTTTTTTGTTGAATCTTGCATGAATCTCATTTGTATTTGACAGCATACCCACAATATAATTCTTTTGTTTTAATTTTTTAACAACGTATATAACATTTTCATGAATTTTTGACATCGTATCATGATGCTTAGAAATGAGTCCTCTATATTCTTCAGGTAGTGGTCTATTTACTTTCTCTGCAAACTTCTGCCACATTCTTTCATGTGAGACTGCTCCTAGTTCAAACTCATCTAGGCATTCCTCAATTGTTTTGACGAGTTCTTTTGTAAGCTTCAGATCAAATGCTTCAGCTATATCTTTATCCAATATATCTTCTGTACTGGTAGTGAGTACTCCACCACAATCAAATATTACTGCTTTTATTGTTCTTACCATATTAATACCTCCATATAACTTATTAATAAATCTTTGTAAAAAACATCTACATGTATACTGGCGCCCATCGAGGCGCATGATGTATCGAAGATACATCATAATTGCGCCGTGCTCCAGTATACATTACTCAAAAATCTAAATGAATCTTAAAATAAATAAAATAATTAAACAAACATAAAAAAATAAATAAGAAAATTAAATAAAAATAAAAAATAGTTTTATTTTAACATTTCATCTAGTCGCATAAAAGTCTTCCATATACTTTATCCTGTTGCAAGCGTCAAGGAAAGCATTAACTCCGCTTCTTACAATATCTGTGTGTTCACTTCTTCCGCTAACTTGCCATCCATTTTTGCTGACCTTCACAGTAGAGTCTCCTGGTGCGTCGCTTCCTTCAGATGCAGCTGCCAAATTGAAGTCTCTTACCTTATAGTCGACATTTATCTCTTTTTCAACAGCGTTTACTGCAGCATTGACTGGGCCGTTTCCTTCGCCGTAAAGATGCATGATTTCATCTTCTATCTTAATGACTACGACCATCCCAACACTCTCATCAGGAAATATTGTTGGGTGATAACTGACCATCTCATAATGTTTAGGCACTTCCTTGTCACCAACATATGCTTTAACAAAATCTGCATCATCAGCCTTATCTACATTGTCAGTTAAATCATAAAACCTATCTGCAACCTGTTGCATTACTTCATTATCCATCCCTATGTCTAGCAAATCATACTTGACTCTTAATCCTGCACTTCCTGATCTCCTTCCATAGATTATTTTTCTTTCTGCTCCTACTTCTGCAGGGTCTGTGGTCTCATATGTTACTGGATTTTCAAGTATACCTTGTACATGGATGCCTGATTCATGCGCAAATGCATCATCTCCTACATAAGGTGCATTCCTTTTTACCTTGTTTCCACTTGCTTTTTCCACTATGTCGCTGACTTCTTTGATCTCTTGATTTTTGATATGGCTGATGTCAATACCATACAATGGCTCTTTTTGTCTGCTGAAAGGATCGAATTCATTTGCTGTCCTCTTTCTTATGTTCATCACTACTTGTTCAAGGCTGGCATTACCGCATCTTTCACCCATTCCATTCATAGCTACCTGGACTTCTCTTACTCCTCCTTCAACAGCAGCCATAGTGTTTGCTAAAGCAAGTCCTTGGTCATTGTGGCAATGTACTGCATAGATTATCCCTTCTGGACTCCCTCCTTTTTCTATGACAATTCTCTTCGCGTTCTCTATGACATATTGTACCATTGCCTTCATATCATTAGGGTTCTTGATATAACCAACTGTATCTGGAAAATTGATTGTTGTCGCTCCTGCCATGATTGTTGCTGCAGTCACTTCAGCTGCATAATCCATATCAGTTCTTGTAAAGTCTTCTAATGAAAATAGTACATCATCCACGAAGCTTTTTGCAAGTGTCACCCCTTCTACTGCTTTTTTCTTTAATGCTTCTCTGGTTATTCCTTTGAATTTATACTCTCTATGTATATCACTTGTTGCAATGAATGTATGTATCCTACCTTTTACAGCGTTTTGCACTTGTTCACCAGCCATCTTAATATCATTGCTGACGCATCTTGCAAGCGAGCATATGATTGGTCCATCTTCTGTACCAAATGTCTTTGCAATATCATAGATTGATCTGACTTCTTCTGGTGATGAGGCTGCAAAGCCAGCTTCTATCACATCAACATTCAATCTGCACAAGCCTTCTGCAACCTTCATCTTTTGATGGTGGTTCATATGGCTTCCAACAGCCTGTTCGCCGTCCCTTAATGTTGTGTCGAAAACAACGATTTTATTTGTATTATTCATTTTTATACCTCTGAAACTTATATTATGATAATCAATTAAATTTAGGTGTCTAAAACATAAATAAATTAAGTATGGATTTAATCAGTAATAAGTGGATGTGTTGCTCTTAGAGCAAGAGCAGAAGTAAGAGCAGTAACAGAGAAACAGAATTAGCATTATGCATTATAACTTTACATACATTATTTTTTCTTATTCCTTTTTTATTTTTTGTTTTCATTTGTTGACCTATTTGTTGTCTTATTTGTTTTCCAGTTTGTTCTTTCACTTGTTTTTTCCTTTTCATTTCTTCCTACCTCTATTTAGTTGATTATGATGGATGACCAGTAAAAAAAGATATCACTGATCTTATAACAGTAACAGAAGCAAAGCTAGCAAAAACAGATTCATTGTTTGCTTAACTTTTCTAATCATAGTATACAAGAATCAATATATCGTATTTAAACTTTTCTGTAAATTTCATTAAAAATAACACTTTAGAACTAATTCAAAATATCATGCAGCTAATTGCCTTATATCTTTTCCTACACCTTCAAGACTATCAAGCTGTTTTTCAATCCTTCTTTTTGGTCTTCTCATGTCTTCCCAAAGCTGTTCAACACCTTTCCACATCTTTGATTTTTGCCTGAATTGGACTGGGTCAAATATATCATTTTTTCCTTTATACAGCCAGCTTGCGTCTTTCCATTTTATTTGAACTATTCTGTATAGGTTTTTTCTCATGGTGTCAAGATCTTTATGCATCTTGTGAAGATCAATTCCTTTTATCTTTATTCTTTTGAGTTTTTTTATTTTTGCCTCAACATCTTCATCAAGTTTTTCACTCTCTCCACAAAGCCTTAACATTGCTTGGCAATCCTTTTGGAGTGTAAGAAAACTGCGTACTAATTCAGGATCATCCTTATAGACTTTCTGGATGAAAGCTGCCTTTATGTCTTCAGTGTGTCCCCAAAGATCAACCATAGCTCTTAGATCTTTAATCTCAACTGTAATCTCATCTGCTACGCTCATATTAATATTTTTCATAACAATGATATAAATAGTTTTCTAATATCAAGGATATCATTAAGAGAATCTTACAAATACATATGCAAGAACCGCAAGCAATATTGCCCATATTACAATGAAGCATAAGCTCATGAGCAATGCCTTCTTGACATCAAGTTCATATGTTCTTCTAATCATATAGAACAATACAAATATCATTATGATAAGGATGATTCCTTTGAGTAAATTGCTTTTTGCTATGAGAAACTGTGCAAGTACCAGCACTGTTAATACAGCGGCCACTTCAGCAGATTTGTGTAATGTATGGTCTTTTATTTTGAATATGTAAACTGCTATCTCTCTTATTGTAATCGCAGCTAAAAAGAAGAATACTTCCAGTATCAGCAATGCTAATACTACATTAGCGAGTGTGAACAGCATATTAAGATGTTAAAAATAGTAATTTAAATAGTTTTCTTAGAATTATCAGGCTTACATAGCTAATTGTTCTGTTATGAAATCAATGCTAAATTCCCTTAGGTCTTCATAATTCTGACCTACTCCAAGATATAGTATAGGTTTTCCAAGAACATAGCTGATAGATATTGCAGCTCCACCTTTTTGGTCTATATCTGCTTTTGATAGTATTATACCATCAATATTCACCATTTTGTCGAATTCTCTTGCTTGTTCTATGCAATCATTGCCTGTTATTGCTTCTCCTGTGAATATTGTGAGGTCTGGCTTTGCAACTTTTACTATCTTGTGCAATTCTTCCATAAGATTACTGTTTGAATGAAGTCTTCCAGCAGTATCTATCAAGACTACATCTTTATTTTTTGATTCTGCGTGTTTTACTGCGTCAAATGCAACTGCTGCAGGATCTGCATTATAATCATGTTTTATCAGTTTGACCCCTAGATTGTCTGCATGTATCTGCAACTGATCTATAGCTGCTGCCCTGAATGTATCAGACGCAGCAAGAACTGGAGAATAATCTTTATTCTTTAACATATGTACAAATTTTGCTATTGTTGTTGTTTTTCCTGAACCATTTATTCCAACAAAACATATTACATATGGTTTACCTTCTTTTTTCTTTTCTTCTATATTTCCTATTATATCGATAGATGGTTGATTGAACAGATCATGTATTGAATCCATCATGCTTGTAGCAACAATGGTTTCTACTTCTTTTCTAGGAATCGCCTTATTAACTATTTTGTCTTGAAGATCGCTCTTTATTTTTTCAATGACTTCTACAGCTACACTGTTTTCTAGCAGTGCCATCTCTATTTCCCAGAACATATCATTGAATTTATCATCAGAAACTTTTTTTGTTGTTATTGTCTCTTTTATCTTGCTAAAAAACCCTTTTTTCTTTGGTTCTTCTTCAGGAGGTGCTTCTTTTGCTTCTTTTCTTTCTTCTTCAAGTTCCTTCTTTTCTTCATCAATCTTTTCTGCTTCTTCTTCAATAGTCTTTTCTATCTCTTCTTTTTCTTCTGGCTTTTCTTCAAGCTTTTCTTCTTCCTGGGCAAGTTCTTTTTCTTCTTTTATAATCTCTTCTTCGAGCTTTTCTTCTTCTTTTTGCTCTTCTTCAAGTTTTTTAATCTCTTTTTTAATCTCAGGAGTTATCTTTTTTGATTCTTTTATCTCTTCAACTGGTTCTTCTTCGACTTTGATTTCTTCTTCAGGTTTTTCTTCCTTTAGCTCCTCTATAGGTTCTTCTTTAACTTCCTCTTCAGGCTCTTCTTTGATCTCTTCTTTAGGCTTTCCCTTTTCTTCTTCCTCGACCTCTTCTTCTTTTACAGATTCTTTCTCAGGTTTTTCTTCCTCTTTCTCCTTCTTCTCTTCTTCACTCTCTTCTTTTTCTAGTTCTGCCTGAAGTTTATCTATCTCTTTTTCATCTTTATCCAAAGACTGCGCATCTGCATCTTCTTCTTTCTTTTTTGAGAATTTATCTTTAATTTTTGCAAAGAAACCTTTCTTTTCTCCATATTCTTTCTCAAGATCCTCAACAGGCTCTTTCTTATCTTCAATATCAGCTTTTTCTTCTTCTTCTTCTTTAGGTTCTTCTTTAACTTTTTCTTCAGCCTTAACTTCTTCCTCAACCTTAATCTCTTCCTTAGGCTCTTCTTTCTTTTCTTCCTTAACCTTAACTTCTTCAACCTTCTCTTCTTTTGGTTCTTCTTTCTTAATCTCTTCCTTAGGTTTTTCTTCAGCAGGTTTTTCTTCTGTCTTCTTCTCAGCTTTTTCTTTTTTTACTTCTTCTTTTTTCTTAGGTTCAGGCTTCGCTTCTTTTTTTATTTCTTCTTTAACCTCTTCTTTTTTTTCTTTTTTAGTTTCTTCCTTAACTTTTTCCTCAACCTTCTCTTCTTTTACTTCTTTTTTCTTTCTCTCAGGTTTAGCTTTCTCTTCTTTTTTAGTTTCTTCTTTTTTCTTAGCTTCAGGCTTCTTTTTCTCTTCTTTTTTCGGTTTTTGTGCTTTAACTTCAGGCTTTTTCTCTTCTACTTTCTTCTCTACTTCAATCTTCTCTTCTTCGCCTTCTTCATCTACTTTCTTGCTAAATTTAGAAACAGCAGCTTTCAGCTTATCTTTAAGAAATTTAAACATTATTGATTACCTCATCATTGTCCGACAAGTTTTTTCATCTCTTCCTGGATTCTCATTGCTTGAGCTTCAACTTCTACTTGATCTTTGCTTAATTGCAGTTGTACTTGGAGAAGTTCATCTTTTTGTGTCAATAGAAGTTTCTTCACTCCTTCTTTATCCTTTGTAACAACTGTTTTTGCTCCTACATTTACTTTGAAGTTCTTTGTATCCTCAGTTTTTGCAGTTATGAATATACCATTGCTTACTGGAACAAGTATTTCTGTTCCTTTCTCAAGTGCAGATATCTCACTAACATCACTAATTACTTTCCTGACTTCCTCAATCTTATTATTGATCTGTTCAGTGTTTTCCTGTAATTGCTTCATCTGTTCCTGTAATTTCTGGAACATCATGTAATTCTGTTGTAATTTCTCTTGATCCATTGCCATTCTTAAGAAAAAGGCATGTTTTTTTATATAGTTTACGTAGTGCTTGAGGTTTCTTCAGCTATTTCCTTGATAATCTCTTTTTGTATATCAGAATTAGAGTTTAATTGTACTTCTATTGGACCAAAATGCTGACTTTGAGAAAGATCCACTTTTCTGAGATTATCAAGATGTAATAGTGGGATAAATGTTATTACTTTGTCTTCTTTTTCTTGTCCTGGAAGCAAATCTGCAAAATATACTTTATCTTTATTTTGCGAGAATAATTGTTCGATTCTTTCAAAAAGATGTCCCATGAGTACAGATACGTCCAATTTTTTCCTAGGCACTTCTATTTCAAGAGTTGGCATTTGTCTCATAATTCTTCTTTCTTTAACTTCAAGTGCTTTTTCAAGTGCGTCAACGAGATCATAGATTGAAACTTTTCTCTTTCTTGGTTGAGGTGTCCTAGGTATGAGCTTATGAGGGTCCATATTCTGTATCTGTCCAGGCAAGATCTCATCAGTCATGTCAAGCATATCATCATCTTCACTGTCTTGTGTATTTGCAAATAACTGATCAAGTGCATTCAAATCTCCTTCGAGTAATCTTGTTGACTTAAGTTTCAATAACATAGCAGAAGCAAGAATCATTTTACCTGATATTCTAAAATCATGCTGTTTCATCTTCTTGATAGTCTGGATATATTCTCTTGTAAGCATTTTGATGTCTATATTCCAAGGATCCATCATATTGGAATTGACAAGTTCCATTAGGATAGTTCTCCATGTAACATCATCCTTTCTGACAATAAGGTCTAGTACTTTTTCATGTCCGGGCTTAGAACTGAGTGTTTCCATCTCTTCAGATATCATTTCTTTGTTCGCACTATCTTCAGCTACTTCCATCGTCTGTTCTTGTTCCATACTACTATTCAAGGATAGTTAATATATAAGTGTTACTATGGGTGTTCTTATGAAATCAGTGCTAATGCCTGATTATGTAAATTAAGGGTGACAATTCGTAAGACGTACCAGTTCCAAAACTTATTGATCTTTTGCTAAGTTTTAGCTTAATTTACTGGCATTAGTCGAGCGAAGCGAGAAGATTTCATAAGGACATAAATAATATGTAGAACTTACTCCTAAATACACATATTTCATCTAAACAACACATTCGAGTACACTAAAGCTTAAATACCTCGACTCTAAAGGATAATCTACAATGTCACGAATGAATCTACCACAAGCATATTATCCAGTGAAAAGTCTGGAAGAAGTAACAGTTGAAACAATTGAGAGAAGAAACGCAGGCACTGAAGAAACAAATAAGACTATGAGGGTTGTGCTCAAGTCTGGCAATGGCCCGATAATCTTTCCATACGAAGGTCCTGAATACAAGGTTATCAAGGATCTTCAACTTGTAAGGACACAAAGGTCAGCAGATAGGGATAATAAGTATGATGTAGCTTATGTTGCACAGAACCTTAATGGACTTTGGTGTGTCAGTCTTGGTGGAACAGAATATCATAAGTTATCTATCGATGAGCTTGTAAAAGCAAAAGGCGTCTCTGATGATTATAAGCCACCTGAACGAAAAGTAGTTCTTAGTGGTCCGTCAACTGTACCAAGAAGAAAAACAATACGTGTCAAAAGACCTACTGCTGCTTATGCTCAATAAATTTAGGGGTATTGTTTGGCTGTAGATTGCTTAAAAGTAACTTGTAAATGATGTATTTTTATTATCTAGTAGTGATATTTTTGCATCAATTATCCCCCAATCACAACAAATTATATAAATTTAGAAGACCAAAAGCCAATATAAATGCATTTATGGGGGTGTATCATGCCATGGCAGAAGAAACGTTAGAGTTAGGAGGAAATATAGAATTGACAGGGTTTACAGGCCTGATGCCAGGTTCTATGACGATCATCAAAAAAATAGTTGGTTCTTACGCAAAGCGTTATTCGGAAATCAAGAGTGATTTTGAAAAGCTTCATCTTACGATCAAGCCTATCCATCAGACAACAGATGTTCCGAAACTCTTTCAACTGAACGCTAAGATGATCCATGCTGGTAAGGTAGTAACATCAGAAACCGAAGATAGGAATATATTTCATGCTATAGACGACGCACTAAAGAAGATAGAAGCAGAGATATCTCATTAGTCTAGTATCTTAAAAATCAATCAAGGCTTTTTAGAGGTCTGCTTTTGAGTGCGATTAGATTAACATGCTTAAGTTCATCTATCTCTTTTTTTAATTTTTCATTCTCTTTTTGTAGCCCTTGAATCAATTCATAATTATAATCTATATTTTGTTTATTTTCAGCTACGAGAATATCAGTTTCGCTTGTTCTTCTTATCTTCTTCTCAAAATCTTTAACCCAATAATCCATCTCTTCTTTAAGGGAACTAGTTTGTTTTTGAGCCATATTAATATACAAAAAGCTCTACTAATATATAAGCCTATGTTTCATTTTTAAGTGATGATATGTGACTAAAGAGTTAAAACAGCGACCTAGGATTTAATATTAATCAGAAGCGGGTTGCGAGGCAAATCTATTTTGAAACAGTCTGCCGAGCGGAGTTATTATAACTTAATTTATGATGCATTTACTTGGATAAATTATTTAAATCATTTGTATCATTGCAAAGTATATGAGTGAAATAAATAAGTATCTGGATGACATTCTTGTGGTTTACAAACATGCTAGTTGTGCAGCATGCAATCAAGTTAGTGATGCACTTAAAGAATTTGGTTATAAGCACACAAAAAAACTTAGAGAAAAAGTAAAACCATCTGACTTCAAAAAACCTAGGCTAGTAATAGTTGTTGCAGGTGATGGTACATTATTGAGGACTTGTCAATCGATAACTAATGATTCTCCTGTGCTTGGTGTTAATAGTGATCCTATTTTTACAGAAGGTTGGTTGACAAGAGCAAATGTAAGCAACTTTCCAAAAAAATTCCAAAGAATTCTAAATAAAAAATCAAAAGTATTACATTTACCTCGTCTTGAAGTTAGGATAAACGGAAAGAAATTACCAGGACTTGCTTTAAATGAAGTCTCAATCTCTAGAGAGAAGACTTATCTTACATTTATGCATGAACTAAATGGAAGTGTTGAAAGATCAACAGGCATACTTGTCTCAACACCTATTGGAAGTACAGCTTGGTGTAAGTCAGCTGGAGGAAAGAAGCTTAAGTTATCTTGCCGGAAAATGGAATATGTAATCAGAGAACCATATAAAGGCACTATATACAAGGTAAAAAAGCGATACGGGCTTGTTAATTCTTTTAGGATGAAATCAATAATGGATGGATTAATTGTATTTGATTCTGTTAATAAAGAATATCCTTTCAAAAGAGAGGATGAAATTACGGTAGACTTCTCAGATAAAAAGATAAATCTCCTTGAACCATAATGTTGAATCATGATGGAAGATAAAGATAAGAAAGAAAATACTGAAACTCTTGATAATGAAGAGAGAAAAAAAGAGATAGAGAAGAAATTTCTAAAGATTGAGCAAGATTTGAAAAATGATGATATCTCAAAAGCTCAACTCTATGAATGGTTCAAAGAAGAAATAGAACGCAAGGACAAAGACATTGAAAGATTAAAGAAAGAAAACCATGTTTTATTCATGACTGCACTTAAGGCAAACCAAAACAAGCTTGATGCGATTACTTCTTCATCAACGTCTACGAAAAACGCAAGCCCTAATCAGGATAATAAGTAAACTTTTTAAACCAATTCTAATCCTATGAATACACTTTATATAGCTATTATAATAAGCCGTATAACTTACGATTATGCCTTTCTAAATGATTGGCTAAATAAATAAGGGGGTTGCCCAAATGACTGATGTAATTGACGAAAAAAACTTAGAAAAATTAAATGCTTTAAATAATGAGAAAGTAATTAAGATTGTAAATGAATATGTTGAACTGTGCAAACCAGCAAAAGTCACAGTAATAACTGATTCTCCAGAAGATATTGCATACATAAGGCAACTGGCTATTGATAATAAAGAAGAATCTAAGCTAGCTATGGAAGGTCATACAATCCATTATGATGGTTACAATGATCAGGCACGTGACAAAGTTCATACACAGGTTCTGCTTCCTAAAGGAAAAACAATCAGCAAACATATTAATACAACTGATAGGGATGATGCACTAGTAGAAGTAAAAGAATGTATGGATGGAATCATGAATGGCAAAGAGATGTTAGTGAGGTTCTTTTGCTTAGGTCCTCTTAATTCAGACTTCTCAATAAGCTGTCTGCAGATAACAGACTCATCCTACGTTTGTCACAGTGAAGATATACTTTACCGTGCAGGTTATGAACAATTCAAGAATCTTAAGAATCCAGATGAATTCTTCTATTTCGTACACTCAGCAGGTGAATTAAATGAGAACGGAAATACTGTCAATATAGATAAGAGAAGAATCTATATGGATCTAGAAGAGAATAGGGTATTTACATTCAACAACCAATATGCTGGGAACAGTGTTGGTCTTAAGAAATTAGCAATGCGTCTTGCTATAAATAAATCAAACAATGAAGACTGGTTATGTGAACATATGTTTGTAATGGGAGTGCATCCTTTGGAAAAGGAAAGGGTTACATATTTCACTGGTGCTTTCCCAAGTGCATGTGGAAAGACTGCTACTGCAATGATTCCAGGTCAGACAATTGTTGGTGACGATATAGCATATCTTAAGATAAAAGATGGTGATTGTTATGCTGCAAATGTTGAACAGGGGATTTTTGGTATAATTGCAGATGTCAACGCAGTTGATGATCCATTGATCTATGATTGTCTTACAACTCCAAGAGAACTTATCTTCTCAAATATCTTAACAAAAGATGGAAAACCTTATTGGCTTGGCATGGGAGTAGAGACTCCTAAAGAAGGTAAAAATCATTCAGGACAATGGACTGAAGGTAAGAAAGATGAGAAAGGCAATGAGATTACACTCGCACATAAGAATGCAAGATTCACAATGAGGATCAATGAGCTTGCAAATGCAGATCCAAAAGCAGACGACCCAGAAGGTGTCAAAGTGGACGCTGTAATTTATGGAGGACGTGATTCTGATACAAATGTTCCTGTACTTCAATCATTGGATTGGGCTCAGGGAGTTGTATATGGTGCAATGCTTGAATCAGAAACAACAGCAGCTACTCTTGGAAAAGAAGGGCAAAGAGCACATTCACCAATGGCAAACCTTGATTTCTTAGTTGTTCCACTTGGCAAATATCTAAAGAATCATTTAGCTTTTGCACAGCGTTTGAATAAAGTGCCTCTAGTATTTCAGACAAACTATTTCCTCAAGGATGAGGAAGGCAAATACTTCAATGAGAAAGTCGATAAGAAAGTTTGGCTTTTATGGGCAGAAGGAAGAGTTCATGGTGAGTATGAAGCAATTGAGACTCCTATCGGTCACTTGCCTCTTTTTGAAGATTTGAATGTGCTTTTTAAGAAAGTCTTTGATAGAGATTACTCAAAAGAACAATATGAGAAACAATTCTCAATCAGAATCCCTAGTTTGCTTGCAAAGATTGAGCGGATGAAAGAAGCATATGCTGATGAGAATGTTCCTGAAGAGTTTACTCAAACAATGGACAGCCTAAAAAGTGGTCTTGAAGGACTTAAAGAGAAGTTTGGAGAAGATGTAGTGCTTCCTTCAAAGTTTGAAGAGTGATTATTTTATTTTTATCATTTTTTATCTTTTATTTTTTTATTAATTGTTTTTTTATTATTAATTCATATTATATTATTCCAAAAGTAATATAAATAATTATAATTATTCCTGTGATAAACATGTTCCCTAATCTATCTGAGATAAAACTGAGAAGAAAAAGGCTGGATTTGACACAGCACGAATTAGCTCTAAGAGCTGGCATCAGTCAGAGCCTGATAGCAAAGATTGAAGCAGGAACAATTGATCCAACTTATTCTAAGACAAGAAAGATATTTGAGACACTTGACAATGCATCAAAGAAGACTAGGTTGAAAGCAAAAGATATAATGAATAAGAAGATTATCTCAGCAAAGCCGAGTGAGAAAATAACACATATTATATCTCATATGCGTGAGAGTAATATAAGTCAGCTTCCTGTTGTGAATAATAATGAATTGATAGGTGTCATATCAGAATCAAATATACTCGACGCCCTAATTACAGGGAAAAAAGACTCTGTTGAAGAAGTTATGTCTGAGCGTCCTCCTTCAGTGTCCAAAGACACAAGTGTCGATGCGATTTCAGGACTACTAAAGCATTTTTCCATGGTTGCAGTGTTTGATAGGCATAAGATGATTGGCATAATAACAAAATTAGATATAATTGATAATATTGTTTAGTAATAGCAAATAAGATAATTAAATGATAATTTATAATTATTAAATAAATTAAATAATAAATAAAGATAACAAACATCATGGAGGGGTTGAAATGAATCCACAAGCAGAAGAACTCAATAAATTAATAGAAGAAAAGAATCAGGCAGTGTCAAATGTATTGTCTGAGAAAGGTAAAGCTATTTTTTTCCCAAAGAAAGGGATACTTGCACAGACAGCAGATGCTAAGGGCAAGAAGATAAATGCAACTATTGGTGCTGCTCTTGAAGAAGATGGAAGTCCTATGAGACTGAAGGCTATTGCTGATAAAGTAAGCTTAAATCCAAAGGATGTCTTCCCATATGCTCCTAGTTTTGGAAAACCTGAATTAAGGAAAAGATGGAAGGAGATGATATTTCAGAAGAATCCTTCGCTTGTTGGGAAGAACATCAGCCTGCCAGTCGTTACAAATGCATTGACTCATGGTATAAGCATGATGGGGTATATGTTTGTCAATCCAGGAGACAAAATAATCTCACCAGACCTATACTGGGGCAATTATCGTTTGATACTTCAGAATGGTTATGAAGGTGTCATCGATACTTTCGATACTTTTAAGGAAGGAGCTTTCAATCTTGAAGGATTAAGACAAAAGCTTGATGAAGGAACAGGTAAGAAGATACTGATGTTGAATTTTCCGAATAATCCTACTGGATATACAGTGACAGTAGATGAAGCAGCAGCAATTAAGGACATGATAAAGGATTCTGCAGATAAGGGAAACAAGCTTGTAGTTATTGTTGATGATGCATATTTCGGACTTGTCTATAAGGAAGGAGTCTATATGGAATCGATGTTCTCTGAGCTTGCAGACATACATGAGAATGTTCTTGCTGTAAAGATTGATGGAGCAACAAAGGAAGATTATGTCTGGGGTCTTAGGGTAGGCTTTGTAACATACGCAGTTAAAGGCGGAGATGATGAGCTTTACGATGCACTAGCAAGCAAGACTGCAGGCGCTATCAGAGGAAACATCTCAAATGATTCACATCTTAGCCAGTCTCTTGTACTAGAAGCATTCAATGATTCATCATATGCAGACGAAAAGAAAGAGAAGTATGCTATCATGAAAAAAAGGTTTGATACAATTGAAGGTATTTTACAAGAGCATGCAGAATATTCTGAAGAGTTCACTCCTTTACCGCATAATTCAGGCTACTTTATGTGCATACAACTGCAAAAGGATGCAGAACAGGTAAGACAAGTGCTTCTTGAGAAATACAGCACTGGTGTTATTGCTATTGGCAACATACTTAGGCTTGCATTCTCAGCAGTGAAGACTGATGATATACCAGAGCTTTTGGATAATGTCTACAAAGCATGCAAAGAAGTTTAAGTCTGATTTTGTTTTATTATCTTGATTATCTTTTTTTATTTCTTATTTTTTCTTTTATTTATCTATCTTTATTTTTTGTTCTTTTTTTATAATTTATTTTTCTTTTATTTATTTTAATCATCTGCTAGCCAGCTGTCTCTCATCAGCTGTCTTAAACAGTTTCTCAAGCCTGCTCTTCTCAAAGTATTCAGTCTCTTCAAATTTCTCTTCATGATCTTTGATTGCCTGTACAGGATAGCATGTCATCATTACATCTCCGTTCTCTTGAGGCCTATAAACAAATATCTCTTCTTCTTTCCATCCTCGTTTAGGAGAATCCACTATTACTTTCTTGCCATGTTCATATGCAAGTGTTACTGCGTGATTTTTTGCATATCCTTCTATTTTTGCTTGTGTTATTGTACCTATTTCATATTCATTGTATCTTTCAATGCCAGCACCGAGTGGTCTATTATCTTTTGTAAGTGCAAGCATGCCGACGATGCCTATTTTAGAATATCTCATAAGTCCGGCAAAAGAATGTGCGATACTCATACTTTTGAGTGTTGGCATATTTCCTCCTGCATCATAATGCCTGATAAGTATATGGTTTACTAAATGATACTTTCTGGTGAGTGCCTTGCTTAAACTGTCTCCAAAGAACATAGCTCCAAGTAAGCTTGGATTTGGAAATCCTTTCACTACCATCTGTCTTACTTCATCTTCAAGTTGCATATGACATCATGTTCTTTGTTGCTTTTTAAATATATCTCTATTGAATCTCATCAAGCTTGTAAGGTGTCAATTGGTAGACATAATAATTTATCCAGTTGCTGAAAAGTAAGCTAGAATGCGATCTCCATTTTACAAGAGGGTTATCAATATTATAATTAACAGGCAGATCTATCTTAATTCCTTTCTTGATGTCTCTTTCCCACTCTTGTTTTAGTGATAATGGGTCATACTCTGAATGTCCTGTGATGAATATCTGTTTCTTATCTTTTGAAGCGACAATATATACTCCTGCTTCTTTAGACTCAGATATGATCTCAATCTCTTTTATCTTCTTGACTTCTTCTCCTGATATTGCTGTGTGTCTTGAGTGCGGTGCCCAGAATTCATCATCAAACCCAATAGTTAATTCATGATTATTCTTATCGATCTTATGTTTGAATACTCCAAATACTTTTTTTTGCAGTTTATGCTTTCCTATGCCATGATGATAATAAAGTCCTGCCTGTGCAGCCCAACATATATGAAGTGTAGATGTAACATTATGTTTTGACCATTCCATTATCTGTTTAAGTTCATCCCAATAATCAACTTCTTCAAAACCCATCTGTTCAACAGGTGCACCAGTTATTATCAATCCATCATATTTATTTGATTTTATCTCACTGAATTTCTTATAGAATTGGTCAAGATGATATTTAGGTGTAGTTTTGCATTCATGTGTTTCTGGATGGATTAAATCAACCTCTACTTGTATGGGGCTGTTTGAAAGTCTCCTTAATAATTGCAATTCTGTTTTAGGTTTTTCCGGCATCAAGTTCAATATTACTACTTTTAATGGTCTTATGTCCTGATGCATAGCTCTTTTCTCTGTCATTACGAAGATTTTTTCCTTTTCTAGATCTTTAATTGCAGGAAGTCCATCTTTTATTTTTATTGGCATCTGAACAATATTTAAGTCCTTATTTAAATATATATATGGTAGATTTATTCATATTGGAATATTAATCTGTGATAAATGGATTATATCTGCTATTTTTATGCATTTTATGTCTATAATAAAGAAGGAAATCTTGTTTTTGGAAGTCCTTGGATGGGTATTGTCTCTCATGTGACTTTAGAGGAGGTTAATTGTGAGCCTTATGTTAATTTTGGGACTACTTATCTTCATGGTGTTGCATCAACTACTTTATTTCCTTCTGGTTATTTCTCAGAAGATGGTACTTCTTATGATAATCAGAAAGAAATAGAGTTGTTTAAGCCCTTGCAATTTCATATGAGTGATGAAGCACTTTTCGCAAGGGTAAGACAGGTGTATAATTCTATGATGTCTTTTATTGTCAACCCTGCTATTGTTGATAAGAAGAGTATAAAAGCAGCAGCAGTTCATTATGAAGATAAGTCTAGGCTTGCAGATACTTGGGCTGATGCAGTATGGAAAGTAGTACGTGAAGATAAAGGCAGTCCAGCTGTCATGAAGAACAAGCTGGAGGGGATGTGCAAGGTAATAGAGCGATATATTACTGAAAAACCAGATTTCTTCATGGATTCAATAATTGATGTTCTTGATGCTACGCACTAGACAATTTCACTAACGTTCCAAGCCTAGTGCTACGCACTAGATAATCTCACTATCGTTCCAAATCTAGTGCTACGCACTAGACATATACAACAATAATATATATAAATCAGCTGCTTCATTTAACTTATCATGGCAAAACGATTACAATCACCATCTTCTATCAATACATATAGGCAATGCCCTAGAAAGTATTATTATATTTACATAAAGAAATTGAAGACACTTCCAAGCATTCATTTGGTGAGAGGAAGCATAGCACACTCAGCATTAGAGGATTTCTTCAAGATTGATATAGATAAACTACCTAATGATAGCCACGAGATTCTTTTAGGTGGACTACTTAAGGATTTTCTCAAGCAGAAGTGGGTTGCTGCAAAAGATGAGCTTGAAGAGCTTGATATGACTGAAGCTCAACGCCTGTTCTACTATGATGAGACAGAGAAGATGCTTCTGTTCTGGTTAAGTAATTTTCTAAAGAAATTATCAAAAGAGAATATGCCTTTCAAAGATGCTTTCAAGAGATGGATTCCAAGAGCTGAAGAGGAATATAGATCTGAGAAATATATGGTGAGAGGCTTTATAGATGCAATTCATGAGATTGAGGATCAGGTAATTATATTAGATTACAAGACATCTAAGAAAGATGTTATCACTCCTGATTACAGGCTCCAGCTGGCAATTTATTCATTGCTATATCTTGAGAGACATGGACGATTGCCAAATAAAGTAGGGATTGATTTCCTAAAATTTGGAGAAAGGATGCTTGACGTTGATGAAGAGCTTGTTAAGTTTGCGAAATTAGAGATTGAGTTAATACATGCAAACACAGAGAGTGATATTAAGGCTGATTATCCTAAGAAGCAAAGTCCATTATGTAAATGGCACTCTGGTCAGTGTGACTTCTACGATTACTGTTTCTCAAACAGTAATTAGAAAAATATAAGATATTTCACGTGATTATTGTTTTGGCAGTAAATTAAATTAGAAATACTAAAATAAATTATTTTAATTATCTAAATATCTTTACAATTTCTCCAGTTAAGCTTTCCATGCTTATTGTAGTTGAGTTAGCTGCAGTTGCGATATTTGTGAATGATTTGAAGAGTATTCCAAAAGTGATGGCAACCAATATGAATGCAGCAGCAGCAACTATATAGAATAATAACTTATTTGATGATCTCATTGCAGCCATAAATATGGTTCCTGTATTAAGTAAGATGACTGCAGTTATCAACACCCATCCCATTACTGGGAATGTATTGAAGTATAATAGTGCTACTCCTACCAGCAATAATACAGATGAGACCATATTTTTTATCATATTCTAAACCTTTATATTATTCTCTTTTAAACTTTACTCTTAATTAACTAAAAAGCTACAGCACTTTCTATTATTTGTGCAGGATTATTATAATATAATATTAGTCCTAGTATTACTAATGCAAGCAGTGAGGCAGCAATGAAAATCAGGAATTTTATTACCCTAAATAGTTTGTTTTGGTCTTTACCGTATTTTTTCAGCCGTAAATTAGTTCTTTTATGTTTTCTTATGTCTGCAATATTTCTTATTTTTGAGAATTCCAAAGGCTGATGATTATGCAGTCTCCACATATGTCTTCCTATGGCTGCAATAAGAAAACCTGTTAATATAAACTCCATCCTGAATTCTTCTATCTTGAAGAACAGCATGATTCCAAAAAGCATAGTTATTGCCCCTGCAATATATAATGCAAAATAAGGTTTTATTATCTCTTTGAAAAGATTCTTCTTATCATTTTTCAGATTCATCTTGCATGCATGATGTACAATATAGAAATGGTTTATATCTGGTGCTTTCTCACTGGTATGTGCTACACTTGACATGATCTCAAAATCATTCTCATTGCAGACACTATGGCACTTTTTGCATATTCCATGTTCTTTTACAAAGACTGCACGCCTTGTGTGTTCAGATAATAACGAAAGTGGAACATTATGCATCTTAGGTAAAATCAGGACTTTCTGCTATATAAGATTTTCTAAAAATATTTTTTTCTAAAAATATTTATAAGTGATTCATTCAAATATATTACATATATGTTAAAAAAATCTAATATCTCTACTTTTATGACTATTGGGATGATTTTGGTAATTTTATTAGTTTTTGTCTTATTGATGCAAGCAAGGACTTCTGATTTAGGTCATGCCTCAGAAAAAACTATTGATATTAATCCTATTGAAGGGTTTGTAGAACAATGTATATTACAATCTCTAGAAAAAGCAATCGAATTTTATGGACTAATGGATATGCAAAACATATCACAATATATTGATTATAATCTTCCTTTATGTACAGGTAATTTTGATATATTTCCTGCAGTTGAAATCATAGAAGAAACACCTATTACAGAAGTAGATATGGATATTGATAATTTGACTCTGTTTGTTAAGACATTATATCCTTTACATATAACAAATTCTATAGCTGAAGTAAAGATTGAAGATTTTTATATTCAATATTCTCTTGAATCATCATCTTCATTAAATTTAGTTGGAAGTAAAATAACTTCAGATCTTACAGTGCAATCTTCAGATGAGTCTGCAACTCTTAATATATTGGATGGTACCTTAGTAAGTAATAATGGTGTTTTTGTAGATAGTATAACTATACTGATGCAGTCAAACGAAATTTATCCTTCAACTGGTGATGTCATCATAGGAAATATTATATATGATCTTGGTCCAGATGGTACTGGATTTAACCCAGATTTAAGCCTTATTATTGAATATGATGATCTTCTTGAAGAAGAATATGATCCAGATATGTTTGCCATCAGCTATTTCAACGGTCTGAATTGGGTGCAACTTCCCTCCTCAGTAGATAAGGTGAACAATACTGTCACAGCAAGGATAAGTCATTTTTCTGCTTATACAATAACATATCTTGATAGTGCACAAGGGTATAGGCTTATAGATGAGATCCCTTATGATTCATTCTCCTTGTATTTTAACATAAAAGCATACAGTACTCCAAGTGCTACTGTATATAATGTTCCAAGCAGCACTGCTTATGGATCTGCAAGCGATACTATTGCAATGATTGGAAATGCAATAAGTGAAAGCATTTTCCTCATAGAAAAAGATGGTACTACTTCTGATAAGTTCTATTTAACTTATAGTAGAGAAAGGAAGATAGGTTATGTGTTGCAGAGTGGATCAGGACCTGGTGCATCGATTGCTGAATCAAAAGAAGCAGATGAACGCATCTCAGAAGATGAGTGGCATAGTGTTCTTTTCATAAGTAATAATGGGAGTTATAGCATAAATATTATATCGGAAGAGACTGATCTTGAAAATTCACAGACTGACCATGTTTTTTGTAGTGCAAGACCTAATTTCTTTGAGATAGTTGACAGTGAAGGGGAACATTATGAAGAACATAAAGTATTTGATGGAAGGATAAGGAATGTGCATATTACAGAAGGTACTTTCTCTGAATGTGAACTTGAAAAATTAGAAGATCCTGAATCAGATTGTTCAGAGTTGACATTCAGGCTTCCAAAATATTGTGAGATTGATTATTACAAGATAGAAATCTTTGATGATTCCGGTGATATAGGAAATAATTCAGAGAATAATTCTCTTCATGAAGAGCAGTCCATGAACAATGTTTTCACAATTGACTTATACGAGCTGGAACATTATTGTGATGGCATTGATAATACTGGTTACATAATAAAAGGTGGTGTTTCAAAGAACCAGACTTACAATGAAACATACTACAAGTCAATCGATTGTAATCTTAATACTATTGACTTCAACAAATCAGAAGATGAGCCAGCAGAACTTTGTCCTTCACTCGGTGTTTGCGCAAGATCAAATACTTATGCAAAGACATGCATCAACAACTTCTGGCAAGGATGTAGATTCCCAGATAATTATATCTCTGATGAAAAGCCTTCTTTCAAGTGGTGCGACAGAGAGGATAATGATTGTGATGGTGAGATAGATGAGGGTTGCACTTTTGAGCAGATATGCAATTTGACAGGAAGATCATATGATCCTTATGTCTATGAGAATTGTTTAGTTTGTGGTAGATACTTGCAACCTGATCCTGGAAAGACTTGCGATGAAAATCCTAATTATTGTATTTATGATGATGGGTACATGCCTGCTTTAGATGATGCATTAAGAATATGGTCAAAATGTTTTGTTCAGAAATATGAAAGAGATAAAGGACGTATCAATTATAGTTTCCCACTTTCAGATCCTGAAATAACTGTGCATACTATTGAATGTGATGGTAAGCCCGAAAGGACCACTTATACATATAGGACAGGTAATATTGTAATAATATGGGGGGAATATCCTGATATGATGGGTTTTAAAGCAGACTCAAGAGCAAATTGGATGCATATCGACGGTCCTTACGGAAGGCAAAGTTATATGGTCATATTTGATCATGAGTGCGGAACGAATTATGGTTCTCATACTGGTGGTGATTTATTTAATATAAGTGAGCTTGATGAAGGCAATTACAGCCAAGTCACATGTACTTATGCAGCCAATTATGAAGGCTTTGAATCTTCTATAATGTCCTGTCAAAACACAAGCTGCAGCGTTGGTGTTGATATGGGTCAGACATCAGACTGCTCTTATTGTTGTGCAAACACTTCTTGCGGAGGCATGTACACTTATATGGGTTATTCAAATGGGAGATGTGGGAGTCAATGTGATAGCAATGAGACTTTCCTTGGAACAACAAAAGATTGTGATGCTTGCTGTGGTCAGCTTTCTGAGGAAGAACAGGCTAGTCAAACAATAATGGATGCTTATCTTAGTGTTTTGGGAAGAGAACCTGATGAAGAAGGTCTTCAGATGTATCTTGGAATGCTTGCACAAGGCATGACTGAAGAAGAGCTTATACAGGCATTGAAGCAAAGCGCAGAATATCAGGCAAATGTAAATAACAGTGGGAACCAATCAGGTAATAATTCTTAAAGATTTTATCAAGATATATTTATATATTCCATCTCATTCTCTTATATTATGCATGAGATAACAGAGATAAATACCATTGATCAAGCAATAATGGAAGAGAAGTATTCACCTATGGATATTTATGATCTTTGGGATGAGCTTGACCAGATAATATTGCATTTCAATGTAGCTTTTGAGAAAGAAGATAATGATATTTCTAAAGAATACTTCCAGGAGATGCATTATATCAAAGATATGATTAAAGCAAGACCTTTACAGGAAAAACAAGACCTTCTAGCATTTTTTAGAAGACATAATAAAATGTGCACTACACACAATGACTTTGAAGGTGCTGCTTATTTCAAGGGAGCAGAAGCAAGATTTATGGATGAATATATGTGATCTTATATCTATTTTTTATTATTTAGTCTTTCATCTTGTTCCTGCATCATCCTATAAACTTCCATTTCAAACTTACCAGTATTATCTTGGTCCTTATAGAATCTCACATTGGGATTGTCTCTTTTGAATTTTGGCTTATATTTCTGCAGTATCGCATAGTAATCTTGTTTGACATCATTGTCTACAACTATGAACTCTCCTAAATGCTGGAGTGAAAGCCAGTTCATGACAAGTCTTCCAGTTCTGCCATTGCCGTCTACAAACGGATGTATTGTTTCAAACTCATAATGTAATTCTAAAATATCTTCTCTAGATGGATTATCTAGATTTGCAAATTTCTCTTCTAGTTTTCTCATTGCTTTTGGAATTGATCTATGATAAGGACATCCATTCATGATGCCGTATCTGTCTCCTACTCTCATCTTTGTCTGTCTATAATTTCCAGCTCTTCTCCCAAATACTTCAATAATCTGTTTGTATGCTTTGCTTCTTTTTCTTATCTTATTGAAAACAGCAAGATCTTTTCCTTCTTCAAGAAATATGTTCTTCATCAATATTTGATGGATATGCAATATGTCTGTAGTTGTAAGTGGTTTTTCATAATTTTCAAGTACATAATCCAGTGCTTTATAATGGTCTGTGAACTCATAATATGGTTTAAGTTCTTCTCCTACCACTCTTGTCTCTATCTTATTTGGATCAATCCCTTCTATCAGATTTGACTGTATTATGAATTCATCAAGAAATTCTTTTTTCCCTGTATCATCTCTTGCAAAGAAATCATCAAGACTCAGCATATATATGAAAGGTCTTTTCTCTTTTGGTGGTTCTTCTCTGTTAGTCCATGCATTGATATCTTCAGTCAGCCTGTCATGTATACCTGCTTTTCTGAGTGGATCAGCTTCTCTTGCAACTGCATCCTTACCATACTGTCCTTTCTTGAACTGTGTCATAAAGAACGAGTTGTGTTATGAAGATATAAATATTTGTGTGCTACTACTTTACCAATTCTACAATCTTCTTGTTCCTGAGATATCCTCTTTTCCTAAGAAATCTTATTTTCATGAATCTTTTTATTCTTCTGAAGTATACTGAATCCTTAAACCAACTATCACTTGGTCCAATGCATCCATTCACTCCTTTGCTGACTGATTGGAAAAGCTCAAGTGATCTTTTGAAAATCTTTCCTTTGTTCAAGCTAAGTTTAACTCCTAGCATGAATCCTTTATCGAATTCTTTCAATAATTCAGGATCAGCCCAAACAGAAAGTATATGTATGGAATTACCGTTATTCTTGAGATCTTTCGTATCAAAATACATCCTTACTGTCTTGGAATTGCTCAGTTCTATAAATTCCATCTTTGTCGGTCTTATGGATGTCTTGTCATATCTTTGTTTTTTTGCATAATGTGAATACTTTGTAAGTGCATTATGTTTTTCTAGCTCATAGCTGTAATAGCTTTCCTGATATCTGAACTTTAGTGGCTTTGTAATTCTTATTATCCACTTCTCAAGATCATTTCCCAGTTCTTTTGCTATTATGTATGCACCAAACACTGAAACAATGGATTGCATTGACAAAAGTTCTTCAGGTCGAAATATGACAAATAATAATAATATTATAAGTCCCATAATGACTGCAAATATTTTATTAAAAGAGCTTCCTATTCTTGAATATGCTGAGTTCTTGCATGAGCTTATGTCTCTTGCATATTCCTCAAATGGATAGAATATCATATCATTTGCCTTAAATTTCCTGCTGTAAGGATAAAGTACTATATGGCATTCTACAGAATCAAACCTCTTGAGCTTATCAATATGCTGCAGTTCAATATCATAAACATGGCCTATTTTCTTGTTTTTAGATGCCTTTACAAAATCCTTTATTTCCATAGTAATCGAGAATGAAAATGCCTTTTTAAATATAAGTATTTGAACATAACTCAGCACATACCTTTATAAATGGTCAAGTATTCTCATATGCTGTTAAAATGAACAATAAAGCAACATTATTTGCAACAAGGTCTGATGTAGGCATTGATGATGGCAAATACGAACATAGGGCTTTGGATGATCTTGAGCAGGGAGACCATGTTCATCTTTCCGGTCCAGGCAGTCGTGTTCATAATGGTTCTGTATTGATTTCTTTTCCTGATCTTGGCATGGTTGTCATTACAAATGAGAATACTAAAGATGTTCATGTCCATGGTCTTCCTGATCCTGATGCGACTCGTTTCTCATGGTTCTTATCAACAGATATTTCTGTTGCAGACAGATACAAAGATGCAGACACAATCCGAAAGATATGGGAAGAACATGTTCCAAGAGGCAGAAAATTTGATTTCAGTTCTGAAGGCAGGAGATTTCGAAGGCTTGTCAATTCTCTTTATGAATCAAAGAATGGAAATGCGATAAGGAATCTAGTAAGCACTGTTGCAAAAGCATATGAAAAAAGACCAGAAGACTTGATTGACTTTCTTTCAAGTAAATATCGTCCTGATAAGATAGAACAGACATTTTTCTTTAATCAGACAGCAGACTTAGTTGAAGGTATTGCAACGTCTGCATATCATGCCCTTACTGGTGATATTGACCCGATGCAAAATACAGTCTATGGTGGTCTTGGTGCGTCAATTTCAGAGAGTGATAAGAGATTGCTGTTTTCAAATTCACAGTTGCAGTTTGCAAAAGTATCAGGAACAGCTCTGCAGGAATCATGTTTGATGGAAAGTGCTCTTAAGTATGCAATAGTCAGTGATGATGCTTTGCAGAAATCATGGAGTTGGAGAGAAGTATTGATGGGTGCGCATATCTCAGGAAATGCAATGCAGTATGCAATTCATCAAGGTAATGGTCTTGATGCAAAGAATGGAACTATCATTGAAGGAGATAATACTCTATTGCATGCTCGCATCACAAGATATGATAATCTTAGTTTTTCTCGTGAAGAATGCAAGAAAAGAGACATCCATGGCGATATAATGCCTGGATGCGGATGATTCTGTATCTCTTTTAACTGTTTATTATTATTATTATTATTATTATTATTCAATCTATACATATCAACATATGCTCTCTGAAGAAATTCATTTTCTTAGGAAATTCATTTATCTTTTCAATGCTTCTCTTATATTTGACCTGCATTCTTGCAGCTTCTTTCTGCATCATACCAGACTTTACTTCATAACTTATCTTTGGTCCAAGAAATGTCCTTTTCTCTTCATTTACTTTAGTGATTCCGAACTTTGATGGATTTTCATACACTTCACTTCCCTTCTGCAATCCAAATACTGCTGTTGAGACAAGATCTATGCTGGTATCTTTCATGAACTCTATTGTCTCTATGAATTCTTCTTTTGTTTCTGTTGGAAATCCAAACATTATATATGCAGCATTCTTTATTCCAACAGCTGATGCATTATTGAGCACTTCATGAGCGTCTTTACTGTTTGTCCCTTTTTTCATAAGATCCAAAATCCTATCACATCCGCTCTCAACTCCCCAGATGACCATTCTTAGTCCACTCTCATACAATGTATGTAATGTTTCTTTGTCTAAATCTTTAGTTGGTCTTAATTGACAAGTCCATTTTACTCTTAGTGGTTTTATTTTTTCAGCAATATCCAGCAAACGTTTTTTTGGAATCATATCATCAATAATAAAGACAAACTTGGATTTATTTTTCTTTATGCTCTCCTCAATATTATCAAGAGAGAGTTCCATATATCTCCCAGATCCATGATGGGTGCAGAATGCACATTGTCGATAATAACATGAATGAGAAGTACGAACAGGAATTACTAGTTCAGGAGTAAAATACTCAGAAAGATTATAAGAGTCATAATCAAGTACAGTATTGTAATTTAGCTTTTCTAAATCTATTTTTTCTTTATCCGCTTCCCCCACTATCTCTGATAATATCTCTACTTCATTATGAAGATGAAGATCAGCCTCTTTTCCAATTGCCTCACTGACAGCAGGTCCTCCTACAATAACTTTGATTCCTTTTTGTTTTAATTCTTTTATCAATACAAGAGCGTAAAATGCCTGGCTTGAATAAACAATACTGATTGCAACCATATCAGGCTTATGTTTCATGATCTCTTCTACGCATTCATCAAACATATCCGGCTTTCCTCCTTCAAGAATTCGTTTGTGATTTGCACTGTATGTTTTTTTTGTTTCTTCTACAAATTCATTTGCTTTTTTTGTATATTCTTCTTCACTATAATCTTTATTGAAATTTTGGAAATATTCTTCATATTCAGGAAATGATTTTGAATGATACATCATGTTAAGATCAAGCACATCAATTTTTTCATTGCAATTATTTTTCAGAAATGCAGCAATGTTAGTGATTGAGTAAGGCGGACTTGCAGGAGTGCAAAAAGGAGGATAAACAAGCAATATATTTTTATTTTGCATCATGTAGGCTATTTTATTTTCAGTCTTATATATCTTATATCCTCTTTTTTTATAGAACTCAATAGTTTCTTTGTTATCTTCATCTGTGCTAAGTCCTGCTTTTACATTTTTCTTATCAAAGAATGTATGCAATTCACTCAGAAGAGCATTTCCAATACCTTTTTTTCTATATTTTTCTGTTATAAAAAGTTCCTGGACATATGCTTGGATATGCTCTTGTGGTTTTGGATCTATTGTTCCATGTATGAAACCAACAGGCTCTTCATCTATGATTGCTATGTAGAATATGCTGTAATCTCTTCCAAGATATGTCTTAATCATATCATCTGAAGATTTCAGTTTCTTCTCATCACACTTATTATTAGTATTAATGCTATTTTGATGTCTAAGCAGTTCTCTTTTTAGTTTACACAACTTATCAAGGTCTTTAATTGTAGCTTTTCTGATCATATGCCTGTGAAGCTTTCATTATTTAAAAATTTATTAGATTAAAGTGAGTAGAAAGTCAGCTTTGCCTACATTAATAAACTAGATTTATCATACTTTTATCACTATTCTTCAATATTTTAGATATTGGTTAGTTTAAAATAGCATAATTGGATTATAATTGATATGAGCTTAAAATTAGAAGATTGTCTTGTATACGCAACGCATGCTTCTTTGGATTGTGGTGATCATTCAGTCCATGCAGATGGAAATATTTTCATGTATTCTTTTAATGAGTCTAGACCTAAATTGATTATGTCAAGAAAACACGCTCCTAAGCCTAATTTTAATCCAATGGTCGTAGATGTCTTATTTGCTGCTGAGGGTGTGCTTTTTGACGGTGGTCAATATGGTCTTTTTGATACTCTTCAGGATAAGCAGATTCTTGAAAATGTTTTTCCTGGGACAATTGCTTATCATGAAGGTCATGTATATGCCGGTGATATCAGCAGGATATACAAGTTTCCTTTGGATGATTATTCAAAGAAGGAGGAGCTTAATGGGTGGGAAGCAAGAGATTGGCTAAAACAGCAGGGAGTGAAGGCTAAAAGTAATTTTAGTGTAGTATCTATATGCGATGCTAATGGGCAGAGGTACATCACAAATAATAATATTACCTATGAGACTGGAAAAAGAACTGCGTGTATTATGGCTTATGATGAAAATGATATTTTTAGGACAAATCCTGAAAATGTTATCCTAGAGACAAATTGGATCCATGATATGGTGACATTTCCTGAGAAAGCATTATTGAGTAAAATACGCTTAAATCAGGATAAAAACGCTTAAATCTGATAAAATATACTTAAATAAGTGTGATATTGGGTCAAAAACCCACAACTTTAAATAATACTGTTCCTTTTTTACTGATATCATCCTATTTATTACTTAATTTTTGTTATATTTCATTTTAGAATTAGAGATTTGATTGATTCTAATATGGTTTATTATTACATTAATTGAATATACAAAAAATATTGGAGGAATTTTACAAGAATGAGAAAGAGAAGAGATCAAGGAATTTCATTTGATGTACTTGCTAGGGGATTTAATTCAAGACCTTCAGCAAATATGAATACTACTGAAGTGAAATGTTCAGAATGTGGTAAGACTACTACTGTTCCTTTCAAACCACAAGAAGGAAAACCAGTCTTTTGCAGGGATTGTTATACAAAAAAGAAAGGTACTAACAGATGATAGGGTTCAATCCTGATGGAAGCATTAAATTGCCTTCTGATGTAGCAGAAAAGAATAATGAGAAATTGATATTCAATGAAGCTTTTGAGAAATCACTCAAGAAAGCTACTGGTGTTAATACAAAGATTTTATTCATAATAGATGATATCCCTAATCAAGGGACTAATCTTTACTCTAATGAAGAAGTTTATGATAAAGACAGTTTAATCTATCAATTATTTGACGCATTTGACATCGCTCAGGATTTGAAAGACAAATCAAAGGCTTTTGATGTATTCAAAAAGAATTTCTTTGTTATGTATACTGGTAAAATAAATAGGAAAGCTGATTATGTCAATAATCAACTTGTTGAGATTAAGACAATACTTAATGAGCTTGGTCCTGAAAAAATAGTCATGATAGGTAAGAATCTTCATGATAACATATACAATTTATTTCAAGAAGATACCAGGTTTGTTGATGAAATGATCTTATTTGATAGTTCTTTTACAAAGAAGATTAAAGAAGTTTGCAATAGCAAATAAATCTTTAGTTTTATTATCTTCTTTCTTTATTTTCTTTTGATATTTATTTCATAATATCTTTTTTATTTTAATATAGCTTTTTCTATCACTACATCTTCAATTGGCTTATCTCTAGCATCAGTTTTGACTTTTGCAATTTCGTCTATTACATCCATTCCTTCAACTACTTTTCCAAATACTGGATGTTTGCTATCAAGAAAATTATTATTTACTAGGTTTATGAAGAACTGGCTTCCACCTGTATTTGGTCCTGCATTTGCCATTGAGAGTGTTCCTCTATCATTCTTATTGTGGTCTGTAAATTCATCTTTTATCTTATATCCTGGACCGCCTGTTCCTGTTCCTGTTGGGTCTCCACCTTGTATCATGAATCCATCTATGATTCTGTGAAATATTACTCCATCATAAAATCCTTCTTCTACAAGTTTCTTGAAGTTACCAGCAGTGATTGGCATATCCTCTGCAAGTTCAATTACAATATCACCTTTATTTGTACTAAGTACTACTTTATTTTGATTACCCATATTCATTACCGTCCATATTATTGATATAACAACTATTGCTGCAATTACACCCAAAGCTATATTCTTAAGAGTTGATTTCTTGATTCTTATTTCAGATTTTCTTGTTTTCATAATAATCTTCGGAAATATAGCTATATATAAATATTATGTTTATCTGCGTTTTTTTAATATGCATTCTATTCTTTATTTAAGTATATGGATCTAAAGATTCATCTTAATTCTAAAGAATGTATTTGTGGTTAAGTAAGAAGCAGTTGTTTGATTAGTATTGTTTTCTCCGACAAATGTGTTTCTATCCTGCCATGTCTTTAAGTCATCAGAACTTACAACAGTGTAGCTATTTCCTGGAAAAGTGGATACAGTTAACTCGCTTGATTGTGGGTTGATTGCTAGTATGGCAGTTTTAGATTGTAAGACTTCTAACAATGCTGGTTTTAATTCTGCAGGTCTGTCAGAGTACATAAGACCAAAGTTTCCATCAGCTCCTGTTCCTTTCCATTCTTCATCATAAGCTGAGAACAAGAAATAATCTACATCATTTGCATCAGCCCACTCAACAAATTCTTTTACAAATCTTTTCTGGTTCTCTTCACTAGGGACTGCTGCATAATTTGTTGGTCCATCTGATGGCCAACCCGTCTCTGTTATGACTATTCTTTTGCCAGGATATTTTGCTTTGATCAGATTATATTTTTCTGCTATATGTGCTACTGCTGTATCGATAGAAATGTTTGGTGTTACATATTGGCTTTCCCAGTAAGGGTGTATGTTTATTCCAATTATGTCAACTTGTGCTGCTAAGTCTGAAACAGCATCATAGTTCCATATATGCCAGCCGTCTGAGGTTCCGACAGGAAGGTCTGTTATTGCTTGTACTTGTGATATATAATCCATCAATGTTGACTTTGCAGAATTCAGGTTTGCACCATCATTTCTCAACAAGAACTCACTTCCGACAAATGCCCCTCTTACAACATCATTGCTTGAATTAAGTATTGAGATCAAGCCATCTACTTGTGACTGGTCCCACGGTGCATTGTCGATCCATGCTCCTGGATAACAGTCTAATCCAACTGTCTCGCAGATTGCAGGGATATTAAACAATGTATCATCAGTCCCATAGGTTCTTATCTTAGAAGTAAGATCAGTTAATAAGTTTACATCTTCAGTCATATCTTCATTTGAAGGATAGACTGATCCTGGCGCCTGACCATCTCTGAATGGTCCATAACATATTCCTTTCAGTGCTTCAAAGTTTGGTTCTGCAGATGCGATGTTGATCAATGCAGCTAATGCAGCTATTGCCGGCAGTTTGAATTTTTTCATATGATTTGAGAATGAAAAAGGGTATTTAAAGTAATGCTATCTTTATCGTTATTTATATGTATTTAAACAATATATTTACATTAGTAGTGGGCCTGCACATAATAGATGTATGAGGTTTTTTTCACCATAAATTTTATTAAATTAGTTTTGTTCTTATTGATACGCACAGATAAAATGAAGTTATACCAAAGGATATCTGTATCTTTATTAGCTGGAGTATCTTACTTTTGTTCAGGTTGTGCTATAATTGAGCATGAAAGAAGTCTTAGGGAGCAAGAACGTTTGTGGGCAGCTGAAAAGCCAAAGATCCAAGAAAGGATGGCTGAAGCTAGCAGTAATCCATACGATACTCCAAATATCCGAAGAGTAAGAGCAAACAGGGAAGAAGCTGCAGCAAAATTAGATGCTCAAAGTCAAAGTACTACACAATTTCTTGGTTCTCTAGAGGAAGCTATAGATGCAATGGATGAAGAATTAAATGAATATGAGAAGATTGACCCTAAAAGAGTGGCAATTATGAAAAAACTCCCATATTATTTTGAAAGAATTGGCTATATAAGGGACAGATATAGCGGTGTATCTCGATCAGCACAACCAAGCAGAAGTACTGTAAAAAGACACTTGCCTGAATTGGGCAGAATAAAAAAAGAGTTAGAACCATATAAAGATGATTCAAGAGTAAAAGAGTTATATGGGATGGCTTCACACATGTATCTTTATGGGAGTATGTTTGTAAATTCTAAATAATAATTTTAGCCTACAAAACGAAGTTTTTAGGTATGAACTTCATTCAGTACCTACAGCCGAAACTGTTTTTTTATTTTTTTTATTCGATAGACTTTATGTCTATCTTAATATCGTAGCCTACAGCCGAAACTGTAGTGGGCCTGCGCAGAATCGAACTGCGGCTTCCTCGAGTCTGAAAACCAAGTTTAGTCAACGAGGTGTTCTACCATTAGACTACAAGCCCTTATTATAAATTATAAAAGTTAAAAAAAGAAAATATAAAGAAAATCAGTTCTTATGCCTGTTTTCTTCTTTGATAGTATCATATCTTTGCTTCTGTTTTGGCCTGAACTTAACAAATCTATCGATATTATTCTCATTGTCCATCTTATGTTCATTGACATCTGGTGGCTCAATTGCTGTAGCTTCTTTAGCTCTAGCCTCAATATTAGTAGGATATGTCTTTTTAGCTTTAACTTTCTTTTTCTTGTTTTTATTCTTTTTACCCATTATTATAACCAATAGATGTCTTGAAAAAGTGGAGTCCTATTTATAAATATTACTCTTGAATCAACCGCCATAATAAGAAAGCTTCAACCAGTTAAATATAGGTGTAACTGTGAGGTTATGGTTGGCAAACATGTCAATTTGGACCCTCACATTGTCATATGTGAACCCAGGTGGTGTGATATATTGCCCAGGATATTCATAATAATAACCTGTTTCATTAGGGAGATCTGCACTCAGGTTTGGACCATAAGAGACCCAATCTCCAAATTCTCTGCTCTTAAAACTAATTCTAAACCGTATGTCAGAATCATCTGGAAGATCAATGCTGAAAAAAAGTCTATCTATTGCTTCTACGCCGTCATATACGCCAATTATATTGAGAGGAGTGGTATTAAGTGATGCATTATGAAAATATGAATCTATTCCTGCTAGCCCTGTTACTGTATTTAGGTTTATCATGATGCTTCTTTTGCTTGGTCCTATATCGAGTCTTGTATTGCCTGATATGTCAATAGGTAAGATATCATCTGAATATGGTCCTTGGAAAGTTACATACAAAAGACCAGTGCATTCTTCTCCCAGCATTACACCTTTTCCAGGAAGATTGCTTATTCTCATCTCCATTTGACTGCCGGATATATTCATCATACCAATTCCAGTGCATATCTCTGTTCCTATCTGTCCTGTTGTTATATCTCCTATATAGAAACTTTTAATCAGTTTACCTGTTTTTGAAAAAAGAAACATATTTTTTTGCTCACCGCTTTGTACAATATCTTTAATTACAGGCTGACTCTGTACCCAATCATTGTTAAGTAATGCTTTTTTATTTGTATCATCCAAAAATACTATTGTTTTTACTTTTGAAGGAAGTTTATATGAATATAATCCTGAACCTTTATTTGCTCCTGCAAGATTTAGATCTTCTTTTATTTCATTTGCAAAATTGGCAAGCTCAGTATCTTGGATTGTGTCCATTATCTTTTGAATTGCACCAAACCCAAATATGACTATGACAATGAAAACAGAAAGTGTAAGAAGAGTGACAAAGATATGGCTCACTTCTGATTTTTTATTAGGGAATAATTTACTCATTAACAAACCTTAAGAACTCTTCTTTATATATTTTTTCTAACCTAATAAGTAAAAAGTCAACTTTGCCTGATGAGGCGATAATTTTCTAAAAAAGAAAATTATGTATTCGCCGTGCAAGTAGACTTTTTACAAACCTAATGTAGATTAATCTTTGATTATTTCTCCTCTTAAATCATGTTTTGTTATATGGTTTATTTTGACTTTATACCATTTGCCAAGCTCAACTTCTTCAAATACTATCACTTGCTTGTATGCTAGGTTTCGACCGATAAAACTGTCTTCTTTTCCTTTCTCAGTCATGAGTACTTTTCCTGTCCATGTTTTCCATCTTTTGTTTCTTTCAAATGCTACCCAATCAAATGCACTTGTCGCTTCCATCCCTCTTCGCTTAACAACGTCTCCAGGTAACTGTTTTAATTTTTCTGCAGCAGTATGAGGTCTTGGCCAGAATTTAGACAAGTTCATCACATCTGGTTTTGTATCTTTGATTAGTTTTATAGTGTCTTGGAAATGCGCTTCGGTTTCAGTAGGATAACCTACTATGATATCAGTTGATATGGTGATGTCAGGAATCTCTTTTTTGAATTCGTTTATTATATGATGATAATCTTCTATCTGATATCCTCTGTTCATATCTTCAAGAATGAAATTGTTTCCTGTCTGTACAGGGATATGAAGGAACTTGTATATTTTCGGATGCTTGAATGCATCTATCAACTTTTTCAGATATTTCAATATATGGTTTGGATTTGCCATTCCTACTCTTACTTTGTAATCTCCTTCTACTTCACAAACTTTCCTAAGAAGTTCTGCAAGATCTGTATTGTTGTCAAAGCCGTAGCATCCATTATCTGATGATGTAAGGTATATTTCTTTTACTCCATCTCTCACTGCAAGTCTTACAGCTTCCACTATTTCTTCTATGGGATGAGAAAATAATGCACCTCTTGCATTTTTTGTTATGCAAAATGTACATGCACCAAGACAACCATTACATATTGGTATGATTTCAAGTAGTGGATTCATCCTAACTTTTGGTATACCAAGTTTATTTTTCTTTTCTGCTACAAGTATACTTACTATGTTGCCACTTAATGTCTCTTCAACAACTTCGCCTATAGAATCAAGCTGATCAGGTCCAATCTTTGAATATTCAGTTAGTTTTTCTGGCATAGCTTGTGAGATGCATCCTGCAACTACAACTGGTTTATGCGCTTCTTTTAATTTTTCTAGCAATGTAAAGAATTTGCTCTCACTTGGTCCTTTTACAGCGCATGTATTAAGTATTACTAATGTAGCTTCTTCTACATTATTAATAATCTCAAAGCCTTTCTTTTTGAGTGCAGCAACAATTCGTTCACTATCTGCATAGTTTAAACTGCATCCAAAGGTCTTTACACATATCTTATCCATAGTACTAGGTTTTCCAGTATGATTTATATGGCTTTTGTAATATCTAAGTCTAGTTATCTTCTAGTAATGAATATAGCTATTTATATACTGATATAGAAATATTTATATACTATTAATCTGAGAAACTGTATAGTATATCTATTTTAAAGATAAGAAGGATGATGGCTATGAAAAAATCACAGGCAAGTATATTTCTAATTTTAGGAGTAATTTTGGTAATAACTGTTATTTTTTATTTATTATTGACTGCTACACCAAATGAAGTTGAGATAGAGAAAGGATTTGATGATATTAGTATAGATACTCTAATCCAAAACTGTATTGATGTTGAATTAGATAATGGATTATTTCTACTTGGGTTCCAAGGAGGATATGTTCATGTTCCATTGATGGCAGATACATATGATATGTTTGTTTCAAAAGTACCTTATTGGCTAAAAGATGGGATTGACATAAGTTTATCTGATGAGTTTATAGCATCTGAACTGGGAAACTATCTTGATAATGCAGTTCCTAAATGTATACAAAATACTAACATGGAATATAAGCTTGACGTGAAAAAAGCTTTATCTGAAGTTTCTATAATGGATGATGCAATTTTTGTAGGCATTGATGTTGATGCAATAGTTATCAGTGGAAATAAAGAAAAGAAGACAGGAAGGTTTACTCTTGTTGAAGACATAAGAATGGGTATGATTCTTGATAAAGCAAGAAAAATAGTTGCAGATTTAAGTGATGGTGAAGAAGTTGTAGAGGTTGATCCAGATAATTCTATATTAGTTATTGTATATGATCAAGGTAATGAGACTCTAACATATAGTATTATTGATAACGAAAGTATTGTCAAGGGAAGTGCTTATCAATTTACATTTGCTATTGAAATGCCTCCTTTAGATAATTATCCACCTATTTTGGATAAGCTTAGCATAATAAAAGTAAATGTTGGTGAAAGAGTATATATTGATTATAATGCGACTGATGATTTCGGTGCTAATCAGCTTACTTACTCATTGACATCATTTAATATACCTAGTATCGATCGTGTGACGGGAGAGATTGATTTTACTCCTACAGAATCAGGCCTATATCAAGGCGTTGTATCTGTTGTCGATGGTTTTGGGCAGAAAGATTCTGATACTATTATAATAGAGGTGACATCATGAGAAGGCAAATAACTCTATTGATGATTTTGTTAGTGATTCTTTTACAGGTTTGTTATGCTTCAGAAGGACCTGCTGCAGTAGCGGTAGCTGCGCCAGGAGGAGTAACACAGACATCTGAAGATTCTTATACTGCAGAACAGTTTACAAATCTAGAAAATCCTACAGCAGCACAGTTTGAGAGAATAACGCCTTCTACAGCAAAGCAGAACAAAGATGTTTTGAATGCGATGTCTGCATCTGAAAGATCAAAAGCGCTTACTACTATGGTTGGTGACAGAAGCGTCACTATAAGTCAATCTCTTTTAGAGAGTGTAGATAATGATATGAGTGCAACACAAATTGCAGAAGTTATGCAAAGTATGGCAGGAAGCTCAGCTGATAAAACCACTGCAAGAAATTACTTATCTAATAATCTTAATAAGGACAATATTAATTTTGAAGTCATCGACTCATATTATTCTGGTGCTTATCCTACTGGAACAGTTGCTAAATGGAATGCTGAAGAGACTTCTTTAGCACAGACTATTTTGACAAGTGGAAAGTACACTAAAGACCAAGGCAATTACAATGGTTTTGCAGAAGATTACTGTAGTGCTGTTACAAGAGAAGATGCAAATGCAGGTGCATGTGACTTCGACCCAACAGCAGATCTTGAATTCACTTTATCAAGAGGCACAGATGGTGATATTGGTAGTTTTGAGCTTTCTGTACCTAATGGTGAAACAATTATACTTGATATGGATCAAGGTTCTTTAAACAGTGGTACTATAACTGCAACAGATACAGGTTATATACTTCAGGGAATACAAGGTGAAGTTACATTATATAATGGAGCAAGAAATGCTGCTAATGCATATACTATTGATGTTGCTGAGGGTTCAAGTGCAGGTACAATTCAAGTGGGTTCTCCGACAGGCACAGGTAATGTTAAAGGTATAAGTGAAGAGGGTTTTCAGATAACAGTCTTAGATGGAAAGAATGTTGAAGTAGATACTCCTACCTCAAGTTTACCTATAGTTATTGCTGGTGATAGTATTAAGGGTGTAGATGTAACAACTTCAGATACTGCAACTTTAACATTTGATAATGATAATAATCTTTTCCAAGTAAAAGGTGAGCTGATTAGCTATGAACATCCTTTTCAGGAAGGACAAAGACATCAAACAGGTTATGCAAAAACAGATTCAGGTGCTTGGACAAGTGCAGATGGGACAGCAACAATCATCAGAGATGATTATGTAGGTGATTATCTCAAGACTAATACTCAATACGCTAGTTTTATGGCTGCATATGATGATAAGAATTTTATAGTTGGAACTTCTGGTGCATGGTATGGTGAAAGCGCAGCAGGTGGATTATCAACATCATATACTGCTGATACATATATGAAAAATTATGCTGATGATGGAACACTAACAGCTAGGTCAGCAGAACATCTTCAATCAGCTGGAGAAGTGAAAGATACTAATTCAGTGACAAGGTCATCTGCAGATGGGGTCTGGCGAACAGATATTTATTCACTTGAAGGCATGAATTCAAAGGTGACTGATGCAGTAGATGCATTGACAAGTGATACAGGAGATACATCTAGAGAAGGTTTTTGGAGATTTGGAAGTGTTGATGCAGATGCAGCTGCTCAGACCTTGCGTGATTATGGTCTTCTATTAGATCCACCAGAAACATCTAATACTTTTAATACAGAAATTGATGGTGTAGTTATTAATTCTGAAACACAGGCAAGCCTTTTCATTGCAGGAACAGTTGCAAACAGAGGACTTGGTAATGATATATTAATTGGAAATGTAGGAGATACAAGTGGGAATTATTTTGTTGCTGAGACTACAAATGGAAAAGATGTCACAAGATCAATGATTTTAGGAGATATGCAAGGAGTTACAACAGATACTCCTTTATTGACTACTTCTTACTATTATAATGTTGGAGATAATACTTATTCTACAACAGTAAGTCAAGGTGTAACTGATGGCAAACCAATTATTAGTTCATCTAAAGGTCAAGCAGTAACTGGAGATAATTATGGTACAATTGCAACAAGTCTTAATTTTGAGACAGCATATAATTCAATATCTGACCTTGAAGATACTGGTCAAGGAGGTCAATTAGGTACAACTGATTCATTTAATACACGTGAATTAGCTATACAGAACACAGATACTTCAACTGCAAGAGCATGGATTTTCAATAGAGTTGATGATGAGGGAGAAACTTCATCTTCCATTGACCATATTCAATTTTCAGATGGTACTAAAAGTATTAATTTAAAATCCAGCCAATTGACTCTAGATGATGAAGGTTTAAGCGAAGTCCTTGGTTTCTTCCAGGATGGGCAAGGAGATTACTATGATGCGGCTGAAAACTTCGGAGCAAAAAGACCAGCAGCTACAGTAGAAGCTGCAAAAGAACAGGCAGATGCACTTGAAGATGCAGATGCAGCATTAGCAGCAGCAGCAGCAGACAAGGATGGAGATGGTATAGTATCAGATGAAGAAGCAGCATTAGTTGAAGAAACACCTGGGGCAGCAGCACCTAAGATTCCTGCAGATAATACTCCTGCATCATTAGCAGCAGCAGCTGAAGAAGTAACAGAAGAAACTTTAGAAGGTGTGCAGACAACAAGAACAGCATTAGACGCACAAGTTGCAGGATTAGAAGCAGAAATTGCAAGTTTAGAATTAAGTGATCCAGATAACACAGCATTATCTGCAAAAAGGACAGAATTAGCAAGTCTTCAAGCATCACAAGCAGTCTCAGATGCTGAAATAACTTATCTTGGAGCACAGCAGGATTATGCTGCAGATAAAAGTTCTGGTAATTGGAATGCTCTTCTTACTGCTAGGAATGATTATGAAACAGCACAAGGAAGTCAGGATTATGACACTTTAGAAAATCAAATCTCTTCTACTAAAACTGAGATTGAGAGACTTACAAGAACAAAACAAAGTACAAGTACACCTGGTCATGCAACTGCGAATGCAGGGATTGATGCACAAATAGCAGCCCTAGGAGCTCAGCTTAATTCATTAGAATCAGAACAAGAAGCAACAACAAATCCTGCTCAGGCAAAAGCAAGTGCAGATTTGAACTTATATGCTTCGCAGGTAAACTTTGCAAGAGAACAGCAGACTGCAGAACCATCAGATGCTAATACAGAAGCTACTACAGATGCAATTGATGCATTATTGAATTTCCGTACAACAACAGAGATTAATAATGCAGGAATTGCAGCAAATGATGCAGAATCTGAATTTGAAGATGCAAAAAAGGATACACCTGCTGCACAAGCCACTGCTGAACAAGCTCTTCTTTTAGAAACAATGTCTATTTATGATAGGGCAAATAATGCAGTCTCAGGTTTAACTGCTAAAGGAGATGCTGCAAAAGAAAGCGTAGGGAATACTCAGTTGACACTTGTTGCTGGTGCTTATGGTACTGAAAGTATCTCTGAAGCATTAAGTGGATTACATGGCAGCACTGACGGAGTGACAAGCAATGTTGATCTTACAAGAGCAACTGCAGGATTGGAGACTATTGTAAAATCTGGTGACCTTACTACAACTGTTGAGGTCAAAGGTCAACAGATGGGTGTTACTGAACTTATGGCTGAAGTAGAACAGGCAACTGATTCAAGTAATACTGAAATGGCTAGTAAGGTTACTGCACTTAGTGATGCAGTCGAGCAGACTCAGGAAGCAAGAAGATTAACCAGTACTTTAGCACAATCAGCAGCAGCAGCCGAGCCAGCAGTCTCTACAGTTACACAATTTGGTACTAGAACAGTATCATTGGGTGCAACAGTAACTACTCCTGCAGCAGGGGGAAATCCAGCTACAACTGTTCCTGCAGAGTATACTCCATTTGGATATGGGGATACAACTTATTATGCAAGGAATAATGGAGGAACACTAGAAGTTGTTAAACTTAGTGCAGGTTCAAGTGGAACTACTGTCTCTACTGTGGACACTGATGCAGTCTTTGGAACAAGCAAAAGTAATGTAGAAGATTTGGTAGGTATTGTCCCTCCAGTTGCTGTGGCAGTACCAATAGCTTCACCATAGAACTTACTTAACGCTTAATTTTTCTGTTATTTTTTTTATTATTCTTTGCCCAAAGCTAAATGGACCTAGGATCAAGAATAAAAAGAATATCAAAACTCCTTTGAAGATGGTATGCTTTCCCAGTTGTCGCGCAAGCCTCTTCAACCTTTTGCTTTTAACACCACTATTGAGCTCTTCAGCAAGAGCAATCCCAGAAATAATAGCATAATATATCCCTTCTCCAGTAAGCCCAGATGCAAACCCTGCTGCCTCTCCAGTCAAATACTGATTGCCAAATTTATATCCGCAATAATTATATTGTAGTTTAGCGCCTTTTGGTTCATAATAATCCAGCTTTAACTTCTTGCACCACTGCTTAAATACACTAACTTTAGTTCCACATCCTATAGAAGTATAACCTTTGTTTGGAAATATCCAAAAATAACCGAGTAAAGAACCATCGATTATTACTTGTATATCTTTGAAATCCTTCTTTGTCTTAGCCTCTATTATTGTATGATATTTGCTTTTAAGTCCTAATTTCTTTCTAACAACAGAATTATATCCATCAGCACCAATCAATATGTCATAATGCATTCCTTTTACATCACTCTTGCTAATATCATTTACTTTAACATTCTCACCAAGAACAATCTTAATCCCTTTCTTCTTACATTTCTTAATAAGATCTTTAATATACGCTTCCCTATCAATTGTATGCAGTATCCTATGCTTCCTGTCTATCACTACTTTATGTTTTCCAAGTTTAATCAACATCCTATTAAAATCTCGCATATGAAACTTCTTAGGGATATATTTGTCACCCTTTGCACTAACACCAGCTGCACACACTTTAGTCCCAGGATTCTTGCTTTTATCGATGACAGTTACAGAATACTTCTTCAAATCCAAACTTAGCGCGCAGTTAAGTCCAGCTAAATTACCCCCAATAATCATTACTTTTTTCATTCTAATCTCTTTAGTAATTTAATCATTGTATTTAAGAATTCTTCTGTAGTCTTAATTTCAAATTCAGCGATTTCTTTGGAATATGAATAATGATAATCTGCTTGCTCTCTTGCTGATATAGCTCCTTTGAATGCAGTAACATATCTTGATTCTAATTTTCCTTGTTTATTTAGTTCTTCTAATACTACAATTATAGCAATATGTCTTTTCTCAATGTAGCCTAATTGAAATAAATTGGCTTTTGCAGCATGAAACATGCTATAGTAACACTTAATAATTGACCATTTAAAGTCATTGTTCTTAAACGCATCTTTTGCTCTCTCTAAATCATAAGTTGATTCATACATCTCTTTTTTAGAAAGTTCAGAATCAGATTCGGTTTTTCTTAGAAATCCTTTTTTTATACATTCACTTATATTCATCTTATCATAATCTTGTCTTTCTCTACTCTTTCAAAGAAAGGTTTGTCTCTCTTTGCCATCATAGACCATTCAAGTTCAGAAAAGATAAGGATATTTATACTTTTGCCAATCTTTTTCGAAATTTTTTCAATATAATCTATTACTTCATTTCTTTTTTTATTTCCTATTATTAGTAAATCTATATCACTATCTTTTATATTCTCTCCTCTTGCACAAGAACCATATAAAAATGTTTCATTCTCAACATTAAATGAATCAAGAAGCCAAATAATAAATAATGTTTTTATTTGTTTTATTTTTGGGTTATTATTATTTAGACTATAAAGATTTGTTGTTCCTATCTTTTTTATGTTTAGAAATTCATTCTCAAAAAGCCTTCTTAACCATTTTACTGCTGTTGCTTTTGCAATCTTTGTCTTTTTGATTATCTCATTTTGGTTTATTTCTAAAGAAGGATTATCAAGAAATAAAGAAATGATTTTAATTATCTTTTTATTTCCTAATATTTCATTGAATTGAACTAATTGTTTCATTTTATTATACTAATCAGTTCAATTATTTAAACCTTTTGTTTTTCTAATTAATATTTATTGTAACAGTATCAGAATTTCCTATTGTATTATATTCATCCCATACCTCAACCCATATGTCATGATTGCCATCAACTAGATTTATTGAGGCAGTCACTCTCTGAAGATTCTGTGCAGTTCCTTGCGCTACTATATTTGCGTCTGTGTTTACATCATAATATACAGAATAACTGTAAGTAGGATCATCAGTTCTCTGTGAATTTATTATGAATGTGACATTTAATGTGTTATTTGTTATGGTCATACCATCCATCGGAAATTCTACAGTTACATCAGCTGGAGTATATAAGTTAATTAAATCCTGTTGTACAACACTTGGTACATATATATAACTGCATAAATCTTTTATTATTGATTCATTTGTTCCACTTATTTGATCTATATAGAACTGGAAACTAGGATTGATCTTTATCATGTTTGAACTATTTTCGCATTCAGTGACGCTATCTGTTATGAATATGATAAAATCCTGGCTTTCATTATAAAATGGACATTGCCCTTTTGCACCATTTATGTCTGCACCGTCGACAGTATAATAATTGTATATTTCTCCAGTCTGTTGTGTGAGTATCATGGTCTGTGCAGCTATGCTAAATCCATAACTTTGTAATGTTACTCTATCAATGGTAGTAGAATCAGATACAAATATAATGTCTTGCGCATCATCTGGATTATTATATGGTTTCATGAAAGGTATGCAATCATTTGATGATATCATAATATATCCATCTGTACCACCATTCATTTGTGTGACATCATTGATTATTGTTTTATAATATACTAATTCAATATGGTCTTCTATCCTGACTTGTGATGAGTCCCATATGTTTGCAAATATCTTATCGTCTTTTAGGACGTCTCCATGCCCTCCATCATTCTCAAGAGAAACAATGCCTTCTGAACTGTTCCAAGACAATTCTACTTCCATATTATCAGGTAAGCTGTCATTAAGAAACATTATACCATAAAGCATGAAATTGTCTCCTTTCTTTCCAGATATTGGATCTGCAAATGTGATTCCCTTATCTCTTCCAAGAACATTAGGATAGCCATGATAGCTTACCATACCTGTATCTCCTTTTGTGCACATGAATTCATAATCACATTCGGCTGTATCTATAAACATAAATCCTTTGCTTGAACATCTGTCCATTATGTAATTGCTGTAGCAATACCCTTCATCGTCTATACAACAGCCTACATTGCATCCTTCAAGCTCTCTGCATGCTTGTCCATTTATGAAATTAGAACAGCTTGTACTTACATCATCTTGGCATGTATCAAGACAGCATCCATTCCCACCTGATATTGCATGTCCAGTAATATTGTTGTCATATGAGTCTTTAACGTAGAATAAAGAGAATACAAGCAAGACCAAGAGGCCTACCAATAAAGTATCAGTGAATTTCATGTATAACTTGTGCCACATGTAGTTGAGCATTTTCCACATAAGTATTGGCCCATCCCTCCACATTTAGACGTAGATGATTTTACAATTACTCTTTCTCCATACCCTGCAGTTGTCGTCCCTCCAGCACTAACTGTGGTTATACTTGTACTGCCTCTATTAGGAAACATGTAGTAACAAGTTCCACTAGCATCATCATCTTCAGTTTTTGTAAATGTTAATGTCTGATTGCAATTTGTAGTAAATGCGATAGTATCTATATCAGGTGAACCATATGCAAATTCAGCGTTTATCATAGCACCACCTACTACTCCTAATCCTGCTGATATTAATAATGCACTAGTCATTACCGAAATTCCCACTGTTGAAGTGCCTATTGTAAACGCTGATCCCGCCATACCATAACCAACAGTAGTACCTAAACTAGCACTGACTCCTCCAAAAGAACCAGCTGCACCAGTTATTGCAGTTGATGCAGCAGCAGCAGCACCCCACGTCACAATTATCAATATAATTACTATGATTATAATAACAACTAAAGTAACATAGCAACTTCCACTTGGTTCAAGTTCACTCTCAGTGCTCACTGTTTTAGTGGTAAACATTGAACATTCAAATATAGTATAATTAGAAAATCCTACAATATCTGTATATATATAATTATCATTTGGCATTGGTTGACTTGGGATAGGTGTCCAGTTTCCTTTTCCATCACCATATAATATTACAATTCGATTCTCATCTTCAAAAGTTCCTTCTGCATAATAAAGCGCCAGTCTTTGCGGGTAGCTAAAATTTAGTCCTGTTGGCTCAAGATTATACATTGGATAACTTAGTTCCCATGTTATATCATCGTAAAGCAATGTATTATCTGCTAATTCATGCATTGGAACATCATATCTTGTTACACTACTTGGATAAGTCACTTCTACAGTAATCTCATCAACATCTTGCCCTTCATGGCTTATCAATACTCCTGGCATGAGTATTAACTGCAATTGCTGGTCTGCTGAATATATAATATTAGGGAATATTACTGGTTGTGTAGATGACATTGGTTGCAATTGAATTGTTCTTGTAAGTGTAGAATTACCTCTCAGTGTCGCAAATGTAAACTTTGGAACCACTCCTTGTTCAGTACTAAGTGGGTCTTGGATAAAATATGTAATCTCAGTGCCATTAGTTGTATAACTTAAATTCATATTATATTGATTAACATCATCAAAAGGATCAGCAGGATTAAATGTTGCCTTTAATTGCATATTATTTACTTGTGTAGCCATCTCAAATATTCTTCTCATTCTGATTTCAAGATCTGCTGAGAATTTGAGAATACTTCTTTGCATCTTGTCTTGTATTATCTTAACAGGATAATCCATAACAATCTGTACTTCATCTTCTGCAAATACTATGTTTGCATCAGGTGTACCAGTGCTTAGTGAGATTCCTCTCTGTGTAAAAGCTGTCATATTCATGCATCTTTCTAGATGCGTTTCAACATAACCTTTAAGTTCACTTTTTATCTCACCAAGACTAGGTTGTACATTTGCATGATTAATTGACCAATAGCTTGTATGACCTGCACTAACCATATATGGTGTGCTTATATAACCTCCATTTGCTGCTATAAGTTCAATCCCATCTATGGAAACTTTCTTTAGGCATTCACTGATTACAGTCTCCACTTCTCTTGCATTTGTATCAAACTCTAGATTATCATCTGCAATCTCTACTGTATCCATGCTCTGGAAATAGACAAGCATAGCTACAATAAATACAAGAACTATTAACATACTAGTTATAAGGTATATATTAACCTGTGATTTCTTCATTTATACCATATTTTAAGTATTTTTATTTATATATTTATTGGTGCAATTACGTCATAAACTTCATTTTAATAATATTTATAAAAAGAACAACTTATTTTCAAGCATGAATCCCTTGCTTCCTTTCAAGTACAAACTTCAGAATTTCTCTACATATTTCATAACTTGGTTCTTTCCTAAAGGCAAGGGAAAGCTGTTCTGGAAAGTCTATGTCTATTTTAGATGGGTTGATGATATTGTTGATGATTTCAATTATTCCACCGCAAGATTTATAAATCAATGGTTCATTTATGGTACATATGGTGCAAAAAAGGTACAGACTAGATTTAGAAATAATTAATAAGTTATTGAAATCAGAAAATCATATTAGGGGTATTGCTAAAGAACTTAACGAATCCCATACAACAATACTACGCAAAATAAACAATCTCCTTGAGTGGAATATTATTGATTATAAGAATATTGGAAGAAATAAAATTTTTTTTCTGAAAAAAAACCTCTTTAGCAAGAATAAAATATTTGAAGCAGAAATATATAAATTGGACATCTTATTAGAACAATATCCTAAATTGCAAATAATTATCTCTGAAATATTAAATAATTGTTCTGATAATATTATTGTTTTATTTGGAAGTTATGCAAAAGGAATATCTAAACAAGAAAGTGATATAGATATCTATATTGAAACAAGAAGCAGAAAAACAAAAGAAGATATAGAAAAAATAAATCCTAAATTAAGCATTAAGATTGGAGAGTTTAATTTAGAATCAAATTTAGTTAAGGAAATTATGAAAAATCATATTATCTTGAAAGGAGTTGATGATTTCTATGAAAGAATTGGTTTTCTTAAATAAATTAATAACTGAAAGAAAAATAGAGAAAGTAGAAATATCAAATGAAATATCTCTATCATATTTGGAAAAATCAAACAATTCCCTTAAATCATCTAAATTATTGCTTGAAAATGGATTATATGAAGATTCAATTTCTTCTTCATATTATTCGATGTATAATTCGTTATTGTCTTTATTATTTAAAGTTGGGATAAAAAGTGAGAATCATACTGGTTCTATTATATTATTAAAATCTTTATTTGATAAAGAAGAATTATATAGGTTGATTTGGAAGGCAAAAAAAGAAAGAATAGATAAACAATATTATATCACTTCTGAGAAAGTAGAGATTACAAAAGAGATTGCTGAAAAGATGAATTATGATTCAATTGAATTTACAATCCAGATAAAATTATTGATGCAAAATCTAAATACAGATAAGCTAAATAAAATGAATGATAGATATAATGAGATTATAGACCATGCTTAAACAATTAAAGTATAAGTTCCAGAATTTCTCTACATATTTCATAACTTGGTTCTTTCCTAAAGGCAAAGGAAAGCTATTTTGGAAGGTTTATGTTTATTTTAGGTGGGTTGATGATGTTGTAGATGATCCTAAGATAAAGAAAAGTGTAAAAAAGAAGTTCTTGAAAGAGCAAAATGAATTCTTAAAGAGCGTTTATGCAGGAAAAGTAAAAAATAATCTATGCTATGAAGAGAAATGCATGTTTGAAGCGATACCTAAGGAGAATAAAGAGTTCAAGAAGAGGATCTTCGACCTAATGTGGACATTTGACTTTGATGTAGATAGGTTTGGTGGGAAAAGAGTCAAATATAAAGAGTTGATGAAGTATTCAAGGAAAATAGGTGAGACTTATGTTTATGTGTTTCAGTTTTTTCTTGGGAAAAATATTCACACATCATTATTAAAGATGGGGCATGTTGCACATTTAATACATATGTTTAGAGATTATTCTCAAGATCAATCTAATGGATACAATAATCTTCCAACTGAATTTAAGGATGAAAGCAGCTTTATTAAATATCAATTTAAGAAGAAATATAAATTTAGCAAGACAAGAGAATTTACACTTAATGTTATTAATAGGCATGATAACAATTTTCTAATTAGGATTGCATGTGGCTTTTTTTTCTTAAAGTTTGAGTATTATCTAACTAGATTATATCAACATAAGAAAATTAATAAAGTTGGGCTGTTCTTGCATATTGTAGGTTATAGGGATAAGGGTGATTTATTCTCTTGAAACCAGAAAATTGCCTATTACTAAATAATCAAGAGGTCTATTTATGAATGTATTTATTGCATGTTGAGGTGTCATTACTATTGGTTCTGATCTGTTATTAAAACTGGTATTAAGTAATATAGGTGTACCAGTCTCTTTTTTGAATTTGTTTATCAAATCATAGTATAAACCATTATCTTTCTTATTAACAGTCTGTACTCTAGCTGATCCATCAACATGAACAACAGCAGCAATCTCTTCTTTCTTATCTTCTTTTGTTTGGAAAGATAGATTCATAAATGGACTTTTGTATGGGTTATAATAGTATCTTCTCATATCTTTTTCCAGAATAGAAGGGGCTAGTGGCCTCCATCTCTCCCTATTCTTGATGTCATTAACTCTGTTTTTTATCTTTATACTGGAGGGATTTGCTAATATGGATCTGTTGCCTAATGCTCTAGGACCAAACTCCATCCTTCCTTGAAACCAGCAAATGACTTTGTTTTTTGCCAATTTTTCTGCAGCGATGCCAGCTATATCCTCATAATATGTAAATTTTAGTTTGTTTTTTATGAGTTTTTCTTTAATCTCTTTATTTGAATATTTTGTTCCTAAATAAACATTCTTTAAAGGTATGGCTGGTTTTCCTCCTATATTATAATTATATTCTAAAGCAGCTCCTAATGAACAGCCAGCATCATTTGATGCGGGTTGGACAAAAATATTCTTTACTGATTCATGATTGAGGATTTTAGAATTCATTAAGCAATTTAGTCCGACACCCCCTGCTATGCACCAGTTTTTATTTCCTGTAATTTCATATGTTGAATCTATCAGAGTCATAACTGCTTCTTCGAGTTGTTTTTGAGCCATGAAAGCAAGATCTTTGTGAATATTTAAGATTGGTTGTCCTTTTCTTCTTCTGATTCTAAAAAGTTTTCTTACTTTAGATATATTGATTTTATATGAATTTTTACTGAGAATAATTAGGTTCTCAAATTTCTTGTTGTAATTCCCATATGCAGATAAGCCCATGGTTTTTCCTTCACCAAATACACCCATCTTTAACAAGCCTGATACAATGCCATAGAAATAACCTAAGGAGTTTGATAATCCTTCACTTCTTATAATCTTCATAGATTTATTGCCATCATAAATGGAACTAGAGAAATACTCTCCTGATCCATCAATAGCTAAGACATTAGATCTTTTAAAAGCTGAACATCTATATGCACTTGCTGCATGAGCTCTATGGTGGTCAATATGGGATTTTATCTTGTTGTTCTTGAGAAACTGATTATATTTATATTTGAATGTCATGTTATAATACATGACTTTAAGGAATTCATTCAAACCAACCATATGCTTGAATCTTTTATATCTTAAATTGAGACATTGACTTGTAAGAAAATATCTGCACAATTTATTTGTCATATGCGATAAAATTAGTGAATTAATATTTTTATCCCATGAGGATACTGTTCTGTGATTTCCTCTTGAATCTTTAACAAATCTTCCTATATCTAGATTGCATTTGCCTGTTAAAAGGAGTCCACCATGATGTTTAATTCTTGTTAATCTTTCTTCTTCAATTGCAAAGGAAATTTTATTATCACGAATTAAACTAAGGCTGACATCATGTCCAGATTCATTAATACCGATTATATCTGGATTATCTTTCATTTTTTCATATCTATTATTGTTTTTATAGCATCCTTTTTGAATGAGAGTGCATAATTAAATTCAATGTATAAGCATGCCCAGCAGAATCTGCATGGATTGTTTCCTTTGAATTTAAACAGTTTATTATTTATTCCATTTGACAAACTCTTACCTTTCACGAGATTGACAACACTTGTGCAAGGATATAGTTTCCCATCAGGTTCTATATGGTAATGTAGCTTTCCAGCCATGCATTTCATGTCTTTTTTTCCTTTTGGCCATGTCAAAAGATATTTTAATGCTGAAAATGAATTTATAATAGTCTTATTACCTCGCTTTTTTTCTCTAATGAGCATTCTTATTGTTTTTCTATATTTCTCTTTTTCAGGCAGGTATTTATTAACATCAGAGGACAAGTAATATTCAGCAGTTATTTGAAAAAAACATTTGACTTTATTTTCTCTGCAAATATTTAGAACTTCTGGGATACAATTGATATTGTATTTATTGATTACACACAACATATGGGTATTTATTTTATTTTTCTTTGCAGTTTTAATTGCATTTATTGTTTTATCATAATTGCCTTTTCCTCTTATTCTCTCATGGGCTTTTTTATCTCCATCTAAACTAAGAATTAGATAATCAATTTTTTTCAGGTCTTCTATTCTATTTGGAACAAGTATCCCATTTGACACAACTGTTATGTTGATGTCCTTTTTTCTAAGAGTGTTTATTACTCTCTCAAGATTCTTCTCAACAAGGGGTTCACCGCCGATTAAAGTAATATGGAGGACAGACTTAGGTAATGCTTTTATTAGCTTAATCATTTTATCTACATCCCAGACTCCTTTATTTTTCTTCCATGAGTCGCATAATGCACATTGGTTGTTGCAGCTATTTGTAAATCTGAAATCGATAGAAATTGGATGTGGGATACCAAATAGGCGTGCGCTTAATATATAATAATACGTCCTGATTATTCTTGAAATCTTCATTTTGATATTATTTTTTAAGTAATTTTGCCCAAGAATCTTCAAAAAATAATCCAAAGAAGAAATATTTATATCTTAAGAGTGCAATTTTTTTATAGAGCATTCCAAGATAAAATAATCCTTTGGATTTAATCTTTTTTTTAGAGCTTTTTGTTATTCTAAGTCCAAAACTTACTATATGTATCCTACGCAGTAATTCCTTTATCTTCTTATTGAAACACTCTAGATTTGAACATTGCCAGTTAATCTTTGCCCAGTCTTTTATATTACTAGGTTCTTTAAAATCTTTATTATTTATGCATCTTGAATAGATTAATGTTCCTGGCCATGGTTGGAAGATTGATATGAAATTAAGTTTTGCTCTTTTATTATTTTTTATTATTTTGTAAGCAAATAAGCATGTCTTGGCAAAATCTCTTTTTGTTTCAAATGGAAATCCTATCATGATATTATATGCAACATATATATCTTTCTTAGATAATAATCTATTAAGATACAAAGTATCTTTAACAGATATCCCTTTATTAATCTTTTTGAGAGTCTTATCTGAGCCTGACTCAGCACCAATTGATATCCTTTTACAGCCAGTATTAACTAAAAAATCAATAATCTCTTGATTATTTAGGGTAGTATCAACTCTTAACCCCTCAGAATTCCATTTGATTTCAGGATATTGTTTTCTTATTTCGTTTATTATGTATTTTGTCCTTTCAAAATCGATAAAGAAATTATCATCAATAAAATGGAGTTTTTCAAATTTATATTTCTTAATATTGTCTTTTATCTCTTTAATTACTTTATTTGCTTTCATTTGTCTATATTTATGCTTATTAAAAATATGATTGTAACAGAAAGTGCAATTAAATGGACATCCTCTTGATGTTTCAAAAGGTAATGCTTTGGAATACTTTTTGATATCTAATAAATGAAGTGGTAATACAGGTAATTCATTCATGTCAATGAATTCTCGGTCTTGATTTTGTATTATTTCCCCTTTTTTTTTGTATATTATCCCTTTGATATTTTTTAACTCTTTTTTATTTTTAATAACTTCAATTAATTCTTTGAATGTAATTTCTCCTTCACCTTTCACTACTATGTCTATTACATCTTCTTTAATTGTATCATCCGGTAATAAAGATCCATGTACTCCTCCTAATACTATTGGGACATTAGAGTTTTCCTTTACAAATCTACATACTTCAAGCATGTATTCAATTTGTTTGCCAGTAAGGCTGGTTATTCCAAAACATAATGGATTCTTTTTTAATTCCATATCCAAAAGTTTCTTCCAATTATTATCCACACGTTGATCTATTATTTTAATATCATAGTCTTCATGTATGAAGCGGCATATGCTTAATATGTGGAGTGGCAATTCATTGTTGGCAAAATCAATGCTTTTAATTTCATCGCTTTCACCTATCATTGGAATAAATAATATTATATCTGCCATTCTTATATCCTCAATATTTCTTTGTTATAGTACTTTATAAATTTCTTTTGGTGCTTTATTCCTGATGATATTTTCCTTTTAAAACTTATATTTGCAATCAGAACAAATATCATCCATTTTGGTCTTGTAATATATTTTAGTGTTCTTTTAAGTATGTTACTGATCTTAAAATATTTTTCATAACACCATATTTGACCGTATTCTAATTCTTTTATTGACATATTTTTTGGCTTGAACACAGGATTCTCTTGATAATATTTCCATTTTTTATGTATTATTCTTCCTTCCTTCTCCATCTTATTAAATAGTGGTGTTCCTGGAGTTGGCCCTAATATATGAAAATTGACAAAATCAATGTTGTTCTTCATGCAAAAGTTCATAGTCTTCCTGAAAACGTCCTTATTATCATTGTCAAAACCAAAAACAAAAGATCCTAGGATAAGTATGCCTTTTCTTTTAATCTTTTTTATGTAATAATCAAACTTCTTTACATTATAATCTTTCTTAATCTCTTTGAGTGATTTTTGGTTTGGCGTCTCAAATCCAATGAATAAAACTCTACAACCACTTTTGTATGCTAACTCTAATAATTCATTGTCATAAGCTATCGAGATTGAGCATTGGCTACCCCATCTGATATTTAATGGCATCAAGGCTTTAAAAAGATCTTTGGCATATTGAAAATCATTAACGATATTGTCATCAGTAAACATGATTAATCTCTTCCATATATTTTTTGAGTTTCGTAATGATTCTTTTATCTCATCTATTACTTTTTCGACGGGCTTATGTCTTGACATTTTTCCATTAAAAACTGTGGGCATACAGAAATCACAACCAAAAGCACAACCTCTGCTTGTTTGTATCAGGTTTTTTAGGTTATATTTGCTCTTATCAACAAGATCATATCTTGGGATAGGAGTATTAGCTAAGCTGGGTTTTCTTTTTTCTTTATAGATTTTCTTTAGTTTATTGTTCTCGAAATCTTTTAGCACTTCTGACCAGATTTCTTCGGCTTCACCCATTACTATTGCATCGCAATGTTTTATCACTTCTTTTGGACAGGTCGTAGGATGTACTCCTCCCATTATTACAGGTATTCCTCTCTTCCTATACCAATCTGCTATTCTATATGATTTCTCTGCTGTAAAAAGGATAACTGAAATTGCAACAAGATCACAAGTGGAAGGTTTAATCTTTTCTACTGACTCATCTATTATTTTGATATTATAATTTTCTGGTGTTAGTGCAGCTAATGATAACAATGTTAATGGTATTGCTGTATAGTTTTCAACAAATTCATAGACATGCTCATCATGAGTCGGCATTATTAATTGCAGATTGTAGTTTTTCATTTTAGATATTCAATTAAGTTTGTTTTATCCATCCTTCCAGATAAAAAATAAAAATAGCTTTTTATCCATTTTTTCATTGTTTTTTTTGTTCCTTCTTTCTCAAATCTTCTTACTGATAAATATGCATTTGTTGAGAGTCTTGTTATTTTAATTTTTTTGCTTAATTTATATATATATTCCATATCATCTGTCCAGAATAAATTCTCATTAAATCCTTTCACTTTATTGTGTGTGATTTTATTAGAAAATATACAGATTCCAATTCCACAAGGCTTCACTTTTTGAGTTAACCATAACGTGAAGTTTATTATACTGAAAAATAATTTATAATACCATTTTTTATCTAAAGGGATATACTTTGGTATTGCAGCTTTAGCTTTTCTATTTCTTATTTGGGCTATGCTTTTTTGAAGGAAATTCATCTCAATTATTACATCTGCATCAATGAAAATAATTGCACTATGTCTTGCTTTTTCTGCTCCAAGGTTCCTCTGGAGTGCTATATTTTTTTTTTTGCTATTTATCAATTTTAAATCTAACTTATTCTTATATTTTTTAATAACTTCTTTTGTCCTATCTTCACTATTACCATCAACAACAACAACTTCAAAATCTTTGTAAGTCTGCCTCACAAGACAATTTAACAATTTCCCAATATACTTTTCTTCATTTAGGGTAGGTATGATTATAGAAACTCTTTTTGTCATTTATCTTCCCCACTTATTCTCCATACCATACTTTATCAATCTTTTTAAGAAATCTTGGTCTGGTCTAGGTACATCAACACCATATTCATGATATGTACTCATATTGAATACAGAGTCATTAGTCATCATATACTCCCTATAAGCTTTTGTCCTTGCCTGGAATATTCTCTCAAACTGATTTAATTTACCAGTCAAATCATCAACATATTCTATTCCTGTAACTTTCAATGATTCACATATTGCATCCTTAAGTGAACCCATGGTCACAGCGTATGGATTAGCAATATGCATTGTTCTGTCTACATTCTCATCTATTCCAAGATTAATCATCATTTGTGTAGCATAATCTACTGGTATAATATTTATTGTAGCCTGTAAATCACCAACAACTCTTAAGGGGATTATCATTTTTCCATCTTTATATTCTGCTTTTTCATCACGCAATATCTTTTGCTTCACAAGATCAACACCTGCCCATGGGATGTACACCATATTAAAGCATGATGTCTCACCAGTTTTGCTATCTCCCACTACGATGCTTGGCCGAAATATCATATGAGGGATTCCATTATCTCTAACAATTTTCTCAGCATACATCTTGCTCCATTCGTATGTGTTTCTGAAACCTTGTCCAACATCAAGTTCACTCTCGTAAACTTTACTAGTCTTATCTCCACATACATATGCAGTACTTATATGGGAAAAAAATTTCAATCCTTTTATCATACCTGCAAACTTAAGAACTCTCTTAGTGCCTTCAACATTTACATCAATTATCTCACTCTTCCTATGTTCATTAAAAGAAGTCAGACCTGCAAAATGCCATATCTCATCAACTTTATCACTTAGTTCAGTTGCTTGCAATCCATCAATACCAAGATTATCTTCTTCTATATCTCCTTCAACAGATTCAATTCCACTATTTTCACCAAATAGACGAGAAATTCTTTCTTCTGCCAGCATATGTTCATCAGGTCTTACTAGCCCAATTACCTTGTCTCCATTCTCAAGTCTAGCTTTTGCATAATTGCTGCCTAAAAATCCAGTAATTCCTGTAACAAATATTGTTTTCATGAGTCATACCACTCTGGTTTTCTTCCATATTCCAGTTCTTTATTTCCTGTAATCATATCAGCAATGCCCCTGAACAATCCCTTAAATAATTTTGTTGTAAGCGACCAATGAATTCTTTTTTTCCTTTTATCTTTTTCAGTGAAATTCCTGATATAAAAGCTTGGTTGGAACATATATTTAAGCAAGCATTCTTTGAACCAGCTATCTAATTGTTTTCTTGTAAGATATTTTGTTCCCATGACTGGTCTGTGAAGGTTCCACGTCCTGAAATCAAGATTCTTCATCTTGTCTTTATATATTTCCCAAAGTTTTGTTCCAGGATAGGGTGTAAATGGGAGTATGAACTGGAAATCAACTATATTCTTATAGATGAATTTTTGTATTTGTCTAAGGTCTTCCCAGTTATCATCTGGCAATCCATATACCATTGTTGCAATAGTATATACTTTATTATATCTCTTCAGGATTCTGAATGCTTCTTTGCATATGCCATATTCCTTACCGTTTAGACCTAAATTTTCTTGGTCTTTTTTCTTCAATCTTTCAAGTCCGACGATTGCTTGAACAAGTCCGTTTTTGACCATATTTTTCATTATCCCTAATTTTTCATCACGGACAATGCAGTCAGCTCTCATCCAAGCAGTATGTTTGACTTTTATGCCTTCTTTTTCAAGTAGTTCAAAATATTCTTTACTCCATTTTGGATCTAGATTAAAAGTTCCATCCACCCAATTGATAGTTTTTCTCTTATATTTCTTAACAAGATATTTTGTCTCTTCAAAACATCTTTTTGCAGATTTTGTTCTGTAACAAGGTATACTCCCATTCTTCATTTGATTCCATATGCTGCAGAAATTACAACCTCCAGAACATCCTCTCCCATGTTCCATGGCGATGAAATCCTTATGGTTTTTGCTATTTTGACCATATTTGTTCATAGGAAGAAGATCATAAGCAGGAAATGGTAATGAATCCAGATTTTTTATTAAAGGTCTTTCTCTATTCACAATTATTTTTTCATTCTTATCTTTGAAAGCTATGCCTTTAATTTTTGAAAATTCTTTTTTATTATTATTAATTTCTTTGACTAATTCTAATAATGTTATTTCTCCCTCTCCTTTTACTACAAAATCAACAGAATATTTATTCAAGCTTTCTTCTATTAGATTTCCAAAGAAATATCCTCCTCCTACGATTATAATCTCTTTCCTAATCTTCTTGATATATTTAGCAAGTTTAACAGATTCATAAAAAGAAGCGGTCTCATCACCAACACATAGAATATCAAAATCTTTTGTCTCAAGCTTTTTTTTCAGGCTTTTCCAACCTATATGTAATGGCAAACAATCAAGTATTTCAACATCAAACTCATTTTCTCTTAATACAGCTGCTATTGAAGCAAAACCCAAAGGTTGCCAAAAGCTGCTAGATTCAGAATTCCATGGCCACATGTATCTTGGCGGTCTTACAAATAATATCTTCATAAAATACTCAAATAAATATCCCTTTTAATGCTTTTTGCTACCAAACCATCACAATCGTCACATTTTTATATTACTTAATCTAAAATCAAAACATGATACCATTTTTACCTGTAAGCAAATATTATTCTCTTTTTGGTATTAGACTTCCTATCTGGGGCAGTATTGGTGGCATTGGTATTATAGCGTTCATACTTTTATACATTCTTCAGATTAAGAAATACAAATTACCTAAAAAACATGCAGTAATCTCTTTAATCCATTTCGGATTTTGGACTGCTCTTGGTCTGCATCTATTCAGAATTATCTTTGTAAGCCATATGTGGACTTCACTCTTCCAAAGAAGAGCAGGAAATGACTCTGCCGGTATAATATTTGGATTAATAGCACTCTTAATATACTTGAGACACAACAAGATAAAATTAGGAAAGTATTTTGATGCCATTACAATTCCATTAATGGCTGTTGCAACAATATGTAGGATAGCATGTATGTTAATAGCAGATGAGATTGGCTTAATCACAACAGTTCCATGGGCAATATTTTACAAAGATGCGCTAAGACATCCAATCGGTGCATATTATTTTATTGTCAGCTTGATAATTTTAGGAATCCTCTTTTATTTAAGTAAAAAAGACTTGAAATCAGGTAATCTTTTCCTTTCAGCAGCAATATTGTATTCTTCAACAAGAATTATGCTGGATTTTATAAGGGTATTTCCTCCCCATGAATATTTCGGACTTTCAATACATCAGGTAGCATATAGTCTGTTTTTGATAACATCAATCTGGCTCTTTATAAAGAATAACAAAAAGAAGTTCAAAAAACTTTATAAATCATTTAATCTAAAATAATAAACAATGGTTAAAAGTAAGACGCATAAGGCCAGTACGCATAAGAAGCACAGCAAACATAAGAAAAAAAGTTGGCTTCAAAAGCTTGAAGGTAAATTATTATATGTTCTATATGCTCTTATAATTCTGATTTTCTTGATAACAACTATTCATGCAAGCATGTTTAGTCAGGATGATTATGAGGGCATGGGTGATATGTCTGATTGCTGTGGTGAATGCTGCGGTGAAGATTGTGGCTGTGTAGATGAAAAAGACGATGACGACGACGATACTGAAGATACAAACACAAGCTATGTAAATGATACACCTGTTGCTGGAACATCATGTACAACTACTACAAAATCAATCTCATCAACTGCTGGTTCAACAGAATTCACTGGTAGTTTCTCTATTCATTACTGTGGTGAAGACACTACTTTGAAGGTTTATTTTACAAGACAAGCAGGAGCAATATATGTACCAGGCGCAATTTATTCAGATTGGACTCTTCCAGGATACAATAGTATAACTATAACTAATAATAGTGATGTGGGTACATCTTGGTCTTTTCCTGCATCACGTAATTTCTCAAAAGCATGTATGGTGATTGGTTCTTCTGAAGAGTGTGGTTAAACTAGTTTTCTCCTTATAAGTAAAAACACATCTTTATAAACTCATTATCTCTAGAAGTAGTTTATGGTAGATGAAGCTCTAATAAGCTACATAAAAAGCCAGCTGAAGAGGGGTTTTTCAGTTCAAGATGTAACGAATTTCCTACTTCAGAAAGGTTATAATCAGCAAAGTATTAATGAGTGTATTAGCCAGATTTATGCACATAATTCTGCAAATCATCCTGGTGACAAGACTAAACATGTTAATTTCATTGTTATCATTGCATTTCTTGTAATTCTCATTTTAGGGCTTGGATTTTTCTTATTCTTTTCTTCTCAAGGACCTGAAGAATCAAATGTTGATTTTACTCTCGAATTTTCTCAGGTTTCATTTAGTGAAGATGAACAGGTTAGTTTTACTAGAGTACTCAAGCTAGAAGGAGATTCTACAGTTTCAGTAAGGTTGATTTATAATATCAAAGATAGTTCAGGAAAGACCGTGCATACAATGAGTGAAGATGCATTGCTCACATCAGATTCTTCAAAAGAGATAATAGCAGATTATCCTAATTTTCAGCCAGGTACATATTCTGTTGAGGCAAAAATAAGCTATGGTGGAAAGACAGGAATAAAGACCAGTTCATTTATGATTCAATCTGAAGAGCAGCAACCATTGCAAGAGAGCTGTTATGATAATGTAAAGAATCAGGACGAAGAAGGAATAGATTGTGGTGGGCCTTGTAAAGCGTGCATCAGGCAATGTCCTATTTATTATGACGATGAGAATGATTGTACTATAGATAAATGCGGTTCAGATACAAATTATATCCCTGTTTATGAAGATATTGTTCCATGTTGCGGGAATAATATCTGTGAACTAGATGAGTCTGAAGAGACTTGTGAACAAGATTGTAATGAACAAGGGAGAACTGATTATTTTAATAATACGATAACTCCTAATTTGGAGCTTGTTGATGATAATCTTCCTCTTACTGAACAGATTGAAGTAATCAAAGAGATTTCAAAGACAGATGTGAACCAGGCTTCAGCGCTTTGTGATGCAATAATCTTCTCATATTATAGGGATGAATGTTTTTATGAGATTGCACAGGATTCAAATGAAGAGATGGTGTGTAGGCATATTAGTGAGGAAAGATCAAAGGACAAATGTTATATTAAGATGTCAAAAGTGATGGAGAATGCAAAATTATGCAGTATGGTTATTTCTGGCCTGCGAAGAGATTCCTGTTATATGCGCTTTGCACTTAAAGGTGATTTCTCAGTATGTGATAAGATAGAAGATGATTATTATGTTCAGTCTTGTAGGCAACTAGAAGAGATTGGAAAGCATGCGCCAGAAGCGATAGAAGAATACTCGCAAAAGATTGAATAAGAATATTCAATATATTTAATGAAAATGCCTCAGTCAAATGATATTAGAGACAAACTGATAAACGAAGTACGTTTTCTACTACATAAAGGGGATGAGAGAAATCATATTGTGATGCAGTTAGTTCCTCAGGGTTTTAATCCTTTATTCATTAATGAAGTGATTGACTATGTTTCAGCTCAGGATAAGATTGCTGTACAGCCTCAATCACAACCACAACCTCAGTTAAAATCTCAATCACAATCATCTTCTCAATCCTCACCACCACAATCCTTTTCTCAATCACAATCTCCTTCGCAATCTCAACCACAACAATCAGACTCAAATCCAGTGCAGGGCATATCTCAGAATGGAAATGTGATGAAAGTTGAACATACACATAGCCTTTCACTTGGCACTTTAATGTTTATGCTTATGTTTTTTATAGTATTGCTTAGTGTTTCTTCCATAATGTTTTTCACACAGAATAATGGTGAGGAATTTCTTCTTGATTATGAAATTCAGCTTAACAAAGGCCAATTTAATGCAGGATCTAACGTAGAATTCCAGTCACGTTATACAAATAGGGGAACAAATAATCAGTTTGATATATTCATAAATTATATCATATACAATGCAAAGCAAGAGAATGTTATGGAATGGGAGAAAACTTATGCTATTTCAAATGTACAAAACGATTATATTACACAAGTGATACCAAAAGATATTCCTTCTGGGAAATATTATCTCTTCTCTGAAATTACTTATGGTAATGATCAAAAAGCAACAGCACGAAGTCTTTATTTTGATATCATAAATGAATTTATTGTTAATCAGACAGAGGTGAATGACTCTACTGAGATAACAATTCCTCCTATTAATAATACTGAAGACAACGTAAATGACTCTGATGATGGACCAGATGAGCCTGACGAACCAATCCCACCTGAACCTGAGCCAGTTGAACCAATCTCAGAACCTGATGATGACGACTCTGATGAACCCCTTGATTCTGATGATAACATAAACGATGACCATCCTAGTGATGACATCGTTGATGCAGTACAGCAAGAGTTAGATGAACAAGAATATATCCTTGAAAAGATAGAAGAAGCAAAATATTATGCATTATCTAGTAATCCTGAAGATTATATCACTGCTGCCGAAATTTGTAAGAATTTTACTGAAGCAAAGTTGGTTGATAATTGTTTCCAGCAACTTTCAAAGACAACTAATAATTATTGGTATTGTGCAGAAATAGGAGATGTTGCTGCAAGGGACTTTTGCTATATCAGTTATGTGATAGATATGAATAATTATGAGATGTGCAATGAGATCGTCTCTGAGAAGACAAAGAAATCATGTTACATATTAAATCCTGATTATAGTGGGGAATAAGACACAGCTAAAAGATGACACATAGAGATAATTATAAAACAAGGAAACTAGGGAAGAAGTCACAGTTAGCTTTATTCATAACTTTAGGTATTCTGTTTTTATTAGCATTGACTGTAGTTACATTTGTAGCACTAAGAGATGACTCTGTCAGGGGAGGTACAGGTGATGTAGCAAAAGTAGATCTTGATGCCAACACCATTATCAGGACGATTGAAAGCTGTGTATTTCTTGCAGAACCAACTATTCTAGAAATTGTAAAAAATGGTGGTGAATTAAATATGAGTAATGATATTCTTTATAATGGGATTCATTACAATAAATGGTGTTTATATTCCTCCATAAATGGTTGCAAGAATCAGATATTCTCAAAGCCAAAACTGGAATTAGAAATAACTAAACATATCAAACCTATAATTGAGAGTTGCATTGATCTTTCATCGTATGAAAATCAAGGCTATAGTATTACTCAAGGAGCACTATCTGTGGAGACTGCTGTTGGTCCTCGCGATTTGATTATATATTTAACCAGGCCACTTACTGTACGGAAAGGCGAATTTAAGTTTCAGCAATCACAGTATAGCGTAAAGCTTGATATTCCTGTTGGACGGGTGTATGATATTGCGAATATGATACTCAATGAGGAAATACAATATGGTTATTTTGACAAGGATCAATGGATGAAAGATTATAGTGCAGAAATAAGGATCAATAAGCATAAGACTTATCCAGATACTGTCTATAATCTTGTAAAGATAAGTAATGAGACAAAAAAAAGGGTAGAATTGAATTTTGCGATTGAAGGAACAGACACTATCTCTGATTTTATGAATGAGAAGATAACAACGCCTGAAAATGGACTCTGCAAGGAAGGGGATACCTGTTTTTATAATCCAGAATCTGCAAAATGTTCAGGATATGTTTCTAGTTTAGATGAATGCAATGATCCTCTTACTGATTATTATCCTATTTGCAATGGGACTGATTGTGCAGGCTGTGGACTCTATACTCATGGTCAAGAATGGTGTCTTTATGATGGTCCTACTGGTGAAGGTATGGATTTTGTTGGCACACGTCATTACAAGAAGTCATGTATAAATGGATTTATCTATACAGAAGAATGCAGGGATTTCAGAGAAGAGATGTGTGTTTCAGATGGTTCTGGAACAAATGCAATGTGTAGACCTAATAGATGGAAGACTTGTGCTGGACAGACAAGCCAGAGTACTTGTGAAGACGATTCAAAAAGAGATTGCTCTTGGATAGAATATTCGTCAGATTTTAACAAGAACAATTATAATGGGGATGCAAGGATAAGATGTGTCCCAGAAGTTTCACCTGGATTTATGTGGTGGGCAAATCAAGGTATGGAAGCCTGTCAGATGAATAATGAATGGATGGATTGTGATGGTGCATCATGCCCTCAGATATGGTCTGAGACATCAATGTTACAATGCAAACGTTTAGGTGATTGTGGGAAATATTACACAGTAGGAGGTAATATAGGGAATCTTTCTTTCATGACTACTGATTTATATGATCATCCTGATGGTCCAGATACAGCAATACTACTTCCTCCAGAATATCTTGGTAATAACTATCCTGATCTTACACTCTCACCATTCACCTATTCAAAAGAGAATTTTGATGAGAGCGATTTTGATTGTACTGATTGTACTTTTGATGATATGGGTGATAGGGTTGGAGAATATATTGATTGGATAGAATCTCTTGATGCTGATGATCTCTTGCTTGAATATGCACTTGATGGGGATATATCATATCATACTAGACATTTTACTCTTTGCTATCCTTTCAAATCTTATGAAGATGGAGACTGTTCAACATGTTTCAGGGGAGACATTCCTTGTACAGAATACAGATGCAGGAGTACAGGAAATAATTGTCTATTTTACATTGATAACAATGGTTATGGGCAGTGTAAAGAGAGAAGCACTTCTCCAATCCCTTTAACTATTCTTGATTGGACTTTTGATGTAGCTGGTTATAATATTGATTCAGGTGATGCTTATTTTGCAACACCAGATATTAAAGGAAAACAAATTTCAGAATCAGTATCTTCATTCAGTCCTATTTATGTGAAATTTAATACTTCATCACCAGCACAATGCAAGAAAGGACTTCTTCCTGTGTCTTATCAAGATTTTCCTTTTGATCTTGATTTTACAATATCAACTCCTGAGGCAGGTTTCAATATTGAACATCAGTTTACTATCTATGCTCTTTCTAGTGAATACATGTTAGATGACATAAATACAATTCTAGACATGGCAGATCTAATTCAAATGTCAGATCCTGCTTTTATAGATCAACAGTTAAATATTTTAGTGTATAATCTCACTTCTGCAGTAAATACATTATATGGTACACCAGGTGTCAGCGACAGTGACCTAGATGACATGCTTACACGAATAAATGAGACAATGGATTATTATAATGATGAAATAAAACCTTTGATGGAAGATATGTATGATACGCTTGATATTTACATCCAGCAATATTCCATAGCTTTGACTACAGATCAAGCGTACACTTTCTTCAATTGTATAGATGAATATGGTAATGAAAATGAGCAGGATTTCTTTGTAACATATTTTATAGCAGAAGACAATAATATTCCTCTTCCTCAACCAGGTACTAAAATAGCTAATAATGATTATTATCATCCTACTATTGATATGGAGATTCTCATGAATGAACCAGTAGAATGCAAAGCAAGCTTTGTAGGTGAAGATTATCTTGATATGGATTATGATATGATCTGTGATTCTGGTTATTATTCTTTTGAGGATGGGTTCAAATGCACTTTATCTTTATCAAAAGCATTAAATCCATACTGCGATCCTTTCAATAATTTTGGAGAGATATATTATAGTTGCAGAGACAAGATATATCTGACAAATATATCAGAATCAAATATAAGTCCTCCAGTATCTATGACATTCAAACAGAATTGCAGTCATTCTTTTATATGATTCTAAACTGATTCTAAATTTATATTTATCAATTATAATCAGTCAATAGAAATAATATTTATTTGAGCAGTTTTATTTGAACAATTTTATTTGAACAGCTTGATATAATATTTATCAAGGTTCTTTATTTGCTTCATATTTTTCTTTTGGATTATTTTTCCTTGCTTTATGAACACAACACCATTGCATATATTTTTAATCTCAGTCATTAAATGCGTAGTTATCAGGATTTTGCCTTTATGGTCTTTAAGCATTTTCTCTATTATTTTCCTGTTAAGTATATCGAGTCCAGAAAATGGCTCATCAAGAATAACAAGTTCAGGCTTGCCCATGAGTGCTTGAAGTACAAGAAGTATTTTGTATTTCCCATGAGGTAAGTTTCTTATCATCATGTCAGGATCTATCATATACTTTTTTAGTAGTCTTCCAAGATCTCTTTTGTCATCCTTCAGTTCCTGTATCAGTCTCATCTCCTGTCTAACTTTCTTGTCAGGATCAAAATTACCTTCTTGTATCATAACACCTAGTTTTTGTTTGAAGTCTTCATCTTTTAGAAGATTTTTAGATTTTCCAATTGTCATCTCGCCTTGTTTTACTTTTGTAAGTTGAGAAAGTACACTGAGTGTCATTGTCTTTCCAGAGCCATTAGGTCCGACAATTGCTATCTTACCATCTACGTCAAAGTTAATCCCATCTAAGATCTTCTTCCTTCCTATTTTCAGATGGATGTCTTTGATGTTAATCTTCATTTATTATCATAGCCTCTTCCTGTTGAAAAAGAATACATTTGCCATAAAGAACATCATGCTTCCAGAGATAAAGAAAGATATTGTTCTGGTGCTAAATATACTCATGGTGAAATATGTATAAAATGAGAATGCTTTTGTACTATTAAGTGCAAGCAGGATTGATGATACAAAAATAAAAAGTATTGATATTAATAATGGGTTTTTTGCAAAACATGATATTAATAGATAAACAGTAGTCAAAAATATAATCATAAGCATAAGGGAGAAAAACAATGATAATGTAAGTCCAAGATATACTTTTCCAACTTCAAAGAAAGAGAAGAACATTACAAACAGCATTATTATTATCAGGCTTGTAATCAATATAAGTAACCTGGAAAATAATTTTGATAATAAATAATCCATCCTGCCTACTTTTGTAATAAGCATTCTTACTCTTTCATCTTCAAGATCACGATATACTGCGTCATATACTATCATCATGCATATTATAGGTAATATCATGCCAAGAACATAATAAGAAACCATAGGATAATAATATTTCATAGCATTAATCATCTGTTCTATAGCATATGAAGCACTTGCTTCTTGTAGTCTGCTTTTTCCGAATAAGAATGCCAATTGTACAAATTTGGATTTAAAAGCAATAAAAAGAGTGATGATTATGCTTAGTATTATCAGAAAGAATGATTTTATATGTTCAAGTGATCTGAATTCATCAGTCATCAATATATAGATATTTCTAAGCCTATTACTACTCATATTAGCATAATTCAGACTATCATTAATAAAAATATATGACTATTTTATAGTGACTTATAATGATTTCAACCTAGCAGCACCTAAACTTGGTCCATGCTCAGCTTTAGAAGCTTTAATTATAACATTCTCAAATGCTTTTGGATATACATGTTTTTTCAATTCTTTTTTCATCTCTTTTTCAAAATGAGTAAAAGATTTGCTTATGTTTCCTCCAAATACAATGCAATCTGGATCAACAGTATTGACAACAATTGATAGCATTACTCCAAGATGTTTTGCATAACTTGCTATTATTTTCTTTTCATGCTTGTCTCCAAGTTCAGCTTTTCTGAAGATATGTAAGGGTTCTTTCTTATAGTTTCTCATAAAGAATTTTCTGCTTGTATAATCTTCTAAAGTCTTTCCTTTATAGGGTATTTTATTTATCTCACCAGCCGCGCCTATTGTCCCGCTGACAATCTTATGATTAATAATTATTCCTCCTCCCAGTCCTGTGCCAAGTGTGATGCCAAATACAATATTATATTTTTTGTTCTCTTCTAGCAGTGCCTCATTTAGTGTAAAGCAGTTTGCATCATTCTCAACCTTGCATTTTATTCCAAATTTATTCTTTACTTTCTTCTCTATATCTGTTTTGTTCCAGCTAGGTATGTTATTGACTACATCTACTTTGCCATTTTTTACAGCAGCTGGAAATCCAATGCCAATAAAATCTATCTTCTTATGCTTCTTGACCAAATCATCAATCACTGAGAATAGCACTTCTTTGGTTGAAGTCTTCTTGACAATGACATGGTCAATAACTTCATCTTTGCTGACAACCACTGCTTTAGTCTTGCTTCCTCCGCAGTCTATTCCCAATTCCATATCCTTTCCTCTGATTCCTCTTTATTTAAAGTTTTTGAAATAGTCCTATTAATAGTTATATTGGAATTCAGTAATCTTTATTAACCCCTCATTTAAGCATATATACATGAAAAAATACATTATTGTGTACGGTGTTGAAGAGTGTCCTTGGACTGAAAGGGTAAAAGAGATATTTGAAGAGAAAAAAATAACATTTAAATTTAAAGATGTACTAACTGATCTTAGGGCGAGAGATGAGATGGTAGTGAAGACAATGCAGTATGGTACTCCTGTCATTGATGTTGATGGCAAGATAATACTTGGTATGGATTCTTATGGGATATTTTCTGCAGTATTTGAATGATTCTACTGTTAGAATTATTTTTTAAAACTCAACTACTTTTTAGAATTCAATTATTCTTAATATTTTAATAAAGATTCATCTTGTAATGTCTCTGGATCTCTTCTCAGAATTTCGTGAATTGCATATTCAAAAGCGTGGGATTTATTTCTGAATCTACCTTCTCTCATTGCTTCTTTTATCTTAAGCAATGTTTCTTCGTCCACAGATATGCTTATTTTGTGTTTCATTTAGCTAAGCCTCATCCTTAGATTAGAAATATATTTTACAATAGCAGCGTCGCTTGCATTAAAATGTGTTCCAGTTTCACATATTACAGGAATATGATATCTTCTTATGGATCTGATATATGTTCCAAAATACTGGAGATTTTCTTCAGTTGCAAAATTATGTTGGTCATCCCTGAAATCTTCTGGAGTGAACTCTCCTGGATTAGAATGAAAATGAAGATTTACAATCGGTGCTAATGCAAACATCCTGCTGACTGACATGTTTTTTGCAAGAAGCCTATGTCCTGCATCTACAGTGAGTCCGATCTCTTCAGTGTTACCAAGTAGATCTCTTAGATGTGCAATATCATAACCTGCTTCTGCATGGTGGTTCTTAGGATCAGAAACATTTTCAATACCTACTTTAAATCCAAATCCTTGTTCTTTGATCATTTCATCAAGTGCAAAATAGAATTGTCTTCCTGATTCAAGGGCCTGGGCCAGGCTGCAGACAGGTCCATTTTTTAGGAGATATGATGGGGGATGCGTAGTAATGACCTTTCCAATAGAATATTCAGATAAAAGGTCATTAAGCATTTTATACCTGTCAAGTAGGGCTTGGTGGTGTCCCTTAACAGCCTGGCAAAGTCCTTTTTCTTTAGTTGGATCGTTAGTCTCTTCGTATGGGATGTGCAATTGTACTTGGATGTCATGTTCTCCTGCTGTATCTTGAATCCTTTTTGCAACATCCCTATTGATTTTCCATATGCCTTTATTATATGTCCATATCATGTCGCTTCCGTTCTTGTCAAAAGCTCCTGGGTTGATCTCTATTAGGTTGATTCCATCTAGTTTTGCATATCTGAAGAAATCATCTAGGCTTCTTGCATTCAAACCCACTCTACGTATATGGTCTTTAGTCATATTAACTACTACTTAGTAGTACTATTATATAAATATTTCGTCTTTTTTAATTATTTTTAATATTAAAAATAAATAATAGAGAAACAAAAATATTAATCAAATTAATCAATATAATAATCAATAAAATAATCAATAAAATAATCAAAGAATTATAAAGGATTTCACTCAGTCTTCAATACATCTTGAGCCATCATGAACACAATAGGATTCTTTCCTCTAGTTAATTCTATGTCTCCAAATGTTTGTCCTTCATGTTCAACTTGTAGTATGTTTTCATCAAATCCATCTTGGTTGAATACAAAATCACTTCCTGGTATTTGTGCATAGTTTTTCTGAGGAGGGATTTCTACTGCTCCTTGAGGAACAAATCCGCCTTCTCTTGCTTGATACCATTTTTCCTGCATTTTCACAAGGAAAGTTGGTGCATTTTCACCATTCTCTATCATACGTGTCTCTTGGAAAAGCTGACCGTTTGTTTCTTCTCTAGTGCCTTTTTGTGAATAATCAATCATCGCTACAACTTCTCCAGTTGTTAAATCCATAGAATATATCTGTGAGAATGTTCTATCTTTTATTTTATCCATGAGTTTCTCATCAGCTTCAACTTTAGTTGTGCCAACATATAATACTCTTCCTTGTCTTGTACCAAGTACATTTTCAATAGGCTGTGTTATAGGTATTGTTCTATATGTTCTTTCATCATTCAATAATTCTTTCATGTTAAATGTTTGATAGTTTTTCCCATCTTCACTTATGTGTCCTACATGCATATTTTCTGGAGCCTGTTCTATGACTGCAGCAAGCTCTTTTTTTGTTTTGGCTTCATGATATTTCTCATTTGCTATGCCTCCACCTACTATTGCTCCGCCATAGTATCCTAAGAATATCACTGCAGCCAATATTTGGTTTTCTGGTGCCCAGTCATCCCATATACTTCCAGCTAATTTAGCAGGCCCCCATAAAGGGATAGTTATTCCAAGTCCGGCATATTTAAGTCCAGTAAGTAAAGTTCCACCTACTCTTCCAAGAGCGTGCCCTGCTTCTTTGCCTGCATTTGCTACTCCTTTTCCTAACTTTTCAACAGCGCCAGGCTCATCAAATTTTCCTTCGATTCCCTTTCTTAATTCTCCAGCCATTTCAGTAGCATCTCTATAACGCTTTGTTGCATCTTTCATGGTTGCTTTCTCAATGATTCCTTCGACCCATTTAGGTGCGCCAAAGCTTGAGACTTTATCGTCGCTGTCTTTGAATTTCTTGTTTGTTATCATTTCATATAGTAATTGTCCTGCTTGGAATATGTCTGACTGTGGCATCAGTGTTTGATTTTTCCTGTGTTCAGGCGTGCAGTAATCAAGGTCAGTAGGATCAGCATCTGCTTCCATATCTCCTATATTGACATTACCTTCGCTGGTCATATGTTTTCTAGAATTAAAGTCACTTAGTTTTGGAATTCCATTTTTTAATAGTATATTAGAAGGCTTTACATTTCCATGTACGATTCCTTTTGTATGTATAAATGATAGTCCGTCAAGAACTTTCATTGTTGTGTCAACAGCATCATTCCATTTGTATGTGCCTTTGCTATCTAGCATCTGTTTGACAGATGAATCGCAAAACTCTGTTACAACGTGAGGATAATCTCCTCTCATATCAAAATCATATACTTCAACAATATTCTGGTGACCTCCTACTTGAGCGAAAATCTGTGCCTCTTGTCTTAGTCTCCAGATGTCTTTTCTATCTTTTGGTATTTTCACTGCAACTGTTCTTCCTTCAACTTCTCTGTGATGTCCTCTGTAAGCATTGATGAATCTACCTTCTCCAATAAGTTCAGAAACTTTGTACTGTCCAACCCCATTCTCAAGAAGTTTCTCAAGATTAATAAGTTCAGCCATATTGAACCTAGTCCAATATCACTTTATAAATCTTTTGGTATGTTACCACCAAAAAGGAGTGAATAAATGGAGAAATATTCTTGGAAATGATAATCTCAGAAAACAAAATCAAAAAAATAAAACAAAAAAAGAATTGGAGGTAACTGAAGAAAATTACCTTCTGTAAGTATCACCAAGTTCAGCAAGCTTATCTGGTAGGAAGCTCAATACTTTTCCAGGGAATGCAAGTACTCTGCCAGCACCATACATTGTATGACCGAGTCCTCTCATCATTACTTGACCAAGTCCCTTGCCGTAAGCTTTTGGATCGCTTTGCATTATATCAATTCCATTTGGAAATGACATAAGTGCTGCTGCTGCTAAAAGTTCTCTTCCAGATTCATCAAGATCGTCAACTTCAGTATGGAAATTATCATATGCTGACTGTACTTCAATAGGGTATGCATATCCTCCACCATTATTGAATTTAGGCTTCAAATTATCAGCCATCTGTTGATGAGGGATCCATACTTTTGTTGGATCTGCTCCTTGTTGTGATCTTGCAAAGTTGATGCTTCTGTTGATCTCTGCATAAAGCCTTGTTGCAGCATTTTTATTTGCACTTTCTAAAAGAGGTTTAGCTTCTGGGCTATTAAGTTCAATATCATATAATGCCTGTCTCTCATCACCATTTAGGCTTTGAGCTATAGTCTCTTTATTGCTTTTCTCATCAAGATACCCTGGAATAGGTATGCTTCTTGAGAATCTTGTACCTTCATAGTTAACTACGGTAAACGTTGTTGCTCTTTCATCAGTTGTAAGTACAATAACATCCTTATCGTCAGGTGTAATCCTTTGTTTGTAAAGATGTCCGATTGCATCATTTGGTTCTGCTACTCCTTGAAGTCTTAATCCTTCGAAGAAAGGAAGTATGTTGTCTTTCTTTGCAGCTGCAAGCATAAGACCAAGACCATCTAGTCTATCCTCTCCACCATTATCTATCAGTTTATATCCCCACAATACTTCCTCAATTGGGAAAGGGACATTCTGTTCAGCTTCATACCTTACAATCTGGATTATTTTATCTTTAGAAACTGGCGGTATTTTAACATATCTTGGGAATACTGCTTGTGATGGAACAGTTGCAATTACTTTTGATCCTCTATGGTCTTTTACAAAATCTCTTATATCTAGTGGATCAACTCTTACCATATCATCAAGATTGTACTCAAGTCCTTTTTCACCTTCAAAAACAGTTCCTACAGCTGCAATATAATCGAATTCTTTACTGTTTTCTACAGCATTATCATAAGAAGTTCTTTTATCTCTTCCTGTCATAGGGCTTGTCGGTCTTTTAATCCTTATAGTTACTCTTCTGCCAATCTGAGGACTTCCACCCATTGTATTATGAGGATATTGTCCTGATCTTTTCTTTATTATAACTTTATTACCCTCTGCTAGGGCTTCACTCATCCTTTGTCCACTTGCTAATAATGGATCATCACCATTATCTACTGTATCATCCAGGCTAGCTGGTTTTTCATCAACCTCTTTTGGAGCAACGATTAAACTTATTATATTAGTATCTTTCATAGTCTACCACCAGTTAAACGAAGTTATTTGTCCCTTAATAAATCTTTGGATGTATAATGTGTACTTATTTAGTTGATTTATAGATGAGAAACGCCACCAATACGGTGGCTAGACAGACTATGTCATGCAATAAATTATAATTAAAAGAAAATCTAAGCTAAAACTTTGCTCACATGCTCTTCCTTAGAAATCTTGATTATGTTGTCAACAAAGCTCTCAATCTTGTTCTCATGGCTTACGATAATCACTTGTTTCATATCAAGCCTTTCCAGTACATCTCTTATCTTGTCCAGCTGTTGTTCAGAAAATCCATCTGTTGGCTCATCAAGTATTATAAGATCCTTTGTCTTGACTTCAGTAGTTATGTCATTGATTACTTTGTTGAGTGCAAGTCTGTAAGCCAAAGACAGTGCAGTCTTCTCTCCTCCACTCATATTTTCTATCTCTATATCATAACCGTTCTGCTGTACTTCTGGTGTGAACTCATCATCTAGTTTTGATGTTATAAGTTCATCTTCAATAAGTATGTCAAACCATTCCTGGAAGAGTGCATTGAATTCATTATACAAGCTTCCAAGTATATTTTTTTCAATTATAGTAATTATCTCAACAAATGATTTATCTATCCAGTCTATATATTGTCTTTTCTTATTCATCAGCATCTTTTGTTTTTCTTTCTCAGCTATCTCTTTTTCCATCCTTTGGATTTCTTCTTTCAGGCTGTTTTTTCTTGTATTCTTCTCAGCTATCTGTAATTCTATTTTCTTCAATTCTTCTTTTCTTTCCATGAGTTCTTTTTCAGCCCTAACAACAATCTCATCAATATCTTTGAATTTTACAATATCTTTGTTCATATCAAGCTTGATCTTATTTATGTCCATCACTCTGTTCTTTATTTCATCATTCCTTGTAATCAAATTCTTCATATTCTTTTCTTTTTCTTCTTTTAACTTCAGTTTGCTTATCTGTTCGACTATGACCTTATATTTCTCTTTTAATGCAATGATATTTTTCTCATACTCTGCAAGATTAATATCTTTTAGTTCTTTTTTATCTTTTTCAACAAGCTCAATCCCATTATGAAGTTCGTTCAATTCTTTTTTCTTCTCTATTATCTCTTTTTCAATCTGTTTAAGCTGTTCTAATTCCAATTCTTGTTCTCTAATCTTCTTCTCTTGCTCTTCAATTTTGATAATCTCTTTTTTTAGTTCAACTATCTCATCAACAATGCCTGCTTTCTTAGAATTCTTCTCATCAATTTCTTTTTGAAAGTCGCTTGCATTCTTGTTCTCCTTCTCAATTATGCCTTGTTTATGGTTATGGTCTACTTTCTGAAGACAAAGTGGACAATCATCCAGTTTGCTCATCTTATTTATTATACCATTACTCATCTCAATCTTCTGTTGTACACTAGATATCTCTTTCTCAATCACAAGAAGTTCTTGATTCTTTTTCTCAATATTTTCCTGAATAACTCTCTTATCTGATAATTCTTCTTTTGCTTTCAGTACAGCATTATTCAGTTTCTCTTTCTTATCAATACTTCCTTTGTTCTTCTCAAGAAAATTATTTACATTCTCAACACTTTTCTTAAGGTGTATCTCTCTTTCATTTACACCAGACTGTTTTTCTCTTAAACCAATCAACTTACTCTCTCTTTCAGAAATGTCTTTCTCAAGATTGTCTTTTTGAGAAACATCAATATCTTTCACTTCAATTTCCTTAAGCTCGTCTTCTATCTTGCTTACCAAGATATTATTCTCTTCTTTTTGCTTGATTATACTTTGCATTTCAGAATCATATTTTGCAATCTTGCTCTTATAATCATTATATTCTTGCAATAGTTTCTTTTTCACATCATAACTCTTCTCTGAATTATCCACTTCTCCTATTTTTTTCTGCTTCTCATCATTCAGTGGCTTCATCTCCTTATCAATACCTTCTATCTTATCATTGATCTCTTTCTTAAGATTCTTTTTTGCATCAAGATCAGAGATAGCTCCTTCAATTCTTTTGCATTCGTCTTTCATCTTCTTTACGACAAGTGCAGAATTCTCTCTTACACGTTTGTATTTTTCAACACCAAATGTTTTTCGGAGTGTATTGAGCCTTTCATCTTTGCTTTCAAATATTATCCTCTTCATCTCTTCTTGAGGTGTATACACGGTGTATCTGTAGATAAGATTCTTCTTGTTGAGCATATCCATTGGATAGCCAAGAAGCTCGAGTATTTTTGCTTTAAGTTCAACAGGTGCTGCTTCTTTTTTTACACCGTTTAGTATTATGTAACTTGATTCTTGGCTTATGCCTGTGCTTTTTTTCTTAAGAATACGTTTGATGACTATTTCATCATCTCCAAGACTGAAACATAGCTCAACACAACCTTGTTTTTCTCCTTTTCTAAGCAAGGTATTTCCAGAAATCTCTCCTTTAATAAGTCCGAAAAGAACAAATTCGATGCTTAGAAGTATTGTAGATTTACCGCATCCTATATCTCCAGAGAGTAGTGTGGCACCTTCTGGAAACTTCAACTCTGCAGAAGTATAGCTTCTGATATTCTCTAATCTTATCCATTTAAGCAGCATATGATAAGCTTAGATTAAGCTCTATTTAAGCTTTGTCCTACTATGTCCTATGGATTGTGCTTATTTTTGCATTAAATTTATAAAAAATCTATTTTTTATTAATCATATGCCAGACGAAGTAGTAGATATTGTGGATTTTAGAGATAATAAGATAGGTGATGGTCTGAAAAGTAGATGTCACAGGGAAGGTCTTTGGCATAGGTCTGCATCAATATTTGTATTCAATGATGATGGAGACGTATTGATTCAGAAGAGAGCAAAAAGAAAGAGTCGTCATCCTTCTAAATTATGTGAATCAGCATCAGGTCATATTGCAAAGGATGAGTCTTATGAGGCTGGTGCAAAAAGAGAGATGAAAGAAGAGATAGGTATAGAAGCAGATTTGAAGTTTATAGCAAATCTAGAATATGAAGAGAATCATGAGAGTGGAGATATAGATAAAGAACATGTTAAGATTTATTCTTGCACACATAATGGTCCTTTTAAGATTGATAAACACGAAGTATCATCTGTACAGTTTATTTCTTTAAAAAAGATTCAAGATATGCTTAATAAAGATAAAGAACAATTCGTACCAAGTTTTAGAGCGTCTTTCCAAGCATATTTGGACTCAATAAATTTCTAATTATTTTCTTTATTGCATCTACTTTATTGCATCTATAATAGAAATCACAATATAGGACTGAATAATCTTGCAATAGACTGTTTTAATTTCAGGCTGATTTTTCTTTTTCTAAAATTATCAAGATCTATCTCTTTACTCTCAGATATCATGCTTATGAACTCTTTTTCTACTTTCTCTACTTCGCTCTTATTGTATATTACGATATTTGCTTCAAAATTTACTTGAAATCCTCTTATATCCAGATTAGCTGTTCCAACGCTTGCTACCATACTATCGACTATGATTGATTTTGCATGCATGAATCCTGGTTTGTATTCATAGAATTTCACTCCCGCTTCTAAAAGCTCTTCAAAGTATGTTCTTGAGGCATGAAATGGTATAGGTACAAAATGATCTGATTTTGATGGGACGATGATCTTGACGTCAACTCCTGACATTGCAGCATTCTTGAGTGCCATATTAACGCTTTCATCAGGAATGAAATATGGTGTTGTTATGTGGATACTTTCTTTAGCATTTGATATCATGAGAAAGTATGTATGCTTGATTGGTTCATCTTTGGACTCTGGCCCAGAGTAGACTGCCTGTATAAGATTATGTTTTAGTCTTGTTTTGCTGTATCCAGGATAATACATCTTTTTTATTATGCTCTCATTTCTTGCAAGATACCAATCATAGACAAATATTGTTTGTAATTGATGTACAATCTCTCCTTCAACCATATAATGAAAATCTTTCCATGAAGAGAATCTTTTTCCACCTGTTGCATATTCTTCTCCAATGTTCATGCCCCCTATGAATGCTTTTTTACCGTCTATTATTGCAATCTTTCTATGGTTTCTATAGTTTGTCTTATGGTATTGCAACAGTCTTAATGGATTGAAGAAGCTATGGATGTCTACTCCTGCTTTTTGCATTTTTATCTGATTTCTTCTGAGAAAAAAGAATGATCCATAGAAATCAAGCATTACTTTTACTTCAATGCCTTGTAATGCTTTTTCAATTAATATATCACGCAGTACTTCTCCGTATTGATCATTCTTTACTATATAATATTCCAGATGTATGTATTTTTTTGCTTTCTTAAGTTCAGCAAATAATGCTCTGAATTTTTTTGATCCGTTTGAGAAAAATTTTGCATTATTTCTTGATGTCAGGCTAAAACCTACACTTCTTCTGATATTATTGATCATCTTCTGTTCAAGATCAGAATCAATTTCTTTTTTTGCAATCTTGCTGATTGTTCTTTTTGTATAAAATTCTCTTTTCTTCAGCATGGAACGAAGCGTCTTTGTCTGAAAATGTTTGATGAAATGCTTCTTTTGCCAATTTTGTCCTAATAGAAAATAGATGAAAAGACCAATAACAGGCAAGAATGTCACAACTAAAATCCATCCTATTGTCTTATCAGGGTCCCGATTTTCAAGCATAAGCAGTATTATGAAAGATATAATATATACAGTTAAAAGAAGTGAAAGTATGCTTAAAAATAATTCCAATGCCATTTAGATCAACGTTTTTTCTTAAAAATTTTCTTATCTTTGAATACTATCTCTGTGTGAGGATATGCAATCTCTACTCTTTTTGTCTTTTTTATGTCTCGAAATAGGCTTTGTGTTATTTCACTTGCAACTTTTTGCCTTTCTCTTGCAGGAGTATAATATCTTACATATATATCTATGCCACTATCTCTGAAAAATGTTCTCACATATGGATCCATACCCATGACTTTCCTGAAATCTTTTGTAAGTCTTCTTGTAACTTTTAATATTATTTTACATGCTAAATCAAGATCGCTCTCATATGTTACAGTTGTAACGACTTCATCAAGAACATAATCGTTTTGTAATGTATAATTTATTATGCTGTATTCGAAGAGATAATGATTTGGTATTATTACAGTTCTCCCAGAGTTCTCCTCACTCTCTATTGTACCTCCTATCTCTTCAAGATAGACATGAGCAAGAGTGATGTCCTTTACATCTCCTTTCTTATCTCCTATAATTACCCTGTCTCCAATCTCAAAAGGACGTTTGAATATTATCATAATCCAGGCAGCAATTCCTGTGATCGGTCTTTGAAGTGCAAAACCCAGTGCTGCTGATAAGAGTCCAATCATGACACCAAGTCCTTGCCATGATCCTGCAATTGATATGAATGCTGATATTATTATTACAACAAATATGAAATAATTGATAGCTCTGGTGAAAAGTTTTATGCTTGATACAGCATGCTTCTTTTTGCCTGTCTTTTTAAGCATTATTTTCCTGATAAAACCAAGAAGTGTACTTGACAAAAGAAACAGAAATAATGCTATAAGAGTTACCCTTACAATAGGCATAGTCTGCTGAAAAGTAGCGTACCACTCATATAATGGGTTCATACTCAAAAATAGCCCTATTCAATATATATAATTGTATCATCACTAGCTGATGGTAATCAGGGGGTAATATATTTAAATGCCTCAATAACTAGCTCAATATGCCTTTATATAATCCATATCAGATGAGAAAGCCTGCTCAAGGCGATGCTTTTATCGGTAGAAGAGAAGAGCTTTCCAAGGTTTTAGATCCATCTAATCACACTATCGTATTTGGATACTCTAGATGGGGAAAGACAAGTCTGCTTACGAATATAAGAAATTCATTAGGTTCAGATAGATGTATATATATCTCAGATTCTGGAAGAAATTCAGCTGAACTCTCAAATAAGATCTATGATGCATGGGGTGGTAATATAAATTCTCCAGATGCAGGTTCTTTTGGTAATAAAGACAATCTGCAGATAATGCTGGGCAATTATAATCATATCTTGAAAGAAGAAGGAAGGCATGTATACATACTTCTTGATGAGACAGATAGGCTTTTTGCAGATGAAGATAGTGCAAGATTGCTTCGTAATCTCAACCAACAGCTCACAAATATTACACTTAGTTATTCTATGTTTCCACATGTTTTTGCAGACCTTCAAAAGAAAGTTTCAAGATTTCAGGATACTACTGAATTTGTTCCGCTTGTGCCATTTAATATTGGCGAGACAAGGGATCTTGTGCATATCTGCCAGGATTCAGATCTTATGCAAGGTCTTGCAACAAGTGCAGAAAAAGATGTATTTGATTTCAAGGGATATACTGTGAAGGAAGACCTTCCAGAAAAATTGTTAGAATATACTGGTGGATTTCCATTTCTTCAGCAAGGACTTATGCGAGAACTTTTGCAATATTCTGCAATCACTCCTGAAGAGAATGTTCTTACTCCAAAAAAGCTTGATGAAGCATGCGATAATTTCAAATATCAAGTACAGGAGCAGATAGCGCATCTTTGGAACGCTCTTACTCCTATGCAAAAAAATATATTGGTAAGTGTTTCAAATCATCCTGACGCACCAGTTGATTATGTTGCTTCAGCAGTAAGCGCAGAAAATCCTTCTGAGTTCTTTGGTGCTATTAATTCTATCGGAGATAAAGGTCTTGGTGTAATAGAAGGTGAATCTCGTTTTAATATCCGTGGTAAATTGCTTACAAATGCTATAGGTTTCTTTGGTGGTATGTTTGGTAAAAAATGAATCAACAACTGAATCAAGAGATGAATCAGTAAGTGATAGGGTAAGGGATATTGTCAGACAACAGTTTCGTAGTTCTTTACGAGAGCAGGTATTAAGGGTTGATTCTGATATTGCGATGCGAGCGGTTAAAGAATTGATTCATGAAGAATATGCTCCTCTTTTGGCAGATGGTGTTATGTTTAATTTGGCTGTTGACTATTCTCTTGAACAGCCGATGGCACATATACTTGATATGCAAGAAGTCAAAGATGCTGATAAATTCCATGAACTTGATGAAGTTGACTCCCATCAAAGGATTCTTGATGCAGTTTTCATAAATAAACCTTTTGATCTTCTTGAAGAAGCAGGTTATCGTGTTAATATCTTTGCAAAAAATCCACAAGAAGCTTCTGTTCCTCAGATTAGAGCACTAACTAGCCTTATGATTCATATCAATAATTGTGCAGGACTTCCTAATGCACGTCTATATCTTCCTGGCGGAGATTGGTGGAGCAATCCTGATAATATAGCAGATAAACTTGCTGACGGAAGCGATGGTGGCTATATGTTCTATTCAAGATGGGAAAGATTGGCTTCTTATGGTCTCCCTTCAAATGAGATGCATGCACAGGCAAGGGATCTTGGAGCAGATATGCTTGATGAGAATGCTCCAACAATAAATGTTCATGGTCTAGATTATTCAGGAAAGACAGCTTTCCTTAATATGCTGGCAGAAACATCTATGATGATAAGGCAATGCCGTAACTTAATTACAGTCTATCCGAAATTAAGAGGAGAAAAAGGAGCAGATGCTTTCATTGCAGAGATTGAATCAAGAGAATCAAGAGAACCAAAAGGTCTGGAAAGAGGCAACTGGCCATTATTCATAGATGGTGCAGACATGCTTGCTCCAAATACTCTTGCAAAAGCAAGAGAGATGTATCCAAAATTCGCGTGCACTTCAAAAGAGAAGATGCCAGGTTTTGATAAATATATTGATACAGTAGAGTTTGCAAAGAAAATAGATTAGAAGAAAACTACATTAAAATAAGATTATAAGGAGACTAAAATGACAGAAGAACAATCACAATCACAAACCCAAATAATAGAGCATAATCCTGAATTAGTTGAGCTAATTGTTGATTCTCATAAAAACTCTTTTGGCGAACAGGTGTTAAGAGTGGATTCTGACGTAGTTTTTGATATTTTGTATAATCATATCCAGGAAACACAAGGAAGTCAATTCAAAAGATTGATACTTGATATAGATTATTCTTTAGAACATCCTGTTGGAAAAGTCGTAGATGAACTTCTTGCTAATGAGGAAGTTGAATTCTGGCGCAAGGATGATGCCGAGTACATGGCAAAGATGAGGAATGCAGAGCAGCTTAATGATCTGTTTGAATTTATGAAAGGACCCTATTTTGTGCAGTATGCTTTTGTGAAAAATCCTCAGGAAGCAGATGTAAAGCAGATATTTGCATTGGGATGTCTTATGGTGCATATAAACAATGCAGGGATGTTGCCTCATACTAATCTTTTCGTACCTGGAGGAGACTGGATGTACAAGCCAGAAAATTGGGATGATCATCTGCCTGATGGAAGCCGTGCAGGAGGCATGAACTATACAAGATGGAGGCGTTTTGAGAAATATGGTCATATTCCACAAGACTTATTTAGGGATGCAAGAGAACTGACTAAAGAGCTATGGGGGATGGATGATGTTTCAATAAATGTTTACGGTCCTCACTTCTCAGGCAAAAGCGCTTTTGTTGGATCAGCAACAACGATTGTAAAATATAATACTATCACTATTTATCCTAAATTTCAGGGTGAACAAGGAACAGAACCTTTTATTGCAGAACTTGAAGCAAGAGTACAGAAAAAAGAACAACCTTATGCTCTTGACAGTGTGGATAATCTTTCAGAAGAATCATTAACAGCTGCAAGAGAAGCAATTCCAAAACTTCTTTGTGTGTCAATGGAAAAGCTTCCTGGTTTTGACAGGTACATAAACATAGCTGATTATCATAAGGTTGAAGAAAAGGCAAACATTCCAACAGAAGAATGATAGATCTTGAACAGACAGCAAAACAAGCAGTTATCGAAGATATGGATAAACATTTGGATCCAGATGATTATCTTTTTCCTGAAATTCTTAGGATAAAGGATGCAAATCCTTTTATCGGAAGCTATATGCATATGACAGCTTTGCAGGCAGAAGAAATATTTTGGAGAGGCAAGAAAGTCATATCCAAACCTATGAAATTCTATCAAGATCTTGGAAGGCAACAGGCAAAGCAGGTCTATTCAGCTATAGTATCATTCTATAACATGCTTGAAAAAAGTTTCTCACAAAATAATTTAGATATTCCCTATATCAATATGGGTGCTGTCGCAGGTATTGAGATAAAAGATGACGATGATAAGGTTGATTATTATCTTGATGTGCTCAATCAGTTAAAACCTACTAATCCAGAATTAGTACAAACAGTTTACGAAATTGTTGATAATACAAAAAGAGATGCAAGAGACATGCTTAATGTTTTCAAAGATAAAGTACCTAAAGAATATGATGATGATACATGTAACGCATTGATAGAAAGACTAGCAAATAAGACTTTGGAATGCCTTACAGTAACTTATCTTCTTGTTCAAAATTCTCTATAATTCTCTTTCTTCCTTTCAATCTCTTCTATTATTCTTTTATGATTCAGATATAGTAGTGTCTATAGCTTATTTTCTATACTATAAATAGTTAAATAATCCTCTCTTATTTCATCTTCATTCATATACTCCGGAGGGTGTTCTTTATGGAAATCAAGATAAGAAAACAAAATCAAGATGGTATAGTGAGGTTGGAATCATCAGGACAAGTAAGAGAAGTGCTTATCAATGAGGATATAATTCATCCTAACAGAGAATCTATATCTGTATGTTATATGGGAAAGAATTCGTCTGGCATAATAGATTTTACACCTGAGGAGATTGAGCATCTGTATGCTGTTGTAAAGAAGCGTGTCCATCTGATAAAAGGCTTGAAGAAATTCAAGATCTGATGTTTTACTTGTTTGCATGGAATGGTTCTATTGTTACAGGATCTTTTTTCACCCATACTTGATATCTGTTTCCGTCTTTTCCTTCTATTGAACCATTGCCTTTGTAATGCTGATTCACATATATTACCTGTGAATTTCTATCATATTTTTCAGAAATAAGTACATCCCAATAACCGCTAACTGGTTCAACTTCTTGTGGATCGATAGATCTGTCTTCAAGAAATCTCTTTGTCCTGTCCTGTCCCAGTGCAAAGAAAACTGGTCTCTCACTAGTTTTTCTTAGGGTTTTATTTCCTTCTTGTCTACCATCACCATTTCCATTCTTTTTGCATATTATGAAATTCTCTGGATCCATCATATATATTACTTCTTCAATATATGTGGTTGCAGCAGAGACAAGGTCCACTGATACATAATATCTTGATCTGTTGTCATCTAATGGATTGTTAGGACTGCTTTCTCCATTGCAAAATATTTTTGCATACAATGGTTGAGTGAGCATTGGTATTCCATTATCACCCATTGCTTCACCTTGATTGTTATATATATTGACTTCTCCTAGTTCTATACTCTCAAAATCATGTCCTGGAGAATCATTATTGGCTGATGCACTTAGCACTCTATACTTGTCGCTTCCTAAGTGTTCCATTATCACAAAACTATCAAAATCTTCTACTGCAGTTATCTCAAAAGGAAATGCCAGAAATTTTCCAAACTTTGCAGAAAAATCAAAATAATCATCAACATATTTATCATACTCAGCTTTGTCTTTTCCTGATTGAGGCAGAAGCTGGTTTGAAGGCAAAGAGAATTCAAATAATGCAGCTTTTTGGATTAATCCTGAAACATACTCTTTTATCCTAGGTATTTCAGGACAACCTTCATCATCCCCTATACGCCTATCAAGCATATTTATTAGCGTATCTAAGTGTATTCCCATATAGGATGAGGTTCTTTGCCCCTTTTTAAACTTAACTCCACTGAATCAAATTTCATCAGCAAATATTGCACAATCTTCAGGGCAATTGTATATTGTTTCAGGTTCAGGACATCCTTCTGCGTCGCAAGACATGCTTTCACAGGTTCCATTTCCGCAGTTAGGCATTTCAGGTTTTTTTGCACATATGCTGATATCGCCCATAGGCAGTCCAAGTGTTGTTTTCCATCCAGGTATGTCAGTAGGTAGTTTAGGTTCAATGAAATCAGGCAAACAGACATAATCCTCATCAGGACATGTGTAACCATCATCTCCACCACATATGCAGTATTTGTCAGAAGAGCATCTTATCCTGAAATATGGGCCTTGGCAAAGTCTGTCATAATATCCTCCATTTGCAAGGCATGTTTCTTCATCAACCTCAGCATCTGGGAAATTGCAGAATTCAGTCATCTCACATTCTGATTCTCCACTATACTTGCATTGGCAAATTTCACAACCATCTACAAATTCATCTCCTGGTTTATACTTGCCATCCTCGCATGTTATATTATTATTGAACACACTAAATTGACAACCTTCTTTGCATTCTTTATAATCAGAATTCCCTTTTCTTACACATGCGTTATTTATACTTGTACATTCTTTATTGCATTTTCCTCGGTTGCAGAATTCTCTTTGATTGCTTCTTTTTTCCTTTGAGCAAACTTTTATACATGCTTTTTGATCTCTTTTTATCTGTCTTTGTTCTGTTCTTGACTCATTTCCTTGTATGTGGAAATCAAGTTCACATCCTTGCTTGCATGAATCATAAATATCTTCATAATTTTGTTTGCATCCAAGATATTGTGTCTTGCATTCATCTTTGCAAGCATTCTTATTATCTTTGCATTCAGTCCTTTCTGTTCTTTTAGTGCTTGAACATTCTTTTTTGCAGTCTTTTATCATATCTCTTTCTTCAGAAGTGAATGACGCTGCTATTACTAGGGGTGCAAGAATTAATAAGATTACTAATGATATTGCAAGTATTACTCCCAAACATTTTCCCATTAGATTGGTGTAATTGCTTTGGGATTTATAATAAATTCGATTTTTCTCGTCGACAAATCGTCACCGGTTTGAGACAAAATAAAAGGAAATTCATAAATTGTGAATTTAGAATTACTTAAGAACTTGTTTTCCATAACTAATAATATCTTCCCAGACACACATAGGTTCAAGGCATACATCAAAATTATTGATTGCTCCTTCAGGCAGCTTGCTTGCTCCACTATAAGCTAGCGGTCCTTCATAACCAAGTTTTCTCAGTATTTCAGCTACGTCCCATCCATTTAAATCCTCATATAAGTTGCCATCAGTGACAACCATAGCAATATCTGAAAAATCAGTACCCTCTAATTTTTCAACTACACTATCTACACAACTGCAATCAGAGGGTTTTAGGTAAACTCCAAAAGCCTGACTTAAGCCTTCCCTTGCAGATTGTCCCATTACAAGATCGTATTTTGGGAATTCATTCTGTACTTTAAATTCCACAATATCTCTTATTCCTGGGTTATCTTCCATATAGATTATCTTTGCCATTTTAGGTATAAATCAAACCTCATTTATAAATCTAGTTGATGTTGTCACTGTTAAGTGGTTAAAAAGCGAAACATTTATATATTAGAACTTCTTACATATGCTATATTGGGGTGAATATACACAATGAACGCACAAGCTATCAAAGACGGAGCAAAGACTCTTTTAGGTATAGATTCTGATGAAAGGACTGCACAAGAGCAATGGAGAAGCCATTGGGCTATGGCAGTTAACGATGAAGTATTTGGAGGGGCAACAATTGATTTTTTTGATGATATTAATAATGTTAATCAGAGGATGATGACTAATATTGAAGCAATTGGGGCTATAATGAAGACTGATTATGCTGGTATGATTGAGGCTGGCAATGTAGAACCCTTTTCACCTAAGGATGTTCTTACAGAATTTAGTGTTGCAAGAACTCGGGCAATTGATGATATGGTTGATTTCTTGTATGAAGTCAAAACTGATCTTGAAGAGAGACATGATAATGGACAAGCAAGAAAGAAGTATGATTCTTTTTATGCAAGTATGGCATCTTTAATGAGAAGTCTTCAGAATAATGCAGTTGATGCTGACCTTTTAAGTGAAGTAGTCAGAGGATATGCACATGACAAGAATGAGTTGAAAAGAAAGATTGACGATCTTCAGACTAAATTAAAGGGTATTGATATAACTATTTCAAATCTTGATATTGCAAAACATTTTGATGAATGTCCAAAGATGACACTTGAAACACCTTTTGGAACATATGAGATATTAAAAGAAGTTCCAGCAGAAGTAAAAGAAAAACTTAAGGCTGCTTGGCCTACTGATGATGATGAAGCATTCAATCAGCACTATTCAGCGACATTAGCTTTCTTAAAAGATAAAGTAGATACCATTGTAGAGATGGGAAAGACACTTGACGAATACCAACCAGCATATGAGTTATTCCCTTTAGTCATTAAAGCAAAAGCTCATGAATATGTAGGGTCTGCAAAAGCAATGGCAGATGTTGTGGGATATCTTAGAACTAACTATAATCCAGATGCTTCACCTGAGCAATCATGGAGCTTTGAAGATACTCTTGAGACTATGAGTGAAGCAACAGATGCATTGACAAAAGGGATGTCTGCTGATGATACTCAAAAGAAAAGATACGAGCTTACACCAGAAGCGATGACAAGATTCGAGATTTTGGAAGATGAGTTCGGAGAAGCATTCAAATACCAAGTGCCTGAACTGAATTAGGTATTTCTTTTATTTATTTATTTATTTATTATTAATTAGAAAGTCAGCTTTGTTTTTTACATGTTGTCTTTCACACAATATATCTTTTGTCCATTAATTCTTTTTCATATTCTTTATAGTTAGTCAGTATTGCTTCTTTTGCAACCTTCAGATCAGAACCCATATTACGAACATACAAATTTATATGTTTCTTTGCTAGAAGATACGCTTTTACTGCTCCTAGTTTCATGTCCCACATGAATCCTCTTTTTGCAGCGACAACATCACCCATCTCTTGCACTTTACCAAGCATTTCTTCTAGGCTTTTAGAAAATTTGTTGACCCATCTTTTATGTGCCTGTTTTGTCTTGAACGCTTTTGATTTATAGAATTCATTTGCGACAAGTTCCTCAGCGCTGTTATAGCCTTCTCTACTAGCAACAAGATAATCTACTTCAGCATTTGTTCTTTTTTTTATTAGCTCATACATATTTCCAGCTAGGTGTACAATTGTACCTATATCTTCATTCTTGATTTCAGACATATGGTGTTGTACTTTTGTCATGTGCTTATCAGCTACAGCATGCATCTTTTCTTGCATCTCTGTTCTTGTGTAGTCAAGCTTATCCATATTTCCTGGATGCATCCTTTTCATGAATCCTTCAATGTAATCAAATACCCATGCATTTGAGACTTTGCCTTGATATTCTTGCCTGACTTGTCTAACTACATCTTCTAAATCATCTATAAGTTTGCTCTGTACAGCATTTTCAATATCACGTTTCTTCATGTTATAGGAGAATGCAATATCCTTTATAATCCTTATGTCCTAAGGAGTTTAGCTAATCTGAAACCATTGTCAGCATCTTATTATGTGAACGAAGCATATCTAATCGTAAGACGCAGTTGGGACTAAAATCCTTTAACTTACATTTGGATTTTAGCTGAGAGAGCTGATGCTGACCGAGCAAAGCGAGAAGGTTTCAGATTAGCCTTATATCTCAAAACATTTATAAATATTGTAACTCAAAATGACAACATGGATCATGATTTGCTTGAAGTAAGGAAAAAGAGGGCATTTGAGGCAGGATTTATCTTATACGGTTTGGTTGTATTCTTGCTGGCATTTATATCAAATACAAGTATTGTGCTTTGGTTCTTTGCTACACTGCCTATCTTGCTTGGTATTATCACACTTGTACTTCTTATTGAATCAGATTTCATCAATATGAGCATTGTAACGATAATCCCTATAGTGTTTTCAATATTCTTTTATTTTATCTGGAAATCAAATGCATTTGTTATGATTAGTAAAATGGATGGTCCAGTAATAGCTATAATCGATCTTTTTGCACTCTATATAATATATGTGATCATATTTTTCATCTGGGGAAATAAGAACCTGAAAAAGAAAGTGATTGTCCATAAAATAAAAGGCAAGCAGACGCAACAACCACAACAACAAGTCCAGCAAGCTGTTCAAGTGCAGGATGATTCTCATTATAAGAATGCAATAAATGGTTTTGCTAAACAGCTTGAGCTTACAAATAATGAAAAAGAATATTATAAGAATATTGCACAGAAATATTATGATTATTTTGAGAGAAGTAAAGCTGGAAAAGACAGGTTCCATGAGCTTTCTGCAAATTATGCAGAACAGATAAGAAAATATATCTCAGGACTTGTCGATCAGATAAAAGATATAGGTGACGAAGCAAGAAAAGATAAAGTCAATCCCGCAGAGTTTAAGAAAAAGAAGCAGTATTATACTCAAAGGATAAATGAATTAAATAAACGTCTGCATGAAGCAGAACAAGCACTATTGATAACACATGAGAATTTTACAATTAATCTTAGGAGTATAGAAGATAAGTGCAAAGCGATAAACTTTGTCATAGGTCGTGTCTATTCAGATAAGCATGGAGCGAACAAGAAGATCAGGGAGATGCTCAACATTAACAGAGTACTTTACAATGCGTTTTCAGAGATTACATCTGATTTTGATGTAGGTCATGTTGTACATCTTATGCTCGTATTAAAACTTCTTAAGAAAAAGCTTGCATTATATCATATTGAAGAAAACAAGCTTTTTACTCTGAGAAAAAATCCTAAACTTCCTTTGAAAAGAAATCCTGAAGGAAAAGATATAATACTTGATGTGCTTGTCAATAATGATAAGGATCCAATAAAAGAATATCATGCAGAAGCAAGTGAGATCTGCAATAAGATGGTTGAATATCTCGAAGATAACTATGAATTGAAAGGTTAGTTCTGTTATTACTTTTAAGTGATAAATAACCAAAAGATTTATAAACTCAAAAATTCTACTTCGTCTATGGCTACTACTTTTTATCCTATGCAGGATGCACCTGATATTGCTGACACTTTTCAGGAAGAATCAAGAAGAAGCCAAGCTAGGCTTCCTAAGGGATATAATAGATCTGTTCCTAAGCAGATTGATGGAAATCCTGAAGTGGTTATGGTTGCAATACAGGATTCCATGTATGCAGGAACACCTTTTCTTGGTCTTGACCAGCTTGTATTCCAGGCTCAGAGTGATCATCCTGACTGGGGATTTACTGTAGTTGAATTATCAAGAAATGATGATGATTCATTTACTCCTAAGGTTGATAGGAAGACTCAAGATGGTTGGCAAGAGATTGATCTCAATAGCTTAAATGAAGTCATATCTCATTTTGATCCGTTAGTCATTGGTTATACTTCTACATCAAAAAATGTTGCAGAATTGACTGCTATGCTAAGGGCAATCCCATCATCTAAATTCAGAAGAACTGTTGCAGGAGGCATGGGCATTAGTTCGGACAGAGAAGGGGCAGTAGAAGCTTATGGTGATGCAATTGACCTTTTCTTTGATGCAGGCAGGATGTCTCCTGATATCTTTTCTGATCTCCTTGATGATGCAGAACATATTGGTGGCTTGCTTGGAACTCAGCGTATTCAAGATTACAAAAGAGCAGGTGAAATGGTTGAATTTGAATTAAGCACATTTGATTCTCCTTCACAAAAACTTTCTAAGATCGTCCCTGCAAGTCATCAGAGATCTGCATCTTGGGGTGGCAAGACAGTATATAGATTCAAAAGTGCAGAAGGTTGCGGTTATTCATGTACATTCTGCGCTGTAGGCAATGATTACGCTCCAAGAAGCATAGATGAAGTAAGAGAGTTCTTGGATTCTGTTGTTGATGATATGAAAAATAAAGGCTTGTCAAGAGAAGATGTTCTTGTCTTCCTTGAGGATGGTAATCTAGGGGGAGACAATACGACAAAGAGAAGAGAAGCAATGCAGAATCATGCACACGAGATGCTTAGTCTTTTCTCTGGATATAGTCTTGATTTCGGTATACAAGTACGTTATGATAATCTTTCTGAAAGTTATCTTGATATGCTGCAGGAAGGAAATGTAAATTATCTCTATACCAGCGTCGAATCCTCTAATCCTGATGTTCTTAAGAAGATGGGCAAAGGTCAGAAAGGCGATGTTGATCAGATCTATACTACATTCAGATCCATTAAAGAACGAGGGATGAAATATGCAATCTCTTTCATTAGAGGGACAGAAGGCGATACTGTTGATACTTTTAGGCAGACTGCAAGTCTTGTTTATGCTCTTGCACCTGATTTTGCTTTTGTTGAAACAGCAAAGGTCTATCCAAACACTGCTGATGCAGTAAGGTATGAAAGATCTACCGGCATCAATGTTTCCCAAGCTTATCTTAATGGAGAAGGTCTTTCTCATGGTCCTGAATTCAGTGCAGAAGACAATGGAACTCTACTCCTGCTTACTGAGTCTGAAGCAGTAGAAGCAGCAAAAGTTGCTCAGGGAATTTTTTGCAGGCAGGAAGATATAGTAGATAATGCGCTAGAAACATTAACACCAAATCCTGCTTACGATATGGTAAGGCCTGGTTTCTTTAAGCTAATGGATTAAATAATTCTAATAAAAGAGTCAAATAAAAATAAAAAAAGAAATCTCAGCTTTTAGCCAAGAGTCTCTTGATTATTGTTTGTGTATTCTTCTACTGGGTCAAGCGACAGTTCAATGTCTTGTGGTATGACTGCTATGCTGAACCTTGTCTCTCTTCCTTCATGATCGCAGATTCTTACACGTGCATTACTGCCATATTCTAAAACATCCAAGTTCTCAGGTGTCTGGACTGTAGGAACTCCTTCATCGCATTTTTTAGATTTTCCATCAAAACCCATTGAGTCAAGGTTTCCGTCTCCATTGAAGTCCATAGCTATCCAACAGTTGTCTCTAGGACCGCATTTGTAATATTGTCCATCCATTACATTTGTCCTGAACACTACAAACTTCTCTCCGCCTTCACATCTGAGCATTGCATTGCATACGCCGTCTCCTGCACAATCATCATCAGTAATGCATTCTTCTAATTGGCATTCTTCATTGCATCCATCTCCGGTTACAAGATTACCGTCATCGCACATATCTCCGAAATCAAGCCTTCCGTTTCCGCAAGCCTCAAGCAGACACGTTGCGCTGCATCCGTCTCCATTGATGTTATTGCCGTCATCACATTCTTCATTGACTTCATTTATTGCATTTCCGCATCTTGCAGAAGCACCGCTGATAATCAAGTCTAATTTTGAATCAATTGCTGCCAGTTGTGTGTCGACAAGATCAAGTCTATCATCTATATCATCAATCTTATTGCTGAGTATTGTAACGCTTGCTTGTGTTGCTCTTGTACTGACCTCAACGTCAAGATTGTCTGTGTTAAGATTTGCAAGTGAAGTCTTTATATCACTTACATCTGTAATTAATCCATCAACACTTAGCTGTGAACAAAGCGAACTTACATCAGCTTTAAAATCATCAGGTGTGCTGAGTATTGTTAATAGGTCATCCACGCTAACTTGTAATGCAAGATCACTTACATCGCACATGAAATCATCTGGATTATCCAGAACTTCTGCAATATCATCCACACTTGTTTGTGTAGCTAGATCGCTTACATCTGCCTTGAAATCGTCCGGATTACTCACTGCATTATCTATATCATTTACCTGTACTGCTACTGCATCTACGCTAGTTTGCGTAGCTAGATCGCTTACATCTGCTTTGAAATCGTCAGGATTACTCACTGCATTATCTATATCATTTACCTGTACTGCTACTGCATCTACACTGTTTTGTGTAGCTAGATCACTAACATCTGCCTTGAAATCTTCTGGAATAGACAGTAAATAATCTATATCATTAAC
>CAZOOV010000001.1:132621-250024 GCA_964581515.1 uncultured Methanosarcinales archaeon | reverse complement strand
CAAATAAATCAAGTACTTGTCTTTACAGCAGAAAAGATTGGTTATTATGGTGCAAAGTTCAGTACAGAAAGCATAGAGAAAATAAAACAGATAAAACAAGAAGCACCTGATATGGTTGTTGAAGTTGATGGAAGTGTAAATCCAGATACAATAAATGATCTATCAGAAGCAGGAGCAGATCTTTTTGTTGTCGGTGGTTACATACAGAATAATGAAGATCCCAAAAAAGCATTACATGAACTAAAGGATATGATAGGTAACTAAAATGAAGACTGAATTTCCAATAAATCTCAAAGAATATAAACCAATAAAGCTGGATCTTAATCAAGATAAGCTGACGTCCTCTCAAAAGCAACAATTACAAAAAAACATTCAGATTGTTCGTGATTCAATAGTTTTCTTTACAGCACTTGCAAATGTTAAGGGCCTTGGTGGCCATACAGGTGGAGCATACGATATAGTTCCAGAAGTTTTAATTACAGATTCTTTGATGAATAATAAGAAAAACAATATCTTTCCTGTCCTCTTTGATGAAGCAGGTCACCGTGTAGCAATTCAATATATTATGGCAGTCCTTAACAATCACATGAAGCCAGAAGTATTATTCCATTACAGAGAATTCAGTTCTGGGTTATATGGTCATCCTGAACGTGATGAAAAGAAAGGAATTTTCTTTAGTTCAGGAAGATTAGGTCATATGTGGAGTTATGTAAATGGTATAGCAGAAGCGAGTCCAGATAAAAAACTCATAATGTTCGGGTCTGATGGCTCTCAGCAAGAAGGCAATGATGCAGAAGCAGCACGTTATGCTGTAGCAAAGAATCTCAACATAAATCTTATGATAGATGATAATGATGTTACCATAGCAGGTCACCCTAGCAAATATATGCCTGGTTTTAGCGTCGAAAGAACAATGAATGGTCATGGTATAAATACTAGTTCTGGCGATCCTGAAGATTTAGATTCATTATTCTTAAGAATTAAACAGGCACTCTCAAAAGAAGGTCCTTATTCTCTAATCAATCAAAGGAAGATGGCTGTAGGCATAAAGGGTCTTGAGGGAACACCTAAAGGCCATGATGTAATTCCTGTTGATTTGGCAATAGGTTATCTTAAAGAGAAAGGCCATATAGAAGCAGTATCAATATTAAATAATACTGAAAAAGAGAAATCCAGTTATGCTTTTTTGGGCAGTTCTAAAGAAAAATCAAAAAACAGAAGTGAATTTGGTAAAATAATTTGTGAAATTCTTAAACCAATGAAAGACAGAAAAGAAAAAGTTCTTGTTGTTGATTCTGATCTTGAAGGCAGTTGTGGTCTTAATCACATACGTGAATGCTATCCTGAAGTCTATAGGAGTGCGGGTATCATGGAGAGGAATAACATTTCAGTTGCTGCAGGTTTTGGCTCAACAAAAGGAAGACAAGGCATTTTCGGCACATTCTCTGCATTCCTCGAGATGGTGGTAAGTGAAATAACTATGGCAAGGCTCAATGATGCTAATGTACTTGCACATTTCTCTCATGCAGGAGTGGATGATATGGCAGACAATACATGTCATTTCGGCATTAACAATTTCTTTGCAGACAATGCAGCACAGAATAATGACAGCACACGATTATATTTTCCTGCAGATGTCAATCAACTGAGAGCAACACTCAATACTATTTTCAACGATCCCGGCATGCGTTTCATTTTCACTACACGTTCAGGTACACCAATCATCCTTGATGAGAAAGGGAAAGATTTCTTCAATAAATCATACAAATTCATTCCTGGAAAAGATGAAGTTATAAGGGAAGGAAAAGATGGTTATATAGTATCTTATGGTGAGATGCTTTATCGCTCTTTAGATGCAGTAGAACGTCTGAAAAAAGAAGGCTTAGATATTGGTCTAATCAATAAATCAACTTTAAATGTAATAGACGAGCAGATGATGAAAAAGCTTGCTAAAGCAAAATTAATTCTAGTGACAGAAACCCAAAACCAAAAGACAGGATTAGGTATACGTTTTGGCACATGGCTCCTCGAGCGAAATTTCAAAGGCAAATACAGTCATATTGGAACAACAAAGTTAGGTCAGGGCGGACTTTCAGAACAAATACCATATCAAAATCTAGATCCTCAGAGCATAATTAAGAAGATCAAGAAAGAATTGAAAAATAATTAAATGATTAAGATAATCAAAAAAGAATTAGAATAAGACTTAGAATAATAATTATACAACATTTATTCTCTTATTTTGTTCCTTGTAATGCTTGATTTGCTGCTTCTCTACTGTTATTCCATGAACTATCTTGTCTTAGGTTAGTCACACCATTTTGTTGCAATTCACTTAAGATACTCTGTCCATCTTGGGCTGTGAATTCTTCAACACCTATTCCTTCCCATATTTGAGCAATATTTTCTGCACCTGGATCAACATGGCTTGTTCCACCTACTTGCCAGGAGACCCATTCATGTGGAACTACTTTGTTAGCAGCAATATTATTTTGTTGCATCAATTGTTGTGTTAGTGCAGTTCCAGCAGTCACTTGTGCTGATGTAAAATCTTCTACTGTATGTGTTGAAGAGTCAGTCTCAGCAGCTACGAATTCAATTCCAATCGAATATGCATTTGCTCTACCGCCAACATGATGTGCAGTATCATCTGTATCAACAAGTTGGTGTATTGTTCCATCTCTATCAATCAAGAAGTGAGCACTAGTACCTGTATCTGAATTTCTCCATGTATCTGCCCCTGGTTGTCCTCCTGCTGTTGCATGTATTACAATAAAGAATGGATCAACATCTTGTCCTAATCTGTTCCTTCTTCCATCTCTATATCTACTATCTGAAAACTCATCAGTCATATCATTAATATCTACATTCCCTATCTGTGCATTATTCTCTGCAGGGGTTCTTGTAACTGTCTGGACATCTTCAAATCCTACATTTTTATCAAGCGACATGTAAGTTCTTCCTTTTCTTTGATATTTGCTGAATTCATAGTATGTATCATCAGTATACGCAGCCATACCTTCACTAGTTTCAATGATTATATTTGACATAGTATTTGCTTGGGGATAAAATTCTCCATCTTGTATTCTCATTGAGGTGATAAATTGTTCTCTATTTGAATCATATTCCATTATTACGCTGTTTTCAGTTTCTACATATGATCCAGCAAGCTGATTAATTCTATCTCTTGTTGCCGCGTCAAGTGTACCTGTCTGGCTTAATCCTTGATCTCTCTGAAAGTTTTTCAATGCTGCCATAGAACTGCTTCCTGCCCATGAATCAATAGTTCCAACATCATCATAACCTTGTATTCTTAAGAATGCTTGCAGCCTCATAGCCTCATCTCCTTGAGTATTAAGTCCTACAGTAACATCATCATTGAAATATTGGTCATGTATGATTGTTTCGCTATTATCTCCCGCAGTATTTGTAGGTATATATGCCTTATTTCCTTCCATCACATAAAATCCTTCTCCATGTAATACTGTACTCTCCCCATTATAATATACATAATTTCCTTGTCCTTGCGTATCTGGCACATTTCCTACATAGACTTGTGATCCTTGAGACCCTACCGTCACTGAATTGTATCTTATCTTCTGTGTGCCTGATAATAAAATTCCATCATTACTGATTGTTATTCCTTCGGATAATATTACTACCTCAACTCCATTATACATGAAAGCATCTCCTTTGTCAGTAGAAATTGTATTTGTACTGCTGTCATATTCAAATGTTGCACCATTCTCATCAGCACTCTCTATCTTTTGTCCATTCATCTGTATAGATGCACCATTTATTACTTGGATAGAATATTTTCCAGCAGGTCTGTTGTTCCAATTAAAATTATTATTCACTATTAGAGTAATTCCATTAGAATCAGATTTCACATTTAGGTTATTACCGCTTAATTCTATATTATCCCCACTTGTATGGGTGGCTTTTTGTGTATTATCATCATAGCTAAGTCCTGTTGTACCAATTATATTGATTTGTTGTGTCTCTCTTAATTTTTGTACTGTAGCTTCACTCATCTCACCACCAGGTGCCATAACTAATTGACTCATCAGCATTATAATTACATAAATTACTATGGTAGACATTATCTTATTTAATCTATTTTTAGGTTTCATATTAAACAGAGCTCTATACCTGCTTGCATTACATTCTCATCTATGGGAAGATCACCACAGGAATATGTTTTGTAAGTGGTGGCGAAATTCATCTCATAATAATCAGTGCTATTATCAAATAACGTATAAATTAATGTTCCATTACCATTATTAGTTATATTCAAACCAAAACTCATAGTTTCACTAGCATTGATTGCATTATCAAGATTTAGTTCATAAGGGTGCTCTTTGTTATAATCAGCAATTTTCTTGGAAGCATTAAGCATATCCGGAACCCTTTGTTCTAAAACATTAGTTATTATAATTATATCTTTTCTTTCTTTGTCTCCTAGTTTTGATATTATCTCAAAATTTATATCCACTTTTGTTATTTGCTGTCCTATCTCTACTTCAACTTCATAATAATTTACCCAATTATCTTCAAATCTTTGTACTTCTTCAAATTGTAAAACACAATAAGAAGTGATATCTAATGCGAAGAATCGAATCATATTTGCTATTTGACTACTATTTGGAACTGTTAAGTTATCATGAAATAAATAATATCCTATACTTTTATTTTTGAGATTGATAGTCTCATTTCGTCCTTTTGTATATAGTCCTGATTCACTTATTACCATTGGAATCATCATTTTTACTTCATCACTAATGCACTCTTCAAGATAAAATTTAATATCCCTTATGTCTATCTTTTTTATCTCATTATCTACTTCTAATTTATTTTGAGGCCCTCTCATAATCAATGCTATCATCACTACTATCACTAGAACTATCCCTATAATCAGAAAAATACTCGTCTGTCCATCCTTTCCTTTCATATGTACTCTTTCATCTCCCCTATATATAAAAATTACCCAAAAATGGTAACAAGATTATATTCTCTATAACAACATTCTATTTAAATCATTATCTTGCCTATTATGAAATGCCCAAATACATTATTGTTACAGGTGGAGTTCTTTCTGGCCTAGGCAAAGGAATCTCCGGCGCTAGTATTGGTCATCTTCTGTCTTCAAAATATAAGATTGTACCTATAAAATGTGATGGTTACCTTAATACTGATCCTGGAACAATGAATCCTCAGGAGCACGGTGAGGTTTTTGTCCTTGATGATGGTTCAGAAGTTGATATGGATTTTGGACATTATGAACGATTTCTTAACTGTACTTGTACTGAAAAGCAGTCTCTTACAATGGGTAAGGTTTTCTCAAGAGTCCAGCAAAAGGAGCGAAGAGGTGATTATCTAGGAAAGACTGTTCAATTCATACCTCATGTTACTGACTTGATAAAAGAGCATTTCAAGGAAGTAGGCAAGACTGAGAAAGCAGATATAGTAATTATAGAGATAGGTGGAACCGTTGGAGATATAGAAAATGAGCTTTTTATAGAAGCAGTAAGACAGCTTTCACTTGAACTTCCACCCGAGGATACAATGTTTGTTCATCTTACATACATTCCAATACTTGAAGCAGTTAAGGAACAGAAATCAAAACCAACACAATTAAGTGTAAAACAATTGCTTGAACGTGGAATTTCACCTCAATTGATATTATGTAGGTGTAAAGAGCCAATCATTGAACATGTAAAGAAAAAGATAGGTATCTTCTGTAATGTTGCAGAAAGTTCAGTCCTTTCAGCACATGATGTTGACTATGTATATGAACTTCCAAAAGTTTTCCAAGAACAAAAGATAGTATCTAAGCTTAATGAATTTTTGGGACTTGGTTTAAGTTCAAACCCAGATACTAAATGGCCAAAATTAACAGATAATCTTAATAATCCAGAGAAAGAGATTACAATAGCTATATGTGGAAAATATACTGCACTTGAAGATTCTTACGCTTCTATTTTAGAAGCGCTAACTCATTGTAGTGCCCATACAAAAGCAAGAATAAGTATAAGGATGATTGAGACAACAGATATCAAATCACAAGATGATGTCAAGGAAAAACTAAAAAATATTCAGGGTGTTATCGTACCAGGTGGTTTTGGTAATCGTGGAACTGAAGGCAAGATAGAAGTTATTAGGTATGTAAGGGAAAATAATATACCTTATTTAGGGATTTGTCTAGGACTTCAGCTTGCAACAATTGATTATGCAAGGAATGTATGTAATATAAAAGATGCAACTTCAGAAGAATTTGACAATAAAGCAAAAAATAAAGTAATAATGTATCTTCCAGGTCAGCATGAGAACATTGATATGGGTGGCACTCTTCGTTTAGGCAGTTATGAAGCTCATTTAGATAAGAAATCAAAACTTTATAAGATTTATAATAAGCAAGATATTGTTTATGAGCGCCATCGGCATCGCTATGAAGTAAATCCTGATTTCCATGAAATCTTGCAAAAAAACGGCTTTAATCTTGCTGGTTTTTCTCCAGATAAACGTCTTGTTGAATTCATCTGCATAGAAAATCATCCTTATTTTGTAGGTACTCAAGCACATCCTGAGCTTAAATCAAAACTTGAGACTCCTGCCCCTTTATTCTTAGGACTTATTAAAGCTGCTATTGGATATAAAAAATGATCTTACATACATAACTTTTATAAATCAAAGCCTTATTATCGTGGCTATACAAAATTAGGGGGTAGTTCAAAAATGCATGATGATGATAAGAAAGTAGATCATGATAAAAAAGAAAATCATGACAAAAAAGAAGAACATGATAAAAAAACAGATCATGAAAAGAAAGTAAATCACGAAAAAAAAGAAAGTAAACATGAAAGTGCTAAAAAAGAGCATGTAGAACATCACGCTCATAAGCATAAATCTGTTAAAAAAGAAAATAAATTAGATTGGTGGAAAATTCTCACATTTGTTTTTGGAGCATTATTCATATTGTCTTTGGCAATAAATATGTCTTCATGTGAAAAGCAAACACCAGATAATGGTGGCACAACAACTACACCACCAACAAATGCACCGACTGCTACAGGTGGTGACATAAAGATCACATTATTAAATGATGCAAGGTGCTCAGACTGTGACGCTAGAGCTCAGCAAGTAATCTCACAATTGAAGAATGTATTTCCTCAAGTTGAGATAGTAGAAGTAGATTACAGCGATGCAGAAGGAGAAGCATTATTCAAATCAGCAAATGTAAAAACTCTACCAGCATTCTTGTTTGATAAAGAAGCACAAGCAGATTCATCATATAGTCAAGTTGCACAATATGTTGAACCAGCGGGTGAATATACTTCTTTAAGGGTTGGTTCAGAATATGACCCTACAAAAGAAGTTTGTGGTAATGGAAAAGATGATACAGGCGATGGTCTAGTTGACTGCGCATCCCCTGATTGTTCAGGTGTATGGGAATGTGTTGAAAAAGCAGATAAGCCAATTGTTGAGCTTTTTGTAATGTCACATTGTCCTTATGGAACTCAGATGGAAAAAGGTATCCTTCCAGTTGCACAGCTTCTTGGAGACAAGATAGATTTCCAGTTGAAGTTTGTTAATTATGCTATGCATGAACAAAAAGAGATCGATGAACAGATGAATCAGTATTGTATAGATAAGGAATATCCAGATAAATTACTTGATTATCTTGAATGTTTCTTAGGTACAACTGCAGGTTCAGCTGCTGAAGGAAAAGCATGTATGGAAGAATTAGAACTAGATACTGATGCAATTGCTTCATGTGTAAGTGATGCTGATGCAGAGTTTGGCATTTCAGCTGATTATGATGACAAGTCAAAATGGAAAGGTCAGTTCCCACCATTCAACTTACATGATGCAGATAACCAAAAATATGGTGTAAGAGGTTCACCTTCATTAAGAATCAATGGAGCAGAACCATCAGCTGGACGTGATGCAAAAAGTCTACTTAGTGCAATCTGTTTTGCATTCTCAGATCAACCTGAGGAATGTGAAGAAGAAATTGATGTAGGCGCACCAACACCAGGTTTTGGTTGGGAAGCAGCACCAGCAGGTGCAGCACCTAGTGCAGCAGCAGGATGTGGAGCTTAAAGCCCACTTTTTTCTTTTTTTCTCTTTTCTTTTTTCATTCTTTTTCTCTCATTATCTTTTTTTATTTCTTTTTTTCCATTCTTTTCCTATTTTCTTTCTCTCTTTTCATTGTTTTTTATTGAATATTTCTTACTTTTTCTTAAGTTTTATAAAACATTAACAAACCCTTCTATTTATGGAACTTAATACTCTACTAGATAAGGCAAACAAGGTTTATCTAGATAATTTTCCAAACGAAGTCTGCTTTGAAAGAGCTATATTCTTCAGTTGGGGCTGCAATATTGGTGATTGTGCTTATTGTTATATGTCTACTCAACCAAAAGATAAGCCATTAAAGATGTCAAGAAGAAGCTTTGCAAGCTTATTTGCAGAGACAATCTTAGCAAAGAATTTAGGGTGGAATATAGGTTTTATTTCAGGAGGAACAGGAGTTTTCTCTGACGAAGAAATGGGATTCATGCTTAAAACTATAAGCCAGATAGTTGGTAAGGTTTGGCTTAATATTGGTTCATTATCAAAAGAACAAATCACTATGTTTAAACCATATATTAAAGGCATAGTTGGTTCAATTGAGACGGTAAATCCAGAGCTTCATGATAAAGTATGTCCTTCAAAACCAATTAAACCTTATGAAGAAATGTTTCAGGAAGCACAAAAGCAAAATCTTTCATGTGCAATGACATTCATTGTAGGTTTAGGCGAGAAGAAGGAAGATTTTCCTCTATTGGAACAATTCATAAAGAAATATAATATAACAAAAATTCACGTATATGGTTTAAATCCACAAAAAGGAACTCCTTATGAAAACTCAAGTCCACCAACAAAAGAAGACCAAGCATGGTGGATAGCAAATTTACGTTTAAACTTTCCTAAACTCGACATTGAGTGTGGTATTTGGGAAGACAGGCTTGATTATATTCCTACTCTTCTAAGGGCAGGATCAAATTCTATTTCAAAATTCAAGGCAACAAAACTTTTTGGAACAAAAATTGCAAAAGAATTTGAACGTCAGGCAAAATTGACTGGAAGAAAATTCAATGGAACACTTATAACTTTACAGGATATTGGTTGGGATAAAGAAATCGGCATTCTAGAAGTTGATGAAGATATGAAAAGTGAGATAAAGATTAAGCTTGATCAATATCTTTTAAATATGAACAAAAATATTACTAAAATTAAATGAGAAATCTAAATAATTCTTAAGATAACGTACCATGTTGTGTAACTTCTAATCTCAATCTACAGTTAGAACCAGTGTCTGCATTATATTGTTTTATGGCTTCCATAAGCCCCATAACTCCAATCCGGCCTACATCATAACGTGAATTCCATTGTTTGTCTCTCCAGAAATAACCTTTGAATCTTTGTTTGAAGGTTTCTTTATCTTTGAATTTTGTTCCAATTATTCCTACTTTATACATGTCTCCTGCAATTCCATGTTGGAATTCTTGTCTACCTTTGACTATCAATGAAGGATCACTTTGGAGTTCATCTACTTTTTCATATGCTTTATTGACTATTTCGACAAATTTATCACTTACATAAGCATTTTCTCCAAATTCTTCTTGATCTCTCCATTTGAAGATTGTTGACAATGTTGCATTGCTCGGAGTTTTGTACCCTAATGTGTTTAATATTGGGTTTGCTTCTCCTCTAGCTACAAATTTAGCTCTTTGTACCCACTCATCATCCAGTTCAGAAGCTTTTGTATAACCTTCAACTTTTCCTTCAAGATTTTTAATGTCTATATGGTTTATTCCATCAGTGCTTGTAGCTGATATGCTAAATCTGCTTTCTTTCATAGAGAATGAATTTGAGAATTCACTGTATGAATATACTTTGGCATCAGATAATGCTTTTCTTTTTTCAAGAAGTTTTGTGACTTTTTCAGAATCATCTCCATTAACTTCTGCAATTTCTTGATCTAATCTCTCAACAAGCGCTTTTCCTTTCTCAGCAAGTTTTTGCCAACTTGCAAGACCTGCTTTGGATAAATATTCAGTATCTGATTTATATCCCCACATATTTGTAATTAATGGATGTGCAAGTACTGTGTCAAGTTCTGTTTTCAATTCACCAACTTCACTGACAGGTGTGATATTCTCTGCAAGTTTAGTCAATGTAGTAAGAGAGTCGCTTTTACTATTATATAATCCAGTTTCTGCAGCTTCTTTTATTTCATAACCCTCAACAGTAAACCAAGCCCCATTATTTTTATGGACTGCAGAGCATCTTCTTATCACTTCATCAAGTTCAATACCATTTTTCTCTCCAAAATTCTCTACAATATCATACTTGCTACCTCTGAACATATTATCTCTAAGATCATCTGCAAGCTCTTCAGCTTCTTCAATATTCTCGACGACAACTTCTCCCTCTTCTAATTTTTTATTCATATAAGCTACTTTTCTAGCAGAACATACTATTGAATCAGTCAGTTCTTTGAATTTATCAATATCAACAGCAGCATATGTTTCTTCAGTGCTGTTTGCAATGGTTTCAAGTCTTATTATTTCCATTACTGAAGCGAAATCATTTCTTGTTAATGTTGAGAAATAGACGCTTCTTTTTAATCTTTCAAGTGGGACACTGGAACCATAGCTATCATCTCTCATCTTACCATCTTTTTTGAAGAGTGGCTCAAGAATTTCTTTTATTGAATCAATTTCATTACTAAATCTAGAACTATATTCGCCGTTTATTTCTTTTCTTACTTCATTTACTGGATATACATCATACACTCTTGTTGCGTCAACTAAAGTTATCTCGTTTTGCTGTAGTATATGTCTTATTGGGCTTAAGTCTGGTTTCCCATATTTTGCAATTATTGGATGTGCATCACTAAGTCCCATGATTAATGTCAGATCTTTTTGCCAGCTTCCAATCACTGCCTCTCTTCTGATAGGCATATTTGCTGCAGAGTAAGCGATAAGTGCAGTCATCATAAAGCCCCTTTCATTATCAGGAACTTCTATATGCGGATTTGTAATAGTAGTATAGATATCTCTGATGCTTTGTGGCAATCTATCTTTTTGTCTTTTGAACCATCCTAAGAATTGTCCTCCTGGATCAGCACTTAAAAGATATGTTTTGCATCCTTCATCAACAATTGCATTCTTTCCATATACTACTTCATCAAGCTTTTGTAATCTTGCTCTTAACTCATCATCAAGTTGCAGTATATCATGAAGTTTTTGTTTTGCAATTCTCCCACTGACATCTGTTATCATATCAGGATTAGTCAGAAAATCTTCAAGACATGTCCCTACTTCTTTAACAGTTTGCTGTGCTTGTTTTTTCTTCTTTTGTCTTATTTCTTCTTGACCCTCTGGAGTAAAAGCATAATCACCTACTAATTCTTTAATTTTTGTTATAGCCTGTGAACCAGATATCCATCCTCTTGTTGGATCAAATTTATGTGCTAGTACATACATCTGTTTTGTCAGTTTATGTCCTGAAACGCTAACGCCTAATATCTCTTGCTCATCAGCTAATTCATCTTTTTTTCTGATTACTGCTCTTTTTAGTACCGCGTTATTATTCGCTTCCCAAGGATTATCTGAACCAAATTTATTTAGAAAATGCCCTAATAGTTCAGGTTCACCAGTGTATCCAGGCAGTATTTCATCTAGTCTTGCCTTTTGTTCAGGTTCGCATGCAACAGCCATACGTCTGTATAATCCACTGTGCTTTTTTAGGTCCATGAATAGAGGATTATTCCTGCTTTTTTAAGGTTTTTGCTACTATTTGATGGTTATAGAACGATAATCATATAAGTTATATTAGTATAAGATTACAAATAAATGTTGAAACACAGCTAATCTTACTGTATCTCGCCGTTGACTCCTATCACTTCTTTTATCACAGGAATCTGTTTACCGCTGTTTTCCACTGCTTGCTCTACAGCAGCATACATGCCGTAGCAACAAGGAACTTCCATTATAGCAACTGTAACGCTCTTAATCTTATTCAATTTGAATATCTCTGTTAGTTTTTCAGTATAGCCTTCAATGTCATCAAGTTTAGGACATCCAATAACAAGTGACTTTCCGTTAAGTAGTTTAGAATGGAAATTAGGTGTTGCAAAAGGCACACAATCAGCAGCAACAAGTAGGTGTGAATTTTCAAAAAATGGTGCTTGTGGTGGCAATAGATTCATTTGTACAGGCCATTGTGTTAGTGCAGAAGTTTGTTCTGTATTATTGCCTGCGTTTGTTTCATTATCATGTTTTACTTCTCTCATAGCTGTTCCTGGACAGCCACATGGTAAATCTCCCATTTTTTCATTTCCTCCAAGATCAGGGATAGAAATCCCTTTTTCATTAAGATAATCAACAGCTTCATCAAAATATTTCATAGCACCATGTTCTTTTAAGTGTGACATATGTGCTTTAATGGTATTTTCTCCTTTAGGTACAATATTATCTTCCATTACTTTTCTTTCATCATATGGTTCTGCTTCTCTTTCTTCAATAGTGATAGCTCCTTGAGGACAATGTCCTATACACGCACCTAATCCATCACAAAAAAGATCGCTGATGAGTCTTGCTTTATTATCTATCATCTGCAAAGCGCCTTCCTGACAGTTTGGAACGCATAATCCGCAACCATTGCATTTGCTTTCATCAATATTAACTATTTTTCTTTTTCCCATTTTTCTTATCTTCAATAACATTTAATGATATCTTTTATATACTAAGTATAAAATAGATACTTATTTAAATAAGTAGTGGTTTCTAAATATATACTATGGATGAAAATTGTACAATATATAAAACAACCAACTTTATTGGTAAGAAATGGACTTTGCTTATTTTATTAGAAATCTATAAAGGCAAGACTCATAAACGAAGGTATTCTCAATTAAAGACAAATCTCCCAGGAATCACACCAAAGATATTATCAGCAAGGCTTAAGGAACTTGAGAAAGAAGGGATGATAAAGAAGAATATAGACCTTTCATCTTTTCCTATAAAATGTGAATATTCTCTTACTAAGGGAGGACTTGCATTCATAAAGATAATAAAAGACATAAAGAAATGGGCTCTTAAATGGAAATTCAATAATCAAAGCTGTATGTCTACTAATTGTCAATATTGTGATTTGCCTTCTTCTTAAGTGTTTTTACAAAACAAAAGAGGTTTACTAAAATTATCCCCATATTCCAAGTAAGATTCCAATTATTTCAACAATTACATAAAGCCATATTATATAGGCTATTACTCCCCCTATTATCGTAATTAGAACAATATTGAGTACCTTTCTTCTTTTTCTTTTTAGGGCGTCAAAACTACATACTTTCTCTTTTTTCCATAAATACCATCCTAAGCTGACAAGTAAGAATAATAGTGCAACCCCTCTAAATACCCATTTATATCCATAATAGAGTGTATCTGATAGTGATGCAGCAAATGCAATACTGCTTATCCCAAATAATACAAGTACAACAGGTGTAAAACAACATAGTCCTCCAATTATTGCAGCTATAGGTATTATTTTGGTGATGAATTTTTTCTCATCTTTATTGATTTTAAAGAATTTCATTTTTCGCCACCTCACATTTTTATTTTTTTACCACTTTATGTCCACCGAATTGATTCCTCATTGCAGCAAGTAGCTTACCTTCATATTTTGGCTTCTTCCTGGTCCCGACCCTCATCTTTATTGCTTCATTCAACACAGGCATAGGATGTAATTTCTTTATTTTCTTCATTTCTTCTTCTGTTTCTCCTTTTGGGACAATTTCTGCCATAGTATCGAGGTATCCTTTTGTGTAATATGATTTTTCAAGCCACGATACAAGCCTGCTCTCTATTATGCTTCCATGTGCATATACTTTAATTGCCTCATTAAGATCAGTGCCAAACTTTTTGCTCTGACTTTTGATATTTGCCATACCTTCAGCAATTGCTCCCATCATGCCATATTCAATCCCATTATGCACTGCTTTAACAAAATGTCCAGCACCAGTTTTCCCCATATATCCATAACCTTCTTTTACACACATATCTCTAAACAATTTCTCTACTTTTTTGAAGACTGTTTTGTCTCCACCAATCATCATGCATGCACCTTGTCTTGCACCTTCCATTCCACCTGAAGTTCCTGTATCTAAGAACTTAATACCTTTTTTCCTGAGCATATTGTATCTTCTTATAGAATCTTTATAGTATGAATTTCCTCCATCGATTATGATATCTCCTTTCTTAAGGTGTGGCAATAATTTCTTAATCATATCATCTACTGGTTTTCCAGCTACTACCATTAACCATATAATCTTCGGTGATGGCAGTTTTTCAATAAGTTCATTAACACTAAACGCTCCTATTGCGCCTTTCTTAACAATCTTTTTTGTTTTCTCAGGAGATCTATTGTAAACAACAACTTTATTCTTATGATCAAGCAAATTTAAGACCATATTATAACCCATTCTTCCAAGTCCGATAAATCCTATCTTCATCTACTTCACCTCCAGGTGCCATGATCTACAATCTTTCTCAATAAACTTCTTAGCTTCTGTTGGATAATCTTTTTTCTTGTATTTATTTACCTTAAGTTTCTCTATGTCAATTTTATCAATTATTCTCCATTGTTCTTCAACTTCATCTGTCCTGATAAACATTGCTTGATTGCCTTTGATTACATCTTCTATGAGATTCTCATATGCTTCAGGTGAATTGAGTCCAAATTTTCGCTCATGTGAGAAATTCATATTGACAGGAACAATCTCACCATTACCAGGCGATTTTGCATTGAGTCCCATATATATTCCTTGATTTGGCTGTATCTGTATCACAAGATGATTTGGTGTGAATTTACATCCTTTATCAAACAGCCTACATTTTGCTTGTTTAAATTCAATATATATCCCGGCGGTTTTATTTTTCATATTTTTTCCAGTGATTAAATAGAATGGAACATTTTTCCATCTTTTATTGTTGATAAAAAGTTTACTTGCAACAAATGTAGATGTTTTTGAATTTGGTTTTACGCCTTTCTCTTTTTTATATCCTTCATATTGTCCAAGTATGATGTTATTCTTTTCTGGATTTCTGACAGCTCTAAGCACTTTAATTTTTTGATCCCTTATATTCTCTTCATTAAGGCTAGTTGGTGCTTCCATTGCTGTAAGGCTTAAAAGTTGTAGCATATGATTTTGTACAACATCTTTAAGTGCACCGTATTTGTCATAGAATCCTCCTCTATCTTCAATTCCAAAATCTTCTGTTAATATTATTTGTACATGATCAATAAATTTGTTATTCCATAACGGTTCAAGTACAGTATTTGTAAATCTTGCAATGGATATATTCTGTACAATTTCCTTACCCAGATTCTTCACTGTACCATTTTCTAATTTCTTTATTAATCTCCACTGCAGACTTAAGATTATTTCCAAATGGTTTTTCAAATACTATCTTATCTTTCTTGTTTGTAAGTCCACATTTATTTAGAGTAGACGCTATAGGAATGAATAAATCAGGAAGTGTAGCTAAGTAAAATATTCTGTCTTCTTTAAGATTATACTTTTTTTCAATTTCTCTTATATTTTTTCCAATCTTGCATACTTTTTCGCCTTCATTAAAATCTGCTCTTAAATAAGTGAATCTTTCTTTTATTTTATTCCAAACATTTTTATCAAAACCCTTAATATATTCTTTTGATTTATTTATTAGTTCAGTTTTTGTATGCTTGCTTCTCGCAACACCAATTATTGCAAAATTCTTTAGTTTTTTATGTAGTATAAGATTGTATATTGCTGGTATAATCTTCTTTCTAGCAAGATCACCTGTTACTCCTAATATTACTATGGTGCTTTCCATCTTTACCTCTTTTTAATCCTCTTCTTTTATGATATCAGTTAGTACATATGACTCATTTAATGAATCAACAATCTTAGCAGGACAATCTTCGATTTCTAATCCTTTGTCAATATATTTTTCATATGCTTCTTTCTTTCCATTACCTATAAATATTATTATTCCAATACTAGATTTAAGCAAAAGATTCTTTGATGAAGACATCCTCTCTGCGGGGGCTTTGGGTGAATCATTTATTGTAATGAAAAAATCACTCTCATCATTGACCGAATGATGTTTTGGATAAAGCGCACCAACATGACCATCTTCTCCAGCACTCAACAGAACGATATCATACTTTCCACCAACTTTCTTTAATTCTTCTTCATATTTCTTAATGCCTTTATCTTTTTCATTAGCATTCACAATAAATGGATGTATATTTTCTTCCTGTAATTTTCCTGTTTTAATTAAATTCTTGATAAAACTATCATTCGCAAGCTTGAAATTACTTTGTTCATCATCAATCCCTACTAATCTCTCATCGACCATAAATATATGTATCTTATCCCACAAGATATCCTCCTTAGTTAGGATATTAAATATTGCAGCAACATTTCTCCCACCTGGAATTGCCAAAACAGCATACTCCTTCTCAGCAAGAGTTTTCTCTATAGATTCAATTATTATTCTTACAGCCTCTTTATAGCAATCTTCCTTTTTTTTATGGAATATGGTTTTTGTCATTTTCAATATCACATGATATATAGTATAATATAATTAATTTTTCTTTAACAATGAAAATAAGTTTTAAATATCTTATATTGTATTCTTATGTTGTTTATCTGCATCATGCTTTCCGGGAAGTTCCCAATTCTCAACCATTATGTTATCCTTGTTTATTCCTATTTCATCCAGGATTTTACTCATGCCAGCAACCATCTGTGGTGGTCCACATATATACCATATTTTTGCCTTAGGGTTATCAACATATTCTTCTATCAACTGTTTATTGATTCGGCCAGTGTGTCCAGTCCATTTTTTGCTTTCAGTATCTGAAAGAGTATTTACAATAGTAATATTATCAAGTTCATTGTGTTCTTTAAGCTCTTCGGCATATATTATATCTTTTTGAGTTCTATTACCAAAGAACAATACAGCATTATTCTTTAATTCTTTTTCAATTATATATCTTATTGTTGTGATAAATGGCGTTATTCCCGACCCTCCAGCAAGGAATACAACATCCTTCTTGATGTTTTTATCAAAATTCAATGCTTCACCAAAAGGTCCTTTTACCTTTATCTTAACACCTACATCAAGCTCATGCATTGTACTGGTAAATCCACCTATTTTCTTTACAGTAAGTTCAATAAAATTTGTTCCTGGGATATTTGTATATGTTAGTGGAATTTGCTTTTTTTCAAAACCTTCTACATCAATTAATGAGACCATGCAGTACTGACCTGGTATGAATTCCGTGACTTCATCAAATTTTATTATGAATGTCTTTACATCATATGTCTCTTCTTTTATTTCAACTAATTCTCCTATTTTCTCTTCTATCTCTGTCATTTCACACCTTTATCTTATATATTACTCCCAATACTCTCATTAATATCAATACTCTCTATTTTCATTCACTTTAACACTTTATTTGTTTTAATATACCACATGTAAAAATCAAGTTCAGCAGCACTCATCTTCATTTTTTTAGCTAATTCTATAAATTTCTTCTCTATTTTTTCATAAATATTCTTTGTTAATGTTTTTGGCTTCTCTTTTATCATATTTGTATCAACCATGAGGTTCAATATATGTCTATCAAGTATTGCAAGATTATCATATCCGACATTTCTGAGAAAGTGTGATGATTCTTTGTAACCAAGACCCTTGATATTTTTAACAATCCATTCTCGACCATCTTTCTCACTCATAGAATTTATCTTTTTCTTAAGTTCATCCTTATGCTTCCTTGCTTCTATAATATACTTGGACTTATTATTATGGAATCTATGTTTATTTCTTTTAATGCAATTGCAAATCTCTTTTTGAGAATTACAGATAAAACCTTGGCTACCAAGTTCTTCCTGGATTGAAAGGGCAGTCATAGCTTTAGAATTTGCAGTAAGTATGCAAAAGCATAACTCACAGAACCACTCATCTGTACTTTTTCTCTTGAAACTTTTGAATTCCTTTAACTTTTTATCTATTTGGTCCTTTACTTTACTGTTTTTTAAAGCCTTTATTTGGCTTATTAATTTTTTATTTGTCATAGATTAAAAAGGAAAAGATTAACTTTTCCAGAGCCCATGTTTATTGCATATTTCTCTAGCACTAATTCCTTCTGTATTTGAGACACAGAACTCTGCTACTGGTGTGTCCCCTGGAGATAGTTTCTTTTCTGCTATTACTTTTCCATCTTTCAGGAGTTGAATTAGTTCTATCCAGTGATCTTCTTCCATAGGGTGTGGTACTGATCCAACACTTACTTTGACTTTACCTTCACTTGTTTCGATGATAGGTACATGTTTTTCATTACCTTCTTGTTCAATTGCTTTTTCTTCTAAGATTTTCATCTCTTGTCCACAACATACTAATGTTCCATCATGTGCTTCAATAACAGATACTATATTTCCACATACTTCACATTTGTAGATTCCATTTTCCTCTGCCATTTTTAATACCTCCAATAATTGATTATAATCTCAATCTATTATTTTTTTACTAGTTGTTAATTATTCTTCTTTTATTTCTTCGAATTGGTCTTTTCCTACTCCACATACTGGACAGACCCATGTATCAGGGATATCAGCAAATTTAGTTCCTGCTTCTACTCCATTATCAGGGTCCCCTGTTTCTTCATCATAAACATAATCACATGGTATACATTTGAACTTAGTCATTTTTATCACCTTTTATTAAAAATGACTAAGTCCAGAAATTTTCAATTTCTCGTATTTAGCCATCTCCCTTCACCTCTCTTGATTTATTGAGCACCACCACCATCTGCTGGCTGTGGAACAAATACTCTTGTTCCTAACTCTTGGTCTATCATGAAGATAGCTCCTGGTGCATCTTTTGCAATCTTTAATTTCTGTACAACTGCATCTGCAGAAGCTTCTTCTTCTACTTGTTCATCTACAAACCACTGTAACATACTATTTGCAGCGTGATCTTTTTCCTTTGTTGATAGGTCAACTAGATTATGGATTAGTGTTGTTACTTTTTGTTCATGCTTATATGCCTCTTCAAATACTGCTAATGGGCTTTTCCATTCTTTTGGTGGTTTGTCTATTGCACCAAGTATTACCTTTCCTCCTCTTTCTACTAAATGGGTATAAAATTTCATTGCATGTACCATCTCTTCTTGTGCTTGTACTTTCATCCAGTTTGCAAATCCTGTTAAGTTACTGTTTTCAAAGTTTGCAGACATTGCTAGATAAAGATAAGCTGAGTACATCTCTGCATTTATTTGTAAATTTATTGCATCTTGCATCTTTTTTGAAATAGCCATTCTTATTCCCTCCTTTTACCAATCTACAGCTCCTTGCTGTTCAAGTAAAGCAAGTTTGCCTGTCAATAATAATTCATGTTTCTTCTCTTCTTCAGCCAACATTTCAAATATATTCATGGCTTCATCATCATTTATCGTCTTTGCCATCTTAAGATATGTCACTTTTGCTAATACTTCTTGTTTTATTGCAAATTCCAACATCTCTTTGATATTTCTAAATTCTTCAATAGGATTTAATGCAATTTCTTCCTCTATATCAAATTCATCTATTGCATCAGCAATTATCTTATCACCTATTCTTTCAAAGTTTAGGCTCCTTAGTTTTTCTTTATGAATCAGTTCTTGTTCAGATAATTTAAGGAGCTCTTTTTTCACTGCAGGTTCATTTGCTTTTTCTGCTAATGCTTTGTAAAACTCATGAAAATATTGTTCTTCTTTAATTGCGTTGTCAAGTATTATCTTCAATTTTTCATTCATTAAAATTCCCCTCGGTTAATTTAATTGCAAATTTCACAATCTTCTTCAAAACATAAGCATTCAGGTTCAAAATAAGATTGTGGATGCTTACATGTTGGGCATTTTTCAGGTGCTTCAGTACCTTCAACAATTCTCCCACATTTTCCACACTTCCATTTAATTGGTTTTTTTTTCTTGAATACTGTGCCGTCTTCTACCATTTGAAGTAATTTTTTGTATCTTTTCTCATGTGCTTCTTCAGCTTTAGCTATTTGTGTAAATAGTAAGGCTGCTTCTTTATTGCCTTCTTCTTCAGCTTCTTTGGCAAAAGTAGGATACATTTCTGTAACTTCATAGTTTTCTCCTTCCATAGCAGCTTTTAGGTTTGCTTTTGTATCTCCTATACCCCCTAGAAGCTTGAATTCATCTTTTGCATGCTGTCTTTCATTTTCAGCAGTTTCTTCAAATAATCTTGCAATGTAATGATAACCTTCTTTTCTTGCCACCTTAGCAAAATATGTATATTTGTTTCTTGCTTGGCTTTCTCCAGCGAAAGCTGCTTTGAGATTTTCTTCTGTTGTACTCATCTTATTTTCCTCCTTTGCATTCTTTGCAATAACCTTTAACTAAAATATTCACACACTTAGGTTTAAATGATTTTGATTTTATTTTGTCCATCACTATTTTTGATAGTGGGCCATTGGATTCATCAACTATTATTCCACATTCTTGACATATGTAATGCACATGATGGCATATATCTCCATCAAAACGAAATTCTCCCCCAAGTTCCAGTTTTAATATTTCTCCTTGTTCTGCAAGAAGATTTAGATTCCTATAAACCGTCCCCAGACTTATAGTGGGCAAATCCTCCTTTACAGCCTTATATACATCTTCAGCTGAAGGATGTGTCTTTACACTCCTTAAAAATTCCAAAATTTTTATTTTTTGCGTGGTATTTCTTTGGGTTGTCATTTTCTAAATAGTAATGATTACTAATAAAGAATCGTTACTGATTTATAAATCTATTGCTTTTTACAACAGATTTATGCAAAATATATTTAGAAAATTCTAAATCAATTATTTTTTCTAATAAGCTGTATTACTTTATCCTGTGCTTCTTCACAATAATGTTTCTGACAAAACATCATATTATCTGCAAAATCAAAATCTTTACAGTATGCAGGGTCTACAAATGTAAATATTTCTTTTCTGTCTAATAATGGATAATCTTCCTTATTTGCTTCAGTCACCTCTATAGGTGGCTTTTCATCGCTCACTAGTCCAGAATCAAATGCAACCATTATATGTGCAGCAGAATCTCCTTCATATTCTACAAGAACAAGATATGATTCTATCCCTACTCCTCTTAGATGTGAAGTAAGCATGATTGCAAGGTCCTCACAATGTCCTTTTCTATATTTGTAAGTATCAGAGACTGTCTGTATACCCATTAGTTTTCTTCTTCTGAATCTTTCTACCTTGTCAACATTTCTTTTTAGTTCATCTGGGAAGTCTACTAGGTGGGTATACTCCAACTTGTCAAAAGGATTAGCTCTATATTCAAAATGGGCTTTTAACATATTATAGATTGTACCAGCCCTATAGAGATTATTCATCTCTTTCCATCCAGGTATTTCTTCATCTGCATATTTATTGAAAGCCACTACATTTCTATCATTTGGATCAATATATTCATCAAGTGAAGAAATCTTATCTTTTGATGCTGTTCTCAACCTTAATCCTTCATATTCACCTTCTGTAACGACTCCTTTCTTGAACCATCTTAAAGAGTCTTCTATTCCTTGTTTACTTTTAAATATTCCAAAATCTAATTCCTTTGTCTGTGTCTGTACATCATCTGTTTCTTTTGGTACGGTCTGGCATCCAGCTATAAGAATGGCTAAAGAAAGCCCTGCACTTCTCAACACATTACAACTTCCTTTTCTTTTCATGGATAGACGTAGTTATTCTGTGTTTTAAAAATCCTTGTGATACTGATTAATCTATATTTAGAAATAATAATTAAGTATAATAAAATAAATGAACAATTAAATTTTAATCGTTCTCAACCCTAGGTGCTAGAATAAACGAAAGACTTACTTTATCTATTGTAGCATAATCTAGTCTAAGTGGATAATCTTTATTGAAATAGATCATTACATCATCAGCAATCTTTGCACCTGCAATCATCTTCTTGAGATATTCGACAGAGTATTTTGCTTTTATTGTAACATTCATATCTGTTTTTATTTTTGTGTCTTCTCCATCTTCAATCTCTATTGTTGCATCGCTAAGGTCCCCTTCTGCCATAATCTTGAATTTTCCATTATCTGACATCATGCTAACACTATCAGCAATTATATCTACATCTTCAACTGCATTTGTGAGGATGTTTGATTTTGTTTTTATTTCCACAGGGAAAGAAAGTTCAGGTATCTTTTGTTCTTTTTCTTCAAGTTCTATTATTGGTAAAGAGAATGTCCTTATAGTATTTGATTTAAGGGTTATTTTAAGCTTATTTGCTTCAAGCTCTAGATTTACCATATCATTTGCTCCAGCTCTTCTAAGAATCTGTTTGAAATTGCTAAGATTTATTGCAAATTCTGTGTCTTTTTCAACATTATATTCAACAAAACTGCTACTAAGTAATTTGTATATAACCATTGCAACATTTGCAGGATCCATAGCTACAAGCTCTATTGCTTGTGATGTAATCTTGAATCTAGCTTCATTTACTAGTTCTGAGATGATTGAGATGCTTTCCTTTAGATATTTAGGTTCAGCAAGTGTAAGCTTCATTTTAATATACCCCCTTTCCTTAGAATTAGGGATAAATCCCATGCTTATAAAGATTTTGATACTTTTATATCACTTTTCAACTGAATGATTACTTAATATGATATGTTCCAATTACAGTTTAAGAATATCCCCGCTTTTGAGCATATGAACCTTTTCTTCTTCATATCCCAAATCCAATGCTAACTCTTTTAGTGCGTCCATCATATGTACTTCAGCATGTGCTGGTATTATATGCTGTGGTCTTAGCATTTCAAGCATATCTCTTTGATCTTCTCTTGCAGCGTGACCTGATACATGTATATTTGTAAATACTCTTACTCCAAAAGCTCTGAGTTTCTGTTCAAGAAATGCCCTATTCTTTTTGTTTGTTGGACTAGGAATTATGCTTGAAGAGAATATGACATGATCTCCTTGTTGAAATTTGAAATTTCCATCTACCATTTTACTGAGTGCAGATTGTGGCTCTCCTTGATGTCCAGTTACAACTATTAAATATTTATCAATACCTTCACGTATAAGTTTATTTAATTTTGGCCTTATCTTTGATGAATACTTTACCATATCCACTTTTTCTGAAAGCTTAACTAGTCCTACTTCTTCAGCTGCTGATAAGTATTTGTTTAGGCTTCTTCCCATAAAGACTACCTTTCTTCCCATTCTATCGCCAAAATCCACTATTGACTTTAGTCTTGCTATATGGCTGGAAAAAGTTGTAATGATGACTGCCTTTCCATCAGAATTTGTCCCTAATAATACATCTTTGAGCATTGCTCTTGCTACACTTTCAGAGGGCATCTTCCTATTGTCTGGTGCGTAGAGTGAATCAAGTATCAAGCAAAGTACATCTCCTTCTTGACCAATCTCTTTGAGTCTTGCAATATTAACTTTTGTTCCAAGTACAGGGTATTGGTCAAATTTGAAATCATTTGCATATATTATCTTGCCATAAGGTGTATGTATTACGATGAGAATCGTTTGTGGTGTAGAATGTGTCATGCTTACAAATTCGATTGTAATTTTATCACTGATGCTTATTTTAGAATTTACATTAAGGACTTTAATTTCATTCTTGAAAGGAATTCTTGCATCACTAATGAGTCTGTTTAGTACTGCTGCTGTAAATGGTGTACATATGACTGGTGCTTCATAATATCCAGCAATAAAAGGTATTGCGCCTATATGATCTAGATGTGCATGTGTTGGTACTATTGCCTTAACCATGCTTTCCCATCCTTTTATTTGTTCAATGTCTGGAACTGCATGATTATCTATCAGTTCATAAGGTTGTATTTTGACAAGATCTTCATTTTCAGTAAGTGCAATATAGTTTTCAAGATGTATTCCCATGTCACAGACTATGACTTCATCATCAACCTTGATGGCAGTCATATTCTTGCCTACTTCACTGTAGCCACCTATTGCTCTTATTTCAATTCCCATCTTTAACCCATTGCTCTTTCTTTTATCTCACTGAAATACTGTTCTATCATTTTTTTTGCATCGGGTAAGAAATCTTTTTTCTTTATGAGTTCCATAAGCTCTTCTTCAGAAACGAATTTACCATCGACAACTTCTCCATCATTGAAATTAATTTCACCATCATATTCTAATGCATAAATATGTCCAATATAATTCTGTTTATCACTCTTGAACCTTGCTTGTTTTATGAATATCATTGGTGACTCAATACCTAATTCTTCTTTTAGTTCTCGCTCAGCACCGTCTTCATATGTTTCTTCTGATTGTACAAATCCACCACAACTGACACCATACATCCCTGGTAATATATCTTTATCTTCTGATCTTTTTTGTATGAATACATCACCATTTTCATTAAATACAAATATGAATACAGACCTATGTAAAAGGTTCTGTTCAATTACTTCTTTTCGAGTCATAGTTCCTATGACTTCATCTTCTTCTGTTATCATATCTATTATTTCTTCTGCCATATTTTCACCTGATATTGATTTTTCACCTGATATTAATAATTAATATAATAATCAATCTGATATAAACCAAATTATCACTAATTTATATGTTTTGTGCGGAAATAATAAGAAATAGTTAGAACCCACCACCAGTTGAGAAACTGGAACTGCTTATGCTTCCACCTGTACTAAAAGAAGGTGTTGATACTGATATAGATGGCATTGAGATTGTTGGTGATGATCTTCTGCTTGTGCTTCTATATGAATTATAATTTGAACTTCTATAAGTTTGCTTTGGCTTGAAACGTTGACCTCTATCAATCTTATTCCATAATTGCCTGCTGTTATATGTTCCTACCAGATATCCTGTAAGGAGCGAGTCCATATCAAAACCGCCTGGGAAGTATGATCTTCTTGATTCATAATCCTTTCTTCTGAATTTTCTTCTGATGTCTTTGAGTCCATCAAGTTGATCTTCTACATCATCTGCTTGTGATTGTGCATGTTTTGATTTTCTTTTTATTTGGCTTATTCCTGCATTGATTGTCTCAATCCTTTCAACAATTACATCATCTTCTGGGTCTGGACTAGCAAGTGCAGTTCTTCTTAATGTAGCAAGTTTGCTTCCTTTTAGATAAGTTTTAAGTCTTTTGACAGCGTTTTTATAATAAAATCCTTTGTTTGTTGCAAGTTCTTTCTTTTCCCCATATAATCTCTTATATTTGCTGTCTATTTCTTCTATCTGACTCATCATCTCTTCTCTTTTCTGCCCAATCTCTTTTCCTTCTTTTATTACATCAACAAGACCTATATCTTGAGATTCTCTATTCTCAATAGCTTCCATTTTACCAACAACATCTTCAAGTGCGTCTTGTCTAATGGCTTTTTCATGTGCTATATGGTCAGGTATTCCTTTTTGAAGATCATAGTCTTCTTTTTGTGCAGTATAATCTACAACTTCAGCAAGCCAGTTATCAAACCTTGCGCTTAGTCCTTTTCCTTTGTAATTATCTGTACCAAATTTTCTTTTCATAAGATAAGAGAATCTTTTGTCTTGTCTGAAATCAACAAGCCTAGGTGCAGTGAATTCTTCATATGTCTTTGCACGTCTATCTTCTTGTGCAATTAACTCTTTAGCTTGTTCTGCTTTGTCTCCTAGATCTTTATACTCTGTATGTTCAAGTAATCTCATGTCAACAGACTGCATAAGCTTGTCACGCTCTCTTACTTTTCCTTCTAATTGTATTGTTATTTTATCTAGTTCTAATTGTAGACTGATCTTGCTTTGATCTAGATCAAGTAGAGTTTTTTCAAGTTGTTTTTGCCGACCTTTTTTCTGTTCAAATAATTGTTCAACTTCTCCTCTTACTTCTTTGAGTGTCTTTTGAACTGAATCTGAATCCATTTCAGGAAGATATTTTACAGCCAATTGTGCATATAATCCTTCACGTTCATGTGATAGGCTGATAACTCTATCTTCACATCTGTCAGCTCTTCTTGTAAGAGTTCTGTATTTATCTTGAAGACTAGATATCTTATCATTGATTTCTCTTTCTACTCTGCTTCCGCTGACCATTTTTTTATAATCCTACCATCTAGTTATCTGTGCTTTACCATCAACACCTTTCATAGTGAATCTAGTTGTCAGATAACCTATTTCTTTTTCTCCTACTATATTTTTCTGAATAATTCCATCATCCTGTTTATCTCTTCCTACTCCCTCGTATACTGATTTAGCTACACGCTCTCCCCATTTTGTAACTTTCTCAGTTCTGCCTGTCTCTTCGTTTGTTATATTCATAGGTATTACTCTTCCATTATTTCCTATTGCTTCAACTACAATATAATATCCTGAGACATTTTGATTTCCTCGTGTGCCATATTGTCTCCATACACCACTCTTTTCGCCAGGTCTGCTAACAATTCTGAGTTTATATGCACTTCCAACTAAGTTATCAAGAGCGTCAAGTGCAGCAGCACTTCCTCTAAGTCTTGCAACATCAGCAGTTTCCATTTGAGTTTTTGCACCCTCATATAAACTCTCAGTTCTTTGTTTTGCAATATCTTCAACAGCTGTTCTCTTAAGTGATGCATAAGCTCTTTGTGTTTGAGGTATTAACGCTGAGAATGTTTTTATATCTTGTAAATATGCGCTAAGTTGTTTGTTTTGTGCTTGTGCACTTTCAATATCTCCTTCATTTGCAGCATTAACCATTGATGTATACATGCCACGTGCTTTTTCTTTCATGTTTGCAGTATATTTTGAAGCATCAATATTATTTATTCTTGAGTCAAGTGTTCTTTTAGCACTTTCAAGTTCTCTCATTCCTCTGACCATGCTACTTGTCTTATCAGCAATTAGTTTAGAGCTTCTTAATGTAGTTGTTATATCTTCAATATTAGCCTCAACATCTTTATAATTATCAACTGTGACATTATCTTTTGCATCTCCATTTCTACAATATGTATGAAAGAAATTATCTGTATCATTAAGTACAGTTCTTGCATCTTTAGCAAGCTCAAGTACTAATGTATTGTCTGATTCTCTTTCTACTTCACTAAGTTGTCTTTCAAGAGTCTGTTTTAATCCATATGTTTGTTCAACTTTCTCTTCAACTTTTCTCTCTTCAGATCTAATGCTAGCTTTTCTAGCTCCAGAGATAAGTCCCCAACCACTGAGTGCAATAAGACCAGCAATTGTGATTGGTAATATTTTTTTTTTGATAATTTTTCCTCTATTGATATACATGTCTGCAAGTCTTTCTTGTTTTGGGTCTTCAATTCCTTTAAACTCAAAAGCATTTGAGAAATAATCAGCAATAGCAGTTTCCATAAGGGCAACATCTGTTTCTGTACCTGTTTTTGTGTCCCATCCTTGAAGTCTCTTTCTTAAATCTGCCTTAGAATCATCATCGCTAAGCCTTTTTCCAAGCTCATCATGCTGCTCTTTTAGTGCTGCAGCAACATCAAGTATTTTCATGTATTTGATTACATCTTCATTGCTTGCATCTTCACTGCTAGAATCATTTCCAGAAGGTCCGAATGGTGGTGCTGTACTCATGACTTGATACAATCCTTGGCCTCTTTTTAAACCTTCTCTTTTTGTCACTTCTTCAGAGTGGTACTCACCGAAAGGTTTTTAAACACTTTGGATATTTCATCTAGTAAGGCTTGGGTTTCTTAAGGTAGGCGGAAAAGACCGAGGGCTGAAGAGGTGATACTTCAGTTTAGGCTAATGCCAATCTGATTTTAGAAGTTGCAGATATAGCAAACATGTTTGAGTCACAAGTTGGTCTGTTTGCTATGCGCTGAGAAGTTAATGATAATGTAAATTATAACTTGTCTTAATTTCAACAGTATACTTCTGCAACAAAAATAAAAAAATAGATCCATAAATGGAGGACTGATAAAATGGTTAAATATGGAGGCGCAATAAAGGCTGCTGTAGTCGGTGGAAGCGCTCTTTTTTTAGCGGCATACAACTTAGCTATGCCATTTGTTAAGCAGGATGAGTTGGCTGTAAAACAGACAACTTTCTCGCCGTTTGGTATATTGGGTAGGGAAGGTATAAAAGCCGGACCCGAAGATAAGACTTATGACACTGGAAAACACTTTATTGTTCCAGGACTTCAGAAACTGCACAGGTTTCCTAAAGATGTACAGGTTCTAAATTATGCAGTTACAGAACCTACAAAGGATGACAGAAGATATATGAGAAATGAGAGAGCAGCACACATCCAGACATCAGATGGTTTTTATGTTGACTTAGACATTTCAATCTTTTATAGGGTTACAGATCCTAAAAAGACAATAACAAGTATCGGAGCTGGCAAACTTTACGAAGAGAATGGTATTGTTCCAAGAGGAGAACCAGCACTAAAAGATACTCTTGGAAAGCTTCAGCCAAAGGATTTCTATAATGTTGAGGAAAGAATAGAAAAAGCTGAGGAAGCAAGAACTTTGCTTAATTCAAGATTGGCTGAATCAGGAATGGAAGTAAGCCATATCCAGATTAGGAAAGTTACTTACCATCCAAAAATCAGGACAAAGATGCTTGATAAGATTGTAGAGACACAAGTTAAGCTTAGAAACACTGCAGAATCAGATAGAGAAGCATCACAAGCTAAACTTTCTGGTCTTGTTAAAGAAGGAACAGAAGCAGCTCTTTCAAAGAAAAGAGAAGGAGATGCATATAAGCAAGTCAAGCATTCAGAACAAGAAGCATATGCTAGGAAGAAGACATCAGATGCTGACAAACTTGTAAAGCTTGCAGAAGCTGAAAGCAAGAGACTAGTAAATGAAGCTTATGAAGGAGAAGGTTCAGACATGATTGTTGGTCTTGAAGGCGCAAAGCTATTTAAAAATATTGACACAATATATTTGCCAGTGGATCAGTTCACTGCATTGGAGGCTATCATGAAATCAATTGAGTCTTCAGCTGTAGAAGGAGGTGATGGCAAATGAGTAGAAGAAGTAGATATAGTCCAAATTCAAATCCAAGACCTCAGGTAGACAAAGGAGCTATGGGTAGAGTATTAAATAGCGTAGGTAATCTTGGATTAGTTGGTGTTGCTGGTCTAGCAGCAGTTGTTCTCGGACTTGGATCATTCCACAGAACAGGAACAAATGAAGTTGGAGTTAGGACAAGAAAACTTGGATTCAAGAAAGGAGTAGATGCAGAGGCTTATCAACCAGGTTCAACATATATGTTCTTGCCTTTTGTCAATACATGGGATACATTTGACACAAAACTTCAGGTTGTCGAGATGACAGGTGAAGCAGGCAAAGGAGATAGAGTTGGTAATGACGAACTTGAATTCTTTACAAAAGATGGTAACCCTATCAATCTGGACTTAATTGTCTCTTATCAGATCATTCCAGATAAAGCACCTTATATCAGGCAGTTTGTTGCTGAAGATATGGACGAGCTTAAGAATAAGGTTGTAAGAGGGATTGCAAGAGCAAGATCAAGAGATGCATTTGGAGTGCTTGAAACACAGCAGTTCTATGATGCGACTCAAAGAGAGCAAGCAGCAGAAAAGGCAAAAACATACCTTAATGAAATACTAAATGAAGAATTTGGTGTTAAGGTTGTTGCAGTATCTCCGAAAGACTATAGGTTTGACGATAGATATAGTTCAGAGATTGAACTTAAAAAGCTTGCAGAAGAGACAACAAAACAGCTTGATAATAAGTATGCTTCTCAAACAGAGAAGAATGCAATGCTCCTTAACCAGGCTATTGCTTATCAAAATGAGCAAGAGAAATTAGCTGATGGTGAATATAATAGGGCAGTTATCGATGCAGATGCTTATTACACTGAGCAAAGCAACCTTGCAGATGCTATTTTAACAGAAGGTAAAAACCAAGCAGAAACTATTACCAAGTTAAGAGAAGCTATGGCAAGTGAAGGTGGAGACACACTAGTTAAGATGGAAATGATCAGATCTTTACAAGGTAAAGAGATCAAGATGCTTCCATACAGTACTGGTGCTGCTGGAAATCAGCTTATGGTCGGTGACATGAATGAGTTCGCTGAACAAGCTGGTATTTTCAAAGCCTTGCAAGCAACACAACCAAAAAACTAATCTGATTAGTTTTTTCTTTTTATTTTATTTTTTTCTTTCTTTTTTTCTGTTATCTTTCTCTATTATCTCTCTCTGTTATTTTTCCCCTTGCTATTCAAATCAAAATATTTATTAATGCTTATATTAAAAATTCATTCATATGGATAAAAATGACACAATATTCACTGTAACTTTTATAATATCATTATCTGCTCTTTTATTCTTTTTAGGATCTTCATTAACCGGAAACGTCATTAAAGATACAATGACATGTATCGATGGAGACTGCTATATATCTTGCACAGCTGATTCAGATTGTATAAATCAAATTTGTTGTGAGAAGAACGGACAGGGCGTATGTGAATCTGAAAATAATTGCGAAAGCATTTATTCTGTTACAATACCTATGAATGATATGGAACTTGATTTAAGACGTCCAGATATTGAAAGTCCACTAAATCATCCAAATAATAATTTTAATATTGAACTTTTCTCAGTACTTATTGCTGTTACCATAATCTTTGGTATAGCCTTCTTCTTACACAAGCATGAGCAGTAACTAAAACTTTAAAAAGAGATTGATATTTATCATTCTTATAATTTATGTGAGGGTAGCGAAGTCTGGTCAAACGCGCAGGACTCAAGAAATTGAGTTAAGAGTGTGAAAACACAATGACTTTCAGCGTTTGAGGCATCCTGTCCTTTAGTGGGTTCGGGGGTTCGAATCCCCTCCCTCACACTTTATCTTTTTACCTGATTTACATCTAAAACACAATTAAACGTTAAAGGGAGGGCTTGGAACGTTAGTGAGATTGTATAGTACATTAGTACTATGCAAAGAACGTTAGTGAGATTGTCTAGTACATAGTACTAGGCCTGGAACGTTAGTGAGATTGTATAGTACATTAGTACTATGCAAAGAACGTTAGTGAGATTGTCCTCCCTCACACTTTTTTTCTACATAATTCTTACATCTAAATCATTTTTTCTTATATTCTCAAAGAAACAAATCTTTAAAACATCAATTAAAATTATATCTGTTATGGATGCAGTAACAAAAACAAGTATCGCTGATAAATTTTTAGACGCTTCTTACATAACATTTGGTTTAACAGCAGGAGTATGCGCTTTAGTGATTGATACAGTGGTCTCTCTTTTACCTGAACAAAAGAAATTAGAAAAAATAATACCTAATTATGAAGCAGCTGAATCAGTTTATTTCAGTTCTGCTTTAGAACTTACTGCTGGTTTTATTGGAATGATATATTCTCAATCTCCTGAAGCTAGAACTACATTTGCAGCCATGATGGTTGATGGTTTTGCAAGGTTTCCTGACTTAAGAGAAAAAGAACCTACTTTAATGGGAACATATGCACTTGAAATTCCTTACAATATTCTAAAAACAACATATAATGGATGTAGAAGTCTTCTAAAGAAATAATTTACTTCAATTTACCTAATTTCTCTTCAATAGAAGCAAGTTCATTCTGAAGACTTGAAAGATCAGGGTGTACTTCTTTACGCGGTGCTACAATCTTCTTTTTCTCAATTACTTTAGGGTTATCATATGCATTTCTTAATTTTGTTTTAGGTATTGCTCGCTTTAACTTACCCATAAGCATTGCAATTTCGGTTTTTGTTTGTGAGAATTCATACATAAGCTTAATCTTTTGTTCTCTAATCTTCTTTATGTCTTCATATTTTTGAAGAAGCTTAATCATATCCTTACTTGATCCTAGTAGTTCTCTTCTAAAACTCTTTGGATCTTGTATAGCAACATAGAATGATGATTCTTCTTCGCTCATTTGTTATGATTCCACTCTGCTTATATTGGTTGGATTTCCTCTCTTATTTCTCGCATTGATGTGGTATCATAACATTAAAAATACCTCACCTTTGCGGTGGTTGGGATTTTTTTATTTTACTCGAATAATGCCCTATCTAGGTCATCTATTTTTCTATCAATCTCTTCAATATTATTATTCCACTCATCTATTTCTATATCTTCATCGTTCTTCAGATTATTGATTGAGTTTAAGATGCCTTTTGCATCCTGGATCTTTTTCTTAATCAAAGTCATGATATCAACGATATCTTTGTAATCATCAACTTTAACGTATAGTGATTTTCCTTCCATTTTTATGCCTCATTGAATAAAACTTTATCAACATATGTTACTTTTTTTTGAATATTTTCAAGTTGTACTCTCCATCTTTCAAGTTCCATATCTTTTGCATTTTTGATTTCCTGAAGATGTTGTAGTATCAACTCAGATGATTTAATGTCCTTTTGAATAGTTTCTATATCTCCCAGCATTCCTTTGAAAGCATCAATATTAATAAATATTGGTCCTGGTCTTTGATGGTAATTCTCCATTCCTCCTTCTACTCCTTCTTTTCCAGGTGCTTCTTTTGGTATATCATCTTCTACGTCTTCATGAACATAAGTATGTTCTTCAGCAAATAATTGTTTAGGTTTATGATGATGATGTTTAATCTTTTTCTCATTGACAAGATGCCTTATTTCATTAGGTGTTTCATAGAATTCCTCATCAGAGAATATTGGTGGTGGAGTAGGGACCTCATCATCTACTTGTGGTCTTGGCTCTTCTATCTGGGTTGGTGCAGCGCTTTGACTCTGTGGTCTTGGATTAGGTATGTCTTTTATGTCTGGAAGCTCAGGTAGTTCAGTACTACTATGGTCTATCTCAGGTAAATCTGGAAGACTATCTGGCTCTTGAGCTTCAACATTTCCTGGAACACCTGCTGAGAATGTATCTGGATTAGGTATATTTGGTTCTGGAAGTTTTTGTTCTTTCGTCTTTTGCATCATTCCTTGTTCAGGTCCAAGTGCAGGATGTGGTGCAAAACTATTATTATTAATCAATGGCTCACCCATGCTTGGTTGTGTAGGTGGAGGCATATCTGGTACAGGTGGATTTAATTGTATATCATTAGGTATTTGATCATGAGTTGTAATGTTAGGTTGGATTGGTGGTACAGAACCTGGCGCGCCAACTGGAGGAGCGCTGTCAAGGGGCGGCAGATTATCTGGTAAAGGAGGTTCAGAATTCTTATCTTGTTTTTTACCGAAAAGTCCCATTATATTAACACCCCACCACTGAATAATAACTATCCACTGAAAAATATTATAAACTTTGTGTAGTACTAATTAATGGTTACATCAGAATATTAGATCTTTTTTAAGACGATGTTTGCTTTTGTATAAAACTTAATCTTGTGTTCAAACTTATTTATTACTTTAAATTTTCCATTTATCATCTTATAAAACTCATTTAATTTAATATAATGGTGTTGGAATGCATTCATCCCCATATGAATATTTCTTATTATATCTTTCAGATAAGTCATTATGATGTTTTCACATCTAAACCTATCAATGACTAATAATTTTCCTTTTTTCTTTAAAATTCTATATGCTTCTTCAATAACTCCTTGTTTATCTCTGATATGGTGCAATCCCATTCTTATGATGACATAATCGCATTCTTCATCTTTTATAGAGACATTCCTAACATCAGAAACAATAAATTTTACTTTTTCATTCTTTACTTTTTCTTTGCAAATACTTATCATTTCTTCAGAAGCATCAATTGCATAGATTTTTTTAGCTTTTGTAAGTAAAACATCTAAAGAAATTCCACTTCCACAGCATAGGTCTACAATTATATTCTTTTTGCCTTTAATTTCTCTATTAAGGAAAGAATTTTTCTTATTGCTTCTTGTAGTTGCATTTACTTGTTTATCATATTCTCTTGCTTTTTTACCATTTATAGTTCCTTTCATCTTAAAGAAAAAAGGGCGGCCCCCGAGACTTTCACCAACCTTGAAGAAATCAAGGCTGTTTTGAACTCGGGCCAGAAGATTTCTGCCTGTTTTTGTAAACAGGTGAGCAATCGTCCACAGTCTTCTATGCTAACCAGACTACACTAAGGCCGCCATATAATTTAATCAGATAAATTAACTTTGTTTTATAAAGCTTTTTGCGTAATGAAATCCTCTCACAATTGAAGTTGTGAGTTTCCTGAGAGGATTTCGACCAAAAAAGTAAAACTCATGAGTATGCTTTTTTGAGTATTAAAACGCTTTTCCAAACAATACTTTCCACATCTTCTCAAGGAAATAAGGTGCAAGATAAGCTATGAAATATACTATTGGAATTCCTATCTGATTATAGAAATCATTTGGTATATTAAATCCATTGAACACAATCTCACTTGTGGTTACAATATAAAATATGTTTATTGCTCCTGTGATGAATATAAACATCTTGGAATACATATGATGATGGAAGAAAGTATGTCTAAGGCTATGGATAAGAAATGTATAAACATATCCAAAACTAAGACCAATTATTATAACTAATGCATATAAAAGCGGGTCATTAAGAAATACTAATAAGAATACTAATATGAATGATAAGAAAAAATTAGTAATAATAGCAATTAATAGGAATGTCCAAAAAGCAGTTGTATCAGAAGAAGTATGTTCTTCTAATTTTCTCTGATGAATGTCTTCAAGCCTTTTAATGCGCTCTAAGGTAGAAGAAGTGATTTCTTCTTGGGAAATAGTTTTAGTTTTCTTATTATTTTTCTTCACTTCTTTTTTTTTAGGCATTAATCTTCATCCTCCTCATCTAGAAGTGTTTCATACCATTTCTTTAGTCCTACTTTATCCATAATATTTACAAGTTTTGTCTTTTTCACAACTTCTTTTTTTTGATATGGTTTGTTTATTAGATTACATGCAATTTTTTCAATCGCTTCTGTTGCAGCAGAACTTGGATGGCTATATATAAGTGGATGTTTAAGTTTCAATGATTGTTTGACGCTCTTATGTTCAGGTACAACCCCAATTACTTTCTCTCCAAGTAACGTTTGTATATTTTCTACTTTCATATCATAATCTTTTCCTGAATCCTTATTTACAATCACACCTAATATTTTAGAATTAGGATTTTGTTTAATAATCTTTAAAAGTTTTAGAGTCTCTGTAACAGATACAAAATCAGGAGTAGTTACAAGAATTATATCAGTACAATTACCAATTACTTCTATATTCTCTTTGTTAAATCCATGCCCAGAATCAACAATGACAATTTCAGCATATTCATCTAATTGATTAACTAATTTATTGAATTTATTGATATCTTTTTTGTGTAAATGTTCTAAAGATATATTTCCAGGTACGATTTTGAGTCCTGACTGGTGTTTATACACTACTTCTTTTATATTCTTCCTATCTTCAATTGCAGAAATAATTGTCTCTTCAAAATTTGATTTACCAAGCATAAGTCCAACATGGGGAAAATCAAAATTCCCATCAACAAGTATAGTTTGTCTACCATATCTTGTAAGTGCTAGTGCAAGGTTAAGGGCTAAAGTAGTTTTTCCTACACCACCTTTGCCTGATGCGATAACCACACTTCTCATTTTTCATCTAATATATGGATGTCCTTTATAAATTTTAAGAAATCATGAGTTTTATGGTAATAATCTCCAGAAATATCGATTGTAATTTCAACCTCTTTATCATCGAGTTTAACTCTTAATACAAGATTTCTCCTGAACTCATGAGATGCTTCTGAATTGCTTCTTGATATTTTTCTCAGTAGGAGATAGTAATCAAGATATACACACATCTCTTCATTATCTTTATATATTCTCTTTAATACTGTTACTTTGGCAAAAGGGCTGTTTGGTACTTCGACAATACTACCTTTTTCTTCTTCTATTTCTAACATTCCGTCTATAACAAAATCAAAACATGCTATTAGTCTGGATACTAAGCTCTTTATTACATCTCCCGTTCTTGTATATTTTAGACTGACATATAATAGATGTTCAGCTCTTTTCATTTCTTGTGAAGCATAAAAAAGTGATTCTTGCATTAGTTTGCACCTTTCATATTTATTTATTGAATATTTATCATATTATTGTATTTTTGCCTTACTTGAGAAGAAATTGATAATCGGCAAATTCTACTTGCTATATGCAAATAAAGTGTTCATGACCCATAACCTATCAAATAATTTCCTTCTGCTTTGTTATGCTAATGACTTCATCTATAAATAATTTTGTTTTTCTCATGGCATCTTTCAGGCTTTCAAGGGATATTTCCTTCAGTTCGTAATTATCATTACAAATGACGAATTTTGATCCCCTTGAGAATTCAATAGGGGATTCGTGATGTGCTATTATTATTTCTTTCAAATCACGTACTAATTTAAGATACTGGGCGTCAAGATGGTATTTTTCCATGATTCTACTTCGCATTAACCTATATTTTGCTTCAAAATTATCATTAAATGCAGGTATACGCTTATATAGCAGTTCATAGTGTAAAATACTCCCCATTATGTTTGTTCCAGCCAAAAATAGGTTGTTTACAACACTTAGGAGTACTTTATTCTCTTTGACCAAAGGATAAGTAAAATTAATACCTTGTTCAGCGTTCTTCTGATATGTTAACGCTGACTCCTGGAGTTCAAGAAATTTTTCCATCGTGGGCCTGGCAGTTTACGAACGTTGTAAATTGATGATATTATGTTTAAAGTAATTAAGTCGACTATAATATATAAAATCTTCTTTTTCGGTCAATATAAAAAACAGAAAGATTTATATATTATGATTAATAGATTTTTATCTAATGGCAGAAGTATCAACATTCAGGGGAACACTAGTTTTTTTTGATAAATTAGGTATATATGATGTAATACTACCTTTCTTATTAGTGTTTACAATTGTCTTTGCAATTTTAGAGAAGACAAAAGTACTTGGTATGGATGTAGTTGAAGGTACAAAAGTAACTAAAAAGAATCTTAATGCAATGACTGCTTTTGTTATAGCGTTTCTAACGATTGCCTCAAGTAGGATTGTTGCAATAGTTAATCAGACTGCAGCACAAATAGTAGTCTTGTTATTATTATCGGTATTTTTCCTTATGTTGATTGGTTCATTCATGAAAGAAGAAGAAGGACCTGTCTATCTTGAGAAGCCATGGTCAACTATTTTTATGATTATTATGTTTGTATCAATTATTTTTATATTCCTTAATGCAATCACGACAGAAAGTAACCGTACATGGTTGCAGGTTTTATTTGGCTTTTTAGCAGATTTCAATAACAGTACTGTGGTGTCGTCAGTTGTATTATTAATCATTGTTGTACTATTCATGTGGTTTGTTATGAAAGGAGCAGATCAAGGAAAGTCAACATCATCAAAAAAATCAGATTAGGTATTAAAACTCATAAACATTTATAAATGATAACTTTCAGTATATAGATACTACCTTAAAATAATATTAATGTTATCATGAGGAGGTTATGAACATGAACTTTAAAGGTTTTATATTGTTACTAGAACAGTGGGGAGTAGCTGATGTGCTATTACCATTCTTTTTGATATATGTTATTGTTTTTGCAATTTTGCAAAAGACAGAAATCCTTGGAAAAGGCAAGAAGAATTTTAACTCAGTTATTGCACTTGTTATGGGCTTAGCAGTTATATTTCCACATGTCCTTGGTATGCAACCAGACATAGTGCCGGTAATAAATAGTGCATTACCTGGAGTATCGATTGTTTTGGTCGGTGTTGTTATGCTCTTACTCTTAATAGGGATATTAGGCGGAGAAGTTAGATGGCTTGGTACAAGCATATCTGGCTGGATTGCAATAATCTCCTTGTTAATAATCTTATACATCTTTGGAAGATCAACAGGATGGCCAGGATTCAGGCATGAAGTGCCTTGGTGGTTGGATTGGTTAAATATCAATAAGCATCCAGACATCGCAGCATTTGTTATAATAGTGCTTGTATTCGGAGTCTTGATTTGGTTCATCACTAAAGATGATACAGAGAAGAAAAGCAATGTCCTTACCAGAGTAACAGAAGACATAGGAAAGATGTTTGGTGGAGGAAAATAAATTTTTATTTCTTGCTTTATTAAAGCAAGATTAAAAATCTCTTAGGAGGTTTTTATTTTTTATTTATTTCTCCATAAACAATTAATGAAAAATGGCAGATCTCTTATCGGGTATAGTCTTGGTTGAAGGTTTGAGCAGGTTTATGCCGGCTCTACTTGTTCTCTTACTCCTTTTTGCTATACTTGAATATACTCATGCACTTGGAAAGAACACATTTGTTAATGTTTTTATAGCGTTATGTGCTTCTGTCTTAGTTCTTATTAGTCCGCAAGTATCTGGTATGCTTTCATTCATGACCCCTTGGTTTATGGTGTTATTCTTCTTTATAATCTTTGTTTTGATAGGATTTAAATCAATGGGTGTTAGTGACGCTCAAATAATGAGTGTTATGAGTGAATATAGAGGGATCTCTTGGATTTTAATATTTATTGCAATTGTTATTGTTGCAGTGGGTTTAGGAAATGTTTTTGGTCAAGATTTGCTTGAAGAACAACCAGGATATTCTCAGAATTTAGATGGTACCTATACTACTCCTGAAGGAGAAGTTATTAATGATCTTCCACCTGGGGCAATACCTAAAAGTGATTATCAAAGTAATTTGACAAAGACATTATTTCATCCTACAATCTTGGGTTTTGCATTAATCGGTCTTATTGCTACATTTACAGTTCTTTTCATGACCAGAAGCTAAGACTTGAAAGAATTCTCTTATATTTTTATTATATAACAAGTAAAAAGTCCGCTTTGCTTATTTAAATATTAAACAGAATTATTCTTTATGTCCTTCTTTTACTCTTTGTGTCATTCTTGAGAGTTCATTGACATTCTCAGTGAATGTAGGGAGTATCTTTTGGAATACTTTTTCCATAGCTTTTATTTCAGTTCCCACATTAAGGATATTTTGGTCATATTCACCTATTTTTCCAATCAATGCTTGATGTAGTTTGTCAAAATTATCCTGAAGATGTTTAAAATCAGCTTCTAATTTGTTTACTTGATGCTCTATTTTATCCTTAGATTCAGTAAGCTTTTGCATACTTCCTCCTATTTGTTTCCATTTTTCATTGATTATTGCTTCAGCAGTCTCTTCAATCATCTCTCTGTTGGGATCGCCCATACCCATTCCTCCAGCTCCTGGCTGTGCATATCCTTGTTGTTGTTCATAACCACCATATCCTTCTGGTTGCATTTGCATAGGATTTTCCATACCTTCTTGCTGTGGAGCAGTCTCAGGTGCAGCCATTCCTTGTCCAATATTCTGCTGCATATCTGCTTGATTCATGGCATCAAATATTTGATCACTGCTATATCCTTCGTTTTGTAGAATTTGAATTATCTGATTATTTGGTGTACCTTGTGCGCGTAGTTCTAATATCTTCGGTAAAGGCACATTTGAATTCAAAGGCGAGTTAGGATCATCCATTTTATATCATATCTTATTTATCTTATTTAAAAATCACTCATATTTAAAACTTATTATTATTTATAAATCACACTTAACGATTATTATTGCTTTTGATTCATTATTTCTTTAACTATTTTCTCTACTTCATTTCTTGTGACAAATTCAACAGGTTGCCATAAATTAATATATCTTTCAAGCACTTGTACGTCTTCTTTCTTTGCAGACTCTTGGAGTTCTCTTGAAAAGCTCCTTACATGTGCTTTTAACTCTTCAAATTCTCTTTTGATATCTGCTATCTCTTCATTTACATACTTTATCTCACTTAATAGTTTTTTATGATTAGTTATCATATTATGTTCTATCATCTGTGTTTTTTTTCTTATGTTTACAGATCTTTCTTCATTAATCCTCATCCTTCTTGACAAGGTATTCATTTCTTTTGAAGCGTCCGCTCCTGCTGCTTGCTGTTGTTCATTTTGTTTCCCACCTTGGAAAAGTCCTCCAAGACCTCCGCTTTTTTGCTCAGGTGCAGCATTCGGAGCATCTTGTGCTGGTGGTTGCTCTTCTTTTTTCTTGAATAATTCCATGCTAATAGGAATTTAGGCGTATTACATTATATACTTTTCGATAGAAAAGTATGAACTCTGTTCAGTAGTTTTCGCTAGAAAATCATCACTGCAAAAAAACATATTATGTTATATATATTATAATAGAAACTTATATAAACTATTATTTTATATTATGTTTTAATAAGATGAAAAAACCTATCTCTGCAACAATAGACAAAGATCTGATTGATTGGCTTGATGGATTATCAAAGAATACTTCTATTTATAGGAATAAATCACATATCATTGAAATTGCACTTGAACAATTCAAATCACAAATCTCCCAGGAAAAGAAGGCGACAAAAAAGAGGTGATATTTTTACATGCCACTCTTCGAAAAAAAGAAAAAATATGAAATAATCAGAGAAGCAGAAGATGTAATTCTTAGGATTGATTATGAGACTTATGGTGAGATTCCTTCAGTTGAAGATAATGAAGAGGCTATGTCACTAGTGGTGGACGCTATTATTGATGTAGGTGATGTGACAAAGATTGTTTTCTATCAAAAAAGAGATTATGAATACGATTATGCACAGACTAAACTTTTGGTTGAGATAGCACAGATATATAAGAAACTTCTAAAGCAAAAGGATTTGTTTCAGATCTCAAATCTTTCTTCTCAAGATGCTAGTTTTAATACTTTTTACAGTCAAAGGTATATTGAACTGCAAAATATTGTATTCAGAAAGATTAAAGAAGATCCTGTAAGTGCATATGTTATGTTAAAGAGGATATATAGGAGAGAATCAGCAGATAATGAACAAAATGCACAAGCGCCACATGATAAGAAATATTTCATGCTTTTGAAGTATATTATATCTCTTATGGATAAGACAAAACTTATAGTGATAGTGCAGCCTTTTCTTTCAGGTTTTAAGCCAGGAAATAGAGACTTATATCAAAGGATTTTCTCACCAACAATAAAACCAGACTTTATGTTTACTAAACTTATGGCAGATTATCCTTTAGATGGTGAAGAGATAGATTCTTACACAGTTGATGATGATATAGAGATTACTGTCTTCAAGGTTCCTGAGACTGTACAATATCTTTACCATATTCTTCCTCCTGAATTTAAACTGGATGAAGAACAATATGAAATACTTGACATTGCCAGACAAGTCATGGCAGAACACAAACCTACAAAATCTGAGTTTGTAAATCCAGAAAGAATGAGAGAAGTATTCTACAATATCAGTCATGACCTCATAGAAGAGCTTGCAACATACAGGAATATGACCATGACTGAGAAAGAAGTAGCAAAACTTACAAGAATTCTTGTAAGATATACTGTCGGTTTTGGATTGATAGAAGTTCTTCTTTCTGATGAAAGAATTCAGGATATCAGTATTAACTCACCTCCTGGAATTATTCCTATGTTTATCGTTCATCAAGATTATGATGATTGTAAAACAAACATAATCCCTACATTAAGGGAGGTAGAATCTTGGGCAACAAAACTACGTCTTATGTCAGGACGTCCTTTAGATGAAGCAAATCCCATCCTTGATACAGAATTAGAGTTACCTGGAGCGTCAACTCGTGTATCGGCAGTTACTAGACCACTTGATCCTACAGGACTAGCATTCTCTTTTAGGCGTCATAGGGATAAACCATGGACTTTGCCACTTTTCATAAAAGCAAAAATGATTAATTCATTTGCAGCAGGTCTTATTTCCTTTCTGATTGACGGAACAAGGACTATGTTGATAGCAGGAACAAGAAGTTCAGGTAAATCTTCTTTGCTTTCTGCAGTTCTTGTTGATATAATGAGGAAGTATCGTATTATTACTATTGAAGATACATTAGAACTTCCTACTCCTCACTTGAGAAAATTAGGATTCAATATCCAGCCGCTTCAAGTAGCATCATCTTTGACAAAGAACACTACAGAGATGACAGCGTCAGATGGTATTCGTTCAACTTTAAGGTTAGGAGATTCAGCTTTGATTGTAGGAGAAGTAAGAAGTGAAGAGGCAAAAGCCTTGTATGAAGCTATGCGTGTTGGTGCAGCAGCAAATACTGTCGCAGGAACTATTCATGGTGATAGTCCATATGGTATTTATGACCGTGTTGTCAATGATATAGGTGTTCCAAGTACTTCTTTCAAAGCTACAGATGTTATTATTGTTGCAAATCCAATCAGAAGTGCAGATGGCTTGCATAAGTTTAGGAGAGTCACACAGATAACAGAGATGGGAAAGAATTGGGTGAATGATCCATTGATTGAACATGGCTTTACTGATCTTATGAAATATGACCCTAAGACTGATGAGTTGAAGGTAAGTGCAGAATTAAAGAATGGTGAATCAGAGATATTAAAGACAATAGCATCAAATATTAAAGAATATGCAAATAATTGGGACGCTATTTGGGAAAGTATTGAACTTAGAGCTAAAATTAAACAGACACAAGTAGATATGGCTGAAAAAGTAAAGAATCCTGATTTGTTAGAGGCTAAGTTTACAGTTTTATGTAATGATTTTTTCCATAAAATCAGTGATTCTGTCAAAGAAGAAGTAGGTACCCTTGATACTAAAAGAATTTTCTATGAATGGAATGAATGGCTTAAGAAAACGATTAAGAAGAATAATCTTTCAAGAATAAATAAATAAGAAAATAAATAAAAATGGACAAAATATCACCTGAAGAGATAAGAAAAGCAATGAGTAAATATGATGCAGGTAGTACTAACGCTATTGAGCAAGATATTATATCTGAGAAAAAGAAAATAAGTGATAAAATAAAGAAGAAAGACAAGAAAGGCAAGAAAGATAAGAAAGGCAAGTTAATAGAACAAAAGAAGACAGCAGAAGAATTTATGGATTCTGATGAACAGTTTATCTCTAGTCCTGAATTTAGGCAATTTCTGAAGGAAAACAAGCCTGCAATGCATTCTTTATATGAGAAAGCATGTCAATTTTCAGGTAGTATTGCAAAAATAAATCCAGGAGAGAAGATGAAGCCAGAGATACAGGCAGCGCTTGATACTTGTCATATGAATATTACACCTGAAGATACTTTTGCTTTTGCTATAATTGGCCCAATTATATTTATGGTTGTTGGTCTTCTTACATCTATATTTCTTTTGAATGGTGATCTTTTCTTTATCTCATTCTTTTTATTAGCAGCAATTGGTATTATGATTCCATTGACAAAACTTCCTGCCATATTTGCTAGCATATGGCGGTTGAAAAGTAGTAAAGAGATTGTCATTTGTGTATTTTATATTGTAACATATATGCGTCAGAACTCAAATCTTGAGAAAGCAATTGAGTTTGCAGGTGATCATCTTTCTGGTCCTCTTGCTGTAGAACTTAAGAAGGTATTATGGGATGTTGAATCCCAGAAATATGGTACTATAAAGGAATCATTAGATGTTTATATGGAAAAATGGAGAAAGACAAACAGTGAATTCTTAGAAGGTATTAATCTTATTGAATCCTCATTATATGAGGGAAAAGAAGAGAATCGTATAGCTCTACTTGATAAGGCTCTTGATGTGATTCTTTCAGAGACATATGAGAAGATGCTCCATTATTCTCATGATATTCAATCTCCTATCAGTACGCTTCATATGCTTGGGGTAATCCTTCCGATACTTGGTCTTGTAATCCTTCCTCTCGTAGTAAGTTTTATGGAAAGTGTTCGATGGTATCATTTATCGATATTATATAATGTAGTCATACCTATCTCTGTTTATTTTGTTGGGAAAAAGATCTTATCAGAGCGGCCAGGAGGTTATGGTGGGAATGATATATCAGAGGATAATCCTCTTGTAATTGAGGAAAGGAAGAAACATAAGAAACATTTTGGAATCAAATTTACTCCTTTATTTGCTGCATTACTTGTCGCAATCCCGCTTTTTTTACTTGGTGTATCCCCTTTAATTTTAAATCTTGCTTTAGGAGATGGAAATGATATTTATATTGGGAGAAATGTAGATTTAGGAGAACCAGGTATGTCTGTACTTGATTATCGTGAAGGTGGAGCAGATGAAGATGGAAATCCAATCTATAAAGGTCCTTATGGTGTTATTGCAACTCTCTTGGGTATTTGTTTGATACTGTCTTTTGGAGTTGGTGTTGGCATATATTATACTCTTAAAACAAAAGATATTGTAATAATACGTGAACAGACAAGACAATTAGAAGACGAGTTTGGATCAGCAGTATTCCAACTTGGGAATAGGTTGGGAGATGGAATCCCCTTGGAAATGTCATTTAGTAAAGTAGTGGAGGTCATGCAGGATTCAAAATCAGGAAAATTCTTTGGTATTATTGATCAAAATATCAGACGTCTAGGGATGTCGCCTGAACAGGCTATATTCGATGAGAAGATTGGAGCAATCCAATATTTTCCTTCTTCATTAATACTTTCTACTATGAAGGTTTTGACAGAATCTATCAAGAAAGGTCCATTGATTGCAGCTAAAGCGATGAGTAATATTGCAAGATATGTTAAAGAGATGCATGCTGTTGAAGAAAGGCTTAAGGATCTTCTTGGAGAAGTAATCTCTTCTATGAACTCTTTGATAAAATTCTTAGCTCCTGTAATCTCTGGTATTGTTGTTGGTATAACTGCTATGATAACTAATATTATTGGTACACTTTCAAGTTCTATTCAGAATATAGAGGTGGGTTCTGAGCAAGCAAGTGGTATGGAAGGCTTGACAAGTATGTTTGGTGATGGAATCCCTACTTATTTTTTTCAGATAGTAGTTGGTTTATACATAGTACAAGTAGTTTTTATTATTTCAAAGACAATTGCAGGAATATCTAATGGTGATGATAAGTTAACTGAAGAGAATTTAGTTGGAAGAAATCTTCTTCGCTCAACTATTCTTTACGCGCTCTTAACAGCAATTGTAATACTCATATTTAATACTATTGCAATGAGCATATTAAACAAATCTATTGGCGCTGAAATGATTTAAATTGAGATGATTTAGAACTATTATTTTATTAGTTTAATATTATATTTTATTTTCTTATTACTTTTATATCTTTACTCATTACTATTATATTCTTTTTTATAATTTTTTATATTAATTATATTTTTCTATATTATTTTAATTATTTAGTTCCTTCGCTTTTTTCTCAAGTAATATTTTGAACTTTGGACCCATATATTCTCCTTTGAATAGATCAAGTCTTGCAGCTATTGCTGCTTTATCTGCAATTGCTCTTGCCATCTTTCCTTTTTGTCTCTTATCTACTACTCCTATGAGTGGGTGGGCAAATAACATACCATATTTTGGACTTTTTCCTTTTTTGCTTAAGTGTTTAAATAATGCTTTTTCAGCACCCATTATTTGTATTACCGGTGCAGGAATCATTGCTAATTTCTTAAGACTACCTGTATGTTTTATTACTTTTGCACTTAGGCTAACGCCAAGTACATCAAGTAAGTTAGGACAATGCTTCTTAAGGCATTTTTCTAGATAATTTTTTTCTTTATCTCTTGTTTTAACTAGTTCTTGTGCTTGCTCTGCTAAACAAAATATTGCATCTAGATCATCTTTACCAAAGTCCTTTCCCATGCTTTCTTTTACATTAATCTCATTTAGTAATGTCTTCTTGTCTTTTTTTAATATAAGCTCAATAAATTTATCTGGATTTGATAGCTTTCTAGAGAATTCAGGATTGTGCCATGAATACCATTCTCTTACTCTGGTTATTATCTTGTTTACTATAGGCTCAATCTCATCTATACTAGATATTGTTTGTATGATTAAAGTATCATAATCAACACTATCTCTAATCTTTTGTTTTGTTAGATCTAAGCATTGTTTTCTTATTTGTTTAAATTCGTCTACATCCATAATATCATAAAAAACATTCACTTCTTTAAATACTTTTCATACTATGTTACAAAATTACCGTTATTCAACAATAAATCTTTTAAACAGGTATTGAATTATTATATGTATAGAAGTGAAATGCAATGACACTACATCATAGCTTTAACATTTTAGATTTTAAAAGGCAATGCATGTATTGCTCTACGACGTTTGATAAGATTTCTTGGGAGACTATTCACGAAGGTGTACAGATGTATAAATCTACTTTTTGTCCTAATTGTAATCGTCATATTACAATTCCTGTAGATTTCTTAGGTTCTGGTCACGATGATTGGGATGGCAAACATTCTTGGAAATTTGATCAAAACGTGACTTTTCCTAAAACTAAGAAAAAAGTCAAGAATTTAGAAGCAAAAATTAAGATAATATCAGAAAGAAATTATCCTTATTAAGAAAATACGTTTTATTATTTTATTAAGAAATATTATCTGTTTATATTGAATAAAAAGTCAACTTTGCCCATTGAGGCGATAATTATCCTATTTATGGATAATTATGGTTTCGCCGTGCAAGTAGACTTTTTATAAATTTATTTAGAAATTATCTTAATTGAATTTATTCTATCGTTGTTCCATCAAACTTATTTCCTTGTATGCAAGAATTAAGATTATTTATATCTTTACCTAGTATTTTAACAACAATATTTGTCCTCTCAGCTTCTTTGCTAGCAATAGGGTCAAAAGGAGCGTTAAGTCCGGGTTTCCACTCTGTTCCAACTATCTCAAAGAACTCTTTCCAGGATAATTTGTCATATGGTTTTGCATCATCAAATTTATTTGGATCCTTGTTATATACATGGTCTGCGTTTGAGATATTAAGTACTTCAGAAGCATCAAACTGTTTTGCTAGTTCAACTGCGTCCATATCAGTAGAAAATCCAGGTTTCCATCCAGCAGCTACAATGATTTTTTTATCAGTCTCTATCCTCTGAGTTGGATCTATGATCGTTTTTTCATATGCTTCACTGCCAAACATCTGCTTGACAAGCTCAGCATTAAGTCTGCTAGCAGCAATTCCTACCCAATCTTTTGCATCATTATCTACATCACTCAACTCACCTAATGCATTCTGGTAATTTCTGCATACTTTTCCACCACCACATACGATGATGACTCTATTATCTACAATAAAATCATTTATTAATTTCTTAAATCCTTTAAGAAAATCTATATCAATAGCATCTGGCACTATCAATGATCCTCCTAATGATAATACAACTGTTCTCATATCTTCTACTGCCTCTGCTTTATTTAAATAATTTATGTAATCAGAAAAATTATATCTAAAAACACTAAATTTAAAAAGAAATCTCCTATAATTTGAGATTATATCATGAAAGAAGAATACTTAGAAAAAGAAATCTTAGAAGTTACTGCTAAATTAATATCTTTTAGGAGTACAGAAGATCGTGTTTTTGAGATGCAAGCTTGTTTAGATTATATCAAAGAATATTTTATGGGTTCTGGTGTGTTAATTACAGAATGGGTCTATAAAGAGAAACCATCTTTGATTATTTCTTTTAAGAAAAAAAGAAAGTTTGGTCTAATCTTAAATGGTCATATAGATGTTATTGAAGGAAATGAATCATTATTTACTCTGCAAAAGAATAAGAATATGCTCTATGGTAGAGGGACTTGTGATATGAAAGCAGCTGTTGCTGTAATGATGGTGCTTATGAAGAATTTATCTAAGACTAAGAAAAAACCAAATTTAGCATTAATGATTGTCTCAGATGAAGAGACTGGCGGAGAATATGGTACGCAGTATTTGCTTAGGAAATATCGATCACATTTTGCAATAATCGGTGAATCTACTAATCTTCATGTCCAGACACGTCATAAGGGTTCAATGCAAGTTAAATTAACAGCATATGGTAGTAGTTCACATGGTTCAAAACCCTGGATTGGATGTAATGCTATTGAGAAACTTATGAAACAATACTATAAACTTATTTCAGAGTTGGATTTGGCAACAAGTAAGAAAAAATGGAAAGTCAGTATAAATCCTACTAATTTTATGGCAACTAGCCCTTATAATGTCACTCCTTCAAAAGCTGAAATGATAGTGGACTTTAGAACAACTGAAGATATTACCAACAAAAAGATTCTATCTCTACTAAAAAAACAAAAAATAAAGTATAAAGTAATAATTAATAGGGGTATGCTTTTTACATCAGTAAAAAATCCTTATGTGCGAGAATTAAAGAAGATAATGCAAAGAAATACTTCTCGAAGAGTAAAATATCAAAAAGGATGTGCAAGTTCTGATGGAAAATTCTTTACTGCAAAAGGTATTCCTGTTGTTAACTTTGGTCCAAGGGGCGCAAATCTTCATAGAAGTAATGAGTTTGTAAAAAAAGACTCTTTACTCTTATATTACAATGTTTTAGATAAATTCATAAGAAAGATTTTCTAGGTTAAACTTAAAGTTAGTCCTCTGGTTTATATCATATATTCTTCTACATCTCTATCATTATATCTTTTCTATGTCTTCTTAATTCTCCTTTTTTTGGATTTTCTTACTCAATATAGGTTCTGTTTCCCTCAATCATTACGATTTACGACTCTAAAGTAGCAAAAAAATAGAAACATTTATATACTAGTAATTTTTGCACATGGTATAAGGGGGTGAAAATGGATTAAACCTAATTAATGGGGGGTCTAACCATGTCAGATGAAGAATTTTATGAAGAAGAATATGTCTCTGAAGAAGAGAAAGATGATATTGTTGAGAATGAAGAAGGAGATACAGTTATAGAAGGCGAAGAAGCAGATGATTTTGTCTTTGATCAAGTAAAAGGCGGTCACGGAAAAAAGCACATTCTATCAGATCTTAATAAAAAACGCCTTGGCCATCATGAAATGGATGAACTATTCTGCGATTGGTTCTAAAAGGTTCTAAAGATGAGTGCATTAGATAGTGAAGGTCCAACAGTGCCAAGAAGACCAGGGACACCAAGAACAATCAGAATGAAAAGAGCACCACAAGGAACTGTGGCAGCATCACTAACATTTGGTAGAGATGGGCTGACTAAAGAGCTTGTTGGTGAAACAATAAATGTTACTGGTGAACCTTTAGCTTATACACACATTCCGGGTGCAGATCCTATATTCTTTGTTAGATCTAGATCATCCCCTAGTAGTCGTGGAGCATACAAACCAACTCCAGTATACATCTCAATGGTTAATGCGACTACAGAGGACCATCGTGATTTAAGAGCAGTTTTAGCTTATTCTCGTGAAACCAACTCTAGTTTAGGTATTGAAGGCGTTGTTGAGAAATATGATTCAAAAAGACGGCTAGGTATCAAACATATTGTAAGTGCACAAAGAATAAAATGTCAAAGTTTGATATATAAAGTAAAAGACAATCAACCTAAACCTAAGCCTTAAGCCAAGCGATTTCTTCTTTTTCAAGTTCAAATTCTTCAGAAAACTTATCAGCATATTCTTTATTTCTACACATTACTTTAATGTATGGTATAACGTCTTGTACAATCCTTTTTGAACTGGTATGTGTATGTGCGGATATCTTTTCAGCTATAACTTTTCTTTTCTGATACTTCATTTTTGCCTGCCATAGCTTTAATATCTTTTTTGTAGGAGCGTATTTTACAAAAATTTTGTATTTCTCATCTTTACTTAGCGCTACTCCAGCAGAATATAATGCATGTATATACACTAAAAATCTCCAATGTTGCCATCTCCTTATTCTTCCTTTATAGACGTCAGCTTTTGATAAGCACATCATTGCTCTTTTGAGGTCTTCTCCTTCATATTCTTTAGGAACATTTTCTTCTAGCCAAAGCCCAATTTGATCTGTATCCTCATTAACATTATCAAATGCTGTTCTTGCAATTTCTATATCTGTTGTTTTCATGACTTTCATGAGCGCGTTCATTATACTCTCTGTCCTATTTCTGTCATGAGCATCAAACTCTGTAACAATTTCTTTTGTAAGTTTATTCTTTCCAGAATTAGTTACGGTTTGAAGATCATTTATGGCAGCCCTCATATCTCCACCAGCTCTTCTTGCAAGTCCTTTGAGTGCTTCTTCATCATATTCACACTTTACACTCTCAAGTATACGTTTAAGATTATTAGTTATTGTTCTATAATCTAATGTATGGAATTCTACAAGTTGTGATTTTTTACGAAGTGATTGTAATTTCTTATCATATGGGTCATTTACAGTACAAATTATTGGAAATGCACTTTTTTCGATAAGTTTTGTTAATGCTTGTACAGCGCCTCTATCTTTTGTTCCAGATAGCGCGTCAAGTTCATCTATGAGTATTATTTTTCCTTGAAAGAATAATGATCTTTGCATCATAGCAGTACCGATGAAGCTCTCAACATTATCCTTATTTCTAAAATCAGAAGAATTCATTTCAACAAGCTCAAGTTGAAGTTCATTTGCAAGTGCAATGACACAGCTTGTCTTTCCACAACCTATTCCACCGTAAAGTATACAGCATTTACTCTTGCCATTCTTATGATCTGAGACAAATCTACGAAGTTCTTCAACTGCTTTGTCTTGTCCAAACACTTCTTTGGTGTTCTTTGGTATATAGCTTTGTATCCATGGCCTCATGTTAAGATGTAATTGACGATTCTTTATATAATTTTATACGGTGATTTATATCCATATCTATTAATCAAATAATGAAACAAATTAAATGAACAATAATGCAATGAAGTGAGTTGTGAGCCATATCAAGTAAGAAGCTGTTTGGCGAACGCTGATAAATATAATTCTCACCAAATAAGCTCAAACTAGCATTAAATATATAAAAAGAACTAGGATTTTCAACCATATGGAGTTACCTAAACGTTATGATCCAAAAGAAGCAGAGCCAAAGTGGCAGAAGTACTGGGAAGAGCATAATATATTCAAGTTCAATCCAGATGCACAAGGGGAGATATTTTCTATAGATACACCTCCGCCTACTGTATCAGGTAAAATGCATCTTGGTCATGCTTTCTCATATGCACAACAGGATTTTATAGCAAGATACAAACGTATGAAAGGCTTTAATGTATTCTATCCTTTTGGTACAGATGATAATGGTCTTCCAACTCAGATGCTTATAGAGAAGACAAAGAAAGTAAGAGCAATAGATTTAGGCAGAGAGAAATTCAGAAAACTATGCATGGATACTTTAGATAATGAACTTAGGCCAAAATATGTTGAAGATTGGAAGAAAATTGCTATGAGTTGTGATTTCAGTGTATTTTATACTACTATTAATGATCATTGCAGAAGACTTTCTCAGAAATCTTTTCTTGACTTGCTAAAAGCAGGTAGAGAGTATAGAAAAGAAGCGCCAGCAATGTGGTGTCCTAAATGTAGTACAGCAATTTCACAGGTTGAATGTGAAGATAAAGAATTATCTTCTTTTTTTAATGATATTGTCTTCAAAGTAAACAATGATGGCAAAGAAGAAGAACTTATTATTGCAACAACAAGACCTGAGCTTTTGCCTGCTTGTGTAGGTATATTTTATCATCCTACTGACAAACGATATACACATCTTAAAGGTAAGACAGCAAAAGTTCCTCTATTTGATTTTGAAGTTCCTATAATGGAAGATGAGCGTGCAGATCCAGAGAAAGGCACAGGAATAGTAATGTGCTGTACATTCGGTGATTCAACAGATGCAGAGTGGCAAAAGATACACAATCTTCCTATCAAAGAAGCAATCACAAAACAAGGAAAAATGACTGCATTAGCAGGAAAATATGAAGGGCTTAAGATTGAGGATGCAAGAAAGGAAATAATTGAAGATATGAAAGATCAAAGATTATTGCTTTCACAAGAACCTGTAACTCACGCTGTAAATGTTCATGAGAGATGTGGTACACCTATTGAATTTGTTCATTCAAAACAATGGTTCATAAAATATCTTGATCTTAAGGATGACATGTCTACTTGGGGAAAAGAATTAAATTGGTTCCCTCAGCATATGAGCAATCGTTATGAGAACTGGGTAAAAGGTCTCCAATGGGATTGGTGCATATCAAGGCAGATTTATTATGGAATCCCTTTTCCAGTATGGTATTGTAAAGAATGCGATGAAGTAATTACTGCAAATGAAGAAGATCTTCCTGTTGACCCTATTTCAGATAGTCCACCTGTAAATGAGTGTCCTAAATGTAAATGCAAGGAGATAATTCCTGAGACTGATATAATCAATACTTGGGCAACATCATCATTAACACCTAATATTGCAGCAGAACTATTTAAGGATCATCCTGTTTATGAAAAATTATATCCTATGACACTAAGACCTCAGGCTCATGACATAATCACATTCTGGCTTTTCAATACTGTTGTTAAGAGTCAGCTTCACAATAATGTTAATCCTTGGAATGATTGCATGATATCTGGTTGGGCACTTGATCCTAAGGGTAAGAAGATGTCTAAGAGTAAAGGAAATGTAGTTGAGCCTCAAGTGATGATAGAGAAATACAGTGCAGACGCATTAAGGTTCTGGGCATCAAGCTCAAGTCTTGGTGATGATCTGCCTTTCCAGGAAAAAGATCTTCTTACAGGTCAAAAGACAATAACGAAATTATGGAATGCAAGTAAATTTTCTATTATGCATCTAGAAGATTATAATGTAGATGAGGATTTTGAGAAAGATGATCTTGAGGTTATAGATTTATGGCTTCTTTCAAAGCTTCAGAAGATAATAAAAGTAGTTACAGGCGCATTTGATAAATATGAATATGCAAGAACAAAGCTTGATGTTGAGAAATTCTTCTGGCAGAATCTTTGCGACAATTATCTAGAAATAGTTAAAGATAGGTTATATAATCCTGACAGACGCGGGGATAAGGCACGGATGTCTGCTCAGTTTGCACTTTATCATTCATTATCTTCAGTAATGAAGATGCTTGCACCAATAATGCCATTCATTACAGAGGAGATATATCACTTGTATTTTGCAGATAAAGAGAAATTAAAATCAATCCATCAAGCTTCTTGGCCAGAGTATGATGAAAAACTAGAAGATAATCAAGCAGAAGAAGCAGGGGATTTGTTCATAAACATACTTCAAGATGTAAGAAAGGCAAAATCAGAAGCTAAGATGTCATTAAAGTTACCAGTTGCAGTACTTACAGTTGAAGGTAAAATCCCTCTAGATTTATTCTCAAAGATAGAAGATGATCTAAAAGCATGTACTCAGGCACAAAGTATTCTCTATAAAGAGCTAAAAGCAGATAGTGAAGCAGATTATCTTTGTGATATAAAGTTCTGATTCTTTCTAATCTTATATGGGTAAAAAGTCAGCTTTGCCTAATGAGGCGATAATTATCCTAAAAAGGATAATTATGGTTGTTTATGCAATAAACACCAGAAATCTTTGATTTCTCGTTGCGCCGTGCAAGCAGACTTTTTACAAATAATTTTGTTTTCTTCTTTTACAAATAATTTTGTTTTCTTTTTTTCAAAATTAGGCACTATAATATACTTGCATTTTCTTATCTTTCACATTCGTAATACTAATATTACTTATATTATTAAAAATATTAATCTTATGAGTAATATTAGTAATATTTATAAACGCCGCACTCTAAAATCACCCATAATGCGTAAAGGATCAGGAACAAAAACACGCATCTCAGCAACTATTGACGATAAGTTGATAGAAAAACTGAAGAAAAAGCTAGCTAGCCGTATGATCAAGGTTTCTAATTATATTGAACATCTCATTGAGGAGGATCTTAAAAATGAAAAATAAGTCTCAGGTATCAGTATTCGTTCTTTTAGGCATAATCTTTGTTATTGTCTTTATTGTATTTCTTCTGGCGTCAAGCGATTCAGGCGCTATGCGTTGGTTTTTGAAAGATACAAGTCAGCCAGTGCCATATTATGTAAAAGAGTGCATGAAATTCAATGTAGTTGATTCAATTGAGATTTTAGCAGCGCAAGGAGGTTTTATTTATACTTATAATCCTAATCTTACTACAACTAAGCGTACTTTTGCGTATTCGATTTACTCAAATCAAAATACATCACCAAGTATATCATTTATGGAGAGTGAGATTGAAAGGTATATAGAAGAAAATATTGATTCATGTCTTGATGATTCAACTATACATATAATGAAAACAGGTTCTCCTGAAGCAAAAGTAACAATCTTTCCAGAGTCAGTTGATGCAGAATTGATTTATGCACTTGAGACAGTTGCAGATGATGTAACTTATAGGTATAATTCTTATCAGACAAGGCATTTTATACCTTATGGAAGGATGGTGGAATTGAGAAATATAGTGGTTAATGATCTTCTTGATTATCCTAATCTTATGTTGCTTGATAAGCTCTATGATACTGATTTTGAGATGATAATTAATCCTTATTCTGGAAATATCAAAGTAATTGATATGATAAACACATCAGCAAGACTAAGAACCAATCCTTTGAAGTTCTCTTTTGCAATCTATGATGATCACTATCTGCCATCAATACTGGATTTTGAAGGAAACTTACCAAACATTACAGTTTTTGTAGGTACTCCTTACCTTATGCAGATAAATGCATCACATCATTGTAAGTTTTATGACAATACTGTATTATTTGACATAGATGAGGATACTGGATTGATTAATTATGTCCCGGATGCACTAGATATTGGCCAGTATAATATAACTATAACGCTTGATGACGACACATATAAGGTATCTAAGAAATTCAAGCTGACGGTGTCACCATGAGAACTAATATAATCAATCTAATAACATTAACAATAATGATTTTGTTAGTTGCTAGTGTATATGCACCACCTGCTCCTGCAGCTGGACAAAGTGTATCTACAGGTGGCGGCGAAGGAGTAGATGATTGGGATGAAATGTCAAAAGAAGATAAGATGGGTCTGGCACAGAGCAATCCTTCAGCTTTGAGTGAACAGCAGTTCCAAGAAGCATGGGGTTATATGGGTCCTTCAGAAAAGATAAATTTTGTCAATACTGCTTCAGATACAGATCTTCAAGCTTCATGGGATAATATTCCTTATGAGGATCAGGTTGCTTTGTTAAGACATCCATCTACAGATGCAAATGCAATAAATAAGCTTTCAGATTCTCAGGCAGAAGAATTTATTAGCAGTGTCGATTGGGATAGTGAACCTGGTTTAACACGTGCGATGGAATCTTATATCGGTGCTAATGTAGGTAGTGGAGACGCTCTTTTTAATGACCCTGATTTAGAAGAATCTTTCCAAGATTATTTTAGTGATAGTGGAAGATTATTAGATAGTGATTATGCAGCAGAATTTCTTGACTCAAGAGCAGAAGGCTCAATCAATTTTGTTATGCCTGAATCTGATTTTGATTCTGCACAAGATGTAGTATACGACCCAGATACTGATACATTAACTGTAAATGGAAATGCACTTGATTTGACTTCGCTTGGAACAGAATATAATGGAGCGACAGTTGATATCTTTGAGACAAGTGAAGCAGCAGATGACGATTCAATTGTAATAGAAATTACAATCGGTGACGAGACATCAATATCAGGAGAACTTTCTCACGATTTTACGATTACAAGTGCAGATGGCAGTCCAATTCAATTGGGTGGTTCAGATGCTGGTGCAATTACTCTTGTTGATACGCAATTTGGTGGTGATTTTGCTTTCTCATTATATCCTACTGATGATCCTTTTTCATTAGGCTCTGATGATGATGCTCCAATGGTGGGTGAAGAGGATTGGAGAGATGATGTTCTTCCAAGTATTTCAGATACTTCTGGACTTAGTACTTTTGATGATGGTCGTGCTTATACTATCAATGAAGAGACTGGAAGAGTTGAATGGTATGATCCAAATACAGGTCAGTTCCTTGGACAGACTGGTTCTTTAGCAGAGAATCCACCAGCTGCAGCTTCAACAGTAGAGATAATTAATACTGGAGGAGATATTGCTCTTGATGCTGATGGAATTCTTATATTTGACGAAAATGGTGGTGCAGAAGTAGTATTTACACAAGGATACAGTGAAGTAATAGTCAGTTCTGATGAAGAACCTGAAGAAGAATCTTCTGTGGGGGATATAATCCCTTCAGGAACTGGAGATCCATATGTTGTGACTGGTGAAGGTGTAGGTGATATTTCAACATTGACTGAAGAGGAGATCCAGGCCTTGATAGATTCAGGAGATATTGAAGAAGCAGATACTACAGGTATGCCTGAAGATGGATGTCCTAGTGGACAATATTGGAATGCTTATTTAGGTATGTGTACTTCATCTGGCGCAAGTACATCTGGATATTCTTCTTTTGAATGGGGGACGTCAGGCTACGACGCATCAGGAAGACAAAACATTGAAGATGGAAATGTAAACATACAAAATAGGAATGGAGATGTTTCAGTAACACCATCTGTAATTACAGCAGAAGATGCAACTTTAACAATTGACAATGAAGTTGTAAGTGGTAGTTTTATTGTCACTAGAGACCCTATCTCTGGAACTATTGAAAGTATGACAGTAATGCCTCCAGCTTCAGGAAGAGCAATTATCCAGAATGATGATGCAGATATTGACATCAGGTTTGATCAATCATCAGGCAGTGGCTCAGCATCAGTAACTGTAGATTATGATTCAAGTGGAAACATGAATAAGATAACTGCAATCGGTAGTGATGGTTCAGAAATTGAAGTTTACTTTGGTCCAGAGCTAACTAATACAGAAAGAACATACTATGTTAGAGGAGAGCAATTTACAATAGATTTAGTGGAGTTACAACAGATGGTTGCTGCATCAAAAGAAACACAAGGGATCTTCACAAATCCTATAACTGGATTTACTATAGGTGATTTTGATGTTAACAAAAGTTTGTATGTTTCCAATGTAACTTTAAAGTCTTCAGATGCACTCTTCAGATATCTTCCTGCAAAATACGAAGTTAAATCAAGTAGATATGGTACTTTTGAAGAGAAGATAATTTGTTTCATTAATTGCAGTAATATCAATATAGATAATTCTGTCTATGTTAGAGATGATAATCAAGGTGTTATCTCAATTGGGACTATGGGAAGCATAGTGATTGATTATGAAGGCAATTCAAGAGAGGTATTTGATCTAAATTCATTATTATTGACTAAGGATTCAAATCTTGAGTTCACATCAAACTTCAACACACTTGTAGCAAATTCAATAACAGGATCTGCTGAGGATGATCTTCTTTTCAGATTAAACAGAGAATCAAAAAGGAATCTTTCAGTGCGTGAATCATTGGAACTTCAGAGTGAGTTATATTATCAGAATGCAGCTCCTGCTTCATTTACAGATTTGAATGAGAAAGTCAGTTACATAGACAATGATGAAGGTTATATTGATCTGAATCTTTTTACTTATGTCATGGATGGCAAGAGGAAACTTGTTTTGAACAGATTCTCATACAATAATATGATTGAACTCAATTCGATTGAGACTATGCCTGTAGACATTCCTGTCATAACAAATGTTGTTGTTGATAATGACATAACTTATTTCCTTGAGGATGATCTCTCGTTGCAGCCTAATGTTTATGACAACTGGATCTATTTCAAACCTCCTGATGATGTCAAGCAGGATTATGGTGAATTGATAGCTACTTAAGATGGGAATCAAGAGAGAACTATCTAAGCTTAACAAATTAGGTGATTTGCCTGCACAATGGAAATGGCTTAGAAAGGATATAGAACAGAGAAAGTCTATAGTTGAGAATGTATTAAAGGAGCTCTCAAAGCTACATTCAAGAGATGACAAGGTTGTGCATGCTAAGGCTGAGGTTAAGAGGATAAAAGAAATGCTTGAAGCAATGCTTGCAAAAAACGATCCAAGTCAAACAGAGCAATCAAGATTGGCCTCTGAACTGAACCATGAAGTTTCTGCTATTCATTATATAGATCATCTTGATGATCTAAGGCCTTCCTTATGGAGAAGATTCACAAGAAGAGCAACACAACCAATGCGAGTAGCAGCAGCAGGAGCTATGCTTGCGTCAGCTCAACCAGCGATAGCACAGACAAATCAACAAACACCAGAACCACAAAGACAAGGAATAGAACAGGCTAATCAATATCCTACATCTAGAATAAAATTACTACCTGCTAAGATAAAATTAGAATCAGGATTACAAGAAGATGCATATAGAAAAGCTGTTGATGAATACATACGTAAAAATAATCTTGGGATAGATACAACATCAGATGCTTATCAAAGGACAATAGACTCAATTGCAAAAAGAGTATTCGCAAAAAGGGGGCGACTTTGGCCTTCTGACTTTAATAAAAACGTAAATGAGTTTAATGATTATCAAGAGATAGCAAGATTTATTGATGCAACTTCTTTAGATTCAAAATACAAAGGTTCACTAAAAGATTTTTATCTTGATTTAGCTTTAGCAGGCAAATTAGATATTAATCATTCTAAGGAATCCATCTCAAAGACACCAAAAAATGCAAGAATAGTTAAAATTAAACCAGGTCAAAACTTAAGAAGTGTTTTATTGCCCTTTTTTCCAAGTTTAGATTATTTATCAGAAGCGAAGAAAAAAGAATTATATGATTTAGTTACAGAAATTAATCCTTATGTAAAAATGATTGGGAGTGTAGATTTGAGTAATAAGATGGCTCAAGGTATAATAGGGGATCAATCTGGAAAAGCCTTTGTTTTATTGAAAGAAGGCAGTAAAACAATCAAATATATTTACGATGTATCACCTAATGTATATCTTGCAATACCTAAATAGGACTATATTAATAACAAAATGAAAATTAATAATAATATTAGCATTCTTTTAATTATTATAATAGTATTACCTTTAATTAATGCTACTTGTGATGGTGAATCTCTTACAGAATGCAAGGGTGATAATCTATATTCATTCTTATCAAATTCAGATAATCTGAATAACCCTGCTTTATTAAATACAATTGATCAGACTGAGTTACAAAGTGTATGGTATGATCTAGAAGGAACACAACAGCAGAATATCATAAAATCACAGAATCAGTTATATGATAAATTAGATGCTAACCAACAAAAAGAATTAATGAACAATCAAGACACTGCAATTAATTGTGGTACTTGTGTTAGTAAGTTTGTAACAACAAATGAGGAAGGATTACGTCAATTAATTATTGATGACGGAGATGATGAATTACTTCAAGGAACATTAAATAAATATTTTTATTCAAATTTTAAAACAGATCCATCAAAGTCAATTATATATTTAGAAGCAATGACTGGTAAGGATTTTCAAAAGATAGATGAAGCAATTAAGAATGGAGATGTCACTTTAGTAGAGGATAATGATGGTCCTAACTATGTTTGGCCTGAAGTTTGCTTGCCAGAATGTTTTGGTTTATCTAATATAGAACAATCCGATATTCATGAATTTAGATCAACTTATGAACCTGCACTTCCTGAGACCAATTTAAAACCTTATGAAGAAATATTAAAAGATATCTCTGAAGAAGATAATGGTGATGAAGAAACTATTTCAGAAGAATTACCACCTTCTAATTCTCTTGATAAAATAGAAGAAACTATAGATAATGTAGGTCTTACTTCAACATCTGATCCCACTGCTACTGCAGAAGATATGGCTTCAGGACCTATGGACTCACCTGCAGAAGTAGTTTTTGATCATGAAGGAGATGATCAAGAAATAAGTGTAGGTGTTAATGCATTCACAGATGTCCATGTAGATCAGTCACTTGATGGTGCTTCAACAACTGAAGTTATAAATGATGATACTTCTGTAATGATATATCTTCCACCTGATGATATTCTTGTTTCAGAATTACCATCTTCTTCTCCCACAATTGTACAACCAGATACAGAACAGCCAGTTGCACAAATAAACTTTGATGAAGACAAAACACAAGTTCGCCTTCCAGATTCATCACCTGCAATCATAGAAATGCAAGGCCAAACATACACACCAAACGCTCTAACAGGCTACCCAACAGACGATCCAGACTACACAATAGACTATGACTTCATCCAACACAGCTTATTAGATGCAAACAACAATCCAAACTTAATCCCTGCAAGAGAATTCCTAAGTACAATCCCAAACACAGCAACTATTCTAGATCAATTAGATAATACTATGATACCACCACCATCACTGCCAACGTCAACATCTACAACTGATTTAGAAACATTAGGGAATTTATTCATAGAAAGGATTAACAGGGATCATGATCAATCTCTACTCTCAATAGCAAACACAGCACTTCAACCATTAAACATTTCAGTATCAATACCTATTCCAGATAATCTATCATCAGAAGCATTACAGATATTAGGCCTAACATATTTAACTTTACTGCAAGAAGAGGTATCACAAGGAAACACAGCAAACTTTAACGAAATATCAGACCAGATAACATCAGACTTGATGGCACTCATCTTACAAACCTACGATGCAGACTTCCAGACCTATTCAGGTTTCATAATCTCTTCAATTGATGATTCATATAGGGCATATGGAGATATAACAATTTCAAATCCTAAGAGAATAATAATAAATCATGGTGGAGACTTAGTCCAGACTCCTGATTTGATAGTAGCAGAGCACGCAACAATGTTTTGGAATTTGATAGAAGTAGGTAATAATTCCATTTTAGCACACAATGTAATAAAAGGTTCATGGATAGCAAACTTAGACTCATCTGTAGATGAAATAACAGCAATTGAGTTAAGACCATCACCTAATCATAGAGCAATCCTTCATAATGACGATGTAGAAATTTACATGCGTTCAGACTCAGCAGATGCAATAACAATTCATTACAGTCCATCTGGTAACATAACATACATCAATGCTTCATCACCAGACAACAATTCATGGTCTGTAAAAGAGATTTATTTTGGTCCATTATTGCCAGACAATACAAGAGAGAATTATGTAAGAGGTAGTAGCTGGGAGATGTATTTCATAAATCATTCTACTTTGCAATCTACTACAACTTACCCTGGTATAGGGAGATTAAATAGCATAAAGGGAACTTATGTCGCAAATGTAACATTAAGACAAAAGGATTGCTTATACAGATATCTTCCTCAGGAATATGAAGTTGCAGTAAGCAGTTATGGTAATATGGAAAATAAACATATCTGTTTCAAAAATTGTGCAAATATGTCTGGAGAAAATAGTATATATGTAAGAGAAGATATTATTGGTTTATTATCAATAGGGAAACTCAGCAGTACAGAAGCAACATATGAGGGCAATGCAAGAGAAGTTTTTGATCCAAATTATGTTATGATGATAAAACAAGATGTTGATGAATACACTTCAAACTTTAATATCATATACAATAACACAGTAAATACAACACAAGAAATAAATCTTCTGCAAAAGTTAAATCTTGAAGCAAAAAGAGACCTCTCCCTAAGGATTGGCCTTCAACAGCAGAGGCAATTATATTATCAAAGTGCACTACCTGCGTCCTATACAGATCTGAACGATAGGGTTACATACATTGACAATGATAAGACTGGTCAATTGGAACTTAATTTCTTTACATATATTACAGATAATCAAAGAAAGCTTGTCTTGAACAGATATTCTTACAATAATGTTATTGAGATGAACTTTCAGACAAATAAACAGATTGACATACCTGTTGAAACTACTGTAGTAGTAGATAATGATATATTTTACTTCCTAGAAAAAGATTTATCCATAAGACCTCAGGTGTATAGTATACCTATTACTTTTAGATCCCCTGATGATGTCAGGAATGATTATGGTTCTATAGTCTCAACTTCTTGACCATATAAGGTCCTTGTTTTTTATATCCTAATTTTCTGTAATAATCTCTTGCACCTACTCCAGAAATGACAACCATCTTATCTTTTTTCTTTTTCAGACATATTTCTTCAGCTTTTTTCATAAGTCTTTTACCAACGCCTTTATGCTGAATATCTCCTTCTTTTCCTATACCTACAGCACTTCCATAGACATGTAATTCCCTAATTACTCCGCTATCGAGTGTTATGGCACTGTGCAATGACCTGACAACATGCCTTAATCTCAAAAAACCAAGTAATTTTCCATCAGCTTCACAACTAATAAAGTATTCTTTACTGTTACTGGCAATATATTCAATTACTTTTATCTTTCCTTTTTCTTTTACTTTCTCCTTTCTGATCTCTCTTGCCCTGATATCATTTATCTTAACTTTCTTCTTTCTGGCAAGTTCATTCACATATTGTCTTAAGTTTGTCCTGTCAACGCCTGCAGAAGTCACATATGTTGGAATATCTCTCTGCACTCTCATAACCCTGCACCATTCAGGGATATATTTGAAACCTTCAACAATTATTTCAGCTGCTTCTTTTGTAATGAGTGGTTTAAATTTACCTTTCTTATACCATTTATACAGCTCAGTCCCTGGCATAACCATGCAAGGATATATCTTCAGCATATCTGGCTTGAACCAGCTGTTTCTGAAGAAAGTCTTGAAATTTTCTATATCTTTTTTCTTGCTAACTCCAGGAAGTCCTGGCATTATATGAAAATTTAGTTTAAATCCTAAATCACGGAGTTCGGCAATGCTTCTTTTAGAATCTTTGACATTATGACCTCTATTGACTTTCTTTAGTACATCATCATATACTGTCTGTACTCCTAGTTCTATTCTAGTGACTCCAAGACTAAGTAATCTGATACCATCCTCAACAAGACCGCAATCTGGTCTAGTCTCAACAGTGATTCCTATGCACCGGATAGCACTTTTCTCATTTCTTTTCTGCTCTTCAAAAAGGCTTTTTTTATTTTTCTTCTTAAGAGCTAACACTTTCTTCTTTATTCTTATGCTACGTTTCTTATCATTGACTTTCCCTGGCAGTTCGAAGAATTCTTTGAACTTCTTAAGATCTAACTTACCTTTAATGTAAAACATATCAGAAAAATCATTATATGCCTTGAATGAATGATGAATAAAATTTTCTTGATATTTTTTAGGCATTGAGCAAAAAGTTCCACCCATTATTATTTGGTCTACTTTTTCAGGGTTCTGTCCTATTACTATATATTGTTCTAACCGATTAAATACGATTCTGTATGGATCATAATCATTTCTCATCCCTCTCATAGTGGAAGGCTCTTTGCCTGTATAGCTTTGAGGAACATCACCAAATTCGCTTTCTACTCCACCAGGGCAAAATATGCATTTGCCATGAGGGCACTTTGCAGGCTTTGTCATTACAGCAACAACTGCAACACCACTTCCAGTTCTTGTTGGTTTTGTTTCTACATATCTTCTTATTTTCTTAGCATCATATATGGTGGCCTGTAAATATATCTCAATATCAGTAGGAATTTCCTTTTTGCCATGTTTTCTGCATAGCTTGACCTTCTGTTTAGCGAGTTTATCCTTATCAGGCTTATTCTCTTTTATCCACTCAATGAGTTCTTCAAAATAATTCATAGTCGAATATAATATCATTATGTTTAAAAATCTTTACTCAAATGTTCAGAAACATTTATATAATTCAACCTATTCTCAAAAACTATGACAAACAGATGTGATTATGCCTGGCAGTAGCTATTCAATCTTTCTAGATCTTAGTATTTTCAAATCAACTCATGGCCATTGGCGTCAGCTATATTTCTCTAGACTTTAATACCAACTGTTTTTTTCTTTTACAACTAAAAAAACACTAAACGAGGTTATCGAAATGAAAGTTGACTCAATGAAATTATCAAAAGCACTAGGTTTAGAACATTCAAGATATGTTCCAGTAAATATAGGTGGAGCAGTACATAATGAATTAGCTGTGATGGCTTATAACATAAAAGATGAAGAACAAGCTCCACAAAAAGATCCATTTTCACATTCATCAGTAGGTTTTGGATCAGCCCCTGGTTCTTCAGGAAGAAGTAGCAGTAGAAGGAGTATTTCAGGCTTTCATGCTTGTCATGCTCTTCCATCAGCTCCAATGGTATATCTTCACCCTGATACTTTGGTAGAAAGGCTAAACCAGTATTTCCGGGACCAAGATCTCCCGAATAATGCAACAGTAATGACAAATACAAATGGATTAAGGCCACATAATATAGCTGTATGCTTGGAAGAAGTAAATCATGCATCTATGGTAGATGATTTGTCAAGAAGAGTTACTGTGAATGGTATTATAGCAAAAGAACCAGCAAAACCATTATTGGATTATGCTCAAGAAAAAGGTATTGTGGTAATTGGAGTAGGAGGATATTAATTCTCCTTATTTTTTCTTTAGTCTATATCCTTCCTTTTCATCAAGGATTTCATAGCCTTTGCTCTGAATCTCATCTCTAAGCTTGTCGCTTTCTTCCCAGTTCTTCTCTTCTCTTGCCTTAAGCCTTTTCTCAGCAAGCTCAGTTATCTCTGCAGGGATCTCTTCAGTCTCAAATTTCATTATGCTTAAGACAGAATCAAGCTTCTTTAATGTTTCAAGATAGCTTTTTGCATCTCCTACATCATTATTATCTAATTCCTTATTTACTTCTTTTATGAATTCAAAGACAACAGCGAGTCCTCCTGAAATGTTCAGATCATCATCCATTGCATTCTCAAATTCTTTCAAGAACTTTTCTGAGATCTTATCTTCTCCTTTATCTCCCTTGACAGATTGTAGTTTGCTGACAATCTCATCAAATTTTGCTAATGTTTCAGGTATCTGTTTAAGTTCATCTTCTCTAAAATCAAGTTTCATCCTGTAATGTGTCTTTAGCAGTTCAAATCTGATAGCTCGCTTGTCATATCCTTTATCTGTCAAATCTTTTAGTGTGAAGAAATTGCCCATTGATTTTGACATCTTCTCTCCATTCACTATTAAATGTGCATTATGTATCCAGTAATTCACCCAAGGGTGTTTGCATGTAGCGCTTTCTGTCTGCGCTATTTCATTGGTATGATGTGGGAATATGAGATCAACTCCACCTGTATGGATATCAAATTGGTCGCCTAGATGTTTAGTTGACATTGCACTACATTCTATATGCCACCCTGGTCTTCCTTTACCAAGGTCAGTCTCCCAAAATACATCTCCATCTTTTTCTTCCCATGCTTTCCATAATGCAAAATCTCTTGCATCATCTTTTTCATATTCATCAGCATTATTAAGTCTTCCATCTGCATTATCTTTTAAATTCTCAAGATCTAAACATGCTAACTTACCATAATCTTCCATTGAAGTTATTTTGAAGTATATTGTTCCGTTCTTTTCATATGTATGTCCTTTTTCCTTCATCTTCTTTACGAGTTCGACCATCTCATTGATATGATCGGTTGCTTTTGGCATTACATCAGCAGGATCCATGCCTAAGCTTTTAATATCGTCCAGAAATATTTTTGTATAAAACTCAGTGAATTCTTTTAGGCTCTTTCCTTCTTTTTGAGAATCTCTTATAGTCTTGTCATCTACATCAGTGATGTTCATGACATGTTTGACTTCAAGCCCTTTGAATCTCAGATATTTTTTAAGAAGATCTGCAAACATAAAAGCACGCAAGTTTCCTATATGCAAATAATTGTATACAGTAGGCCCACAGCTATACATGCTTACCTTGCCTTTCTCAATAGGCACAAACTCTTGCTTTTCTCTTCCTAATGTATTGAATAGTTTTAATGCCATGATGTCTATTGAAATTCTCGCATCTTTTTAAAAGTTACTTTTTCATCCTCTCTTTTGTAGTGTAGAAACCTTTATAACGGGAATTTTATTCTTCTTTGAGATGCAAATCAGCAATAATTCCATTGATACTCGCATATCTCAGAATACCAGGACAACTAAGGTAAAAGAGAATGTAATTTATCCTGTTATCAAACTAGGTGCAGTTATTGCACTAACTGGTACTGTATTAGCATTCTCATTTGGTACAGTGGTTACAGCAAAATACTTTCTGGATAAGGGTCCTAATTATTCACCTACGCCTAGAACTCCTTATCAACATTTAATATATCAAAAACAATAAAATTAACTACTATTAAGTGATAAAAAACCAAAAGACTTATAAATAAAACCATTTCTAAGTTCTATATGACTAAAAAACAATCTAATCCAGAAGAATTTGATACATCTGATTTTGATGCTATAATGGCTAGAGACATCACTTATTTTGATGCTCTTAAGAGAATGCCAGGTAATGTAGCCTCATACATGAAGACTTATGCAGTTCCATTATTAGCGCTTGCAGGAGTTATTGGTCTTGGTGTTGCAGGAAATCTTCAAAGCAAACATAGTATAGCTAATCTGTTTAAATCAAAACCAGATGCAAGTCAAGAACCTTCTATTGGATCATATCAAACACCTAAAACACCAGCTAATCACGATATGGATTTACGTGTTGAGATGCTGATGGCATTTGCAGATGAACATATGATAGATGATACAGAACCTATCGGTCTTGAAGCGACTTTACCAAAAGAATCAGGATTATTAGATGCACCAGCTTATGCTGGACCTACTAGAACAAACCTTACTTCCGGTTATCATGTAGGTGGCAGAAATGTAGGCATTGATCAGATCTTCCTTCATATAACGCAGTCAGAAGGCAAGAGTGCAGAAAACTCATTTCACAATCATGAACTTCCAGCAAAAAAATCTCTTAGTGCACATTATATAGTTGAGAATGGCACTGGTGAAGGTAAGAATAGTACTATTGATGGAGCTATTATTCAGATAGTTCCAGAAACAAATATTGCGTATCACTGCAAAGGACATAATGAAGGTACTCTAAGTATAGAGATGGTAGGTACATTGCCAACCGACCCAAAAACAGGATATCCTGACGGTAGTGTTGTAACACTTACAGATGCGCAGAAAACAAATGTAATTGCTCTTGTAACTTCTCTTCAAAGGAGATATAAGATTTCTGACGATAATGTTTATGGGCATAGGGATTTTGCAGCAAAGGAATGTCCTGGTGAAGAGAACTTAAGGATTTTAAAGGCTGAATTAGCTAAGTATAAGCCATAACCTTTAAAAAACACCTTCTTTTCCTCATTCTATGGAACACATAAGATCACCAATATGTACTGTACTAGGCCATGTAGACCATGGTAAGTCAAAAATACTAGATAGTATTAGGGGCAGTAATATTCTTGCTAAAGAAGCAGGAGGCATTACACAAGCGATTGGTGCGTCTATCATACCACTGAATACTGTAAAACAAAAATGTGGTGAGATGCTTGATAAGATGAATCTTAAGTTTACCATTCCAGGTCTTCTTTTTATTGATACTCCTGGGCATGCTGCTTTCACATCATTAAGGAAACGTGGTGGTACTATCGCTGATATTGCAATTCTTGTTATAGACATAAATGAAGGTCTTAAGCCGCAGACAATTGAAGCAATAGAGATTTTGAAGACATCAAAGACTCCTTTTATTGTAGCAGCTAATAAGATTGATCTTATACCTGGCTGGAATTCCAATCCAGATACTCCAATTCTTGCAAATATTGCGTCTCAACAGCCTAATGTCAACACTATAGTTGAAACAAAGATGTATGAGCTTGTTGGATCATTATCAGAACATGGGCTTAATTCAGAAAGGTTTGATCGTGTTCAGGATTTTACTCAACAGATTGCTCTAGTACCTGTTTCTGCAGAGACAGGTGAAGGAATTTCATCACTGCTTATGGTGATTACTGGTCTTGCACAAAGATATCTTGAGGATCATCTCCATGTTACACAAGGTGTAGGTGCTAAAGGTACAATACTTGAAGTAAAAGAAGAGAAAGGATTAGGAAAACTTATGGATGTAATAATATATGATGGTTCTCTTAACAAAGAAGATACTCTTGTAATAGGAGGGATTGATGGTCCAGTAATTACAAAAGTAAAAATGCTTCTTGAACCAGAATGCTTATGTGAAATGCGTGATAAGAAGACAAAATATAGTATGTGCAAAGAAGTACATGCTGCTATTGGGGTAAGGATAGTTGCTCCAGATATTGATGATGTCATTGCAGGTATGCCAGTTCGAAGTTGCAAGCAGATAGAACTTCCAGCAATCAAGGAAGAAGTCCAGGCAGAAGTAGAATCAGCATTGGTAGAGACTGATAATGAAGGTATTATCATTAAAGCAGATACAATTGGAAGTTTGGAAGCTATGACTAATTTATTGAAAGAGAAAGAGATACCTGTTATGAAGGCAGCAGTTGGTAATATAGGTAAGAAAGATATTGTCGATGCTGAGTCTAATATGGAAAAGAATCCTGAACATTCTATTGTCCTTGGATTTAATGTGATTGATCAATCGGAGACTAAGTCAAAGAATGTTAAGATAATAACCAACAAGATAATCTATAAGATTTTAGATGATCTTGATGATTATCTTAAGAATTTCAAAGAAGAGCAGGAAAGAAAAGAACTTGATGGTATGACTTATCCTGCTAAATTTGAAGTTTTGAAAGGTTATATCTTCAGGCAATCAAATCCAGCAGTTTGCGGTGTTCATGTTATTGAAGGTAAATTGAAGGTAGGTATGCCTATATTAAAGGATGGAAAAATAATCTCAGAGATAAAAAGTATACAAAAAGAGAAAGAATCTGTTACAGAAGTAGAAAAAGACGCAGAAGTAGCTATTTCTATTGATAATGTAACTATTGGCAGGCAGATCAATGAAGGAGATATTCTCTATTCTGGTGTCAGCGACGAAGATTATAGGAAATTTAAGGGACTAAAAAAGTTTCTTAAAGATAAGGAGATTGAAGTTCTTAAGGAAATATCTACACAAATGCGAAAGAATAACATCGTATGGGGTGTATGATGAAATTAAAAGCTCTTAATAAGAAAGAAGCATCAAAGATCCTTGAACATTTAGGTGAAGAATATGGGTGCGATGCTAAAACTCTTCTGATAGACAAATATACTTTCTTTACATCAGACAAGAATAAGGTGTATATAATAACAAATGAGATTAAAGACATAGACCTGAGTGCAGTAAGGGTAAATTCCTTTGGTATGTATCTTTGTGAGATAAATCATGGTAATATTCGCCTTTCTATGGAAGGAAGCCTTTTGATTGGTAAGATTGCTACTAAGAATGTATTTGAAGTAGACAACACTACAGCAAAAGAATGGTTGATGGGCACTGATATTAAATCAGAACAAGAATTTGTTGGTTTTGTTATAATAAAGAAAAATGAAGACTTCTTGGGTTGTGGAAAATACAAAGAAGGCATAATTCTTAATTATGTTTCAAAAGCAAGAAGAATAAAAGAATAAAAAACTATTCTCTTATGTTTTTATTCAGAATAATAATTTATCTGTTGTTGCGCCAGATATCAGATCATGTGTTCTTGTTGTAAATCTTGTTCCATTTTTGTATCCGCTTTTTACAGCAAGCTCAAACTTTTTCTCATATGTTGTATGTCTTCTTTTCTTGCTTTCATCACACAAATATATCCTACTTTGTATTGCTTCATTGAAATCTCTTTTGAATGCACCCCATAATGCCATATCCTGAGTATTATATACATATAATGAAGGATTTTCAGGAACCATTTCTGAATCTACAGTTCTGACTAAACTTAATTGTTCAAGTGTAGCTGTTCTTGTAAGGTCTACTACTGAGTCCATGAATTCTATTCTAGGATTCATAGTAGGGATTATATCGCAGTCTTTAAGGTGGATACGGTAATCAGCAATCCCTCCATCTTTTGAGATATGTAATACTAATGATAATCCATTATAGATTTGTGTATAAAGCATATCAACCATATACTTGTTTATTCCTGACCCATAGTCTTCTCCTCTTTCATGTACATATCTTCTTAATTCAGTTTCTATTGGGATAACGACTTCTGGATGATTCACTTCTTTTAGACCTTCAATTGCTTTGAAAAGCCTTTTAACTTGTGCTTCAGAAATTCTTACATTCTCTTCAAGTCCGTCTGCTTTCTTTGCTTCAGCACCTGATCTTTTAAGTATGTCTTGAAATGTTACTCTTTTGTTGCCATTATTTTTTTTCTTTGTCATATTAATCAATCAACGAGAATTATTTTCTTTTTATAAATTCAATGTTTTCCTTCATAACTTATCTTATATCTTCTGACTCCTCTTAAGCCTTTCATTGCATGCTTTAATTGATCAAAATCGATTTCTCCTGTCACTTCTATGGTTTTTTTTCTTGTATCTAATTTTTCTTGGTGTGGTGTTCCATTTTTGAAACAACTACCAACTCTACGTTTTACTGTATATAGAACTCCTGGATTATTAGTTACTACTTCGACAGTATATGTGTCAAGACCTTTAAGATAATCTTTTATGGTTCTTAAGTTTCTTAACTCTTTGTTTGCCAAAAACTGATAAAATTGTGATTGCCCATAATTGATGTTTAAGTATGCATCAATAGGATTTGCTACATTTGCTCCTGCTTGCCTGAACCCATTGAATCCTTCTATGAGATATTTTTCAAATAAACGTGCTTGGCTATCATCAGAAGCATTAATGCTTATTGGTGTAAATCCATTATATCTTAATGTTGTATTCATAGCAATGTTTGCAGTTCTTTTATTTGCATTCTGGAATGGTTGAATTCTTGCTATATGGAAATATAAGAATATTGCTTCTTCTAACGGATGCATATCAGTGTTAGCTAATGTTTCCATCATCCTATCAAGATGCATATCAACTCTTGCCCCATCGCAAGGAGGCACATATCCTGCACCAGGCATAACAGTACCACCGCTTCTTCTTAAGCTGGCTCTCTTTGATTTTCCATTAGCAAGATAAGGTTCTACTCTTCCTGTGATATCCATCATTAAATCTAGGCTAAATTCACCTTTATATTGCTCTATTGTATAATCCCATGCTTTTTGGAAATTTCTTATTACTGTTTTTTTTCTTTTTGCATTATCTGCATCTTGTAATGATGCATTCACTATTGCTTCTTTGGTCATCACATCAAACATTTTGTCGACAAATGTATCTAGTTTTCTCCCATCAATTTGGGATTTCGCTCTTTCTATTTTATCAAGAAAATTAGGATCTAATATTGTCATTCATTGTTCAATGCCCTTTTCCTTTATAAATGTTTCGTTTATTAACTACTACTAAGTGACTACAAAACTAACATTTATAAACTAAGCAAAACTCGCCTTATTTATGTCAGTTGAAATACTTGGAGATAGTACATTTATGCATAAGACAGGCTTTAGTATCCTGGAAAGAGTAGATATTAAATTAGACGGGATGAAATATACTGCTGTCTTTAAACGTCCTATTAATGAAGATGGTGCTTTTTACATAAGAAATGAGCATCAAGCTTTGTCAACTTTAGATCATGAAGGTATAGTCGATGTTTTAGATTATGACAATTCTTCTAATAACTTATTTCTTGAAAATATTGAGGGAACTCCTCTTATTGCTTATATGGAACAAGGAATCATGCCATGGCAACAAGTTGCAATGATAATGAGGGATGCTTCAGAAGTATTAGCATATATGCATGATGGAGAAAATCATGATTCATATGTACATTATGATATTTCCCCTTCAAATATAATCATCAAACCAGATGGTGCAATAAAATTAATTGATTTTGGTACAGCTTTTACTTCTGATTCAATACCAAATCATTATCACACAGAAGAAATAGGTACTCCTCGTTATATGTCTCCTCAAAAATTAGCTCCTAGTCCTTCACCTGAATTTGGGAAAGAATCTGACGTTTACGCTATGGGTGCACTAGGATATACTATGCTTGCTGGAATGGAACCTTTTCATGAGGCATTAGGTGATCTTAGAAGGCAGATTAGATTTGATATTCCAATCAATATTGGATGTGATAATGCTGAGCTCGAAGGATTGATATTATCATGTTTAGAAAAACAACCTCAAAACCGTCCGACTGCATATGAATTAGCTACTCAGCTTCAAGAAATTTAACTTCTATTTTGTTCTCAGGATTTTTCATCTTTTCAATGAGTTCTCTGTCAATGTCAGAAGCACCTTTATCGCATCTTACTCCAAGTGTTCTTGAAGAGATAAACTCACTCTTCCTAAAAACAATTTCATGAGCACTATTAAATTTCTTATTGACATTACACTCCATATTATCTTCAATGCCATCACATGAAACAATAATATTGATCTTTTCTTTTCCATCTAAGAATTTTTTAAGTTTTATCAATGAGAAATCTGCTTTTAGTCCGATTATACAATCTCCCTCTAAACTTAACTCAGAATCTTTTGTGAATTCAAAAGTTTTGGCATGGGTAGCCAGAATATTCCCATGACCATAACAAAAAAAAGAATAATTATTCATTTATATCAAATCATCTATAGGCTTGTCTGTTCCTTTAGGCTGTGGTTTTTGCTGTTCTGCAACTTCCTTTGCCTGTGCTTCAAGGTCTATTCCAAGGTCCTTCAATGCTTTAATGTGTGCTTGCATCAGCTGTTCTACAATCTGTAGTATTTTAGCCATTTCTTCTCTTTCTTTTGCTAGTGTTGCAAGGCTTCCTTTATGAAATCCTATTTGTTCGTCTTTTGACATTTCTTTTGTTGCATCTTTTGCATCTGCCATCGTTATATCCTCCTATGATCATTTATTATTATGTTATTATCTTATTTCGCATAATGATAGACAACGAAACACTCCTCACTGTCCTCAATATCAGCAAATAATGCTAGTTTCTTTTTAATTGCTTCGATTTTCATCTTTGAACCTAGTTTCTTATCATATTGTATCTTCTTAAAATCCATTTTCTCATATGTTTGATAATCTTCAAGTCTTGTAGCATCTTTTATAGGAACAATCTCTTTTTTTGCGATATCAGCAATAATATGTCCTTTAATCATATCTATTAATATTTTAAAAGAAGGATTTCCTTTGATTGTACACATTAGCGTTGGTATAAGATAAGTTTGTATCTCCTTATCTTCTTCTTGCATAAGTTTTATTTCTTTGATGCTGTATTTTGAATCAATAACTGGTAATATTTCATTATGTTGATACTTTTTCACGCTTTCTATCATATCAACTTCTAGGTCTTGTAAGATATCAACGCTATCTCCACCATGTTTTGATTTTCTTGGTCTTATCTTGACAACAAAGGGCATATCACCAATACCTGTAACTATCGCAGTCCCAATGGGTAGATTAGGTATCTCTTTTTCAGCTTGGCTTGTTATGCCCTCAACACTTGTGCTGATTGCTTTCAAATCATTAGGATTAGTTACTTTCAATATTACTTGTGTGTTGCATTGACTAAGTACATTCTTTTCTATTCTTGCAGGTCTTTGTGTTATTACACAGAGCCCTAGACCAAACTTTCTTCCCTCAGAAGCAAGTGTTCTGATTATTGCTGAAGACTTCTTTTCACCAGTGCCTTTTTCAGGAACAAAGTTATGTGCTTCTTCTACAACACAGAAGAATGGGGAGATTTTATTTGTCTTTCTCATCTCAAATAAGTCTTTCAATAATTTATATACAATTATTTCTTGTATTTCAGGATCTATCCCTTTGAGATTTATGATTGAGCATTTCCCTGGTTGAATAAGTTCTGTATATGGTGTATAATTAATAGAGAATATATTGAGGCTTTTGATATAATCTATCATGCTCATGATATGATACATGTTATTTCCATCAAATGTCTCAAGCTCAGCTACTATTTGTGTTAATGTAAATGTTTTCATATCTTTCATGACAGAATAGAGTGCAGCTTGCTGTGAACTTGTAAGTTTTGCAGGCAATATTGCGAGTAATTCTCTTGGAGTCATCTCTTCATTTAATAAAAGCGGTTTTACATCACTCCCAATATCAATATCCCCATATTCTTGTATAACTCTTTTGTAGCTATGTGGCTTAAGTTTTAGTTTTTCAAGTTTTATTATGTCTCCTTTATTATCATTTAACTCTTTTAGTTGACTGTATTCTCCGTGTGGATCTATAATAAGTAGTGGCACTTTCTTATCTATTATTTCTTCAACAAGTACTCCGGCAACATAAGATTTTCCTGCTCCTGTCTTTGCAAGTATAGATACATGTTTAGTAAGCATCTTTTTCAGGTCTATTTTTACATGTATATCATCTTTTCCTTCAAGTGTCCCGATGAATGCTGTATCTTTTGAGTTGAGTTTGATTATTTGCTCTATGAATTTATCTTCTGCTATCATCACTTCACTTCCAGGATCAAAAGGTGTTCTTGGCTGTCTTAATACATTCTCTTTATCTTTATATCCTACAACATTGCACCATGCTTTTGTAACATCTTTTTCTCTTTCAATCTCAATTATCTGACAAAGCACATAGCCATAGCTAGAATGCATAACTTGGACAAAGTCAAATTTCCTTGTATTTCCTCTGTCTTCTACTTTGAATGTGAAATCAGTTGTCCTGACTTTCCCTATAATATTACCAAGTACCATAATATCAGCTTAAAGAACTAACTTTATATAGATTTCTAAAAACAACACTATACTATTAAACAGAATTTATAATCTATTATCACAAACCACTAAACAAAGTTTATGCTTTGTTATCACAAACTATTTAAGTAATATTCAATATATTCTTCTTATGACGAAGAAAAGCAAAAAAAAGCCTTCAATCATCACATTTTGTGCTCATAATGATGATCAGACAATAGGTGCTGGAGGCACAATAAGAAAATATGCTAATGAAGGAATAAATGCTTATACTTACATATTCTCATATGGTGAGTCCAGTCATCCTCATTTAAAGCCTGAAGTAGTAGTATCTATGCGTGAGAAGGAATCATTACAAGCAGCAAGAGTTCTTGGTGATGAGATACATTATCTGAATTTGAAAGAAGGTAAATTTACACAATTATGTGATACAAAAATTCTTGAAAAGATAATAAAAGAAAAAAAACCACAAAAGATATTTACTCATGCTCCTGATGATCCACATCCTGACCATAGGGCTGTTCATAAAATAGTTAAGGACTTGTTAAAAAAGATGGATTACAAAGGAGATCTTTATGCTTTTGATGTTTGGAATATATTCTCTCTAAAAACACGTGATTTTCCTAAACTTTTTGTTGATGTATCAGATACATATAAGATAAAGATAAAAGCTTTACAGAAGCATAAGAGCCAAATTTCATCAATAATTTCATTAGGTTGGAACATATTCCTAAAAGCAAGAGTGAATGGTTGGAATAATAACTGCAAGTATGCAGAATTATTTCACAAGATTAATTTCCAAAATAAAAATGGCTGAAAAGAAAACAATACTGATTGCAACAGATAATTATAAGCCTAGGATAGATGGCATATCTAGATTCTTACAGATGTTTCTCCCGCATTTAAAATCATATAAGATTATCATAGTAGCTCCCCGGTTCAAGGGGCACTTTAAGGAGGATCCTAACTATGAAGTACATCGTGTTCCTATAAGAAAATTCATTTTTGGAGATTATCCTCTTCCAAAGAAGCCGAAGAATATTAAATCAATTGTAAAGAAAGCAGATCTTGTATTTGTACAATCTATAGGTCCAGTTGGTGCTACAGTAATAAACGAAGCATATAAGCAAGAAAAGAAGATAATATCATTTGTTCACTCAGTAGAATGGGTTCTTGTAGAAAAAAGTATGGCACGTTTGAATCTTACTAGAAGCATACTTTCAGTGATTACAAAAACATATGCAAAGAATATTTATAATAAATGTACTGCTATAGTAGTTCCATCAAGTAATGTAGGTGAAATCTTCTCGCTTCAGGGTATTAAAAGACCTAAATTTGTAGTGCATCTGGGTATTGACTCTAAACATTTCTCTGCAGCTAATAAGGCAAATGCAAAAAAAGCCATTAATATTGAAGAAGATGACTTTGTAGTTGGTTATGTAGGAAGAATAGCTCGTGAAAAAAGTCTTTTGACTCTTTTGCAGGCATTCAAGAAGATAGATGCAAAGAGAAAGAAGCTCCTTATAGTTGGTGAGGGTATTCCATCATTACACAAGAAATTAGATCAAGATAAAGTCATAATAACTGGAAAGACTCCTGATGTTGTTAAATATCTTAATGCTATGGATGCATTTGTTATGCCTTCATTAACAGAAACAACCTGTCTTGCAGCACTAGAGGCAATGTCTTGTGAGGTACCTGTAATCTCAACAAAAGTAGGGAGTATTCAATCATATCTGACTCATAATAAGAATGGGCTATTTTTTCAAAAGAAGAATGATACTGTTCTTGGGATCAGGCTAAATTATATCCGAAATAATCCTCTTCAAGCAAAGAACCTTGCAAAGAATGCAAGAAAGACAGTGGTGCAGGATTATAACTGGGAAAATACACAAAAAAAGCTATTGAAAATAATCGAACACCAATTACAATAAAGAGATAAAGATTTAAATCTGAGATGAATCTAAGATAAATACTAAAATGAAGATAAAGATAACAACATTAAGATGGATGCTACTATTTACATGTATCTTGATGACTTTAAATATGGTTGTTGCAGCTAATGATCATCTTACTCTCTTGGCAGTTTCAGAGTTAGAGAACGGCACTTTGGTGGGTGGTAAAGCAGATCTTTTGCTTGAAATCAGGGAAGGGTCAGGCAGGGTCTTCATTGATACTTATCCTTTAAGTAAATTTGACACACAGTTATCAATAAGGTTTGCAAAAGATACAGCATGTAAATTTGCTCAACAAGATTGTTCAAACTATGATTTTCTTTATACAATTAGAGCTAGCTCAAATATAATTGGTGGTCCTTCAGCAGGTGCTGCTATTGCTGTGATAACATATGCTCAACTGACTAATTTAGATTTAAATGACACAGTTTCTATTACTGGAACAATTAATTCAGGAAGGATGGTGGGGAATGTTGGTGGAATAAAACAAAAAGTAGAAGGTGCACTAAGATTTGGTCTGAAAAAAGTTCTTGTACCAGAAGCTGAATTATCACAAAAATTAGAAGATAATACTACTCTGGATATGGTTGAGTATGGAAAAGAATTAGGTATAGAGGTTGTAGGAGTTTCAGATCTTGAAGAGGCATTATATCATTTTACAGGACAGTGGCTAAAAAAAGAGAATGTTGAATTTATTGTGGATGATAATTATTCAGTTATTATGCGAAATATTTCTGAAGGCTTATGCAGTAGAGCAACCGACTTATTAGAATTAATAGAAGATTCTTCGCTAGTGATAGATAACACTACTTATTATAATGAGCCGATAAATAAAACATTTAACGATGGAGTTAATCTTATAACGGAGGCAGGTCCTGTTTTTGATGTAGGTTCTTATTATGCATCAGCTTCAAGATGTTATGGTGCAAACAATAAATTAAATTTTGCATACTTGCTTTTACAAAATCTATCTGATGATTATTATAAGGAAAGGATATTCGTGTTAGACACTGCAATTACACTGTTTCAGGAAAATGTAAGTGCAAAATCTTATTCGACAATACCTTCTTTGCAGACAATTATGGTTGTTAGGCAAAGGCTTGATGAGGCTGAAGGTTATCTTAAGATTGCTAAGGAATACTACACTAAAGATGAGTCAGGAAAAAATGAATCAAAGAATACTACCACAGATACTATGAGAAAAGAAGGTATGATCTATTATCTTGCACTTGGGATTGAAAGGTTGCATAGTGCAAAATTATGGTTTAGTTTTTTTGGAATGCATGGACAAGAATATAATTTAGATAAAGATAGTCTTAAACAATCTTGTGAGACTCTTGTTCGTGATGCTAAGAGCAGAATACAATACGCTCGGATCTATGTCCCTAATTCTTTCTCAGAAAAGAGTGATGATCTTAATGGTCTAGAGAATGAAGATCCTGCTTATTGTATTGCTAAAGCTAGTCTGATAAAAGCAGATCTTAATGCACTCCTTAGCAGTATCGGTCTTGAAACAGATGATGTAAGTTATATTGTTACAAAAAAGCTTGATAAGGTCTCAGAAATATTAATGGAAGAGACTGTTAATGGGAGATTCCCCATCTTAGGGTATAGTTATTATGAGTATGCAAAAACTCTTACAAAAACAGACCCAGTATCAGCATTAATCTACTCAGAATACGCCTTAGAACTAAGTAATCTTGATTTATATTTTCCTCCGCAAACTAAAGAGGTATTTACTTTGAATTATCCTTCTAAATTCAAGAAATTGACTGAACTGTCAATAATTAAATTGTCACTCTTTATTTTGTGCTCTATTCTTGTAGCTTTCATTTTAGGAATCAAGTTTAATCAGTTCTATTTCAAGAGCTATTTCAATGTAAAGAGAAAGAAGCTCAGTAAGAAAAAACGCAAATAAAAGAACCCAATACCTGACTCCGAAAAGCCAGGGTATCAGGAAAAGAGGTGTTCATGGCAGCTAAGGTGTTTTACCTTTGCTTTATCAAACCGTAACGATGTTACGATTTAACTACTACATAGTGGTACATCTATATAAACTTTTCGGTATTGTAGTATCTACATAGTGGTGACAAAATCTTTTTTCTGGGATAATCAGCTAATCTTAGCTAGGATTAAAACAAATGATTTAAATATCCCCTACTAATCAGTTAGATTATGAAAGAATCAAGGCTTAAGGGAATCTATCAGTCAAGAGGTGGAATTTATACTAGGAATCTAGCTCCAGGAAAGACTGTATACGACGAGAGAATCATTAAGGATAAGAATCTTGAACTTCGTGAATGGAATCCTAAGAAGTCAAAATTGGGTGCTGGACTTATGAAAGGCATAAGCCAGATTGGTATAATGCCAGGCAAATCTGTCCTTTATTTAGGCTGTTCTACGGGTACCACTTGTAGTCATGTCTCTGACATTTTAGGCAAAGAAGGCTTCTTATTTGGCATAGATCTCGCTCCAAGAGTGATGCGTGAGTTTGTATTTTTATGTGAGGATAGACCAAATATTGCACCTATAATGGCAGATGCAAATCATCCTGAAGTTTATGAGGATCTTGTACCTGAAGTAGATGTGGTCTTTCAAGATATTGCACAACGTGAACAGGTCAAGATATTCTTGAAAAATTGTGATAAATTCCTAAAAAAAGGTGGTTTTGGTTTGTTAGCAGTAAAAGCAAGAAGCATAGATGTAACTGAGAAACCTAAAAAACTTTTCAATAAAGTAAGAGGCGAGCTTGAAAAAGCAGTAACTGTTGTTGATTATCGTGAGCTTTCACCTTATGAGAAAGATCATTGTTTGTATGTCATAAAAAAGAAATAGTTCTAATTTCTCACAAACTAAGAAGTAATTGTCATGTATCTCATTACTTCTGCGTCTTCTTTGCGTATCTTTATCTTGTTATGCAGATATTTGAATGCAAGTATTATATCATCTTCAGTCCAATGACTACCTAGGCACCTATTGATTATGTCTTTCATACTATGGTCATTATATATTTCTTTTATCCATTTTGCTAACCTTTCTATTTTATCTTTATTATGATGATAATGCAATACATGTTTTACATCTTCTTTGTATAATTTATCATGCTTCGCCATGGATATTGCTTTTTCTATTGTCTCAACAGGCCAGTTATGCTCGACAAGATGTTCAACTATATAGAACATCTCATGCCCAGAATCAAGACTCTTTAAGATATAGTCTTCAATAACTTCTTCTTTTGTATCATGTTTCTTATCATCATGATGGTCATGGAAATGGATATGGTGATGATGATGTTTCTGAAATAGCTTTCCTATTATTGGTATTTTCTGCATTACTTCTTTTAACCAATGAGGTGCGTAAAGATATGAGTTTATTACAAATCCTCCTATGTAAAGGATTGTCAAAGATATTAAAGCAAAGCTAATTGTATAAGTAGCTATTAGTCCATTTGATCCGAGTAATATTGATGCCTGTGTAGCATTGTAATTATAGACTGAAGTTGCAAACAGGAATATATAATATCCAAAGAAACCATAAGATATAGGAAGTATGACATATCTCATTATCTTTTCAAAGAATAATGATAATAAAAACATTCCAACACCAACAAGAATACTTATTATTATTATTTCATTGAGGAATTCAAAACTTATTGCTTTAGTCAGGATATCTACTCCTGCAAGATTATCTCCTCCAAGAAGTGATCTCATGTAAAAGACAGGTTTTGTAAAAAAGATTATTATGCTAGAGCTGAAAAGTCCAAATAAGATGCAATTTGTCACATGTTTTGTTGTTATTCTAAAACTAGGTACATCAATTATTGGAAGTTTTCTATTTCTGAAATATATTATCCATACTAATGCAGGTACGATAAATAAGAACATAAGTGCCATTATGTTCATTAGATAGACATATGCAACTGATGCCTTTACAGCCAGTCCCCATCCAGCAACTTGTTCTGCAAAGAGTGATCCTCCTTTGAGTGAGAATAAAGGTTGATGTCCAACTCCAAAATTACCAAAGTATATAGCGTCATGTACTCCTATGAAATAAGGTATTACGAAATTACCTACTTCAGTGAGTGCGTGAAGTATCAATACTCCTGATATGCCTAGATAGATTGTTTTCTTGTAATGGAAGAGATTGATAAATTTCTCATAGAATTTTTCAGCAGTGCTAGCTGTCTCTTCCATGAATTTAGCAGGCGTAAACTTCTTTGAATGTTTCAGTATCAATATAAGCATGATGATTAAAGTTAATACAAGTATCAATGCGTCTACTGCTATTGCGAGCCATTCCATCATCAGATTGAATATTATGACGAAGAATACAAGTAAAGATACATGCACAATTAAGAATCTAGATATGAATTGCCAAGGTCCATTCGGCATTACTTCTTTGACATGTAATGTACTTAGGAAAGATGGTGATTTTATCACAATATTGATAGCAACATATGCCGAAATCAGACCAAGCAATACAATGCCACCTATAAATACATATCTTTCAAATATTATATTGTTCTGGATTAGATATGCGTACAAGCTGTATACAAAATCAACTTCATTCCATGCAACTTTTGCATATGCGATTATATTCTTGAATGTAAGCGAAAAGAATGCAAGTATGAGTACTACATCAACGCTTTTTCTTTTGTTTCCAAATAATACTTCTGTTATTGATACTTTGTAAAGTAAGTAAGCTAAGATAACCCATGATATAATCTTTTTCAGGTAGTCGACATCACCAGGAAGTTTCTCAGTGAAATCAAGTATATTGAGTATTATTAGGACGGCAAGTACAAACTCATCAAATCCTATCTCAAATCTATGCAGCCAGTAGTGGAACTTGCTTTGTGTATGGAGCTGCAGGCATCTATCTACAATCCCTGGTGGTTTTCCTTCTTTGATAAGTTTCTCTCTTAGTTCATATTTTTTGTATCCATTTCTGTAATGATGTCTTATATGTTCTGTCAACCAATTGACTTTCTCATCATCAGTCTCAATCTTTGCTGTTATTATTCCAAATATAATCATTATAAGTCCGATGATTGGTATTATCAGAACTGATATCCAAAGATTGAACTGACTTATCTCTCCTGATGCGACTATTATATCTTTTGCAACAGCAAGTGCTTTTACTTGGTTTGTACAATTCTCATCTGAGACTGCGCTTATTGTATATTGTATCTTTTTTGCATCAAGGATGCTGTCAAAATGCCATACTATAAGTGGGTCTGCATTGATAATCTCAAAATCCTTGTTCTCTGCTTCTATCATCTGCTCGTTGATTATTTCAACCAAGCATTTTGGTATCTCTTGGAAGACTGAGACATTTGTCAGTCTTGCAGTGTCTGTCAGATTAATTTCTATTGTGAAAGTAGTTTTGTTATTTTCAAGGTCAATATCATAAGTTTGATTAAGATTAACTACTTCTTTTGTCTTCTCAATCTTCTTGATAAGTTCTTCTTTTAGTCTTTTGCTTTCATTTTCATCTTCGACGACTTGTGCAACGATTTCTGCAATTTCCTCAACACTAAGTTCCTTATTAAAGCCGTATTTGACATATGTCTCTTCATATCCATTTACTTTCTTGCTAAAGCCGATTATTGGATCATATTCAATCGTATCAAATGGTGTCTGCATTACCATTATTAATTCGTCTACATTATTGGCAAGGGATTTAGGGATATTATTTTGCAAGTTCATATGTTTGTCAAACAGATCAAGGTTCTTCACAGTCTCTTTGACAATAGTCTTCCCACCGTATACATCAAATGTCCTTGTAAGTTTGAGAGCGTTTGTAAGTGACTGATCAAGGACAAACTCTTCAAATGCTTCCTGAGATGAGTCTGATGATGAAGAAGGTTGTTCTGGTGTTGGTTTTACTTCTGGTTTTTCTTCAGGTACAACAGGATTAGTTGTAGATTCAGGTGCAGGGGCTGTACTGACAAGACTTCCAGGATCTGTGCTTTGAGTACCATCTCCTCCACCACTTCCACCTACAATGCTACTAGTGCACTCACCTACTCCATCTTCTGTATCACATTTATCTAATGTTAAAGAGGAAGATGTTGTTAATGGACATACAGAGATAGGTAAAGAATCATAATCAATATCCATATCATCATCACAATAATTATCATTGTCATCATCGCATCCTTCATCAATCAGTTGATCTCCATCATCATCATAATTATTGCACAGTTCTGTAAATGATATGTTGGCTTGCCCCTTACTGCTTACTAAGTATCCTGTATCAATTGCTTCTACACCAACAGTCAAGAATTGTTTATGATAGTCGAGTGTGATATTCTTCTTATTTCTCATATTTCCAAGAAGATGTTCATTATTAGACTCGGTAAAAGGATGCTTTATGCTTATGTAGCTGTTGCTATTCGTTGAATTTCCTACTTGTATGTTATAATAAAGTACATCGCTATTATCATCCGTAGAATCCCATGTGATGATGTAGTGAGTATCATTATAGCTTATATTAACACTAGGAACACCAGGAGCAGAATTACTAAAATTCTGCCAATAATTAGTGACATATTGTGTGGTATTATCATAAGGCCCTAACATGAAGTCCATCAAAGAATTATTGTTGTAATCGTTTAGTATTAATGAGGGGTTTCTTCCACTATTTATATCTTGTAATGTAACACTTGTATTGACAAATAAGTTTATTGAGCTATTGAACAAATAGATCTTTTCATATGATCCAAGATAAACAATATCAAAGTAACCATCTTGATTTAAATCGTAAATAATATAATTTTGTTTATTGTGGGAGCTGGATCCAGTTTCTAAGATTATTTTTTGATATGATGTATTAGTTGAATCATTAAATAAATAAATGTAAAGATAATCTTTTATCCCATCATAATTATTCCATCCAGATATTATTAGATCATTATTATCATCGTTATTGATATCAATAACGTTTATTCCACTTTCTCTTAATCTAGAATCTAATTGAAGCATATTTGTTTGATTGATACTAGTTTCATTATTCCAAAATACATAAGTTGCAGTATCATTGGTTAATATTAGATCATCATATCCATCATTATTTAGATCAGCAAGGCCAAAACCAGACGAATCTGAATATAATAAATCCCTATTTGAAATAAGTGAATTATTTAAATTATAATTCCCATCCAAATCTTGCGTGTATAAACTAACTTTTTCTGATATTGAAAGTGGATTATATTTTACATAATCAACCAATCCATCGTAATTAACATCTCCAAACTTAACAATATTATTATTTGGAGCTAGAACTATATTTAATAGTACTAAAATATACATAATCCATATTATTTTTTTAATCATATTCATCTAATTCAATTACTCCATCTTTATTTTGATCATAAAACACTTTTTTATCTGTAGTATCATAACTGTCTATTCTTAAAGTGCTATTAGTGAAATTGTAAATACTAACTGTAGTAACTCCTTTTTTATTATCATACAATTCATTATTGTAAATCATTAACTCATGATCATCCACTCCAGTAGCTATGTCTCTTCCAACAAGATAATTCCCCTCTAGGTTGAATGTTATGCTACCTGAAACCATAATCCGTTCAGAACCTGTCTTATCACAAGAAATATTATAATCATAGATTCCTTGTGTTTTGTTTAGTATTACATAATATTTATTTCCAGACTCATTCAAATTAGAAGTTGAACTATCAATTGTAACATTACATATTGCTCCAGTGATGTGTGCATTATTTGACTTGCTCAAATAATTTACTTTAAGCCTATTATTCCTATTTTCTATGTAAAATTCACCATCTACATTTAATATGCTGTTATTATATGTAGTATAATTTGAGAAACTATTGGTTTGAAATGTAATATCACCTTCAGAATATTCTGATACTACACATCCACTGCAATAAACACCATTTCTGAAAACACTAGGTGTTTCTTCATAATTCAGATTTGTTAATGTTATTACTGCACTTCCACTGTAGAAGGATTCATTAACATAAACATAATTATTTGATATGTTAACTAATTGTGAAAGATTTACTCCTCTAACATCTGTGCTGTTGATGAAATTTATTAGATTGCCAGAATTACCTATGGTAAAGTTTGCAATATTACTTAATTCATTTAGTGAATAATTAGAGAAGTCTGTTGTATAAATATTATCATACAATGCATAATCTGGTTGTCCAGGTTCAAGATTAATCGTATATGCTGTATTTCCCTGCACATCAACAATAGTTGAATTTGTAGCATATAATGATTTTGTTGCTGTTATATTATAACTTCCATTTTCTAATAAAACATCAATATCATTGCTTATTCCTGAGTATTCAAAAACACCGGATATATTAACTGTAACTTCTGTTGTATTTATTATTAAACTTAAGTACCAATACTCCTCTAGTATTGAGTTAGTCAAATCTGAACTAGTATATGTTGTATTTGTTATATTTATAGTAGAATTGTCTAATTTAATCGTATTAAGAATACTGTTATTGAACCATGCATTAATATTGCTTAAGTTTAAGTCACTACTTATTTCGGAATTAATTATTGTGATATTACATCCATTACAATCTATGCTTCCATTTACATTATCTGTTATACTTAATTCTGAATTATTAAGTGATATGATATTAAGTGTTGTGTTTGCTCCAAGACTGTTGCTTATTGTAAGTGTTCCATTATTTGTTATTGTTATTGGATCGTTTGATTGCAAAGTTACATCATTGTTTATTATTAAATCTGCCCCACTGTCAATAGTAATATTTTTTGTAAGATAATTACTTCCTATTGGACAATTCGCTCTAATATACCAATTTTCATTTGCATTAGTCTCACAAGTATCAGGCGTATAATTTGTATATCCAAGATAATACTGTTTATTCAAAGGATTTATCGCATACAATGTGAAATTGTAGGTATTACTTGGATTAAGTGTAAGATTAAAATTCTTAATCCTTCCAAGATTACCATGATACTTAATCGGCGTTGATATACTTTTTGATGCATAAAAAGAGAATGATACAGGTAATAAGTTTGACTGATAATTCTCATCATTTGAATTCTCTTTTATCCCTATTATATAGCTACCCTCATAATTTGTATTATTAAGTATTTCAAACTCAAATTCTTCACCTATTCTAGAATAATTCAATACTGCATTTGGAACTCTTGTTCCCGAATCAATAAGTTCAATCTTATTCTCAATTAACTTATGTTCTATTATACTTCCCCATCCTGCGACAAATACATCTAAATCATTATCATTATCATAATCATAAGCTGTTAAGCAACTGACAAGATAATTCTCAGAAATGCTTTGTTTTAAATCAAATCCGGAACCATTATTGATTAGGAGTCCAGCATTTGAACCAGTATAAACTATGTCATTCATATTATCTTTATTAATATCTAAAATCATGAATGAGCTGCTCTCTGGACTTCCTCCTGCGGGTACATTAATTGTTATATTATTACTTTCATTAAAACTTCCATTCTGATTTAAAAAGATCTCAAATCCAGAAGATGTTCTTAATATTATATCCATATAATCGTCATCGTCAATATAATCACAACCAGCTTTTTGATACTGATTTGTACTTAAGCTAGTTTCTGATAAATTTATTATTATTTTTACAACTGATTGTGTATCTGCTGTCAGTAATAAATCATCAATAACACTATTATTAAGTCTGCAGCTATGAAGAACAGCATTATTATGAACTGTTTGTATGGATGTAGCTGTTGTAATATTATAATTAGAATCCATGAATTTTACTTTTCCCGAGTCACCCTGATCAATAAGAGCAATCTGATTATTTAAAGAATCAGTAAAATGCCCAAATACCATTGAACTAACGCTTGTTAATGAATTATTTTCTTGTGTTGGAGTACCGAAATTATCTTGTGTTACTTCTATTTCCCAAAGTCCTGTTCCATTTGCAAATATAATTTCATAATTCTGGTCATTATCAATATCCGCGATAGTTAATGTATTTGAATTATAGGTCCCAGGTATTGTATCATTCCCTTCTATTTCTCCACCTGTTACATTATAGTAATGTAAATAGTTTCCAACCCCATTGAAGTAAGAATAGACTAGATAATTCATATTATTATTATGTGTTAGATTGATGAAGAAATTACTGCATGTGTATGTCACGCTTCCACCTAACTCTCTTCCAGTAGATTCTAGAATATTATATATCGTCACACTGCTTGTATTTGATAAATTATATTTATCAGAAGTACAATTTACAATATACTCCTTATTTGTTTCATTTGTCAAATTATCAAGCGTAATCCAATACTGTATATCTTTATTCATCTCATAATCATATCCATCAATACTAAGATTACATGCACCATCTATTAATCCTAATGAGTTTCCATTGATATCACTCTCATTATAATATGCATAGAATGTCATATTATATCCTTTAATCCCTGATACTAAGCTTGTTCTTACATCTAGCAATGAGTCAGGCATTAATGTAAAGTTTAATGGATTATCCATATTAACAATATTTGATTGATTTGAACAATTGACAAAGAATGATCCATTTGTAGGGATTCCAGGCAGAGTAACAGATTCATTTGCAATAAACCTATCTGTATCCCAAATCATATTTCCTCCTTGCCCTTCAATATTATAATCACAAGAGAATCCAGATGCAATCTCATAAGATGAATTGTAGACAGTTGCATTGATGCTAAAATTATTATAATAAAATATTCTTTCAGGGTATGATATATTTAGTGTTGCACTATCATTATTATAGCTAACAACAACCATTCCAGTAATATTTAACCATGGCAATAATAGTATTGGAAGTGCACAAAGCAACATTACAATTCCTACTTGATGTTTCTTATCTATCATTTCTCTCTATAATCCATCACTTGTTTTTGGATCTCCTTAAGTGTTAATTTTGAATTATTGATTAGTGCATTTATTATCTCAGACTTATCAATCTTAAACCGTTTAGAATTTTGAACAATATCATTTAACTTTTGATAATTAATCTTATCAAATGTTACTCCACTTCTCATAACTTTTTTTGATTTTTCTTTTTCTCTGTAGTCCATAACTAATTTTTGGACTTGTACTGTGGGATTTCTTGAATTATTGATTAGTGTGTTTATTATTTCAGACTTATCAATCTTAAATCGTTTAGAATTCTTAACACTATTATCTAATCTATCATAAATGGATTTATCAAAAGTTACGCCACTTCTTACAACATCTTTGGCCATTGTTATACTATTTGCTATACTTATTTATAAATATTATGCATTATCTGTATATTGTGCATATTGTGCATAAAATTACCAATAAGAAAAAAAACAGATTGATTATAATCATTCTTTAAGTCTTACTCCACCACGATAGAATATTGCTTTTAAATCAAGATCAGGAGTCCTATTGTATATTATATCTGCTCCATTTCCTGGTGCATTGGTTTTTTCAACCCATCCTGCACTATTTAGGAGATTTGTAGAAACATTAAGATAATAATCTCTATCTAATGAAGTTTCAGGTTGTCTAACTATTAATTCTCCATTTTCTCTATTAATCCTTAATCCTTTTAGATATGAGAATCTATTTGTGGGGTCAGTGTCACAGATATATTCTTGCCATGTCTTATATCCATCTAAATCATTGTCCAGATTATCATCACTTTCTTCCAGTCCATACTTATCAAGCCATCTAAGTGGGGTGTTATTTGTTGCACTTAATTTTTCTTTGAAAAGTGCCACCATATTAGTAGGTCCAAGTACAGCGTAGCTCATTGGATTGTTTGTTTCAATTTCAGCTGGAGCTCCAATCCATTTTTCAAAATAAGAATAAGGATCAGAAATTGCCTCAACAGTAGCATTGCTTCCTTCAACAATCCAATTATCGGTATCACCTGTTACTGTACCATTACCTGAATTTGTGGCTGTTACTTTATGTTCAGCTTGATAGATCCATGTTAATGTCATATCATTTGTGACATTAACGACTACATTTGTAAGTTCTTGAGCTTTCCCAGCTGAAGCTAGCAAACTGAGTCCAAGTACTATTTTTGCTAATCCTTTCAATGCTTTCATCTCTATCTTACTCTAATGAAATTATATGTTTTTCAACTTATGCATGACTTCCATACATAAGCATGAATACAAGCTGTGCTTGTATTCCATCATATTTTTATTCAAGTGTATGATCAATAACTCTATACCTTGTTCCTGCTGCTCCACCTACTATTTTTTCAATTGCCTGTGTAACAACTGTTCCATAAGCTACATTTGTAGTTCCTGGATTTGGTACACCATGTGCTGAATTAACAGTTAATAGGTGTTGATCTAATGCAAATACTGGTGTGACATTTGTATATGCTTGTTCTAATGCAAAACTTACTGGATTATCATTCTCCTTTCCACTTGGAACACCTTCCCACTCAACAAAACTGTAATGTGTATTTTCATTTGCTTGCTGATTTACCATTGTACCTTTATCATACCAATCATCTGCTGTTCCTGTTGTTGTTCCTCCAATTGCAGACTCAACTTTGAACATATGCTGGGTTGCCCAGTTCCATGTTAATGTCATATCATTTGTAACTGTCACAGCTACATTTGTTTCTTCTGCTCGCGCGTATCCTATTCCTAAAACTAATGCAGCTGTTGCTGCAAGTGCTACTAAACTTCTTTTTGCCATGTTTAATTCCTCCTCGTTTTATTCATTTTTTATTTTGTAATCTATTACTTTATATCTTGTTCCAGCTGCTCCATTTACTATCTTTTCAATTGCCTGTGTAACAACTGTTCCATAAGCAATATCATTCATAGTTCCTGGATCAGGTGTTCCGTACTGTGAATTTACAGTAAGCGTGAATTTTGGTTCTTGATATGTTGTAGGAATCTCTACTTCATCTATGATATAATTTTCCCATCCTGGTTCACTTCCTCCGTTATCACTTAATTTAAATCCATTTGTAACAACGCTTGTAGAATTAGTACTCATTCTAGCAAGGTATTCAATTGTAAAATAATTATCTGAGCGAAGTTTGGAATCATTAGCAAAAGGCAGTCCATCAAACACTCTAAGAACTTCAATAACATCACCTTGAACGCTATTTGTACTTCCATCCCCATTCCAATCGGTTGTAACCTCGCCACTAGCTTCACTTGATAATTTGATGCCTCTTGATAATCCATTAATATTCCAATTTATAGCAAAATCATTCGGCACATATATCTTAAATTCTATATCACCTTCATCTGATCCTTCTATCTCATACTTCGTAACCCATCTAAACCACTGATTTGTAACTCCGCTATCACTAGGTCTATATCCATTATAAAGTGCAGAATGGCTATCACTAACAGCTTCAACAATCACATTAGAAGCAATCAATTCATCGGCTTTTGCAGAACTCAAACTAAGCATTAATGCAGCTCCTGCTGCGAGTGTTTTAGCAACTATGTCACATAGTCCCATAATGCTCAACCATTTATTTTATGATTTATAAACCTTTTGGTTTTGTAACTACTTGAGTGTGACAATAAATCATTGTATAATATAATTGACTCTAGAACAAATAAACTAAAAATTTAAAAGAATTATTTTTACCCCAACGGCAAGTCCATACCAGCCATCTCAGCTGACTGAACATTCTCGATCTCAGCCATTTTATTGGCAATTCCTTCAAAGTCTCCGCCTTCGACTTCATACATCGCTTTTACGATTACGCATTTCAATCCGAAAGCTAAAGGCTCATCATTAACAAGCATATTTCCTTTTGATCCTGCTTCTTCAGCAATCTTCTTTGCAGAATCTTTAATTGGCTCAAGATCAGTCTCTGCATCTGCAGGTATTATCTTAAAAGTTACAATAGCATTTGCCATAATTATTACACCCCTCTAATTAGGTCCTTCAAATCCACATTCGCTACATACATATTTTGCAGCTATCTGCCTATCATGTAATGACCTTTCTATTGTTTTTTTGCCGCAACTTGGGCATTTGAATGTTACGCTTCCTGGTTCTGACATATTATATTCACCATAACTAGCAAGTCTCATCCAGTTTAAAAAGGTTATGCTTAAAGCATATAACTAAATAAGTTCAATTTCCCTGGAAAGTAGTAATAAAAGTTTTTAATAGATCTGTACTGGTTCTTACATAAATAGGGGGTAATAGTGGTATGAGTAAAAAGACAACTGAAATTCCAGTCCCAGTTCCTAGTAAAGGCCTTGAGAGTAAGACTGAAAAAAAGCTCAAAATTAAAGTCTCTCAGCTTGAAAATGAGTTGCAATCTAGGGATAAGTATATTGAAGAAGTAAAAAAAGAGATTCTTGATAACATTAAACTTAGGAAGGAATATAAAAAAACAATAGAGCAAAAACAAAAGGAAATAGGCAATACCACTAAATCTATAACTCAAAAAGAGAATTCTTTGACAACAAAAGAAAAATCACTCAAAGAGAAAGAAAAGACAATACTTCGTGAACGTTCTCAGCTTGATGAGATTAAACGCAAGATTGATGAGGAGCTAAAAGCAAGACAAGCACTTCTTGATAACTATGAAAATAAGGTGAATAAACGTCATGAAGATATTAAGGATTATGAAAGAAACATTAGTAAGGATATTAAACCAAACTCAGCCCAGAAACAAATAGTATCTCTTAAGAAGCAAATTCTTGAACGTGACAATATAATTAAAGATTATAATATCAAGTTAAAACAATATATGGATCAATTTAAGATTTCTAAAAAAGAGATAGAACAAAAGAAGAAGATCATAGCTGAACTGCATGTAGATCTTGAAAGCAAGCACAAATTGATGAATGATGCAAAGAAGCAGATTGAGATTAAAGCAGGAGAGATGGATAGTAAAGACAGCGACTTTAAGTCTTTAAAATCAAAACTTCACAGCGAAATCAATGCAAAACAGAAAAAACTTCAGCAATATGAAGAAGAATTAAAACAAAAAGAAAGTAATTTACAAAATACGCAAAAAGAGATAATGAAGATTCAGAAATCACCATCATCTTATTCAGAAGGCAAGGTCATCAAATTAAAATCACAGCTGGATAACTTGCAAAGCAAGATAAGCAAAAAAGAAGGTTTGATATCTCAACTTAACGACGATATAAAATCTCTTAAATCTACTACTGTAAGTAAAGAGGATCTAAAAAATAGGGAAGACAGCCTAAAGAATGAGATCTCTATAAGAGAAGAACAGATACATGAGTTGACTACTGAGCTTGAACAAAGTCGTGTTCTTATACATAAAAAAGAGAAAGATATCATAAAAAAGCATAAGCTTCTTGATAATGCTGATAAGAATCTTCTTTCAAAATCACTCAAGGTTGAAAAACAACTTGAATCATTAAGGCATAAAGAGAATATACTAGAAGAAAAAGAAAAGAATCTTGATAATATAAAAGAGAAATCACATCATCAGATAAAAAGTGCTGAAAAATTAAATAGCCAAACAACCCAGATCAAACAAGTAATTCAGCTTAGAGAAAATGAACTTAAAGAATTTAAGAAAAAACACAGAGACGTAAAAGAGGAGCTTAAACAAAGACAAAAAGAGATGTCTGATATCATTGCAGACAAAAAATCATTGAATTTAATGATTAAAGACTATGAAGAGAAGCTAAAAGGTTTAAAAGAACAAAATAAATTACTTAAAGACTCTCATAAAGGTCTTAGAAAGACTGTTTCTGATAGGCTAAGTGTACTTACAAAAAAAGAGAAAGATTTAGAAACAAAAAAAGCAATTCTTGAGAATGTTGATAAGAAAAATTTAGGTCTCCAATTAAGATTTCATAAGAAACAAAAGGAGATTGATGGTAGAGAAACAACTATTGCAGAAAAAGAAAGTCTATTGAATGCTAAAGACTCAGAACTTCAGAAGTTAGAAAAGAAGTATAAAGGTTTCTTAGATAATATTGATGGTCTTAAGAAAAAAGAGAGTGATTACCTTAAGATTATAGAAGAGAACAATAAAGAGAAAAAAGAGCTTAAAGAATCACTGAAAGAAAAAGATATCTTGCTTGAAAAGAAAGTACAAGATCTTGAGAAACAAACTAAAGATCTTGAATCAATGAAACAAAAGCATGAGTCAACAAGAAAACAACTTAATGATAATAAGGATAAATTTACTGCTCTGGATTATAAGATTGGTAAATATGACGACCTGACCCAGAAAACGTCTTCAATTCTAGAACATGAAAAAAGCAAGCTCAATGATCTAAAGAAAAAAGAGAATGAAATAAAGAAAAAAGAAGCAAATTTAATAGAATTTAGAAGTCTTCTAGAAGCTGAATATGCTCTTAAGGATAAAAAGCTAAATGAAGTAATGAAATTAAAAGAAAAGAAAATAATATCAACACAGCAAGTAAAAGGAAAAGAGCTTTCAAGCAAAGAGGTTTTATTGAAAGATAAAGAAAAACAGTTGAATGTCTTAGAAAAAGAATTATCTGCTCTTAAGAATACTTTAGAACTGCAAGCATCAAAGTTAAAAGCAGATAAAGCAAGTATAAAACTTGAACAAAAGAAGATAATAAATCATTTGTCAAATATTGAGAAAAAGACAGACACAATCAAGAAAGCAGACCAAGATGTCTTATCAAAAAGACTAAAATCAGAGAATCTATTAAAATCTCTTGAAGATAAGCAACATAAGGTAGAAGAGAAAGAGAAAGAACTTGCTGCAATCGAGAAAGATTTAGTGCAAAGAGAAGAAGAGTATAAGAAATTAATGGTAAAAGCAAAAAATCTTGAACAGAGTTCTCTTAGACAAATATCAAAAGCAGAAGCTATAATCAAGAAAGATGCAGATGTAGAAGAAAAGAGGAATATTATAGATAAGAAAGAAGCAGATCTTAAGAGATTAGAAACATCACTTGATAAGAAAGAATCAATTCTTCAAGAGAAAAGTCTCGAAATAAAAGGCCGTGATCAAATAACTGCAAGAAATTTTGAGAAATCAGAAAATGCTTCAAAGAAAGCTGACTTTATTATTGAAAAAGAGCAATTATTGCAACGTCAACAGAGTGAGATCTCCAGGATGTCTGAATTGTTAAAACAAAAGCAAAAGGTTCTAGAGAGCAGTATAACTGCACTTAATGTTGATAAGGTTAATTGGCTTAAACGTGAAGAAGAGGCAAAAGCAGTTATTGCAGAAGTAAAGAATGATAAGGAACTTCTTGACAAGGAATTTGCAGATAAGAAACAAGAACTTGAGGAACTTGAAGATGAGTGGAAGAATAAAGATGAACATTTAGCTTCAGTTAGTCAAGCAATTGAAAATGACAAGACTAGTGTTGAGATAAAGATAACTCAATTAAAAGAAGGGATTGCAAGCCTAAAGAATGATAAAAGTAAAGTAAAAGAAGCAGTTAAGAAGTTTATGGAAAAGAAAAAAGAGCTCAAGAAGTTTGGAGATACTCTAAAAAAGAAGACACAGGATTTAAACAAGAAAGAAGACAAGCTAAATACTAAAGAATCAGAGCTTAATGCTAATGAAGAAGATATTAAGTCAAGATTAAAGCAGATTAAAGCAGATGAAATCAAGCTTTCTAAGAACACTATGCTTAAAGAAAGGACAAAGGACCTAAAAGTAGAGAACGAAGGTATGCGAAAGAAGAATAGAAACTTGAAAAAAGAATATGTCAAGATGGAAAAACAATACAAACAGATGATCTTTGATTTGACTTTGAAAGAAGATCGCTTGAAAGAATATGAAAAGATGCTTATTGATCGTGGTACAAAAGTTGCAGAACTTATCAATAAATTAAATAGGAAAGAGACGGTATTGAATAAGAAAGAAGCACTTATTCATGATGAGCTTCAATTGGCTGACGAGAAGAAATGGAGATCATATGTTGAATCTGAGTTATCTAAAAATGATGTAGACAAGACAATTGTTACACCTAAAGCAGTTTCAAAATCCGAACCTAGCGCGATTAGGACTGTCGATGAGATGATTCGTGATGGAAGACATATGATTGAGAACAATGATATTAATAATGCTAAAACCATGGTTAAGAGGATTGAAGTAGAACTAAAAAAGATTTCTGATCCATCAAAGAAGAAAATAATTAATTATGGCCTTTTAGAACTTAAGACAGATATAAAATTAGCATCGCTTTGATTCTTTATTTCATATTCTACATCTAAAAAGCTTTTGCAAACTTCAATATTGGATTTTGTATGTCTTGTTATTTTTCCTGTCTTTATTATCCCGCCAAATAATCCTAGGAAAGGAATGATGTTATCCTGCAGGCATTCATCAACTACAATTGAACTATTGATATAATCCAGCATTTTCTCACTAGCAACTCTTCCATTTTCTTCAGCTTTTGTCTTTATATCACCAAGAACATCAACTCCCACACGGTAATAATCTTCTTCTTTATCTCCTATCACCTTATATGTAGCATATAGCATAATGCCTGCGCCAGGTGAGGATGTATTGACATATTCTTTGTCTACATTAATAGGGCAGACTCTGCTTAATGATAATTCTGCAGATTGTGCTTGTCTTTCAACAACATTTCTTTCTTGAAGATCTTTTGAAGCACTGCTAATGCCTTTGATTGACATGAGTTTTCCATTCTTTGATAGATCAATTACTGGATTTCCAAATATATATTGATGGAATTTGTTAAATGAATCAAAATCCACTCTTTTGTATTTTGCTTTAGTGCTAAGTGAAATAATTCCTCCACCTACAGGATAGTATCCTCTCTTCTCACAGAGTATTTCCATTTTGCAGAATTTATTGATGAACGGTAGCATGATGCTTTTGAAATAATCAATCGGCATGCTCCATTTGACATCAGTCCCACCGGTTATCTTTATATCACAATTAGTAAAGATTGCTGGTAGAAGTATTGATTGCATGAGTAATGTTATGCTCCCTGCTGTACCTATGTTTATCTCTAATTGTCTGTTTTTTATCACCCTAGGTACAAATTCAAGCGTTTCACTGCCTATCTTATTTCCTTCAACGTATGCATTTGATAATTCGGCGCATGCTTTGACACATGCAAGATGCTGCGCTTTTAGTCCAGGCTTAGGCCTATTCTTTCTAATATTTAATATCCTGAATGGTTTTTGTGTTAGTACACTAAGCCCAAGTGCACTACGCAGTATCTGTCCTCCTCCTTCGCAATTACTCCCATCAAGCTCAATCATGAATCAAAAGTATTATAAATTTGTATATAAACATTACCATTGAGAATAAGTGGAAAGTCAGCGGGGTGAGATAAAATGGTCTTGTTTATAGGTGTAGATCCAGGAACAACAGTAGGATATGCAATCTTTGATACAGATGACGGTAAAATCAAATTATTCTCAAAAAAAGAGCTTTCTGCAGATTATCTTATTCAAAAATTAGAGAAATATGGGAAAATATCTGTTATCGCAACTGATAAGAAAAAATTACCTTCTTTTGTAAGGACTATTTCAACAAAATTAGGGGCAATAATATTCACACCGAAAGATGATATTTTAGTAAAAGAAAAAGTTTCTTTAACAAAAAATATTGATTATAAGAATTCTCATGAACGTGACGCAGCAGCAGCAGTAATCATGGCTTTTTTCCATCATAAGAATAAGATAAATGAAATGTATGATTTCTTATCAAAGAATGATAAGCAAGAGTTAGCAAACGCTTTTATTGATGCGTCTTTAAAGAGTCCAGACCTAAATTATCTTAAAATACTAAATCTTCTTGAACCAAAACCAGAAATAAAACCAACAAAAAAACCATTGAAAGATAATCTCACCAGAACTCAAACTCCCGACGAGAAAAACATATTAATAAGAAAACTTCAGAAAGATAATGCCAAAATAATAAAGCAGAATATTTATCTGAAAGAACAGCTTACTTTTCTAAAGAAGAGATATGAGAATCTACATAAAAAGACTTCTTCAAGACCTAAAGAAAGACCTAACAAGCAATTGATGGATATATTAACTATGAAGGAAAAAAGAATAATGAATCTAGTGAAAGATCTTTCATTTGAAAAGAAAAAATCAACAAAACTATCTGCTCAAACCGACAGGATAATAAAACTGATGAATGATAATAAATATTTGTTTCTTCTAACATTGCCAGATTTAAGAAATCCGCTTCCTAAATCAAATCAGACTATTTTTATTGAAGATATAAATGTCTATACAGAAAAAGCAATAAAATCTATTACTTCTGAACATATCTTGTTATCACCAAAACAAATAACAAAGAAACTAAGAAAATTCTTGCCTTGTATATATCTAGATTGGAGTAATGCATTTTACGAAACAATAAGGGATATTACAGTGGTAAAAAGAGTGGATTATGAGAATAAGTTTAATGCAATAGATGATTTTGAAGGGATTATTAATGATTATCAAGATAAAAGAAGAACTGAGTTATCATCTGAATAAGATTTATCCTTGAAGTAATTTTGAGTCTATAAATATCCTTTTTCCTGTTGAGACTATCCTTCCAGACGGTTTTTCTCCAATAGATGTTATCTTAACTTCATCACCATTATACTCAATAATATCTCCTATGTTATATTTTAGAAATCTTACACAGACTGTAACTCTATAAAGATTTTTGTTAGCTCTTACATCGCGTGTATGCAGTTTTCTGGTGCTTGCAATATTACAATTATATCTGTTTTTTATCCATCTTCCAAGTTGTTGTATATATTTCTGTGAGAATAAATAGAGATCAATGCCTTCTTTCATTATTGTATGTTTTGATATTTTGCACTCACTAGCCTCTATACGATCAACAATTTCATTGAATTGTTCTTCAGTGTTCCCTCTAAGTTGAAGTATAGCTTCATAATACTGGTCATTAGCATTCCTATACTCTTCTTTTCTCTGTTTTATTGATATTCCCTTTGGAGCTTTTCCCAAATTACATCACAGCTAGAAATATTGGAGCGAAGTATTTAAACATTATGAAATTAAGTGGGATATTTATTATCGCAAACTGTATAGCCTTGTATATTCTTGCGTTAAACATCACAAATACAATTGTGCTAGAGACGACAAGGTAACTGATTGTAAATATCATTCCTAATCTTAGAATACCGACATCTGAGAAATAAGGTGCAATTATTCCTATTAATGCATATAATGGTGCAAACACAGCTACATAGTATGAGAACCTTCCTATTGCATAATAATAGCATATTGCAGATATTGCTCCAAAGAATGCTCCCACTCTAGGTCCATATGCAAGTCCAGTAAGTACTGTGCTAAACATGATGAGTTCAATGCTTGTATGTGCTCTAGGAATATGCTTTGCAAGAATAGAACTTCCAAGATTTAATGCAAGAAGCAATACAAGGAAAAAAAGCATCTTGAAAAATCCGAAAAATACTATTATCATGATAAGAGCGATCAATAATGATGCTAGAAGATGTCTTCTTTGGTAAGCTTTTGCCTGAAGTTTCCTGATAATCCTTGTCAAAATCTCTTCTTTGTTGTCTCTTTTATGCATCTGTCTCATCCTTTATCCATCCTTCATATTCATCATTAGCTTCTGTATCTATCTTCATTATGCAAGGTACTTCATAAGGATGCAGTTCTGTAATCCTTTCCTTAATTTTTCTCCAATTTTCAGTTTTTGTCTTAACAATTGACACGAATTCATCATTATTCTCAATCTTACCTTTCCACCAGTACATGCTTGATATTGGAAATATATTTGCACATGCTACTAGTTTCTTATTAAGAAGTTCTCTTGCTATTTTTTCAGCAGTCTCTTTATTAGGATATGTTATGTATATTATTATGAAAGTCATATATCTGAGCTATTGAACACCAGGTTATATATTTTATCCTAAGTATGTCAATTTATCATCTTAATAATGCTTTTGCACTCTCAGGTCTTTGCACACCAAGGTATCTTTGCACAAGATAATCTTTTCTTCCCTGCATCACTCTGTCTGCCAGCTCCATGGTCGAGAGCCCATAGTCTTCATGTTCTTCATCGATATGCCAATAACTTTCATTGCTGCCATTGCATCTTTCTCTTTTGAGATCAAAGAAGATTAAGCTTCCTTCAAGATTATTGCACAATTGATGGTGTACTCCATGAGACAAATGCAAGCATATATCCCTCCCATCTTCTAATGCTTTGAATCCGTTGACTGAAGGCGGTATTGTTCTTTTGGCACTTTCAACAGAAATAGTTCCTATGTCTTCATATTTGCCTGCTTTTGCATTTTCTATATATGCATCCACAAGATGATATATTATTTGATATACTCTTCCTTCAACAATGTTTTTGTCATATTTGTGCTTTTCTTCTTCATCTCTTTTTTTCTCTTTTCTTCTTTCTTCATTTCTTCTTTCTTCTTCATTTCTTCCTTCTTCTTTTTTCCCTTCTTCTTCTTTTAGTTTTATTGCTTTTTCTTTTTCATTCACTAAAAACACCTTTCTAACACAGAAGGTTCTCTAATAAATGATTTTTTGTGATACAATATCGCATATTCAAATGATGTTAACAAATTACGAATTATTTATTAATGATTAGAATTATTATAATAGTTTTCCCACTAAAAACATCAGTACATTTTGATATCTGCTTAGAGTTTACGTGAATCTTCCGAATCTATAATTTTATCCCAATAGTATTTTATGAAAAGTTTTAAATATCTCATACACATTCTTATCCTTAATATGGTCATTACCAAGACAGAAACAAACGGACTGAGTACACTTCTGATTAGTCTGATTCTCGTCGTGGTAGTGGTGATTGCATAAAGTGCAGTGATTCTAACTGGGCTTGATGCAGTGGCTTCTAATCGTTTTTATCTATCAAATAAAACTAGAAAACTGTTTCTTGCTCATTAGACTCCATTGTAAACTTTTATTCCATTAATTGATGAAAGGAGGTAAAAGCAATGAAAAAGATGACAGGGGCAGAAGTTTTAGTAAAAAGCCTTGAGGACTTAGGAGTTAAGAGAACATTTGGATACATAGGTGGAGCTATTATGCCTGTATATGATGCATTGGCAAAAAGCAATATCGACATTACAGTAAATAGTAATGAGCAATGTGCAGGATTTAGTGCAGCAGCATATTCGCGTTCAAGCGATGAAGTAGGCATAGTTATAGTAACTTCAGGACCAGGAATTACAAATGCACTGACTGCTGTAGGTGATTCTTATGCAGACTCCGTCCCTCTTCTCGTATTTGCAGGACAGGTTCCTGAAGAGAAAATTGGTACAGATTCATTTCAGCATGCACCTGTCATCAAGGTATTTGATCCTGTTGCTAAGAATGTAATCCAGCTTAAGAATGGAGATTTAGAAAGGATAATCAAAGACAGCTATTATCTTTCGAAGATGGGGAAGCCTGGACCTATTGTAATTGATCTTCCTAAAGATAAGCAGGTAAGCGCTTCTGATTATGATAATATCGACGCAAGTAGATTTAAAGATAAATATACTGTTAACAGCCACTTGTGCGAGGATCAATGTAAGGCTTTCTTTGACCTGATTTATGCATCAGAAAAACCGCTTATTTACATAGGTGGAGGTTTAAACTCAAAGAAAGCAAGTAATGCAATTAGGGAATTGAATAGCATATTGAGAGTTCCATCTGTAAATACATTGATGGCTAAAGGTGTAATGGATGGAAGAGACCCTTTATCGATGGGCATGCTAGGTATGCATGGAACACCTTATGCTAACATGATTGTACAGGAGACAGATTGCTTCCTTGTATTTGGGGCGAGATGGGATGATCGTGTAGCTGAGAAAGTAGGTCTCTTTGGACCACAAGCAAAGGTCGCATATATTGATATTAATGAAGAGAAGGTACGAAAGATACGTGAAGAGAGGAATGCAGATTTCACTTTTGTTGGTGAAGTTGCAAATGCTCTTGAAACTCTTGTAGATTATGCAAAAGCAAAAGATCTTAAGACTGACTTTGAAGCATGGAGACAGAGTGCAAAGCAGCTTAAGCAGGCATATCCTCTTGACTACAATAGGGGTGGCGATTACATCCAGTCTGCAGCAGTAATGGAGAGATTAAACTCTTACATAGACAGCAATACTATTGTAACAACAGGGGTTGGTGTTCACCAGATGCTTGCAGCACAATATTTGGATATGCCTGGTCCGAAGTCTTTCCTGACATCAGGTTCCTTTGGTACTATGGGTTTTTCCATGCCTGCAGCAGTAGGAGCAGCATTTGCCAACCCTCAATCAACGATTATATCCATTGATGGCGATGGTGGTTTTAAGATGAATGAAGGAGAATTAAATACCATCATGGAATATAATCTTCCAGTAAAGATTATTGTCTTGAATAATAAAGGAGACGGAATGGTCAAGAATTGGCAGGATGCATTCTATAAGGAGACTGGCTATGTCGCAACAGAACGCAGTTATGATACGAGATTTGCTGATATTGCAAAAGCGCATGGTTTTCCTTGGGCTGAAAGGGTTGATCAAAAGACACAGCTTGGATCTTCATTAAGCACTTTCATGTCTCAGGAAGGACCAGCGGTCTTAGAGGTAGTTACAGATCCTGAAGAAGCAGTATATCCCAGGATATTCCCTGGAAGAACATATGCAGAGATGGAACTAGGTCCATTCATAACAGAAAGAAAATAAAAAAATTTATTTTTTATTTTTATTTTAATATTCCAAGTTCAGGATATAGTGGGAACTGTTTGCATAGTTCAAGCACATCTCCTCTTACTTTTTCAAGAACTGCTTTATCTTGATGACTGCTTATTACTGTAGCTATTGCTTTTCCAATAACTTTCATTTCACTCTCTTTCATGCCTCTTGTTGTAAGTGCAGGAGTGCCAAGTCTTAGTCCAGAAGGATAGAAAGGACTGCTAGGCTCGTATGGTATTGTATTTTTATTCAGTGTGATGCCGGCAGCGTCAAGTGCATTCTGCAGATCTTTTCCTTTGCCCATGAGTCCGTTTGGAGTGAGATCAATGACCATAAGATGATTATCTGTCCCATCTGTCACTAATTTTACACCATTTGTCATAAGTTCTTCTGCAAGCACTTTTGCATTCTTGACAATTTGCTCTGCATATCCTTTGAAGTCAAGCTGAAGTGCTTCTCCGAATGCCACTGCTTTTGCAGCATTTACATGATCATGAGGTCCCCCTTGCATGCCAGGGAATACATTGAAGTCAATCATACCAGCAAGATTCTTTTTTGAGTCAGGATGATACTTCTCTTTTAGCCTATCTTCTTGTTTGCACAGTATCATAGCTCCTCTAGGCCCTCTTAATGTTTTATGAGTAGTTGTAGTAACAACATCTGCGTATGGTACAGGGCTTTCATGTACTCCTGCTACGCATAGTCCTGATATATGTGATATATCTGACATATGGTATGCTCCTACTTCTTCACATATCTCTTGGAATGCTTTGAAATCTATTTTTCTTGGATACGCTGTAAGTCCAGAGAGTATCATCTTTGGTTTTTCAGCAATTGCTTGTTTTCTAATTGCATCCATATCAAGCAGATGTGTTTCTTTATCGACATTATATGCCGCGCATTTATACAGCTTGCCTGAGAAATTAACCGGGCTTCCATGTGTTAAGTGTCCTCCTGCATTGAGATCAAGTCCCATAAATTTATCTCCTGGTTGGAGTAATGCAAAAAATACTGCCATATTTGCAGGACTTCCAGAATAAGGTTGCACATTTGCATGCTCAGCACCAAATAGCTTTTTTGCTCTTTCAACAGCTATATCTTCCATCTCATCTACATGCTTTTGTCCACCATAATATCTCTTATGTGAATAACCTTCAGAATATTTGTTAGTAAAAACACTTCCCATAGCCTGCATTACAGCCTTGCTGACATAGTTTTCAGATGGGATCATTTCTAGTCCGTCTCTTATCCTTGTCAGTTCATTTCTTATTGTCTCTGCAACAGCAGGATCAGAATTTTCAATATCTTTCATCATTTCCATCAATACCACCATATAGAAGGTCTGAAAAAACTTATTTATATTATTTATTGTCTTGTACCTTAAATTGAGTTTAAATTTTTGCTTTAATCACATAGGAAACTTTTATAAATAATCTATTTTAACATATTATTATGAATTTAAAACGTTCTCAAGCAGCGATGGAGTTTCTGATGACTTATGGTTGGTCACTTCTTGCAGTTATTATTGTAATAGCTGCGCTTGCAGCTTTTGGTGTACTTAATGCTAGTAAACTTCTTCCTGATAGTTGTGAACTATCAATGGAATTCAGATGTTCATCTTTCTCAGCAGAGACAGATGGTGATAGTGATCTTGATGAGGATGATAAGATTACAATAATACTCTCTAATGATGCTGCTGGTTCCCTTAGCAATTTTATTTTGTCTATAGATGGTTGTGAAACACCAAGTGAACCAGTAACTCTTAACAATGGAGATTCACAAAAAATAATTGTTTCAGGTTGTGAACTTTCTGAAGGTTCAAGATTTAGGGGAAATATGCACGCTACATATGATGTTATTTCAGAAAATGATGGTCCTTTATCTCAATCAAAATCAGGTAAGATTCAAGTTACAGTGGGATGATTGAATCTCAGATCTTAATTCTAGATTAACACCTATTTCAATTTAAATCATCTTTATTTCTAAATTATTCTATATTTTAAACTAAGAAACTTAAGATTTAAACAATTTCAACTATCTTCTCTCTGCTTGTGAGTCCAGATTTGATTCTAATATTCAATTTGAACTCTTTTTTAAAGAACTTTATTAATGCTATATTTGCCTTGTTATCTACTGCTTTCTCTTTTATATTCAGCTTATGCTTGCCTTTCTCATCCTTTCCTAAGTACTCTGTCTTGGTAGAATTAGGTTTGACACTTACAGGGAATGTTTTTGGAAAATCCATCTGTTTGAGGTTTTATGATGCGTCACGCCAGACATGGTGGCACTCTTCACATCTGAAGAATCTTGTTTCTGCTTCATCAGCAGCTCTTGTCTGTGCTGTCCAAAACCTTGCTTTTCCATGGTTGCATTCAGGACATTCGACATCTGTAACAGGTAATGTTCTTAGTTTATCCTCTTCATTCAATACTTCCATTTGTTTCTTCTCATCCATCTTCTCACTCAGGCTTATATCTACTGGCTCTTTATGGATGTAACCGCAACTGCAGGTTATTTGTTTCTTATTCTTCTTAGGTACAAGTAATGAACCGCATTTTGGACAAAATAACATTTTTTATTACCTCATTATTTTATTATTATAATTCTTCTATATTTTTGAACTTATTATTGAAACATTGAAACAAAATTAATGATTAAACTTTGTTTTTGCAACCATCCTATTAAATCAACAAACCATATCTTGAACCATCCTAAGTATGGTACTCGAAAGACACCGACTCCAATAACGACATCTTCTGATATGCCTTTATCAAGTGATCCTTTTCCTTGATTATGGTCTCCTTTTGTGTCAAATCTAATCTTATTTCCGTCTGTATCAATAGATACCACTCGGTGTATTATCGGATCCGGTCTGACATTGCTTTTAAAGACAATCACGTCTCCAATTTTTAAATTTTTTGGGTCTTTACGATAGATAAAAATAATATCTCCTTTATTAAATCCTCTCTTAAACGTATATTTAGAGAACTGTTCTTTTGTAATTCCATTTTCCATATACCACAGCCCACATTCTTTCCAATATTCATCAAAATTCACTATATAATCTGTTTTATCATATTCATTTCCACAAAGATGAGGGTCAAGGTCTTTATCATGGCTTATTTTCATATGTTCCATACTACCTGAAACAACTGCAACTAAAGGATACCTATTAAAATCACCTTCTTCTACAAGTTCACTTCCTGTAAGAAGAATTCCAACTCCTGGATAAAATATGAATTTTATAAACACAAATGCTAATACAATATTTATCAGCCAACTCCAGACACTATCGCTATGCCATATGAAATCCCATGTCTTCTTAAGCATATTACTCAAATCATTTTTAGAATTATTCATATTCTCTTTTCTTTTTTCTTTTTCTTCTCTTTCTTCTTTTTTCGAACCCATGTTTTGATATTTTATTACCTAATTTAAATAATTTTGTTTTAGTTTATAACATGATTCTACAATTAATAATTCTAGTATAAAATGATTTATAAAGTTCAGATATTTCCGTTTTTTACATGTTTAATCATACTATTGACCCAGTCTTGATTAGGATAGGATTACTTGAGATTAGATATTATGGTCTTGTATATGTCATAGGTTTCATATTAGGATATTTCTTACTCAGAAAACTGGTCAAGGAAAAACATCTGCATATTAAGGATGAAGATATACTTGATTATATTCTAGCAATTGCTATAGGTGCTGTTGCTGGTGGTAGGTTATTTTATTGTCTTGTATACAACTTAAAATATTACTTGCCTAGGTTATGGGAAATATTTTTCATATGGGAAGGCGGTATGTCTTTTCATGGAGGATTGATTGGTGCTACTATAGCGGTTATATTGTTCTCTAAAAGAAAGAATCTGAACATGCTTCAGATGGCTGACATGACAGTAATACCCTTATCGATTGCTTTATCTCTTGGAAGGGTTGCTAATTTCATAAATGGAGAATTAGTAGGAAAACTGACTTCAGTTGCATGGTGTTTTGAATTTCCTCGTGCAGATGGGTGCAGGCATCCTTCACAACTATATGCTGCAATAAAGAATCTCATTATTTTTGGGACATTATGGTCTATTCGTAAGAAGAAGTTTAAGGAAGGCACTTTATTTGGTATTTTCATGATAATGTATGGTACTGCACGTATCATTGTTGGCTTTTTTAGGGAGGCTGATCTTCAATTAGGATGGGGATATTTTCTTGGACTTTCATTAGGTCAATATTTAAGCCTATTCATGCTTGCATTTGGTATAATCTGGCTGATTGTACTCTATCGCTTTGTTCATAATGATAAAATTACTAAGAATAGTAAAGATAAAAAGGATAATAAAAATAATAAGAAAAGTAAAAAGAGTAAAACTTTGAAAAAATGACAAAAGAGATTATTGAAAAGATACCTTTTGGAAAAGATCTTGATGGAAAGATAATGTACAAGATTAAGAACCCAGATTTATCTAAAAGTCTAAAATTCTTCAATTCTTCTGATGTTTTGCTCGGTAATCCTATGTCTAATGTTGCTGTGGCATTCATATATAATTGGAGATCTGATGAACCTCCACAGGATATAAAGGATTTATTTGTAAACATCTCAAATTATACATTCCTTACTGGTTATTGGAGGACGACAAACGGCGCAAAATATGCATTCTCAAATATTCTCCTTAATCCTAATGTTAATAAGTTGATAGTATGTATATTTAATACTAAAGACAATGGTCATCTTCTTGTAGATGCCATAAGATGTTTTTGGAAGAATGGACTTACAGAAGATGGACTAATAAAATCATCTCAAGCAGCTAATCCTCGGTTTGAAGGTTTGACAAAAGACGGCTTAGAAAGAATAAAAAAGCAAACTGATCTTATAATCATAGAACGAGCTACAAAAGAAAAGATTGAAGAAGCAGTAAAAGCTTGTATACAAGAACCTGCTAACAAGCGATCTATAGAAGGCATTGAAGTCTTGCCAACATCAGCAGAAGAGCTATATGATTGCGGAGCAAGATTTGACAATCCTTATGAGTCTGAACTTTCACATACTGATTTTCAAGATATAGATCATGTTCCTGAGAGTGAGATAATATCTACGCTCGGTCTTTCTATAACTGCAGATGATCTCGACGATGCATTAAAAAAGATTGTCAAGCAAGTATTTGAGAAAGGTTCCGTGCTCAAGGATCAAAGGAAAATATCCATAAGAGAAGAAAGGAGCTTAAGTGTAGTGATTAAGAATCCGCTCAACAATCTTCCTGATCATTATTCAATAGAATATCTAGAGAAATATAAGGATGAATTCATGAATGGCGTATCAGAAAATACTGAATTTGTTTACACTTATCATGAACGTATATTTAAGAGATGGGGCAATCAGCCAGAAAAAATCATAAATCTCCTAAAACATCATCCTAACACAAGAAGAGCAATGATAAGCTTATGGGATCCAGCATCTGATCTTGGTAGTCAAACTCCTCCTTGTCTAGATTTCTTGTGGTTTTGTATAAGACAAAACAAGCTTGAATGTCATGTTGTTTATAGGAGTCATCATTTAGCAACAGTTGACAAGCAAGGTAATATCATCTCTGGTGAAGGAGCATTTATCCCTAATATGTATGCTATTCATCATCTTCATAAGATGATTGCAGAGAAGTCCGGTTATGACATTGGTCCTTTGATATTAAATGACTTTTCAGGCCATCTGTATGTGTGTGATTAAAGGTATTCTGAGCTAAATCTTTAGATATAGTGGATAAAAAGTCAGCTTTGCCCTATGAGGCGATATTTTTCTTTTAATGAAGAAAAATATAAAGTTCGCCGTGCAAGCTTGACTTTTTATAAATTTAAGACAAAAACATTTAAATTAAATCACTTTATTAATTATCTAAAATGAAAGGAAAACTTATCGTCATCGAGGGAACAGACGGTTCTGGTAAAGGTACCCAGTCAAAACTTCTTTATGACAGATTGAAAAAAGAAGGACATGTTGTAGAGCTTGTTGAGTTTCCACAGTATGGAAAGCCTTCTGCTGAAATGGTTGGAGAGTATCTTAATGGCAAGTTTGGTACAGCAGAAGAAGTAGGTCCTTATCGTGCTTCAATACTTTATGCAGTAGATAGGTATGCAGCAAGCAAGCAGATGAAGGAGTGGCTTGGGCAAGGTAAGATAATAATCTGTAACAGGTATGTCTCTGCCAATAAAGGCCATCAAGCAGGCAAGCTTAAGGATCATGACAAGATAGATAAATTCCTTGAATGGATTAATGAATTAGAATATGATATTTTTGCAATTCCCAGACCAGACAAACTTCTTTTATTATATATGCCATGTGAGATGGGCCAAAAACTTGTTGAGAAAAAAGGACATCGCGATTATGTAGGTGGAAATAAGAAAGATATTCATGAAGCAGACATAGACCATCTTAAAGACGCTGAAAAAGCTTATCGTTATGTCGCAGAGAAAGAGAAATGGAGCATAATCGATTGCAGTGACGGCGATAAACCAAAATCAATAGAAGAAATTCAAACATTAGTCTATGACTGCATCAAACCAATGTTAAATTGAATTCTCAACCCATTACCTTCAGATGCACATTAGGATAAGTTTCTGCAATATATTCTTTTAACTCATTCATGAGTTCTTCATCTGATTTCTTTGATCTACCAAAAACCTTCCCTCTTTTTCCAGGTTTATATGGTAATAGTTCAACAACACAGTTCATTAGATCTTTTACACTTCTGACTATTCTTCCTATATCAGCTTTCCTTTCAAGGAGTCCTGGAACAATAATTGTCTTTGCAATGACTTTTACTTGTGACTTTCTAAGCAGATCGATTGTCTCATTTATATCATCAATCATTTCTTTGTAATTGCTGACTAGCTTTCCGCTATTGAGTTTTTTCATCCACACTTCGCTTAAAGGAAAATACAGCTTCAATACAACAAGATCTAAAAGACGATTATCTATTAGGTATTTTATTATCTTTGGCCTAGTACCATAAGTCTCAAGTACAAAAAGCTGTCTTTGTTTCTTTACATGTGTTGCTAAACTTTTCAAAGCCATTCTTTGCAAGCAAGGTTCACCGTTTTTTACGATAATTGCTTTAGAAGTCTTCTTTACTGTATCAATCTCGTTTTTTATCTCTTTGATATTGATAGCATATTTGCTCTCAAGAGAACTATTTTCTTCTTCTTCAAGGAAGGGGATAGTGATATTTGTACCAGAAAAATGGATCTCAGAACAGACATTGCCTGAAATTCTGTGTGGTGAAACTGTTACAAATTTATGTACGAAAACATCCATATTGGATGAGAATTAAATGAAATTTAAAAACATTTACTCGATTTATTCCTCTTCTTCTTCCTCTTGACTCGAAGGGACAAATGCCTCAAGAGTTGTATTTCTTTTTATTGCTTCATAACTTACAGCCAAATCCATCACCTCTAATTTGTTCCACTATGACCAAAACCGCCTTCCCCACGTTCTGTTTCATCAAGAGCGTCTACTTCCTCAAACTCTGCATGCTCAATCTGGTTTATCACCATTTGTGCTATTCGCATGCCTGATTCAACCTTGAAGGGTTCTTGGCCGTGATTAATAAGTATGATTCCTATCTCTCCCCTGTATCCTGCATCTATTGTACCAGGGGTATTGACAATGCTTATGCCATGTTTTATAGCAAGACCTGATCTTGGTCTAACTTGTGCTTCGTGTCCTTCTGGAAGGGCTATTTTAATTCCTGTTGAGATAAGTTTTCTTTCTCCAGGCGCAAGTTCATATTCTTCAGTTGAACACAAATCAACTCCTGCATCGCCTGCTTTAGCGTATGCTGGTATAATTGCATTATCTTTTATTTTAGTAATCTTTACGTTAACCATTTCTGCAGTCTTCCTTAATTAAACCTGTTTATAAATACAATGTGTTTGAAAAGTATATTCTGAAAAGGGGTACTTTTCATTTAGAAAAAAAGCAGTTTAAAGCCTGCTTTTTCAAAGGAAGGTTACTCTCTTGCTCTTTCACATAAAAACTCCACTGGAAATGTAGGTTAAGAAAAAATGCATTTCTCGACTGAAAATTAGTGCTATTGTAGAATAGTTACAAATCAACATAAGGTTTATTTTCAATAGTTAAAATAACAATTACTTAGCCCTAAATAGTCTGCTAAATTGATTTTCTTTATCATTCCCTTCAAGAAGTTAAATCTTTATAAAGCCAGTCTCATTTATATACTCTATACATTGATGATTTACTATTATTCCTCATTTGTCGAGGAGAAAGGGGGTTTTTATTATGAGTTTGGGAGATAAGATTAAAGACATAACTGCAGAGTTTGAAAAAAAGGGAATATCAGCTGAACCTTTGAAGATTCTTAGAGCGAGAATGAAAGGTTGGAAAAGATCACCATATGTTCATGTAGTTGTAAATGATGTAAGAGATGAGGATCGTATACAATTATCAGCAAATTTGCAGGAGATATTGGGGGACGCACTAGGCTATGGCGCAGTCACTGTAAAATATAATCCTGATGACCAGAAATTAACGCTTAATTATATTCCTGTAGGAAAAGAAGAACCAAATAGATCTTTATTTGGTTTTTTGGGAGAAAAGATTGGCACAGCATTAACACCTGGATCAACTGATTCATCAAGTGGTTATACACCTAGGCCAAGGCGTACTTATATGCCTACACCAAGACCAGTTTATGCAGCAGGCGGATCTACGCAGCCTCCAAAAGAGCTTAGGTAAATATGGGGTTGTCTTAGTTTAAAATGCTCTCAACTGCCCCTACAACAGTAAAGAATGATTTCACAGCACAGCTTAAAGATGTTGCTGACAGTCATAAACTCGCTTCTGTAAAAAGGTATTATGATGTTCTTAGAAATGATATTGAGGAAAATAAGAGATTATTTACATATACTAATATTGATCCTAGGGTTGAGAATACAAGATATTTTTATTTTCCAACAGAGGCTTCTCCTGAAGAGATGAATTGTCTTGAGCGTTCTGCATCTATGTATTTTGCATTCAAGGAACTATATCCTCGCTCAGAGCCAGCACTTGTTTATGTGACACAGCCAGAGGGTAGTATACATGCTCTTGTATTATTCAGGCATCAGAAACAGTTGCATGCAGCTTGTCCTTCTTATGAGATATTTGACAAGGTCCGTCTTGAACCAGATGCAATAGTGCTTCCTCCTAAAAAGATAGAAGACAAGATAAAGGAGATGCAAGAAGATATAGCAAACAGGCATAAGGCTATAGACAAAGATTCATCAAATCAAGAGCGCCGTCTTAAATACAATAAAATAACTCAAGTAAATGATTCTGTTCTTGAACAGATGTCAAGAGTTCTTAGATCAGATAGTGGGATTATTGATTTTATGTATGCATCAGGACAAAATGTTGCTGATATCAATTGGTGGCCAAGAAATTATCTTTTCATGTCAATTGATGATCATCTTAATGTAAATTCAGAGATTAGGATGGTTGAGCCTGGCTATGATAAGAATGCATGCATTCGTTTTGTTCATAATCCTGTTACTGGTGTTGATAATATGGGTCTTAGTACATTTAGTGACGCATGCTGGACTGCTCTCTTAAATGAGAAGAAACATTCTGTTGCAGATATGACTCCTTATGCATCAAAACCTAGGAGCACTTCACATTCAATGATAGATCAGATGCAGGATTTGGCATATTTCATAAAAGGACCATCTCATCGTCCAGTAACTCATAAATCATTACGCCAGTTTGAACAGCATCCTAATGTTCAGGAAAGATTTGGGAGACATTTGGAGAAGATGCATGGTTATGATCAAGGCACTCAATTACAATTCTTAAGCTATTTACGAAATCGTTTTGGTCCTGGAGATGGTGTAGCTACTTTGTCTAGATGTCCTAAACCAGCTGGTACTCTCATAGGGGAAAATGGAAATCTAGTGGAGATGATGGACTCATTATCAGAACAGATCTGGACAGATAGTGAATTACAGTCTATACTGCCTATGCTTAAGTTTGTTTCAGATATGAAAAAGTATACAGCAGAGGCATCAAAACATATTATTGATAATATCTAAATTCTCTAATTAATCAACTATTCTCTTTCAAAGATAAATAATGGGTATAAATAATAACGATAAATAATATAAACAAAACCTATTATCCTTGATACTATGTCAGCAATAAAAGAATCATTAGTACAATTAAGGAAAGATCCTATCTTTCAGAAATGGAAAAAGGAAAATGATAATAGTTATCTATGTCATTGTCTTCGTATGATTGGAGAGGAGGATGCATGGTATTTTGGTTTCTATAACAAAGATGATACAATAACAACATTTGCAGTATCTGCTCTTGCAGTCAGTAAGGAAGAGAAAGATGAGATATTTAAAAAACCAGAAACAGAAGTAAAACCAGTATTAGAAGATGAAATTAAGATCACCTCTTTAGAAGCACTCGATAATGCAAGTGAACTTGTTGGAAAAGAATATCCTAATGAAGTCTTATCAAAGAATATTGTTCTTCTTCAGAATCTTGAGATTGGTCAGATATATAATATCACTTTTATAACTATGTCTATGAGTACGATAAATATTAAAGTTGATTCTGTAACAGGAGAAATTAAAGAGCATAAACTTACAAACTTGATGGATTTTAAAGTCAAAGAATAAATTAACAAAGGATAGGTTAATATGGGATTCTAGTCAGTATTTCTATTATTGAAGATTTCACTTAGTTTTTATCAGATATTGATGATTTTTCCATATGGTCCAGGATTAACATAATTTGTTGATTTCTTTTTGAATTCTTTTCCAGAATTCTCATGCAGGTGCCCTGCAAACACAAAATGTATCTTATGTTTCTTGATAAAATCTTTTGTTGTCTTATTACCTGCATGTTCGCCGTATATTAGATCAATTCCCGACTTATGGGGTGGCTGGTGTAGTATTATTATTTTTGTATGGTCTTTATACTTCTTTATCAGTTCTTCAAAACTTTTTGCAGTTACCAGAAATTTTGGATCATGCAATGAGAATCCATCCCCTCCATATCCCATTATAAGTACGTTCTTATGCTGAATTATCTTCTTATGTATGAATTGTACATGCTTGAGTTTTTTACATAAATTTTCAATTACGTCTTCATCTTCATGATTTCCATGTATAAGATAAGTATCAATACCAGCTTTGTCTATCTTATTGAGAAAATCATCAGCTTCATGCATAAATATTGTGAAGTCACCGCAACACAGCATTAAATCTGGATTATGCTTTTTTGCTTTCTCTATTATCCTTTTCTCAGCTACTGCTGATCCATGTGTATCAGTGAATACTAATAGTTTCATATAAAGGCAATTCAACCAATTCTATAAAAAACTTACTCTAAGTTGCAAGCCAACTTTTTACAAATTCTAATTTGTAGAGATCCAAAGATTATATTTATCCTAATGCGACATCAAGAATCATCATAATAAGAAATCCAATGATTACTCCAGCAGTAGCCCAATGATTATTTCCGTTATGTTGTGATTCAGGTATTACTTCTTCAGCAACAACAAATATCATCGCACCAGCAGCAAATGCGAGTGCGTAAGGAAGCAAAGGTCTGAATAATATTATAACTCCTGCACCAAGTACAGCAGCAATAGGTTCTACTACACCTGATAATTGACCATACCAAAAACTTTTGAGCCTTGATATACCTTCTCTTCTGATAGGCATAGCAACTGCAATTCCTTCTGGAAAGTTTTGAAGTCCTATTCCTATTGCGAGTGCAATAGCTCCTGCAATTGTTGCAGATGGTAGTCCTAATGCAGCTGCACCAAATGCAACTCCAACAGCTAGTCCCTCTGGAATATTATGTAATGTTATTGCAAGTACAAGAAGTGTAGTCTTATGCCATGATGTTTTGACTCCTTCTGCATCTTTCATGGTAAGTCCTGGATGTACATGTGGGAGCACTTTATCTATCAATCTTAATACAATTGCTCCTAAGAAGAATCCCACTGCAGCAGGAAACCATTCTGGAAGTGCAATTTCTTGAGACATTTCTATTGCTGGTGCAAGAAGTGACCAAAAGCTTGCAGCTATCATTACACCTGCAGCAAATCCAAGTAAGAAATCTAAATGTTTTTTATTGATATGTTTTGTAAAAAATACGCTTGACGCACCAAGTGCAGTTACACCCCAAGTAAAAAGTCCTGCTAAGAATGCTTGCATTATTGGTGATAATTCCATAAACCATAACATAATTAAAGTTATTTCAACTGTGATATATATACTTTATGCATTGCTCTTTATACAAAAATTTCTATTAAAAAAAGCATTGCGTTAAGCTAATTAGCTTTATAATACTTTCTGTATATCGTCGATATATCTTAATATCAAATATACATCCAACATAACTTTTATAAAACATTCATTACTCGATTCAAAACATGATGAAAACACCAAAAACCTTGATTCCACAAGAAAAGTTAGTAGCAGATAGTTCATTTCCAGATATTATTGGTCAGAAAGAAGAGAAAGACCAGATGCGCTCAGCGCTTTTGACAGGCAGGCATATAATTCTAGTAGGTCCACCTGGCGTAGGTAAAACAACAATTGCTAAGAATATATCAAAACTCTTAGAAGAAGATTACATAATTGATCCTATGACTCAAAAGAAATCAAAATCAAAAGTTAAAGGAGAAGATCGTTTCATCCGTGTACAAGGAAGTCCAGATCTTACTGCAGAAGATTTGATAGGGGATATTGATCCGATAAAAGCATTGAAATTTGGTCCTATGTCTATTGAAGCTTTTACTCCAGGAAAGATTTTCAAAGCAAATAATGGGGTATTATTCTTTGATGAAGTGAACAGATGCAGTGAAAAACTTCAGAATGCACTTCTTCAGGTTCTTGAAGAAGGAATTGTAACTATTGGAAGTTATACAGTTGATGTTCCTACTGATTTTATTTTCATTGGAACAATGAATCCTAATGATACTTCAACAGAATCATTGAGTGATGTATTTCTTGATAGATTTGACTTAGTATATATGGATTATCCAGAAAGTCTTGAGAATGAAAAAATTATTACAGCACAAAGATCAAACAAGCTTACTGTAGAATTTCCAGAGAAATTATTGCATATGATTGTGCAATTTGTAAGAGACTTAAGGGAGAATGAAAATCTACAAAAGAAACCTTCCGTGCGAGCAACAATTGGACTTCATGAAAGAAGTCAAGCAAACGCAATCATAGCAGGTAAAAAGAAAGTATCATTCGAAGATGTACAAAAAGCAGTCATATCTGTACTGAGTCATCGTATAGAACTAAAACCTTCAGTAAAGTTCTTGCAAAAGCCAGAAGATTTCATTAAGAATGAATTTGATAAATTCTCTGATCAATTCTCTTCCCTTAAGGAAGAGGGAGACTTACCCTAGCACCGATGAGTTAGAACTTAAGGATAAGGAGCAGATAGAAGAGCTCCAAGGAAAGCTTGCGTCACAAAAGGAAGAAGATAAGCTTATGCATTCTGTTCTTGAGAACGATACAGAGACAATTGAAGATGGTAAACTTTTAAGTGAGTCTTATAATCAAGGTGTTTCTTCATTTACTCCAGATCTTATTTTTCAGAACATGGTCCAGAGTTATGCTAATGCTGAAAAACTATATGGTAAGAAATTAATTCGTCTTCTTACAGGATATGATCCTGGTTATGTAAAAAAGAATATCAGGATTCCTGAATTTTGCAGAGAGCTCAAAGAAGCAATTGGAGCAAACATCAAGAATTTGAAAAAAGAAGATCTTTTGAATAAAGATGGTACAATCAGTTCCAAAGGATTATATCTTGCATCATTGGTTCTTTATACTGAAGAATTGGATAAATTAGCACCTAAAGGATTTCTCGGGAAAAAAGAACATAAAGAGAAAACATTATATGGGGATAAGTATGATTCTCGTGCCTACAGAAGTCATGATAGGTACAGGGATATCAATATGAAAAGAACGATTAAGAAATCAATTAGGAGAGGTCATAGTTCAATATCAAAAGATGACCTTACAATTTCTCAAAGGAGATCAAAAGGAAATATTGAAATTATTTATGCGCTTGACGCTTCAGGTAGTATGCGTGGAAAAAAGATTGAGACTGCAAAAAAAGCAGGCATAGCACTTGCTTTCAAAGCAATAGAAAACAGAGATAAGGTCGGTCTTATCATCTTTGGTTCTGATGTTAAGGAAGAATTAGCCCCTACTTATGATTTCAGACAACTTCTTTTGAAAATCACTGAGATTAAAGCTTCAAATGAGACTAATATTTCAGCAACTGTTGAAAAAGCAATACAATTATTTTCAAAAGCACCATGTACAAAACATCTTATAATAATATCTGATGCAATGCCGACTGTTGGTAGTGATCCAGAAAAAGATACATTGCACGTAATATCTCAAGCAGCATCTTTGGGAATAACAACTTCTCTTATTGGGATTTCACTTGATGAAGAAGGATTATCATTTGCAAAAAGGCTTACTGAAATCAGTCAAGGAAGATTATATATTGTCAGCAATCTTGATATGGTTGATAAAATCATTCTTGAAGACTATTATGAGACTACTTCTTGATTTTATTTACCGAATGGCACTATTTAAAGAAATCACTACTATTTAATAGTAAAAATAGTAAACTTTATAAATCAAATCATGTAGAACTCGTCTATGGTAAGTGAAAATATACTTCCTTACAGTGATTTGATGGCTACTGCTGGTAGTCCAGATGAGAGAGATATCTTGTTAGAAACAAGGTATCAAATCAGGCGAAGGGAGTTATCGCAAGTAAGATCTCTACCTAGTCTTGAGGAGAAGATCTATTCAGCAGCTAGATTATTGCTAGAAAAAGCTAGACAAGTTACTCCTGGAGCAGAAAGTTCTCAATTGACAGAACCCACGCTTGCTGCAATCGCATATTCTGATTGGAATAATCCTACTACAAAAAGAAGCTGTATAAAGAACTTCTTGGCAAAGAGATATTCTGGAGAAAAGAAAGCTACAAGACTTAAAGCACCATCAACTCATTTTTTGAGAAGGGATGTTGGAGCTTATTCAGGAAATCTCTTGCAAGCAGCTAAGATTCATGAGAATTTCACAGCATCAGATTTTGATTTTCAAAAAAGTGTTATTCTTCCTCTTGAAATTATACCTCAACATGCTTATCTTTTTGGTGTCATGTGGTGTTGTGGTGGTATATCAAACTCCCATGGTTCACAAACTCTTTATTTACAGCATAATGAATCTTCTGTAACTGATGGGAGAGGACCGCATTATCCTTATTTTGATTATGTACGTGACCAAATGTTTGATATGTTCAATCTTGTCTTAGATATAAAACCAAATCATAGGGATGGTGGTGAATTTGTCATTAACGATGAGACTTTCAAATCAACTCCAAGAGAATATCCTAGGTTAGATATAATATCAAAAGCAGTATCCTCTTGGTTGATAGATGATATTGGATTATTTGATGCAAAAGGAAGATCAAGAAAACTCATGGACTCTGACGGTGAAGTATTAACAAAATATGATATATTTCCTAATTCATATTATGTCAAGCATTTCATAGCAGGGATAATTGATGCTGGTTGTACTATTGAACCTAATTGTTCTAATCATCACAAGGTTTATGTTTATCCAATACTTTATACAAAACAAAAATCATTGCTTCAAACTATTGATAGTATGAAACATCATCTGGGTTATAATGGAAATCATAATCATCATAATAGCAACCATAATGGTAATGTTGGTGGAAATAAGGCTGGTGGAAATAACACTGATAAAAGAGTATATCTCCCATGTAATCTATTAAAAGAATTATATGTAAGCGGTATATTACATAATCCTCATCATCTTGAATCGATAAGAAAGAATTGTTCAGATATACATTCAGTATAAGATAAAATGATAAAAATAGGCCTTTTTTCACCTAAAACACAACATTTTTATAACAAATACATTTGACTTTTAAGAATGACTGAATTAATCATTGCAGAAAAACCAAATGCAGCAAAGAAAATAGCTGATGCTCTAGCAGATTCAAAAGTAGTGAAGGGCAGTGAAGCAGGTGCACCATACTATAAGCTTCGCCACGACGGTAAATCGCTGATTGTTGCATGTGCTGTAGGTCATCTTTTTACAGTTGCAGCACCAAAGAAATCTTATAAATATCCTCAGTTTGATACAGTCTGGAAAGAGACTTCAAAAGTAAGTAAAACTTCTACATTTACTAAGAAATATGTGACTGCTTTGTCAAAACTTACAAAAGAGGCAGATGAGTTCACTGTAGCGACAGACTTTGACATTGAAGGAGAAGTTATTGGCTATAATGTGATTGCACATATTTGCAAACAAAAAGATGCAAATCGTATGAAATTCTCAACACTTACAAAATCAGAT
>CAZOOV010000001.1:0-132611 GCA_964581515.1 uncultured Methanosarcinales archaeon | reverse complement strand
AAACTCCATAGGGAAAAAGTTAAAACTCTTTTTCTTACAAAATCAGATCTTGTTGAGGCATATGAAAAAAAGCAAACAACCATTGATTGGGGTCAAGCAAAAGCAGGTCTTACAAGACATGAGCTTGATTGGTATTATGGTATTAATCTTTCATCTGCACTCATGAGTGCAATAAAAGCAGCAGGTTCTTTTAAGGTTCTTTCATCAGGTCGTGTTCAAGGTCCTGCATTAAAGATGCTATGTGATAAGGAAAAAGAGATTAAAGCTTTCATACCTGAACCTTATTGGCAAATTCAGTTATTTGGTGATGTTAATCACCATAAGATTGAGGCGTGGCATGAAGAAGATAAAATATTTGATTTGAAAAGAGCAGAAGAGATTATAGAAAAGACAAAAAATCCACACGCTTCTATTAAGAAAAAAGATATTTCACAGTTTAATCAACAACCTCCATTTCCTTTTGATCTGACAACATTTCAGATAGAATGTCATCGGGTGCATAGGATAACTCCTAAAGAAACTTTATCTATTGCTCAGGAATTGTACACTGGAGGGTTTATATCTTACCCTAGAACTTCTTCACAGAAGCTTCCTGCAAAATTGGGTTATAAAAAACTTCTTCAAGGTTTAGCAAGAAATCCTGATTATAAGGAACTAGCGCAGAAGCTTTTGTCAAAATCTGTTCTTAAACCAAATGAAGGAAAGAAAGTAGATGAAGCTCATCCTGCTATATATCCTACTGGTAATATTCCTGAAAATCTTGATCCAAGAAAACAAAAAGTATATGATTTGATTGTTAGGAGGTTCTTAGCTACTTTTGCAGATCCTGCAGTAAGAGAGACAGTAAAAGCAATAATAGATGTTAATACTGAAAATTTCATTTGTAAGGGAACAACTACCAAAGTAAAAGGTTGGCATGAATTTTATGGGCCTTACGCAACATTTGATGAGGTATTGCTTCCTGACTTTAAAGAAAAAGATCCTGTTATAGTTAATGAGATAAATAAATTAAGTAAAGAGACTCAACCACCTAAACGTTATACTGCTGCTTCTATAATAAAAGAGCTAGATAAGAGAAATTTAGGAACAAAAGCAACTCGTGCTCAAATTATAGACAATCTCTATAATAGGGGATATGTAAATAATAAGTCTATGGAAGTGACTGATCTTGGTCTAAAGACTTGTGATATACTTGAAAAATACAGCCCTTCAATTCTTGACGAGCAATTAACAAGGCGTTTTGAAGAAGAGTTGGAGAAGATACGCCATAAAGAGATGACTCCTGAACAAGTTCTTACAGAAGCAAGGGGAGTTTTGACAAAACTTCTTGAAGAATTTAAGACTAAGGAAAAAACTATTGGTGAAGCTTTAAAGCAAGCGGGATATGACTCTAGGCAAGCAGCTGAGACAATAGGTCAATGTATGGAATGTGGTAAAGGCACTTTGAAGATTAGGAAAGGCAAGTTTGGAAAATTCATAGGTTGTGATAATTATCCTGATTGTAAGACTATATTCTCAATTCCAAGAAATGCTATTATTAAACCTTTGAAGAAAAGATGCACTGTTTGTAGTCATCCCATGATTCATATTATTCAAGGCAAGAAACATAATGATGTTTGTATTAATCCTGATTGCTCTACAAGAAAGACAGAAGAAGAGAATGGGACAGAAATAGGGGAGAAAGCATATCCTGAGATAGGTATGCAGTGTCCTGCTTGTAAGGAAGGTAAGATGATACTCCGAAAAAGTTTCTATGGGTCATTTTTAGGATGTAATAATTATCCTAAATGTAAAACTATGATGAAGATTGAGAATGGGAAAGTCAATACAGATGCTATAACTCAGAATGGTGATGATAAAGATAAGAAAGCAAGTTTTGCTAAGAAAATGGCAGCTGCTAAGAAAACACCTAAAAAGAAGAAAGTAACGAAGAAAAAGAAAACAGTAAAAAAGAAGTAAACACAATAAATACAATAAACACAATAAATTCTTTTTTTAAGTTCTAATTGTTCATTTTTGATAAGTTAAAGTAGCATATATATTTATAAAAGCTAAAACAACTTCCTCTTATATGGGTTGGGAAGATACTCTTGATGCAAGAATTCAGAAAATGCAAGAATATAAAGCTCTTGCTAGCAGGATAAAAGAAATCATTGATGATGATAAATTCATAGAAGTACTTGATTGGGCATCTGATTTTCTAGATACTATTGGTGATCTTTATCTTCAAAGAGAAAAAGCAGATGTTGAAATCAGTCAATCATTAAGTAGAGCAAAAACATTACGAAAACAGGCACTTGATGGTATGGTTGAAGTATATGGCAATGAACAAAGGGCAAAAGAAGAATTGAAAAAAGAATATGATCCTTTGAAAGAATCACATCAGAATAAGAGAAGAGCAATATTTTATAATATTATGTCAAAGCTATCAAGACCTTTCTCTAAAGATTTATCTCATCGATGGGCAGTTAATTCTAAGACTTATAGGTCTGCTGCTGCTGCTTGTAGGAGGACATATGTTTTACAACAGAAGACAAAACAGTTGAATCGTGATACGATTCAAAATATGCATGAACTTGAGATGGCAGAAGCAAGACTTTATGATAGAATCTCTCAATGTGGATGCTCAGAAGAATATGCTACTAAATGTTTAGAACAGCCTGAACTAATCTCATTTGGTGTTATTGAATCTGTCAGGCAAAATCAAGTTCCATGGCTATAATTTTTTCAATTTAATTTATCTTATGTTCTCTTTTTTCAACCTTATTATGCACTGCAAATCCATATATTCTATTCCAGTAATTTATATAAATCCTTTAACTTAACTCCCTATAATGGGGGAAATTAACAGTAATAATCTTACACCTGGTATGCGCCAGTATATGCAAATTAAAGAGCAGCATCCAGATTGTCTAGTCTTATTTAGGATGGGTGATTTTTATGAGACTTTTTATCAGGATGCAAAGACTGCTGCAAAAGAGTTAGATATTACTCTTACTTCTAGGGGAAAAGGAGAAAAGAAAGCCCCTTTAGCAGGCATTCCATATCATTCTATCCAACCATATATTGCAAAGCTAATCCAGAAAGGCTATAAGGTTTGTATGGTTGAGCAGATGGAAGACCCAAAGAAAGCAAAAGGGCTTGTCAAGCGTGATGTTGTAAGGATTATAACCCCTGGTACAGTAATTGATGAAACAATACTTTCTACTAAGACAAACAATTATATTATGTCAATAAACAAGGAAAAAGATGAGGTTGCAGTTGCAATATCTGATATATCTACCGGAGAATTTTCAGTTTTCATGTCATCTGAAGATAAATTAGAGAATGAATTAAATAAATATCAACCTTCTGAAATCATTTTGCCACTTTCTCTTGAGAACTCTGATTTTGTAAAATCGCTCGGCAATTATTTTACAAATTATTTTGATGATATGTTTTATTTTGATGAAAAAGCAATGAAGACAGTTCAGGAACAATTTTCATCTATTCCTGACCTTTATCCTTTGCTAATCACAAGTGCTGGTGCACTTATATCTTACTTAAAACAGACACAAAAGAATGATTTGCAGCATATTAACAAGGTTAGTGTAATAAACACAGAAGATTTTATGCTTCTTGATAAGATCACTTTACAAAATCTAAATATAATCTCTAATAAGAAAGATGATGCATCAACGCTTCTATCAATAATAGATTACACAAAAACTTCCATGGGGTCAAGGATGTTGAGGGGATGGCTCTTAAAACCGCTTCTTAATTTTGATAAAATAAATCAACGTCTTAATGCAGTTGAAGAGCTTAGAGAAAATCTAGTGCTTAAAGAACAGTTATCAACAATTCTTGGTAATATGCAAGATTTAGAAAGGCTCATAACTAGGGTAGTCTTCAAAACAGCCTCTCCAAAAGATTTGATTGCTCTAAGGAATACTTTAGATAAGATACCTAATCTTAACAACATATTAAGAGTTACCTCATCAGGATTATTAAAAGAGAAACTAGAAGAATTTAGTAAATTAGTGACATTAATAAGAGATGCAATAAAAGAAGATCCTAACACTATCACGCGAGAAGGAAATATGATTAGGAAAGGTTACAATGCAGAGCTTGATAACCTTAAAAAGATAAAATCTGATTCACGACAATGGCTTCTTGCATTTGAAGAGAGAGAAAAACAAAAGACAGGTATAAAATATCTTAAAGTAAAATTCAATAAGGTATTTGGATATTTCCTGGAGGTATCAAAATCAAATTTAGATCTTGTTCCTGATTATTATATTAGAAAGCAGACGCAATTGAATTGTGAGCGCTTTATAACTCCAGAACTCAAAGAAAAAGAAAATATTATCTTGACAGCAGATGAGAAGATAAATGAACTTGAATATAATCTATTTATGGAAGTAATTGAAGAAGTATCAGGATATACAGATAGTATAAAGAATGTTTCAAGTAGAATAGCTGTTATTGATACTATTCAAAGTTTTGCATCAGCATCAATAATCCATAATTATTCTAGGCCTAATGTATCAGATTCTAATAAAATCTCAATAGTTAATGGAAGACATCCTGTTGTTGAGAGTTTAGAAGAAAATTTCATATCAAATAATCTTGAAATGAATGATGATATGAACATGATGATTATTACAGGACCTAATATGGCTGGAAAATCAGTTTATATTAAACAAAACGCTCTTATCATTCTACTTGCACAAATTGGATGTTTTGTACCAGCTGAAAAGTGCCATATTGGTATTGTTGATCGTATTTTCTCACGTGTTGGTGCGAGTGATGATATAGCATCGGGCCATTCTACATTTATGGTTGAGATGAGTGAAACAGCGAACATTCTTTCAAATGCTACTGATAGGAGTTTTGTGGTTCTTGATGAGATAGGCAGGGGAACTTCCACTTATGATGGGGTTAGTTTAGCCTGGGCAATTGCAGAATATATAATAACTAAGATTAAAGCAAAAACACTTTTTGCTACGCATTATCATCATCTCAACAAGATGACTGATGAGTTTCCTTCAATTAAGAATTATAATATAGCAGTGTCAGAAAAAGAAGATGAGATTATTTTTTTAAGAAAAATTGTTGAAGGTGGAACTGACAAGAGTTATGGTATTCATGTTGCTAAGATTGCAGGCCTGCCTGATGAGGTAATAGATGCATCAAAACGAATAATCACCCAATTAGAGATGGAAGATGAAATAGGTGATATGATACATAAAAATCTTAAGAGCAATAACATCTCACAAAAGGAAAAAGAAGAAATTATGCAAAAGACATTGCTGGACCTTTGATCTCGTTCATCTTATTTATTTGGTATTATTCATTCTAATAATATGAGTTCTTCCAACTTATGTACGTGTGGCTGGCTGCCAGATACTTGTCTTCCTCCAGGAGTTTGTTCTGAGGATTCCCCGCTAAATGTTAGCCTCACAATCCCACTGTCATTACACATTGATAATCTTCCTCCTTCTCCTTGGATTTCAGTAGCGCCTCCTTTTTTAATCTGGTTGATTGCTGTTCTGTAATCATCTACGCTGAATGTTCCACGATAATCATATGCTCTGCCATCCTCTTCATCATAATCATGGAACTCATAATTTATTGCATTTCCTTGCCGTACCATTCTTGACCAAGTTTCTCTATAGTTGTTTGAACTCGGCCAGGACCATAATGTTTGATATAATTGCATTCCATTTATCTTGTCTTCAGAAGTTTCTCTTGCCATCTTAAATTCTTTCTCTCCCCATCCAAATTCCGTATCATAAGTGTCCATATATGACCCACCTAATTCAACTGTAGCATTCATTTTCACACCTCCGTGAATATCTCATCATTATATATGATGAATACGTCGATAGATATATACTTGTCCAATAATGAATATATGTTTCACTAGTGAATTGACTATGCCCTCTTTTCCCCAATTATCTCTTTCAAAGATATCTCTCTCAATTCATTTTCATTATATGCTTTCCACGCACCAGCCTCAATTAAGTCCACTTTTGATGCAAGCCTAATGCCACTAGTAGAAGCTCTTGATACACCTATTGGATAAAAACCTAGTTTTGCCACAGCATTAATACCTTTAGGAGCGTCTTCAAATACATATACTTTCTCTATATTCTCTTTTCCAAGGTGTTTAAGCAATTTACCATATGCCATCGCATAATGGTTTATCTTATCTATTCCTGCATTCCAATGTGTTTTTGCTCCTAATGCACTAACCTCAAAAGTCCCTTTCATTCCTAATTTTTCTAGTACTTTTCTTGATGTCTCAGAGCTAGATACAACCATGATAGGGATCTTATCCTCTTTTGCTTCAGAAATCATTCTTTTGATATCATCAAATCCTTTAAATCTTCCCTCAGAGATATATTTATTAAGATATTTTTGCTTCACTTCCATCCTAAATATTCTTGCAGTGTCATCTTTCTCATTATCTTTGATTTTCATGGTTTCAAAATAGCTTTTTCCTTTTATCTTTAACTTCTCAAGTATATTCCTTGCTCCTTTATCTCCAGGTTCTCCAGATAGATGTTGAGCATAGAATGGTGTGAAATCATTCTCTTTGTTAATTATGCTCCATTCAACTGCTGCATCTTTCCATGCTTCTTCATGAGGCGTCTCCGCTATCACACCATCTACATCAAACATTACTGCTATCTCTTTGTTCTTATTATCTCTGCTCAACATTATCACCTTAAGCTTGGAAGATCAAGATAGTATCTAATCTCTCCTGGTTCAAGATGTTCTGCCATGAGATAGATTGTCTTTCCTATCATTTCTTCTGTACCAAATAGTTTGTCTCTTTGTGCAAGATCAATGCTTGTATATTTTTCTTTATTTGTAAGCATATTCTCTACAAGTGAAGATACACTGTCGTTTGTGAAAGCATTAATGCCTTCTCCCATCTCTAATCCTACTTCCTTATAGAATTCTAATGTCTTTGAAGTTTGACATTCATCAACAAGCAGAATTTCACCATATCCCATCTTCTTTACTCCTGCTGCTTTATAGTCTTGCTCATTACCTGGTCTTGGCAGTGGAAGTATTATCATAGGGTTGCATGTTCTTATGGCTTCATAAGTGCCTCCAGAACCAGCAGCGGTAAGTATTACATCAGCACCAGCAAGTGTTGTAAGGTGATCTCCTCCATATTTTAAATTAAGGTAAACATTATCAAGATCGCCATTTTTCCCAGTGACCTTATAAACCCCTTCTTCTTCGACAGGCATTACTTTGTAGCCTTTGTTTTCAAGATGGTGTCTTATTTTCCCTGTTGTATCTGAGATGCTTATGAGAACTTTATCAAGTGATTTTGCTGCTTCACATATTGTTGTTCCTACTTTCTCAGCACCGTCTCCTCCTCCAAAAGTACAATAGAAGAATTTATTACAACTTTCAGCATATTTATCTATTAGTTCTTTTCTTATTGTCTCTTTTTGATTTTCATTCAAATCAAGTTTCTTCTTATTTAAGTCAGATAATGGGAATCCTGCTGCAATGACTTTATCTTCAAGCCCACGTAATGAGAACATACCTCCTGCTGCGGTCTTAAAAAACTCCATTGAAGAGGATAAATGGATATATCTTGTCCTTTTATATGCTTGCCACATGGATTCTCTGAAAACATCTTGTGTTTCCATCTCTATGGCCATTCCTGCATTATTTGATACTTCTTTCACTGCTTTGAATTGCGCATCAATGAATTTACCAATTATATCAAGGAATGCTGTTTCTGGGCTATTTTGATCATCTATATATACTAATTTTGTATCAGAATGTATACCACTCATTATTTTACTGTAATAATCTGATATTGCTTGGTCTATGCAGCCACATAGTTTTATTTTTCCATCATTATCTACAGGAGCAAATTTTTGATATCTTTTTGGCACTCCTCCTCCATTGAAGTAAGGGTCAAGGTCTATTCTAAATCCAAGATCTTCAACACCTATTGGTATTACTCCTTGTGGTACTTTCTCTATGAATTTTCTGTTTACTATTACTTCTGTTCTATTTCTTATTAGATCATAAGTGATGAAATTGATTACTCTACTGATATGGCCCATCCCTCTGCCATCATTTGCTTTTACTAGAATATCTCTCACTTGTGGATTTGTTCTTAATAATATTTGTTCAAGTTCAAAATATTTTCTAGCATTCTCCATTTCTTGTTTACTTATTGCCATGTTATCTCTCCCTCATTCCTTATTTTTTGTCATTAAACTATTGTGTTATCAAAATATAATCAAAAATTAACCATCTTTGGTTTTTGCATTTTCCTTTGTTCATTAATCCAAAGTTCTACTTTATACATATCTCCTTGCTTACGTAGTTCCTCAATTCTATTGAATTGTTTGTTTGTTAAATCTGGCTTGCATGAAGGAGGACATATGCTGCATTTACTATTGTTGATGTATTCTATCATTGCTTCCCTTTTCTCTCCTCTCCATACTTCTTCTAGTGTATTCTCTGTTAGGTCTCCTATCTCGTAATCTCTGTGGCAATTTCTATCACAGCATATGTGTAATCTTGCAGGTGGTGCTAACTCAAAATATAATCCTGAAGCAAGACACCTATCATAATCTCTCATATCTTCTTTTAGAGCGTCATATCTAAAAGTCAAATTAGAAACTTTCACTTCACTTCCTTCTAGAATTTTTCTAACATCTGTTTCGACTATCTCATGTGTTTCATCAAGCAGTTCAGCATTAAGTTGTTGACTGCAATAATAATCATAAGCAGGTCTGTATGTTACAAATTTGATTCCACCACCAGTCTCATCTACAATTTCTCTTATTCTCTTTGCTGTCTCACCAAGATCATACCTATTAATTTCATTAATGACTACTGCAACGCCAAAAGTCATATCTGGATTTTCCATTGATCCTTTAGCGAATGTCTTTATTGTATCAATGCATCTTTGCAATGCGTTTGTATTTTTCAAAGGATTATGGAATTTATTATACACTTCATCAGTTCCTGCATTCAGGCTAACTCTTACTAGCTTTGGCTTTCCTGCAATGACTTTTTCTACCTTTTCTCTTTGGGCTGCATTGCCATTTGAATATACTACTGAATCTACTCCTCTATTATTTGCATGTTGCACTAACTCATCTAGTCCTTTGAAAAGGAATGGTTCTCCTCCTCCTGTGAATGTAACTCCTTTAATTCCGCCATCTATGAGTTTGTCAAGCATTTCTATTGCAAATTCAGTACTCTCCATATGAAGTCTAGAATTTTTGAAATCATTCTTTTCCCACACTCCTTCTAGTTCTTTTGGAACTTGATATGAACATGGTATTCCACATCTATTTGAACAGTTAAGTGTAGTTACAAATTCTCCAGAATAGGGCATTATTCCGGTATAATCACCGTCAAGTACTTTCTCGACAACTTGATCATGAAACACCCAATTATTAGGTGAGAGAAATCCTAATCCATCTTTCCCATTTCCATTCTTGACAAATTCTCCTGGTTCTTTTGGATTTGGAGATAATCCTTCTTTTTTTAGTCTTACGACTAGCTCATTCTTTTTACTCACTTAAATCTCCTCGTAATCAGTTGTTTATCTCTATATTTGTATTATAACTTTCTTTATGCATGTCTGTACATATGATCTTTTACCATTTGAATGAATTCTGGTTCTTTGAATGTACTAAATTTAAACCTAAAACCGGTTGTATATGGATAAACTCCATCTTGTATCATGCTTTTCACTTTTTTATCTGGATTCATATCTCTAGGTTCGGTAGGATTATCAGATATTGGCCATGAATATGCCCTTAGTTCCACATCCCCTACTCTTGTTATTCTTGTAGATGATTCATAATTTGATATGACTCTATCTTCATCTATTGCTACTGTCATGCTATCTCTGAACATTTTCTCAGTATTATCTGAAAGATCTATTGTATGTATGTATATTGCTTTTTTCTTCTCTCCATAAACCCCTAGTAGATGAACTTTGCGAGTTTCATTAGTTATTATGGGATTATTGTATGATGTATGGTCGCTGATTCCATCAGGATGTGTTTTTGTATGAAACTCAATCTCTGTATCTGTTCCTACTAAATCATTTATAGTTGTCATCTTTTCTCCACCTGTGTTTCTTGTTTAAGCTTGATTCCAAGTAATCCGATTCCTTTTGTTCTTAAGTAAGAGCTGCAATTCTCATATCCTCCTTCGGGTCCATGATACCATGCCCATGATGCTACTGATCCGCCCTCATCGACTATTATTGCATCTTTCATGCCTTTTTTTATTGCTTGATTAGCAACATCGCTAAGTTTACCATACATATGCAGTATCATGAGTGAATCATCATTAACTCCTACTACATCGAAATAGTATTCGCCAGTACCAAGTCCTTCATCAAGTGCATCTATGCAGTTTTGTTTGAACTTATCAGGATAATCTTTGTATAATCTTTGTACAAGTTTTCCTTTTCTTATCCTATCTGTTCTCCCATCAATGGATTCAGGTGCACTTTTACTTACAGGAAATACATGTGCAACATCATAATATTGATCAACTATATCATATAGATCTCTCATCTTTCCATCTTTGATGAGTGCTTTGCCTGATGCACACCAATCTACTGCATCAGTTAGTTTATCTTCTAGTTTACTGTCATAAATATCATGGTTTTCATCAATTCTGATATCTGTTATATTTGGTTTTCCTCTGTTTGGTATCACTAAGCAACTATATACTCTGCCTGTGTTTAAATCACCATTTCTTGTAATTCCATATTTCTCATCATCATCAAGTCTAACGAGTCTATCTCCATTTGTTTTACCATTGGATATCTTTTCACCATCAAACTTCTCTTCATGCTCAGGATTACTTTCCCAATAAAGGTGCCATGGGTTCTGTCCAAGATCTCTCCATCCATTAACATATGCAGGTATTGAGACATGTCCATCTTGGTCTTTTATACCCATTTTTTGCATATGAGTATCATAATCCCAATGAAATATCCTTTTTGCAGAACTGTCTGTAATCAATTTCCCATCTACAAGTCTAACTCCATTTGGATATTTCACTTTTCCTGAATCATCTTCAAGATGCCTTATGAGTCCTGATCCTAAATTAACCATTGTCCTATTAGCAACAGAGATTTGCATTTCATCAATATCTTTGAATGGTATTTTAAGAAAATATGTGAATTCTTGTCCTTCATTTGGAAATTTTCTTTCTACTTCAATATCTGGATAATCTGATTTCATAGGTAGTTTCATCTCATATCACCTTCTATTATGTTATTCTCTCCATTCATATGTTCAGGATTAGTAAGAAAATTTTCTTTTTTTATCTCATGCACTATATTGAATATATGCAACTCTTGTACTCCAAACCTATTTTCAGTTTCATCAAGGAACTCTTGTAGTTTTCCACCATCTTCAAATATGCATTCAGCTAGGAAATCATGCTCAAAATTTACTCTATATAATGAATTCACATTTTGATGTTCTTGAAGAAATTCCTGTAGTTTATTTCTCTGTCCACTAACTACTTTCATTGCAATTAATGCAGTTGTACTAAATCCCAGTTTTGTATAATCTAAAAGTGCAACATTTTTTTTTATTATACCTTTTTTTTCATGTGCTTTTACTTTATCATATATGGTCGTCACCGGTATTTCTATGCTTCTAGATATCTTTGTTATTTTTTTTCTTGCATCATTCCTGAGGTGTGATAGAATCTCTACATCTTTTTTTGATATTATTTGTGTTGCTGCCATTTTATTTACTATTATTGGTGGGAAGGTATATATGCTTATTCAATAATGAATATATTTTTCACTATTCAATATATATCTAATAAATACTATATTTTTCGTAAAGTTTATATATTCGCACATAATTAAAACGATAAAATGAGAAGAAAAGTCATTAAACAAGGTCATAACACTTTGACTATTACTCTGCCTGCAAAATGGGTTGAGAAAAATGGTATAAAGCCAAGTGATGAACTTGAGATGGATGATAAGGGAAAATCATTAGTAATAAATCCTACAGGCAATGGTAACTTTTCAAAGGCTAAGCTCGACGGTGATAGTCTTGATTTATTTCTTCTTAAGAGATATCTGAATACATTGTATAAGATGGGCTGTGATGAAATAGAATATACTTTCAGCAATCCTAATATGATTTTGAATGTTCAGGAGATTTTACAGAAGAATTTAATGGGTTATGAGATTATACATCAGGGGAAGAATAGCTGTACTATAAGAAGCCTTTCTGTTATCAATGAATCAGAATTTGATAATACTCTTAGGAGGGTATTTCTTCTTCTAAAGGCATTAGCAGAAGCTACATATAATGCTATACAGACGAAGGATCTGGCACATCTTAAGAACGCTGCTATGCTTGAAGAGAATAATAATCGGCTTACTACATATTGTAGGAGGATTCTTAATAAATTTGGATATAAGGATTATAGCAAAACCTGTTTTGTATATCTTATCGTCGAGCAATTAGAGAAGATTGCAGATGAATACAAGTATCTTGTTGATGATTTTGAGAAGAAAGACTGCAATATAAAAAACATCTCAACTGACACTTTGCGTATTTATGAGAGGGCTAATGCGTTTATAGATTCATTTTATGATCTTTATTACAATTGCAAGCGTGATGAAACAATCAAATTTGCTAAGGAATATAAAGATATCATGAAGAAAGCACACGCTTTAATTGAGACTAAAAAAAGAGAAGAAGTAATAATCTTGCATTATTTAATTTCAATAACTACTATGACTTTTGATATCTTAGCACCAACTTTAGCACTTTATATGTGATTTTATTTCATATCATCATATTGACTGAGAATCCATTATCTCTGTGTATCTCTTAATAGTCTCAGTATTACCTAAGTGACTGAAAAGCCAGTTTATTCTTTTAAGTTTCTCAGTACTGAGTCCAGGATAAGTTAATCTTTCTTTGTAAGTATCAAAAGTTACTACTTTTGGTGTGACATTGTCTGGAAAGTCATCATATTCTAATGGTTCTTCTGCTTTTTTAATGAGTTTATATATCTCTGGACTCGCAGCCTCATCTTTGGGTTTATTTCGATCCATCCTTTTTCTGATTCTGTTTGTTATTTCATTTTCGTTATCACATACACATCTGATTATATAAAATTCACAGCCTGTATCTGATGCTACCTCATACATGAGCTCCCTTTTACTTCTTTCAATAAATGTTGAGTCTACTAACACATGTATTCCATTCTGGATATCTTCTTTTGCTTTTTCAGAGATCCATTTTATAGTTTCATATCTTTGTCTTGTTCCTTCTGCAGCAGCCTCGCTCTTGTCAAATATGTTAAAATATGAAGGGTCTTTATGGCTACCATCATACCCAAAAAGCTGTTCTCTTACATCACAACTCCTATATAATTTGACTTTTTCTTCTCCAAATATTTTTCTTAATTGATCATAAGCTATACTCATTGTAGTTGACTTTCCTGTTGCTGTAAGACCATTTGTTATGATAAGTAATGGTGATTCTATCTTAGTCTTAATAAGTCCAAATATCTCATCATGAGGGTCAAAACCAAATTTACTATCCTCATAAGCATGAAAATCTTTTCTAGGTGGGGCAGCAATTTCTATTGTGTTACCGTCCTTTCTTTTCTCAGCTATCATGTTTCTTACTTTGAATCTCATTTGTCTTGCTTTTTTAGCAAGTTCAGGTTGAGAATTAGTGTTACAAACTTCTAAATAATATGCAATTCCGCTTTCTGCAGCTTTTAATTCTAATATTGTTGGTTCTCCTTCAAGTATATCTTCGACATTAAGATTAATTTTTGCTAGTGTTGATTCTAGGCTTCTATTATTTACATAAATGGGTATGTTAACGCTAAAGAAACTAGCAGCATCTGCTTTTCGAAGGAAGTCTACAGTTCCATCATCACTCTCTTCATCAGATCCTATCTCATGGTTGAGTATCAAATATTCTACTTGATCCATGATTTCTTGTGGCCATAAGTCTTCACTCATCTTTTGATGAATTATCTTTGCAGAATTCTTGCTATGTTCTTTTTTGTATAAGATATAGACTTTATCTCTGATCTCTGCAAGTTGTGGGTTATCTAATCCTTTGCCTTCATTATAAAGTCCTTCCCATTCCTCTTTTGATAGGCCATTATCTTGAACAAGGGTATATCTCTGATATACAGACATCCATTCTTCTTTTGTAGGCAATGAATCTTTTTCAGGCAGGCCAAATTGTTGTTTTCTTACTCTACTATCAAATGCTCTTTCTAAATCATGTCCAATAGCTGCTATTCTTGTTGCAAATGGTAGTTCCCCAAACCCTATTCTCTCCTCAAAAAGCCCACTTAATTTATCTTTGGTATCAGTAGGGTGCTCATCTAGATATACTTTTGTTTTTCCTCTGCAGCATTCTGTTACCCATCCTTCTAGTTTGCTGTATTTCTTCTCCAGCTCTTCATTACTAGTTTTAAGCCATTCTATCCTTGATTTCATAGAATTATGCATGCCTTTAGTGACATTATTTAGTTCAATGACTTTTTCATATTCTTGGATTGCGCTTTCATATCTACCGCTTCTTTCTAATGCTACAGCAAGATTATAATGTGCAAGTCCTGAATCAGGTTGTTTTTTTACAAGTCCAATCAAATTATTGATTGCTAATAGGTATACTTGTTGACCTCCATAAAGTAGTCCAAGATTCATTAAGCTGAATTGATTTGTATGATCTAATTCTAATGCTTTTTGAAAGCTTTTTCTTGCAGCGTCTTTTTCATTAATTGTATGGAGTATTTCTCCTCTAAGATTATGATATTGTGAATGTTCTTCTAATTCTGGACCTATTTTATCTAGAAAGGTTAATGCTTGTTTTGGTGATTTCAATGATATCAGTTCAGCAAGTCTTAGGCTACAGTATAAGGGTTTCTTTCCATCTTTTAATCCTTCTCTATAATAATATTTTGCGATTTCAGATTCTTCTAAGTGATCATAAACTACACCTAAATTAAGAAGAACTTTTCTTTCAGTAGGACATGTCTTTAAAGCATCTTCATGATATCTTTTAGCCAGTTCAATATCTCCTGATAGAAAATTACATACTCCTAAGTTAAAACTATTAATAGCTCTTTCAAGGTCTATTTCTCTAGATGTCATGCAAGTGCTCATTTGTTATAATCCCTTTATATTTTTAATGATGATATTTCTTCCATTTAATCTTTGCATAGATTAAGCTATCATAATTTAAAATACCTCAAAGCTTGCTCCAAAAATATTTTATTTTCCTTGAGGTGTTGCTATTTCTGCAAATTCTGCAGGACCATTGGTTATTTTGCTTAGATATACCTGTCCTTCATGTAAAGCAGGAATTGTTGCATCGAATAGATTGAAGTCATGTCCTTCTTCTCCACCAAAATATTTTGGATGACCTGCAGCAATAGTGATATCTACATTCTGTCTCGGATCTCTGAAATCAATGTCATTATTATCAACGCCAAAATCACCCCATCTGTTATTTCTAGCAGACTTTACTTCAAGACCAGCTCCTAACAAACATGGTACTATATGTAATATATTTGATAATTTCAAGACAGCATATCTGTACTGGCTTTTGCTATATTCATGTTTATCTTCTTCAATTCCCTGATCTGCTAATAAATTATCATATAATCGTGGTCCATTCAATTGATCAATCTTGACATCTGCTCTAGCGTCAAAATATGCTATATACTTAACTCCTGTAAGTAGTGACCTGAGATAATATGTAGAAGAAGGAGTTCCTCTTTCAGGATCTATTGTCATATTCTTTTTTGAGGCATATGCTCTAACATGTTTTTCAATTCCTGCAAATAAGTCCCTATAATGATGTTGGAAATCTGCTATGAACATTGTTGGTTCTGCAATAAGATCAAATCTGTTTAATGTTTGAGTTCTAGATAATCTTTGCAAGCCAATTCCTCTGAATGTTTCATATTCATCATTAACTTCTCTTGAACTTACAATTCCTCCATCTTTTCTACTTAAGTCATAAACTGCAGTAACAAGTGGTCTTTCCGGATGTAGGAAATCAATCCATGCTAATGTGATACATGATTGTGGGAGATAATTTAATGGATCTATGTTTGCTGCTCCTAATTCTTCAATGTCTCTCAAAAGTTCTTTTATTTTGTCTCTTAGGTTCTTGTTTCCATCAACAGGTCCAAAATGAATTCCTGTTGCAACTTCAAATTGTCCAGAATCATTCTTGACTAAACCAGGAATTGTCTTATCTTCATTTCCTTTTGTTAATGCATCTATATTTGGAAGATATACTCTGTTGTCTACAAGTGCATTTTCTACTCTTAGTCCTAAGGGGATTTTGATGTCTGATTTTTCATATCCTATGCTTTTTCCAAAATTCTGGCTGACTTTTTCTGTTGCAATTTTTGCTAACAAATCATCAAATGGTGATTTTACATGAGATGCTTCTAGTAATGGTTCTGGCAATGCAAGAAGTTCATTGAGTCTTGATACAGAATAATCTTCATGTAATCCTCTATATTCTTCTGCAATCTCAACAGCAGTCTTAACTAATCTTTCTTGCATCTCATTCATCTTTTGCAAATCAAATTTAACTTTCTCTCTTCTTTGTTTTTTATCATCAGCCATATTATCTCACCCTGTTTAGTATTCTATTTAGCATAATATCTTTGAATATAGGCGTAATTGTTACGTTGTTATATATAATCAGTCACAAAGGAATATATTCCTCACTAGTGATTTACATGATATATGGGATAATCCCCTAATTTTTAACTAAAATAATTTATTAGAAAAATACTCAAATAAAGCTTTTAATTCAATCTTCTATACATAACATCTTCTATTTGATTGAGTTTTGGAAGGTATTCTTTTATCTCATCGGAGCTCATATTCTCAGCTCTTCCAAGTACTTTTTCAAGCATTGATGTTGTCTCTAAGCCCATATCTTCTTTTACTCTTTCTTTGCTTCCAGAAGGCTTATGTATCATATACACTTCTTTGACACCATTTGAGTTAATGACTGCATCTATACAAAGTCCAAATGGGTCTTTGTAATCTCCTTGCACCACTTCCACATCATGTAGCATGACATTTTTCATGAATCTATTAATGGGATAATGTGCAAGATAAACAAAATATCCTGTGACCGCAACAAGACTCATTTTTGTCCACATTATTCCCATTACTTTTGCGATTCCCATATATTTGATTAAAGTACTTCTTTAATAAATACATTTTTTCGATTTTCACATAATCATTTCAATTATTTCGCAATTCTTTCATTCTTTTTATATCATTCTTCAAAAAAACTCAATAAACCAGAATTATTCCGTATAATCTAAAATAATATAAATCATAGATTAAACCTTCAATTCATGTATAATTCAAATACAGGAATGCCAGAGACTTCAGGTGGACCTGGTTATGAACATAGTGGTGATCAGACAGGATATCATGGTGGAGCTACTGAGCAAGGTTATGCATCAAGTTCAGATGATTCGCAAGGATTTAATCATAGTCAGAGTAATAGTGATGATACTAATGAGGGATCCCAATTCGATCAATTAGTGGAAGAACAATCAAAACCTTATCAAGGACAAGAAAAAGCTACTCAACAAGATATGAGACCAAAAGACGATCAAAATTTCTTTATCAATCAGGAATTAATGCATGAACAAGAAGAAAAAAGAGAACATAAAGACAACTTTGAACATGAAGGAGTTTCATTACACCAAGAACAACTCCCTCAAATACAAGACTTAAAACCTAAAAAAAATTCCATTGAGGCTATGATAGATGATGCTATTGAAGATGCTGCGTCTAGATAAACTTTTTACAAGAAAGTTTCAATTGAACCTTCCAGCTTTATCAAAAGAATTTGATGAAGAATATGATACTTACAAGGTTCTCAAAGATTGGTTCAAGGGAAAGCAGATAAAAAAGAAATCAATAACCATTTATTCTCCTGGCTGTGGAAAAGATGCAGGTAGTCTTCTTTTAATTTATGATGCAATAATTTCACAAAAAAACATCAATGCAACATTTGTTTTCTTGGATATGCGTGATTTTTTTGATGAATTGATATTTGAATTTAAGAAATTTACAAAAAAACCAATTATTGTCTTTAAGAATTCTAAAACAAGGCATGAAGCAAAAATATATTACAAAGATAAATGTTTTACAGTATTATATTATGTCCAGGATATATCTGGAAAATTTCCAAATGAATTAAAAAATAAGATTGATATTTACTATGAACGCGCATTTGAAATGTTTAGGTCTAGTGATCAGCTTTTTGCTTCAAATATATATCAGAACATGGCTTCTTATGGTCTATTGATAAGTGATTATGGATTTAATTTTGGTTCATTTAAGAATGGTTTTAAGAAATTAAAAAACATCCCTAAAAGATTTGGATTATACAAGAATTTTCAGATTTGGCAAAAGATTTCTTCTGATCTAAATGATAAATAATTATCTAAATTTTCTCTATTTTCTCAATGATAAGCTTTCCATCATACATTTCTCCTTTTATCTTAACTCTTTCTCCTTCACTTACACTAACACTCTCATTATTATCCTTAAACAACAAAGATTCTTGTTTTATCATTCTATACTCAATTATTTCTATCTGGGCAATTTTTTCTGTCTCTCTAAGTCCTTTGACTAAACCATAAACAGTAATTTTTGTATTATCATCAACTTCTTTTAGCTCTTCAACACTATAGACTTTTTCACTCGAATAATATAATATACAGAAAAGTGCAAAAATACCTATGCATGCACTAATAAGCGATATTTTAAGTAGCTTTTCATCTTCCATATTTATGCCATAACATCAAATATTATATTATTTTCATATAGTTGATTAAAAACTGTTTAACACACTTCAAGAAAAGCTTTAAATATACGGACAATTTTCATATTTAATCATGTGGATTAAATATCTTACAATAATCATATTGATTTTTGTTTTAGCCTATTTGATTTACAAGTATGTGACATTGAAATCAAAATATAATGAGGTTAAAAAAGAGCTTAACTCTCAATCTTTGGATTATCATTTGAAGAAGGTTAAGCAGGCCGGTTATGATTTTACTATCAAGCCTGGCAAGGGTGTCAAATCAGATAAAAAATCAAACTCATCCAAAAAAAGTAAAGAAAGTAGCGAAGGTAAGAAAAAAAAATCTAAATCTTTTGATGCACTTCTGAAGTGAACCTATTTTTCCAAAACATATATAAATATATAATCTCATTATTAGACACTATAGGTTATTAACGGGTTAAGTTTATGGCAGAAAAAAGAGGTCAGTCTTCTAGAAAGACTACTACAATCAAGAAAACATCAGCTAGAGCTAGTTTTGATTCTAAAAAACAGGTAAAATCTGCAAAAAAAGAAGCTTTAACAAAATCACCTAAAACAAAAAAACTTAACGGTATGAATTTTAAGACTACAGCTGAGATTACTGTAGATAAAGAGATAATCAATCAAGTTATTGGTCAAGATGAAGCGGTTAATCTGATAAAGAAAGCTGCTCAACAAAGAAGACATGTTTTTCTTATAGGAGAACCTGGAACAGGTAAATCTATGCTTGGTCTTGCACTTGCACAACTTCTTCCTAAAGAAAAGTTAGTTGATATAGTTTCATTTCCCAATCCTAATGATGAAAATGCACCTTTGATACGTACTATGAAAGGTGGTACTGCAAGAGAGTTTGTCTTCAAGACAAAGATGAGTGCAGGCAATGTCTTTAAAGGACAGAACATATTGATGTTTGCTCTGCTTATTCTTGCTATGATAGCTCCTTGGTGGGCACTGACGCATTATTCAGAAATATATGGAGAAACAGCAGCTGCTATAATATTTACAGCATTCTTCCTTGGAGGTATGATTTTTTTAGCAGCTTTCATAATGTTCCTTAATCTAGGGAAGAAGATGGGGACAAAAACATTAGCTCCAAAGATTATTGTTGATAATTATGGTCAGAAGACTGCACCTTTTTATGATGCAACAGGAGCACATGCTGGTGCATTACTAGGAGATGTACTTCACGATCCATTCCAATCAGGTGGTCTTGGAACGCCAGCACATGAACGTGTAGTTGCAGGTATGATACATAAGGCACATTTAGGTGTTTTATTTGTCGATGAGGTTGCAACTTTGCACCCAGCAACTCAGCAAGAATTATTGACTGCACTTCAAGAGGGCAAATTCTCAATCACAGGACAATCAGAACGTTCAGCAGGTGCAATGGTAAGAACTGAACCAGTTCCATGTAACTTTGTTTTGATTGCAGCAGGAAATTTAGATACTGTAAAAGATATGCATCCAGCATTAAGAAGTAGGATACGTGGTTATGGATATGAAATTTTCATGAAAGATACTATGCCAAACATCAAGGAAAATAGGATGAAGGTTGCGCAGTTTATTGCCCAAGAAGTAAATAAGGATAAGAAGATCCCTCATTTCTCTAAAGAAGCAGTACTTGAGATTATTGAAGAAGCAAAAAGGATGGCAAACAGAAAGAATCATCTTACATTAAGGTTAAGGGAGCTTGGTGGTCTTGTAAGAGCAGCAGGCGATATTGCAGCAGAAGAAAAAGCATCAGTTGTTGAACCGATACATTTGCAAAAAGCAAAGAAATTTGCAAGACCATTAGAACAACAGATTGCAGATAAATATATTGAACATAAGAAAGAATATGAAGTTATCAAGACAAAAGGTAAGAAGATTGGTCGTGTAAATGGTATGGCAGTTATGGGCTCAGGAGGCGCATTCTCTGGAATAATCTTACCTATAGAAGCAGAGGTTACTTCAGGAGGAAAAGAGTCTGATATTATAGCTACCGGAAAATTAGGTGATATTGCAAAAGAAGCAGTCAAGAATGTTTCAGCTATAGTTAAGAAATATTTTGGTGCTGATATAAAGAATACAAAAGATGTATATGTGCAGTTCCTTCAGACCTATGAAGGTGTAGAAGGTGACAGTGCAAGCATTGCAATTGCAGTCGCAATAATATCAGCATTGAAAGATATCCCGATAAAACAAGAATTTGCGATGACAGGAAGCTTGACAGTTAGAGGATACGTATTACCTATAGGTGGAGTTTCCTACAAGATAGAAGCTGCAGTTGAAGCAGGGATACCTAATGTAATTGTTCCAAAATCTAATCTGAAAGATATTGTTATTGATCCTGAGAAACTCAAAAAAGTTAAGATAATACCTGTTGACAGGATTGAAGATGTATTGAAGGTTGTTCTTGATTGGAAGGGCAAAAAAGATATCTATAAGATAATTACAAAACAAAGATGAAGATTCAGCTAAGACCTATGCGGATTTCTGATGCAAAGCGTTTCTGTGAGATACTTTCTAATCCCAATTTCATTTTTTTCAGTGCAAATCCAAAATCTATTCAGGAAGAGAAAACTTTTCTAAAGAAACTCAAAACTAACAAGTATGAACATGGTTTTGCAGTCTTAGCTGACACAAAAGTAGTAGGTGGGCTGGGCTTCAAGATAAATCCTCACCGACCATATATTGGCGAAGCAGGCTATTTTATTGATGAATCATACCATGGTAATGGTATTGCTACCAAAGCTACAAAACTTCTTGAGAAGATCGGTTTCAACAAACTCAAGCTTGAACGTATAGAGATACTTGTCAATCCAAAAAACCGAGCAAGTAGACGTGTTGCAGAAAAGGCTGGTTATAAGAAAGAAGGAATTCTAAAGGGAGTTCTAAGGCAAAAAGATGGCAAACTTTATGACGCAGTCATATATGCCAAAGTGAAATAATATCATATGATAATTACTTCTTTTTCTAAAGACTTCAAGTTGTGAGGCAAATCAAAATAGAATTGGTCTGCTCAACGCTGTTAATAACAATTTCAGAATAACAAAATTAACGAAGAACACTATAGAACGTATCAAAAATAGGTGTATCAGTCGTCACAGTGATGAAATTAGCTCCAACACTGCTGCAGATGTTCTTCATGACGCTGTTATGCATGTCAAGCTTGTTTCTGTAAGTGCTTCTCAATCTGTTGCTTATGAATGTCTTGATGATATGACCTTGTTCTGAGTCTTTCAGCACAAAGTCTCCTGCCATGTTAAACTTTAACTCTTCAGGATCTAAGACTTGTATTACAAAGATTTCACTCTTCTTGAATAATCTTAATGTTTGTTCAAGCTGGAGTGGATCAAAAAGGAAATCAGATATGATTACGATGAGTGATTTTGATTTAAGTCTATTTTTGAAAGCAGCCATTGATTCATTAAAATTAGACTTTCCAGTTACTTTCTTTTTATTCAAGAATTCCAATATTTCAAGCAGTGCATTATGACCTTTCTTTGGTTTGATATATTCTAAATTATCTGCAAATGTTGAAAAATCAAATTTTTCATTATTTTTTATAGCTAAATATGAGAATCCAAGACCAATCATTGCTCCATATTCATATTTAGTTATTTTACTCCCAAAATCCATTGATGCAGATGCATCAAGAAGTATATGTAAAGCCAGGTTTTTTTCTTCTTCAAACCTTTTTATGAAATACTTATCTGTTCTTGCATAGACATGCCAATCTATCTGTCTGAAATCATCCCCTGGAATATAATTACGATAGTCGCTGAAGACAAGCCCTTCTCCAGTCATTATGGATTCTCTTTCTCCAGAATACTGACTAAGAACTTTCTTTTTCATGATAAGATCGAATTTTCCTATCTGGTTCAAGAACGAAACATCTATCATTTTAGATTATAAGATTTTATGTTATTGTTAAGAGATTCATGATTTATTTCAAAATCTCTTTTATTGCATCATCAGTTGTCATTCCTTTTCTTTCAGCTTCAAAATTAAGTATGATTCTGTGCCTTAATACTGAGAATGCCATATAATCTATATCTTCTTTGCTTACGAACTTCCGTCCTTCTATGAGTGCTCTTGCTTTTGCTGTCTTAATTAAAGCAATAGAAGCCCTAGGTGATGCACCATATTCTATGATGTCTTTTCTGTTTCTTGTTTTAAGTACTATTTCAACTGCACGTTTCTTCATTTCATCACTTATAGGAAGCTGTTTTGTTAATTTTTGAAGCATTACTAAAGAATTTTTACTTAATAATACTCTTAATGCAGGAACATCTTTATCAGAAGTATATTTCTCAACAATGCCTAATTCTTCTTGAGGTTGTGGATAATCTACAAGTATTTTAAGAAGGAATCTGTCTGTCTGTGCCTCTGGAAGAGGATATGTGCCTTCTTGATCAATCGGATTCTGTGTAGCAAGTACAAAGAATGGTTTATCAAGTTTGAATGTATTTCCACCTACACTGACTTGTTTCTCCTGCATCGCTTCTAGCAGTGCAGATTGTGTTTTTGGTGTAGCTCTGTTTATTTCATCTACTAATACAATATTGGAGAATACTGGACCTTTTTGGAATACAAATTTTTTCTTTCCTTTATCTTCTTCAATTAAGTAAGTACCTAAAACATCAGAGGGCATCAAATCTGGCGTAGACTGTATACGTGAAAAACCAAGATCAAGAACTTCTGCAACTGATTTTATCATTGTGGTCTTAGCAAGACCTGGAAGACTCTCAAGTAATGCATTTCCATCACATAATACAGCAACTAATATCTGTCCTATAACTTCTTGTTGTCCTATGATTACATGGGATAGCTCATCCTGAATCTTTTCGAATACTTCTTTAACACGATCCAAATTTCTTATCTCTGTCATATTCACGCCTCCTTATGAATAGAGTATGTACAAATACTTCTCATTTATATTGATTACTATTAATTGTAAGTGGAAAGTCAGTTAAGCAGACTTTCTAAATATTACTATTCAATCAACCTAAATTCCTTATCTTTTCGTTATACTTTAATACAAGATCTTTCTCTTGTTCAAAATTTTCAATATCAGTATCATCATCATATACTAAGTCTATATCTTCATCATCAGGATAATCTTTGAAAGTTACTTGGTCAGCATCTTCTTCTTTTGGTCTGGTAAGATCAGTTTCAAACCCCAAATTCATCTTAAGATCAATTTCTTGATCACCTAGTTGAGCAATTCTCCTTTCACCATATATATCTTCATCAAGGAAATTATCCTCTATTATATCACCTTTAGCTTTTGATCTATTGAAGAATTGTTTTACATAATCTATTTTTTGTAGTCCTTCCAGCATTGCTTCTTGGCTTAATGGCTCTACTGTGAATCTGCTTGTTTCAAAATCAATAACTGCTAGTGCAGGTATGACAAGTATCATAATCATTATTGTCTGGGGAACTATTAATGTTCCTGAAGATAATTTCCTGACTTTATGTATGACTTCTTTGAAAAGTTCACTAACTACTATATTATCTCTATCTACATTATCAGCCGCAGTAGTTAGCATTTCTTTTATTTCTGGATTATTTTTCTCAAATGTTTTTAGATGTATTGATTTCATCTTCTTAGCAAGTTTGTAGACAAAATATGCACCTGCAAATATGTAAGAGAACACATACCAAAAGTCTAGTATTGATACAAATATTATATCAAATATAAAGAATGCAATGACTGCTCTAAGGAATGTACTTAACAGTATATTTTTGAACATCTCATACTTGAGTTCAATTAGTAATTCCCTTATATTTGCCATCTAACATGCTCCTCCTTCCCAATTAGGACATAAATCTTCACAATCATTAAGATCTCCCTTATAATCTAACTTTAAGCTTTTACAGTCATCAAGATCTTCATTAGCAGTTGCTAAATCTAATAATATTTGTTTATTCTTATCTTGTTCTGATTTAAGTTCGTTAGTCTTATCTACTAAACTTTTCTTTGTATTTTCATAATTGTTCTGACACGCACTAAGTTCTCCGCCTTTTTGTTCAAGCTCATCTACTTTCTCTGAGTATAATGAATCATATTTATCTACATCTGTTGATGTTTGGTTAAGATTTCCTCTGCATAATGTCAATTCATTACTTTTTGAAGTTAAATCCAATGTTAGGTTCTCAAATTTACCTTCTATCTCTTCATAATTTTCTGTTATCATTCTGTATCTTTGACCATAGTAAGTCGATATTGCCATGAGGCTACCAATACATATTAGTATTACAACTAGTAAAAACATATTGATATTCTTTTTTAAGTATTGTTTTGTCATTTTTATTCCCTCATTAAATGACAAAGTTCAGAAATCTTTGATTTCTCATATTTTGTCATTTTTATTCCCTCATTAAATGACAAAGCCCAGAAATCTTTGATTTCTCGTGTTTTGTCATATTTAATTCCATCTCATAAGTGATATTATAATAACATTAATCATATCTGTCTTCTGTTCTCCAGTATTTTTCTGCACCCAATTTCAAATAGATATATTATTAAAATTAATAAGATGATTGGCCATGTTACATATGTTTTTGTTATCCTTGTCCTTTTTGACATTGTTTTTATATGTTTGATAAGTTCCTCTGTTTCTTCCTGGCTGAATAATTTTCCTCCACTTAGACCAAGTACTCTTTCAGCGTCTTTATCAAGCCCTATACGTTGATATTCTTTAGGATAGTTTACAGCAACATTAGTTGCAAGTACTTCTGAAATTCCTTCTTCAAATGGTTTCATCTTGCCGATATATTCATTATCTTTTATCTTTGTAAGCTCTATATCTGATTTAGGATATTCTTGTGATATTACATTGATATTTATCAGTTCATTTATGTATGTGTCTTGTATATCTATTACATATTCTTGTTTTCTTTCAGGGTTTCCTATGACAAAATTAAGTGATCTTGTTATAAGTCTGGAATTATCTCCATTAAGCATTTGTCCAAGTCCGCTGTTTCCAGAGAACACTGTAAGTGCGATTACTTTTCCAAGTCCATATCTCCACTCTGTTAGTGCAGGCTCGCCAGAATCAGTAGTCACTATGACTTTTGCAAGGCTTTTTGGCACTACTTGATTAAAACCATATACTACAGCGTCAGGTTCTAAATCTTTTGTTATGAAATGTAAAGGGTTGAGTACAAATAGGCTCATCTCATCTCCTTGTTCTTTCTCCTCAGGTGTTCCAAATAATATCTTAAGTCTATTTTCTTGTCCTACAGGGAAGTACAATCCATTTCCAGATGTTGCAAGGAGTTTAAGATATTCTTCATCTACTCCTCCTTCTCTTCCGACACCTACTGTATATGTCTGTATCCCTTGATCTGCCATGAGTTTTACAGTATTGAGTGCGTTCTCTTTGATGACAGAATAGATGTTTTTCCCACCATCGCTTATCAATATGACATTTCTGCTTCCTGTCTCATGTTTCAACAATGAATATGATCCTGCAAATCCTACATCAAATAGACTTTGTCCTTGTGATTGTATTCTTGATATTTTATCTATTGCTTTCTCTTTTATATTTCCAAGCATCTCAATGTCAGCTATTTTGACTGCTTTGAATGAATTTCTTTCCTTCTCTTCAGGGTCAGGTATTGCAAATGCAATAACACCTACCTTATTGCCTCTGTTGAGTGTTTCTATGACATCGATTGCAAGTGCTTTTATGACATCTATTGGGTTTGTATCCTTCACTTCTACAAGATTACCCTCAGCATCATTAGTCCAATAATTTTGAGTGGATCCTGACATATCTATAAGTATTACAATATTTGAGTCACCTTGTTTCTTCTCTCCTCTTCCTATCTTGACAGGCAGTATAGTTTCAAACACAGATGATTTGTATCCTCCTCTATCAAATGAGTTCATTCCACCTATTACTAGAAGTCCATTGCCTTCTGAAACAAAATCAGTAATCTCTTTGATATTTCCTATCTGATTTGTATTCATATCCTCCATGACTATAGCGTAATATGACGAAAGATCACTAGGTACTGAAGACTTCTGTATGATTTGATAATGTTGTCCAAGTATGTCTGGTAATTTTGAGTTTGTTCTTGTCACGTACAATACTTTTGGCTGAGGTACTATTGTTATTGTCTTATAGAAGATATTATTTTCTGCGATATCGTCTTCCCCCATTAGTTTTGCAGTGATTGTATGTTCCCCGATATCAAAAGATCTAGTGAAAGTTATTTTTTCTTTTGTGTCTCTTGCATTATATATTGCTTCGCCATCAACACTTACCATTATATTATAATCATCCATGTTAAATTTATTGACATTTATTGTAAAGCTTACATTCTTATTCTTTGTTGCCTTATCTTCCCCTTCAATCCAAACCCCTGCATCTGTAGTTTCACTTTCTACTTTAATAGCAGAGACTGTTGAGTTAAGTAATGTAGTATGTAGTATTGCGTCCTCAAGGCTTATTCCATTTGTTGTTTGTAAATCACTAATCATCAATATATTTGCATTGTTCTCTATATATGATATGAGTTCATCCCCTAGGTCTGAAGTAAGTCCATCAGATGTGATATAACGCACATTAACAGGCATATCTTTTTTTACATCTTTTGTAAACTTTTCAATAAAACTTAAATCATATACCGACATTGATGATGAATTATCTATTAGTATTGTTACTTTTGGACTTCCTTGTTCTGTTGTCTGAAGTTCTATGAAAGGTTTAGCAAATAATATGATAAGTAAGCCAAATATCATCAGTCTAGTTATAAACATGAATACTTTCAGAATTTTTCTACGCTTCATGAATCCTATGTTCTCTTTTAAGTCATGATCGATCCTAATAAAATCTTTTTTTAACGAGATAATTAATACGATTAACAAGGGTATTATCCACCAAAGATAATTAGGATGTACGAATAAGATTAGAAATCACCTCTAAATTTTAATAATATGAATTCTGCTAATAAAAATATTGTCGCAATGACTAATAATATGAATGTTATTTCTTTATCTCTTGTTTCATTCTGGATCTTTTTTGACTCAACTGATAAATCAGAAGCTTCTATGGTTATGCTGTCTTTATTTAGTCTTTGCTCTTCTTCTGAGAGTATATTTGTTGCAATAGTATATGTGTTGAATCTGTAAAAACCAGTGTAATCCAGGCTGACAATTTTTCCTGTTCTTTTTCCTTTAGGTGTGTCTACTGTTTGTTCTTTCCCAAGGATTTGCATATAACCAGCTTGTTTGTTTATTTCTGCAGTTGTCTTTCCACCGAGAAGTAAATCAATTACACGTTTCCAAAATACTGGATAATATGAATCTGCTTTGAAATCAGAGTATTCATCAAATAACCCATAGAAGAGGACTTTACCAAGTCCATATGAGGATAATGTGATGACTGGATAATTATTCTTCATAGAGTATGCATATGTTATTACATTATCATTTTCTTTTGTTTGATATATTTTTCTTGTCTGTCCCAAGCTTTCAGTTGGTGTTAGGTATGAATTTGGTTGTGTGGGTACTATGTTATAACTGCTTCTCAGATCTGTAACTGTTATAGGGTCTGATTTTTCAAATTCAATTGGAAGTAAATTTCCCAGACCAAGATCCAAAATCTTATCTTGTGCCAGTATTATGACTGGTATACCACTATCGCTAACAAGTCCCTTTACTTTGGATATATCTCCTGGTATCAAAACTTTTTTATCTATATTTCCAATAATTATTATATCAGGATCACCAAAAGATACTATCGGTGGTTTTTGGATATTTACATTAATCTTATTCATTATCCCAAGTACTGTTGTAAGATATTTCTCATCATCATTTGTTATTATCATGACATTTATGCTTGATTCTGCAGGTGTTGATATATATGCATAATTGTCAATTTTAAAATCATCTTTTACATCTATCTCAACAGTTGATTCTCCTGTAAGCGAAGTGAATGAATATGATACAACATCAAGTGGTTCTATTGTGATTGTTTCTGTCTTATCTCCATATTTTAGATTAAATGTCTCAGTATTTGGATTGAAGTTTTTTATCCATACTGTACTTTCCCCTTCTTTGACTTCTAAATCAATGATTCCTACGTTTCTTGCTTTGTTGCGGGATACATCTTCAAAGAATACATCAATTCCTTTTGATTCAAGATATAGTTTTGCTCTTAGAAATTCTCTCTCTACTAAATCATTAGAAAAGTCGCTTATGAAAAATACTGCTGATTTATCAGTTACTGCAAAATTCTCTCCAAGAACAATAGTATCATAGACATTTGATGAAGGAGTCTCTCTGCATTTTAGTGTTTCTAACATTTTTTTAGTATCGCTTCTTCCACCATTTTCAAGCATAAGTTGACTTTGATCTGTTGCAAGGATGATTGTATTCTTTCCTTCTATATTGTCTTGTGCAGTCTCAATTGCTCTTTCAAATCTCGTTTTGCCATCTTCAATAGCGTTCATAGAAGCAGAAGCATCTATTACAAATACCATGCTATCTGCATAACTGATGCTTGGAACAACTAAAAATGGTTTAGCTATTGTAAACATTAATAATAATAAAATGAACAGTTGTAAGAAGAAGAATATATCACTGAAGAATTTTTGTAAGAATGAGTTTAAATTTGATTTAGATTTATCCTTTATGAAAAACATAAGGGATGGGATGATGATCTTCTTAGGCTTAGGCTTTATGATATAAAAAATTATGAATGGTATAAGTGCTAATAATGTATAAAGTCCAACTGGATTCAGAAAAATACTATCTAATCTCATGCTGTCTTCAGAGGGATTTTACTTATTTATATATATTTGGGTAGCTTCAGCTCTGTAGAAAGTGTAGGTTAGCAGCATCAGTTAAATTATAATCTATTAAATAAAAGAGCAGACAAAGGGGAGGCTCCATCCGGGAAATGTCTGCTATAGAAAAAATATGTTAATGATTTAAAGCTGCTAACCAGAGCGTTAGCGAGACTTTTTACAGAGCCAGTAATTTCAAATGATATATAATGCTCTTAACAGATATAATATTCCTAAAACTATTGGTTGATGCAGAAAATAAATCACAAATGCTTTCTTCCCAAGAAATATAAAAAAAGAAACAATCCTATTTCCAGATATATCTTTTAGCACGAATTGTCTCTTATATTTATTATATAATATGTTGCCTGCAAATATACCAATCAATACAAAACCAAACCAAGGAAGCATAGGATAATAATCTACTGAATAAAATCCTTGCGGGACTAGTCCTGCCCATAACAACCATCCAAATGAGAAAGTAAACCCTTGAAGAATTATTCCTGCTATTATCATAATTATTCCTAGGATTAGGTTGATAATCTTCATTTTAAGGAATAGATAACTAATGATTACGCTAAGCCCTATAAAATGCAGTATTCCAAATACAATAAATCCTTTTCCTATAGCTGTATATGTGATTAGGCTCAGGACTAATCCACCTAAAAATATTAATACTCCTCTTTTTACATATCTTATGAAGCTATCTTTGACTCCTCCTTTCTGGGATCTATTATATCTATTATAGCTCAATGTCAGAGAAATACCAACTATTATGACAAACATCATGCCAATTATTCTCTGAAAGATAAACCATCTTCCAGAGTTTAAACCGATATTATATCCAAAGAAGTATTCAAGATCATACATCAGATGGTATATTATCATGAGTAGCACTGCGATTCCTCTTAAGCAGTCTATTTCCCAGAATCTTTTTGCCATTATAATGTCTTTATTTCTTTGTTTTTTATATTATTCGCACAACTGTCGCATCTATAGGGTGGTGACAAAAGCATAATCTTTATATATCTATAAGGCATTCCCACCTGATATGAGGGGGTTATCTAATATGTTTACAAGAATTTTCTTTTTAATTATGTCTATTTCATTACTCTTACCTCTAACAATTGCATATGATTATAATAATGATCCTGCAAGGGAAGCATTTTATGGTTCTCATGATTATAAGCAGAATAATGGTAGATCCGGTTATGTTAAGGAGAATAAATTTGTTAGAGATAATTATCTTGTAGACTATAATGATAATTACATTAGGTGTGATTATGGAAGCAAAAAGACTAAATCTGATTCGAACACCGTCTATGTGACAACAGATTATGGGGATAGTTATAACACAGGAAAAACTTCTGTTACATATGATGTTCCACATGCTAGGTATGTGACAACTGATTATACCCGTCCTAGTCCGAGGGTTTGGTCAACGCATTATACAACAAATGCATATGGTACTGGTACAGGTGGTACAAAGCAGTATAATTATGATAGGAGTGGATATGGCTCAGGTTCTGGTTCTTCATTAAGTTCATCTGGCAGGTATTCAGGCTCATCTTATACTCAATCAGCGACTACAAGTACTACATCAGGACCTACTTTCCGTGAGAAAAGACCTCATTTAGGTACATATAAGACTTATTCAACACCTGTTGCGAATACACATTCAAAACATGGCTCTAACTATGAATATAGTGTTAAATTCTATAAGGTCAAGACTAAGTCATACGCATATGATAGCTACCCTTTTAACTGAATTTTTAGTTATTATTATATTCCTAACTGGCTGGCTATGCCATTCCACCATAACCTTTATAAATAAATCCAGAATCATCATTCTACAAAAAAGTCACAATTAAAAATTAAAGAATAACAATTGGAGGGTTTATAATGGCTAAAGAAAAACCACACCTAAATTTGGTGTTTATCGGACATGTTGACCACGGTAAATCAACAACAGTAGGTAGACTATTGTTCGACTCAGGTAATGTACCTGAACAGGAAATGAGAAAACTTAAGGATAAAGCTCAAGAATTAGGAAAAGGCGGATTTGAATTTGCATTCGTAATGGATAACCTAAAAGAAGAGCAAGAAAGAGGAGTTACAATCGACCTTGCACATAAGAAGTTCGATACAGACAAATACACTTTTACAATTATCGATGCACCTGGACACAAGGACTTTATCAAGAACATGATTACAGGCGCTTCACAAGCTGATGCAGCAGTTGTTGTTGTTGCAGCTAACGATGGTGTAAACGCTCAAACAAAAGAGCATATCTTCTTATCAAGAACTCTTGGTGTAAACCAATTAGTAATTGCAATAAATAAGATGGATATCTCAGGTGTTGAATACAGCGAAGACAAATTTAACAGTGTTAAAGAAGAAGTAAGTAACCTGCTTAAGACAGTTGGTTATAAACCTGAAGAAGTACCTTTCCTTGCAATCGCTTCATTACCAGGAGATAATGTTGCTAAGAAAACAGACAAGATGGCTTGGTATAAAGGAAAAACACTTCTTGAAACACTTGATGAATTAAATGTTCCAGAAAAACCAACAAATTTACCACTGAGGGTACCACTTCAGGATGTATATAACATCACAGGTATTGGAGTTGTTCCAGTAGGAAAAGTTGAGACAGGACTTATGAAAGTAGGTCAGAAAGTTATCGCAACACCTGGAAGAGAAGGAAAAGGAGTTCCTGGTGAACTTAAATCAATCGAGATGCACCATGAACAGTATCAAGAAGCAGAACCAGGAGACAATGTTGGTTTCAACGTAAGAGGCTGGGGTAAAAAGGATATAGCTAGAGGAGACGTAATGGGTACAGATGATAAACCACCAACAGTTGCTACTGAATTTACAGCACAGATTGTTGTTTTGAATCATCCATCTGTTATGACTATCGGTTATACACCAGTATTCCACATACACACAGCACAGATTGCTTGTCAAATAACTGCGATTGAGAAAAAAATCAATCCATCAACAGGCGAAGTTCTTGAAGAAAATCCTGACTTCATCAAAAACGGTGACGCAGCGATTGTTAAGATCAAACCTGTACAACCAATGGTTATCGAGAAGCAAAGTGAAATACCACAATTGTCAAGATTCGCTATCAGAGACAGCGGAGCTACAGTTGCAGCTGGTATGTGTATCGACATAACTCAGAAGTAAGTTTCCTTACTTCCCTTTTTTATTTTATTTTAATAAAATTTCAATCAATGAATGGTTATGATAACCGATTAATTGATTATCATAGGGTAGAACAATGCAAAAAGCAAGAATAAAGTTAGCGAGTATCGACATTGATAAAGTCAATGAGGTATGTACCTACATTAAAAACATTGCAGAAAAGACTGGAGTAGAAATGAGAGGACCAATTCCTCTACCAACAAAAAAACTCAAGCTTACAACAAGGAAATCACCTGATGGTGAAGGAAAGGCTTCTTGGGAACGTTACGAAATGAGGATTCATAAACGCCTTATTGATCTTGGTATCAATGAACGTGCTTTACGTCTTGTTATGAGAGTTCCAATACCAAAAGACCTTAATATTGAGATTGAGATGATTGACGGGTAAATACTTCTAATTTAAATTTAGTTTTTCTTTTTCGTTGCATTATTGATTATGCATCAATTTTATATATCTCTTCTAATTTGAAATCTATAATGGGCAGCAACATAGAACTTAACGATACCTTGCAGATAACTTCAGAACAAGGTTTTCCAACAAGTATTCTTGATATTAAGAAGCATAAATCTAGCCCAATCACATTTGATCAGGTAAAAGATACTATCTTTGAGTTCAATAATAAATCTGGTGCAAGGATTTTTCATATTCCACCTACAAGATGCTTTTTGGTCCATAATATTGATGGCAAATGGTTGTATTGGGGTAAGATTCTTATGCTTGAACAGACAATAAACAGCACTACTAACACCACTTCAGGCAAATACAAGGTGATAGAGCTCTACAATCCAAAGTATCAAGAGCAGATAACAAAACATGAATGCCCAGAAGGAAAAAGTTATTTTTAATTTCTACAAGATTTTCTCTTTAAACAGATTTATTATGCTTATGAAATAATTTATCAGCTTCTTCAACAGTTATTTCTTCAATAACTTCACCCATTTCTTTCATGATAAACAAAAAGTCTTCTTTTGGAAGCATTTTTGCAAGTCTTTTAATTCCTACTTCTTCAATCAATTTCTTTAATATTATTTCATATTGCTTTAATGTGAGTCTTAGAAATATTAGGTTCCATACTATTTTATTTGGTAATGTCTCTAAAATATCAACGACAATATCAAAGTCTTTTGGACTAACCTTAAGAAATATTACACCTAATATTGTCTGCATTGTCCTGTTTATTTGTTCAAACTCACTGTATTCATAATTTAGTTCTTTCTCGCTAAGTTGTCCTTTCATTAATTTATCCGATATATGTTTTGCAAATTTTTTATAATGCTGTAATATATTTGTAAAACCTGTGCCTACCATAGGGGCTCCAATCAGGCTAGTGTCTCCAAAAAAGAATACATTATCTATTGCATGTTTTCTCATCATTCCAAGAGGTATTATGCCCTTTATCTCTTTCTTCCTTTTACCAAGCTTGCCTTTAAGAGCACATTTTCTAAGGTGTTCAGCATGAATTCTTTTAAGATAAGAAGCATTTTTCTTTTGATTAATATATTGGAATGTATAAAATACTATCTCTTTTTTAGTCACAGGGAAATATTCTAAATAATTAAGTGGTTTTCTCTTGAGTATTGTTTCAAACAGATTTATTTCATCTTCTTTTAATCTTATATCATAAATGCCACCATATACTGGAAAATAAAATATTCTTTCATAAAGTTTAGTTTTCTTTACAAGTTTAGATTCAACACCAGAACAATCAATAAGTAAACTACAAGAGAAAACTCCTTTATTTGTCCTTATTCTGACTTCTTCATTAGTTCTCTTAGTTATTGAGATAAATCTACATATATCTATTACTTTAGAACCATTTTTTTTGATATTATCAGCAAAATGCAACAACAACCCTTTATCATCCACGGATACATATTTGCCTTTTACATAGAATTTATTGTCTTTATAGGACTTGATATAAGCTTTATTAAAAGAGACAGAAATAAACTTTCCAAGTCCTGCTTTTTCAACAATCTTTCTCTCACAGGTCCATGCTTTAGATGTCATTCCTATCTTATTCCTTTCAATGATAAGGATCTGATGTTTCTTTGACAGTTCGCTTCCTAATGCAAGTCCAGCAGGCCCCGCTCCAATTATGATTATATCATATCTTTCCATTAGTCTATATTTTTTTGCACTCATTATAAATTTTATCAAAAAGATTAATAAAATAGCAATGAATACTCTTGTTAAGATGGAAATAAGATCTCCCGTGACAGACGAAGAATTCAATCAATATTATGATCTACGTTGGAAAGTCCTAAGAGAACCATGGCAACAGCCAAAGGGATCAGAGAAGGATGAATTAGAAGACCAAGCAGTTCATATGGCTGCGATAGAAGACGGCAAGGTTATTGGTGTAGGAAGAGCTCATTTCAATTCCTCAGAAGAAGCACAGATAAGGTTTATGGCAGTTAATCCAGGCTATCAGAAAAAAGGCATAGGGAAAAAGATATATGACGCTTTAGAAATAGAAGCAAAAAAGAAAGGTGCAAAATCTATCATTGCAAATGCAAGAAAATCAGCAACTGATTTCTATTTGAAAAATGGATTTAAGATAGATGGGGATTCTCATACGCTCTTTGGTTCTGTTCCTCATTTCAAGATAAAGAAAATATTATAAGCTAGAACTGATTATTAGAAAAATAGAATTGATAATTAATCCTTAAGAAAATCTACTATGAGACAAATAATTGACTTCAATAAAGACATGCAGGAGAAAAAGCTTCATAATACTTTCAAATTTAGGTGTGTAAAGGGTTGTAAGGAATGCTGCAGTATGAATGATGTAGCTCTGTATCCTTTTGACATAATGCAAATATGTCAAAGATTAAACATTACTTCACATGAGTTTCATCAGCGCTATTCCAGATTTTGGTTTGATTCAAAAGCAAAAGTATTAAGATGTTATCTCAAGACTTCTCCTGTATGTGTATTCTTCGACGAAGGATGTAAGATCTATGATTCAAGACCTGCAAGATGCAGGCTTTTTCCATTGGGGAGGATGTTTAATCAGGATGATACTATACAATATTATATTCCTAAAGAGAAATGCATAGGATTTGATAGTAAACAAAAACATACTATTCAGTCTTGGCTTGACTCTTGTGGTATTAAAGAGAAGGATTTTATGATAAAGGAATGGACTCAATTCATAATAGAGATGAAGAATAATCCAAAGCTTCCTTTAACAGACAAGTTTTTCATGATGTTTTTTCAGAAGATATTCTATGATTTCGATAATGATTTACATGAAGTGACACAGGAGACAAAAGATCAGTATAATGATCTTGATAAGACTGATTTTATAGCAAGAATGGCTCTTCAATACAAATTAGCTAGTATTTACTTATACCACAATGAAGACTGGAAGAAATTCTACGAGAAGATGGATAAAGAGATGAGATAGGATCTAAAACATCTGTTTATCTGTTTAATTTAAGATATAAATAATATCTAAAAGAAATATCTAAAAGAATCAAGCCCTATCTTGTTTATATCTATTAACAATATAACTTACGACTTCAGAAGCTAATCCTTTTTGTCTGACGTCATTTGCTCCTGCTGCTTTGACTTCACCTGCCATTTCTTGTGTAAGGAATGTTGATTGTACCATTATCCAGCCACCATAATCTTCTTTTCTCATATGTCTGATAGCTTCAGCTCCATCCATATCATCAGGTGAATGTATCCTACTACGATTCATTATTACAAGATCAAGAGAATCAGCATTTCTGCCTACATATCTGGCAGCGCTTTTTTTATCATACAATATATGTAATTCAATATCATCAGCAATCTCAACTAAATCTTTAATATCTTCACTTCTTCTGGATAAATCAGCAGACTTATCCCATCTTAGTACATCTGTCCTTGTCTGAAGCTCCTTAACTTTAGCTCCTCCGCGTTCAAGAGTCTCCAGGAACATCTTCATCATCCCATAATTGTTATCAGCTATAACAACTCCATATTTTCTATCTGCATTTGCTTCATTTGCCATATTAATCGAGAATGAAACTGCCTTTTTAAACCTTTCTGAGGCTAATATCATGTAAATATTATGTAAATGATTACCATTCCAACTCAGAAAACTTTATAATATCTCATCTTATAAATCAATATAATGGATCCATTCATACTTGCTTTAATAATACTGGGTAATACAATATCACTTATTTTTGGATTTCATCAATTATACAAGTTCATAAAAGCAATAAGAAGAAAGAAAAGTTTCCTAAAAAGTCAATCTTATATGTTCAATGCTTTCTGGTTGATAATTATCATTCCTATTTTATACACAATGTGTGCAGTGTTCATATCAAATATGCTGTTTCCTGGTGCAGGTTCAATTGCACTTGTAATATCTACAGAGGATAACACACAAACCTCTATGCTTTCTATAGAAGATGATATAAAAATAAATCTTGGTGAGGAAGTTATGGTTGATCTAAGTGTGTTGAGTACATTTGATAAGGAAATTGAGATGAATATTGAGATCTCTTGTTTAAAGAATGATCCTTTATGTCCTTCAATTAAAGAAAATATTGCACTTAAATCCCCCAGATTCAACCTTAGACCTAAGATTGCAATTAAGCTCCCAATCAAAATAAAGGCTGTTAAAGAATGGCATGAGAAAAATATAGGTTTTAACATATCAGTAAGCTATGAGAATGGAACAAATTATGCTTCTCTCCCTCTGAAGATTTCAGTTGGAAATTAAGAAAACTTTATAATATAACTCATACTCAGTTCTCATATTATGGCAATGCTTCCAGACAAACAAGTTAAGAAGAAGTTTAAGCTAGAGGCATCTAAGCATCCTGATAAATATTATCCTACTGCGTACCTGAAAAAGGAAGGCTTTATGAGAAAGGAGTGTCAATCATGCAAGATTCATTTCTGGACTATTAATGAACAGCAGTTTCACTGCGGCGATCCTTCCTGTAGTGGAGGATTTAATGTAATAAGTAATAATCCAAGTAAGGTACAGCTTTCATATGTAGAGGTATGGAAAAAAATCATTGAGATGCTTAAGCCAAAGGGTTATAAACCAGTTAACAGGTATCCTGTTGTGGCAAGGTGGAATCCTACTGCAGACTTTGTAATGGCAAGCATTGCAGCTTTTCAGCCTTATGTTGTTACAGGGGAAGTCAAACCACCAGCAAAAAAGCTGATAATCCCTCAATTCTCATTAAGATTTGGAGATGTGGATAACGTCGGCATTACTGGCAGTCATCTGACTGGATTTGTGATGATAGGTCAACACGTATTTGTTGATGAAGCAGAATGGAATCAGGAACAATTATTCCAGGATATCTATGAATTTCTCACAATAGGTATAGGTCTTCCAAAAGAAGAAATTACTATTCATGAAGATGCTTGGGCAGGAGGCGGAAGCTTTGGGCCTTGCATGGAATTCTTCTCAAGAGGAGTAGAACTCTTCAATCAAGTTTATACAATGTTTGAGCAGACTCCAAAAGGTAATCAACCTCTCAAGTTAAAAGTCCTTGATATGGGGCTAGGTATGGAAAGAATTGCGTGGTTTAGCCAAGGAACGCCAAACATTTACGAAGCAACATTTCCAGAGACACTCAAAAAGCTAAGAAAACTTGCAAAAATAGAGATGGATCATGATTTATACAAAAAATTCTCAGCATATTCAGCATTCCTTAATGTAGATGAGGTGGAAAATATTGAGGAAGCATGGGCTGATGTAGCAAAAAAACTTAATCTTTCAGTAGAAGAGCTAAGAAATAAGATTATGCCTATGACTGCAATATACAGTGTAGCAGAGCATGCAAGAACTCTGTTGGTCGCATTAAATGACGGTGCTCTTCCAAGTAATGTAGGTGGTGGATATAATCTTCGAGTTATCTTCAGGCGTTCACAATCTTTTATTGACAAGTTTGGATGGGATGTTGATATGGCAGATGTTGCTAAGTGGCATGCAGAAGAATTAAAAGATCTTTTCCCAGAATTATCCAAGAATCTTGAAGATGTTACAAAGATTTTAGATGTTGAGAAGAAGAAATACATAGCAAGCAAAGAGAAAGCAAAAACAATAGTTGAAAGGATAATAAAAAAAGATGTTACAACAGAAACTTTGCTAGAGCTTTATGATTCAAATGGAATTAATCCAGAGATGATAAAAGAAGAAGCAAAAAAGTTAGGAAAAGAGATATCTGTTCCTGATAATTTTTATGCATTAGTATCTGAACTTCATGAGAAGAAAGAACAAGTGCATGCTACACATAAAGAGCTTGATATCGATGTTTCTGACGATGAAGAGACTAAGGTTCTTTATTTTGATGATCCTAGTTTTATTGAATTTGATGCAAAAGTACGATATGTAAAAGATAAATATGTTATACTAGACCAGACTGCTTTTTATCCAACTTCTGGTGGGCAAGTGAATGATATAGGGAGTATTGGTGATTTTGAAGTTGTTGACGTTTTAAAATATGGTAAAGCAGTAGTGCATATTGTTCCAGATAATAATTTCAAGAACAGTGATAAAGTAGACTGTATGGTTAATAAAGATAGAAGAATGCAGCTCACAAAGCATCATACTGCAACGCATATAATAAATGCAGCTGCAAAAAGAGTGCTTGGAAACCATGTTAATCAGATTGGCGCAAAGAAGACCACAGATAAGGCTACATTAGACATTACTCATTATGAAAGTCTAACTGACAATCAGATGAAAGAAATAGAAACAGAAGCAAATAAGATAGTGAAACAGAAGATTCCTGTTAAGAAATTCTTCCTTACAAGGGATCAAGCAGAGCAAAAATACGGTCTTAATATATATCAGGGTGGAGCAATTCCTGGAAATAATCTCAGGATGGTAATAATTGGAAATGATAAAGAATCAATCGATGTTGAATGTTGTGCAGGAACACATCTTGATAACACAGAACAGGCTGGTAATATCAAACTTATAAAATCAAACAAGATTAGTGATGGTATTGTTCGTTTGACATATGTTGCAGGAGAGAGGGCGCAGGAACAATCACAAGGTCAAGAGGATCTTTTGAAAACTATTGCAAAAACACTTGATTGTAAACAAGAGCAAATACCAGCAAGAGCAACTGAACTATTCTCAAAATGGAAGAAAGCAAAGAAAGCCTCAAAAAAAAGCAAAGAATTAACAGATGACCTCTTTAATTTGACTTCTGAGGACAAATTCCAGGGAGACATACTTCAAGAGACATCAAATATATTGAATACGCAACCAGATCATATTGTTAATACCATTGCTAAATTTAGAAAAGATCTGGAATCTTTCAAGAAATAATTTAATAATACAGAACTCATATAAGTTCTCGAAAATAGCTGATCCTAATGAAATTTAAGAACATAATTCTAAGCAAGAAGAAGAGAAAACCTTTGATTATCATGTCTGCAGTAATCTTCTTTACTCTTTTGCTGGTTATATTCAATAAGGCCCTATTATCATTGGTATTTAGTATAATGCTTTTAGTCTTAGGATGCCTTTCAAGCCAGTTCACTCGTGCAACAGGCAATATCAATTTTGGAATAGAATTCATACCTTTTGCAACAATAATGTTTTTCTATTGTCATGGTCTTGGTTATGGTCTTCTAGCTGCAATCTTAATGATGTCGATATCCTCTTTACTCATGGGAAATATTCAGATTGATTTATTTGTAAGTTTAGGAATATTCCTTGCTGTTGGGATTTTAGCTTTTTTCATCCCTGTAGGTACATTTGGCATAGCTATGGCAGGTATAATCTTGATGATTGTATTCAATATTTTATCGATAATATCTCTGACAGTGATAGGATTTGATATTGTCAAGAACATTATATATTTCTTCGGTAGCATATTATTTAATTTTATACTTTTCAAATATTTCAGTGAGATAATATTCAAGGTGCTTGCTTCATGAAACATTGGTGGGAACTTACAAAAAAAAAGAAGGTTAGAGGCACACTTAAGAAACTCATGATAGGCTTGATTATCTTTTCACTCTTACTTTTCTTTTTCAGTGATATTTTTTCATTCATATTGACAATTTTTTTAGTAATTATAGGGTCATTCTCAAAGATCTATAAGCGTTTTATACATTCAATAGGTTTTGAGCTTGTCACATTTGCCAGTATCCTATTTTTCTTTACACATGGCGCAGTTATGGGCTTTATTCTTGCAATCTTGATGCTTATAGCCTCAACTCTGCTCTCAAGCAGAATAACTCAAGTATTGGTATTTCAAATAATGATTTATGGTTTTTTAGCTATTCTAAGCATATTCTTACAAGGGTTTGGAGTAGTTACAGGTGGAAAAATACTTATCATCACTTACAACATTCTACTTCATTTTGTCGGTATTTTCATAATCCATTATCCGCCGCATCAATCAGTGATCAATTTTACAGTAAACGCTGTCACTACAATATTTTTCTTAGAAACAACTAGTCTTTGGTTAGTAAGTCATATGTAGAACAATATAATGGCTAGTAGTAAAGAATAAATATTCAATGAGCCTTTTCAAAATAATTTATCAATAACATCAAACGTATAAAGAATAATAGCTTCTGTCTGTTGTCTTGAAGGTATGAAAGTTCTTTGTTTTTTATGTACAGAGAATATCCTTACATTATTGACTAAATGTATCTGTTGTGTAAGTCCTGGGTCAATCTTGATATTCTTCTCAGCCATCTTCGCTATTAGTTTTCCAAGTCCAATCCCTGGATTTTTTTCAAGTATATCAAAACCAGTAACTTTGTAATATTTTGCATGTAAGCAAACTTCCATTATTCTACCGCATAATATGACAGAACTCCTATAGCAACCATGCTTAAAGCATTTGTCAAGCTCGTTTAGGTCAACTTTGACTTCTTCTCTTATCTCATCAGGTACTTTTGAAATCTTTACAGTTGCTCTTTGTGGCTGTATCTCTATATCCTCAAAATATTCTAGTTCCTCGATGACTTTCATATTTCCATCTATGTCATTGACACTCAGAAGTCTAAGTAGTTCATTTACTCTGCCAGGGATGCCTGCATTATTTATCAGACCCTGCAGTCTTGAGAGATTATGCTTGTACATGTCAAGGATGTATTTCCCTTCACTAGATTTGAATTCTGTAAAATCAATCTTACCGCTAAGATTAATTTTCTTCTTCTTTATCTTTTCAAGGTTCTCTTTAACTGCACTTACCAATGTAGCGAATTGATTTTTTTTCATTTTCCCCTCATTTTACAAAAGCGCTTAATTTCATTTGTTTACGGACATTATCATATATAACGCTTTCCTTAAGTAGCACGTCCAGGTCGAAGTTGAATTTCTTCTTAGCAATGAACTTTGCATATTCTATCATCTGTTCTTTTGTCTCGAAGCAATGCCTCTTTCCCTCAATTGATTTTCTTGTTGCTTCACGTACTACCCATACTCCTAAAGGACATGTATATTCTCCAGTAATAAAACGCAGTGCAAGCACGCACCCTTGTTTTTTATTTTTCTTAAAATACTCTATGATAGGTAGTCTTGCAGCGTAATATCCACCAGCTGTATTATAAGCATAACTTTTTCTTCCCTCAAAACTTTCATAATCAGTTGTATAGCTTACTTCATTGTCTTGGTTCCATGATGCATTTGGCATATATGTCTCAAATAATTCATATTGCCAAGCGTCTTCAAATACGAGGATGATGTAATAATTACCCATATATCCTCCAAAGAACAAGCTATATTCCATTGGTTCATATTCTTTTACTTGATTTAGCATATCTTTTCCTACATTATCATCAATTGCTGTGATTGACCATCTTGTAGGCACAAGTTTTCTGTTCTTTCCAATGCCAAGATTACCCATGGAGAGTAGCTTTGAAAGGAAGTTTTCATCATATCCTCTCCCATAAAGTTCAGTTACTGCTTTGTTAGAAAGAAGATCAGTATCATCGACTCTTTTTTGTACTTGTTTCTTAATGTGTGAATTTGAAGTGATAGTCGCACTCTTTGCATTTGCATTTGGTCCAGTTGGAGCAACATATGGATCAAAATTGGTCTGTACTTTTGGTTTTTTGTTCAGATGTACTTCTACATCAACAGGTCTTGAAGCCTGGCTTATCTCTTGTGCAATCTCTATTATCTTTCCTGAAGAAGATGCAGAGGAAGCTGATTTCACATCAGATTTTGCTCTAGAATTTATAAGTGAAGATCTGTAATCAACTACTTGTGGGACTTTATAGCCTAGTTTTGCCCATGCTCTTGGTGCGTCATAGATCCAAGTATCATCTTTTCTCTCAGGAGGGCTAAGTAGCCCTACATTTACTTTAGGATAACCATAATGCCCAACAAAGACACTAGGGGACTGACTGCTGAAATCTTCACTCATCTTGAAATCTTTGACTTTTGCTACAGCCTGGCTTTTCAAGATGATTGGGCATGCAGTCCTGCCGCAATATTTAGCAGGATCTCTTCCTTTACAGATTATGCAATTAGAACTAATCTTCATAATAACTAAGAAAGAATTTGACCTTAATAAATATTATTAGGATGTATGTCCAATGACATGAGAATAGATTATTAGAAGTTCTATACTTAACTATTTGTTACATCAACAAACTTCAGAGAAGTATACATTACAAGATCTTTTGCATTTCCACTTGATCCAATAACATCATAATTAACATGTGCTCTAGATAGGTTCTTGCTTAGATATCTTGTGACTCTTCCAACTGTCCTTTCGCCCCAGATAGGCCCATGTCCTGGAACAAAAGTATTTGCTCCACCTACAACATAAACTTCTTTTACTTCGCCATATACGCTTATGAGCGCTTCAAACATATCATCAAGAAGTCTTTCATGGTCTGTATGGCTATGTACATGAGCTATAGCGCCAACTCTTGCTCTCTCACAAAGTGTACCGACTGCAACGCATTGGCTTACATGAGCAAACAAATCATCTCTGCTTATCTTTCTCTTTCCTGTATATACTTCAAACATACCTATCACTATATCTAGTCCTTGAACCATTTATAAATGTAATCCCTTATTTATAGCTTCAGAATAAACTTAAATTTTAAGTCCAGTAGCTTTGCTCATACCATGTTCATCCATTGAGATGCCAAACAATGTATCAGCTTTAGAGATTATGCCATCGTTATGTGAAATAACAATGTATTGTGCTTTATGGCAGTATTGTTTAACAAGTCCAGCTAGTCTTTCGGAATTTTTCTTGTCAAGTGCTGCGTCAACTTCATCCATAATATAGAATTCGGCAGGATTGTGTTCTTGTATTGCAAATATGAATGCAAGAGCAGTCATTGTCTTCTCCCCACCAGATAATGATTTTATATCCATAAATTTATTTCCTGTTATTCTAACTTTTATCTCAACACCTTCTTCAAATGGATCTTCAGGATTTTCAAGATTAAGGAATGCCTGACCTTTTGTTGAAAGTGTCAGGAATATCTTTTGGAAATTCTCATTGATAACAACAAAATTCTTCATAAAGAGTTCTTTTTTGTTCTTATCTATCTCTTCAATCATGTTAAGGACATCAGTCCTTTCTTTATCCAGTGTATTTTTCTTCTCCATTAGGCTATTGTATTCTTTCTCAATATTTTCATACATCTCAAGTGCTTTCATGTTTACATTGCCAATATCTTCTCTCATTTTCTCAAATCTATATATTTCTCTCTTAAGGTGTTCTTCATCTTTGTCTTTTAGAAGTGCTACTCCTTCAAATTGTTTGAATTCTTGTTCCAGTCCAGCAAGTTCAGCAGCTGTTTTGGCATTTGTTAATGATAAGGTATTGGATTTTATCTCTAAGTCTCTAGATTTTTGTTGTTTACTGTTTATTTTGACATCATTACTGTTAACTCCATCATTTATTGTAGTACGTTTATTGAAAAGTTCTTTAAACTGTGCATAGAATTTCTTTGCTTGTATCTCTTTCTCTTTCAAGTCTTTATTTTTCTGGACATTGAGTTTTTGTAGTTCTTCTATTTCTTTTTTGAAGTCATTTCTTTCATTATCAAGTTGTTTTATTAATTTATCTATGTTATCTTTTTCAGTTGAGAACATGGATCCCATCTGTGATTCAATAGATTTGATTTCAGAATCTATCTTGATAGCATGTTCAGTTATTTCTCCACGTTTTTGTTCAAATGTATTCAGTTCAGCTATAAGTGTAGGTGATCTTAGTTGCATTACTTGTTCTTTGAGTTGTTGTCTCTTTATTTTATGCTGTGCAAGTTCAGTATTCTCTTTTGAGATTTTATTTTGCAATTCTCTTGACTCTTTTTCTACTTCATCTGCTTCTTTGACAAGATCTTTTTTGTTTTGCATGCTTGAATCAATATCACCATCGCTGATATGCAATGATCTTTCTATCTTAATTATGTCTCCTTCAAGTTCTGCCTTGAAGTTTCTTAATTTGATTATCTCTTCTTCCAAATCAGTCTTTTTCTTCTCAAATACGCTTATCTTATTGCTTGCTTCAGCAACATCGAGTTCTACATCCTTAACTTTTCTTAATGTATCATCATCTCGAAAACTCATTGCTTGTTTCTTTTTGTGTCTGAAACCACCTTGCATAGCACCACTGACATCACAATAATCACCATCCATAGTGACCATCTTGCATTTTCCTATACCCACATTTCTTGCTACATCTATATCATCAACAACTATCGCATTACCAAATACATATGTGAATACATTCTTGAATTGAGGGTCATAATCTATAAGATCTGTAGCAAATCCTTTTACTCCTGCCATTTTTGTAATATTCTTAAGTTCTGCTTTTCTTTCAGGTCCTTTAATCTTGTTTAATGGAAGAAATCTTACTATCCCTAATTTATTTTTTTTAAGATATTTTATGCACTCAGATGCTACCCTGTCATCTTCAACTACAACACTTTTTATCCTTGCTCCTGCAGCGACTTCTAATGCTTGTGAGAATTCTTGTGATACATTTCCTAGTTCTGCAACAGAATTATATATCCCTTTCATGTTCTTCTTAAGTTCAAGGATACGCTTCATAGCAATATCAGTATTTATGCTGTATTGTACTGCATTTGCCTTAAGCTGTAGCTCTGCTAACTTCTCATTTCTGTCAACAAGATCTTTTCGTGCGTGCATAAGTTGTGAAGAGGCCTTACTATCTTCATTAAGAAGTTCATTTAGTTTGATTGTTGTTTTCTTGAATTCTTCTCTTTTGCTTTTAATGTTATCAAGCTCGCTTTTATGTTCTTTTTCAAGTTCACTAACTTTTGCAATTCTTTCATCAATAGTATTAATTTGATAATCAAGATTATCTTTCTTCCTAATCATTTCTTGTTGTTTTTCTCTGAGTTCAAGTACTTCTTTTTGCATCTCTTCAATTTTTTTGTCTATCACATCAATATCTTTGTCTATATCTCCTGCAGTATCCAGTTTATGTTTATCTCTGAATGCTTTGATTTTATCATCGACGAGTCTCTTATCTTCCTCAAGCCGTTTTTTCTCAGCTTCAAGTTCTTCTTTTTTGTTTCCAATCCCTGTTACTTTACCGTTTATCTCAGTGAGTGAACTTGTTAGGTCTTTTTCACGCTGATCTATCTTTATTAGTTCTGATTGAAGATGTGATATCCGTGAATCATTTTTTGTAATCTCAATCTTGAGATGTTCTACCTGCCTATTTATCTCAACTTGTTCTTTCTCGCCTTTCTCCTCTATCTCTTTGTTTATGGAATCTATCTGTGCTTTCTTTTCTTCATTATCTTTTTTTAGTTTAGCGATATCAGATTCATACTTCTCTATGTCTTTTTTTAGCTCATCCATCTGTTTTGTCATGCTCTTATTATCGTTCTTTTTCTTGGTTATTTGTGAATTGAGTAGTGTTGCTTTGTTGCTGTCAACTTTCTCAGACATATCTTTGTATCTTAATGCTTGATCCCTGTCTTTCTTGAGTTCTTTTAGGTATGTCTTTCTTTCTGCAAGCACTATTTCTGCTTCCCTTACATTATTCTCCACTTTCTCAAGGTCACGAAGAGCTTTATTTTTCTTTTCTTCATATATTGAGATGCCAGATATTTCTTCAATGATTTCTCTTCTGCTTTTTGTTGTCATATTGCAGAAATTTATGATATCACCTTGAAGGACTATGTTATATCCATCTGAATTTATTTTTGCAAGTCCCATTAGTTCCAGTATTTGTTGTCTTGTTCTTGCTTTATCATTTATCTTATATTTTGATTGTCCTTTTTTTGTTACAATTCTTGTTATCTTGATTTCTTTTTCTTCAGAAGGAAATTCCATGTTGGAGTTATCGAAGAATATGCTTACTTCTGCTTGTTTAGCAGGCTCTTTTTTCTTTCCACCGTTATATATGAGGTTAGCTGATTTCTCAGCACGAAGAGCCTTAGCACTGCTTTTTCCAAGTACAAATGTCAAGCTATCTAGGATATTTGATTTGCCAGATCCATTAGGGCCAAGAACTACATTGAACTTATCGCTGAATTGGATTTCAGTACGTTTAGCAAAACTCTTGAATCCATGAAGTACTAATCTATTGATCTTTGTTATTTATATCCACCATCTGATGATTAATATAAGAATCAGAGAACTTTCCTATATAAATATTGTGCATATCTAAGCTAAATTTCTCATTTTCCTTATTTATGCTTAGAAATTTCCAATTTCTATTGTATAAATAAGAGATTTGGCTATATTATCTTTAGTGTATAGTTGATAGAATTATTTCCAGCCTCCAATGCTTCCAGTGTTATATCTGTAATTGTAACATTAAGATTTTGCAGATATGAGCTTTCATCTTCATATAAAGAGATTAATTCTCCATTTATCATAAGGATTACTTTGAGTCTTGTTGTTGGGTTGCCGCTATCAAAGAAGATATCATCGACTGTCACATTATAGCTGGTTGAATTGATCTGATAATCACGGCTGCTGTAATTAAATAAGCTGTCAGATACTGTTAGTGTATCTTTTGTGATATTAAAGGTCACCAGCCCTTTTCCTTCTTCAGTCAATCTTATATTGCTTATTATATCTTGAATCAAAATGCTGTCATTTACACTAACATTAATTGTTGAGGATTCATTCACATTCATATTTTGGAAGCTATTATTGTTTATTGTCATGTTGCAGGTAAGATCGCTGCTTTCTTCTCCTATGATGTATGTTGTAATTTCATAAGAGTCACCTGATATGCTATGTATCTTTGTTTCATATTCATTTAGACTTGAGTTTATTTCATCACTCTCATTATCTACTTCACCAAGTTCAATCAAACATTCTTCATAATCATCCTCAACTATACTCAATTCATCTTGACAAGTTTGCAATTGTCCATAAGCTTCACTTAACCCATCATAATCAACATTACTAACGCTTCCAACACAACCAAATGTATCAAGACTACAGCTATCACAACTCATCTGTCCAGAAGTAAATCCAACAACAGTACAAGGTAATGTTACACTTCCTTCACATGCTTCACCTGGTTCTAATACACTATTTCCACATTCATAATCATTTAAATCATATCCTTCACAATTATCTTTCCACCATTGCCAATCACTAAACCAATTTTCATCTCCCCAAGTGGAATAATAATATTCACAATCGCTTTGTTTAATCACAAGTGCAGTGATACCAAATGCTTGTCCTCCTGTCCCAACAAGTGTAAAATCATATCCTTCATATAATTCTCCTGCTTCAACATCAATGCTTACAGTCTGTGGATTATAGCCGTTCTTAACAGCTGTTAAATCATAAGTTCCATCAGGGATTACTCCATATATATAATAAAATCCTGCATATGAAGAAAGTGTATAAATGCTTCCTTGTGGTCCACTAAGGAGAACAGTAGCATTATATATCCCGTCACCATTATTATCAACCACTCTTCCATTAATAGATAAATAAGTATCAGGAGCTATCAGCTTAAAGAGGAATTCGTTCCATTTGGTTGCCTGAGCAAATGCTGTCTGGCTATATACATTCAAGAATTCATCTTCATCATAATAAATGCTTATTCCATGGCTGTTTCTATTTGATCCATGATATTCAAGGGATACAGTGTTGTTTATCATACCCATTAAAGTGACTGCTTTTGTTCTTATGTCGCTGTTTGGTACATTATCATATATATTCTGTGCAAAATCATACAATTCTAAAAAATTCTGATCCTCATAATCCTCTGATAAACTCCTTGCAGATATTATTTGTGTCTCATAAGTATCAAGATTCTCTATTAATGCTTCTGCGAAGTCGTCCATCTTTGTTATAAGATTGTCTAACTGTGAAGTGTCTATTACTGATATTGTCTGTTCGCTAAGTGTTCCATGAAGTGCCTCTTGATGCGTCATGAATGTTTCTGCAATTTCAGTACTGAGATCTTCAGCATCTGTGTTAGGGTTCATAGTCAGATAATCGCTTATTGCTTCAAAATCCCAGCTAGGTGTGTACATGTTATCTTCGCTTCCAATAATATAATCAGCGTAATCTGCGACTTCATACATAGATTCAATTCCTTGCATCAAGCATGCTGGATGCCCTAACAGGTCTATTGTGACACCTTTATTGCTCTGTATGTCTTCGAATACTTCTCTCATTTCTATTATTGATAATGAGTTTCCATCAGTTGTATCAAATGATGTATCGAGTCCAACTATCTCTTCTTTCTCTGATACTATTATCCAACCATTTCCATGATTCCAAAGTAGCAGTCCATAATTTTGTGCAGGATAATTGTCAATAGCCCAATCCATGAAATCATAAAGCGTTTCAGGCTCTCCCATATCCATTTCACCAAGATCTATTATCATTTCAGAACCGATGCTATTTGTGTTGTTGTCATAAAGGATATTATATCTTCTTGTAGTGGTCCAGTCTCCCATATTTGAGTCATATCCTGCTATTCTATCAAATTGAGTTACTATGCTTACTTGTTCTGTTGTCTTGAATCCTTTTTCCATTTCATCAAAATCCATTACTGCATCTGATTCCAGATTACCATCTCCATCAAGATATACCATCAGCGTCCATGTCCTTGTTCCACTAAAATCACCACAGCTTCCGCTTGTACATTTATCTGGACAGTTGTCAGAAGCAATGAGTGCACTTACATTGAAAGATTTAGACATCTGATTATTGTTTTCATTTGATTCATTAACTTCATTATTATAATCAGCCATAGCAGTAATTGTTACTTCACCGCTTTCAACAGGGCTGAAATATCTTGATCCTATCTTGATTCCATTAGGGGCTAAGGCTTCAGCCTCAGATACTGCCCCTCCCACTTGTCCTAAGCATTCATAATCACCTTGATAATAGAATGGTTGCATAGGATTAACATTTGCATACAGGTTATATGAAGAGGAACTGTTATCTCCTATATTTTTTATATATACATAAGCATCATACCTGCTTCCGTTTAATACAAGTGTTATGTTCTCTATTGTAAGATCAGGATAAGTTCCAGGAACATAATAATCCTGCGCATCTAATGGGTCTGTTCCATAAGTCACATATTCTTCATAGTCAGTGAATCCATCTCCATCTGTATCTGTAGAAAGAGGTGAAGTGCCTATTCCATATTCTTGGATGTTTGTAAGTCCTTCTCCATCAGCATCAGTTACATTATCACTTCCATCCAAAGGATCTAAACTATATTGCACTTCCCATGTATCGGGCATCCCATCATTATCATCATCGCTGTCACAGACATCTCCTGTTCCATCATTATCTGTATCTTTCTGTCCAGGATTAGCAACATAAGGGCAATTGTCAGAACTATCGTAGATGCCATCCTGATCGCTATCAACATCTCCGAAGCTACCACTTTCACAGGATCCACTTGTACACATACCAGGGCATTTTTCTTGGCCTATGACTGCTACAACATTAAATGTTCCTTGGTATTGATTATTATTCTCATTCTCTTCCTCTATATTACCTCCGGAATCTATAGTCATGTCTATTCTTTGTATTCCTGTATTTATGGGGCTTATATTGAAGAAGATAACCTCTATCTCATCTGGACTAATACCTGTCTTTGTGTTGAGGTTTGCACTTATTGTACTGGCACATGCATAAGCACTACCATTATTATAAGGGACTGTGGGACTGAAACTTAGGAAAAAATCTATACCAACTGGTGTTGTTTCTTCACCTGTATTTTTGATAAATACATATACATCATACCAACTGGTGTTTTGCACTATTGTTATGTTTTCAATAACTAAATCAGGTAAGCCATTCTCAAATGTAGGGTAGCTTTCTGCATCTATTGGATCAGTGCTATAGATATTTATTTCATCATAATCACTAAAGCTATCACCATCTGTATCATTTAATGTAGGATTTGTTCCAAATTGATATTCTTCATAGTTGCTTATTTGATCATTGTCAAGATCTTCAAATTTATCTCCTGCATATGTAGAATTAAGTCCATATTGCACTTCCCATGTATCTGGCATTCCATCATTGTCATCATCACTATCGCAAGCGTCCCCAGTAGAATCATTATCATAATCTTCTTGATTTGGATTAGCTACACTTGGACAATTATCCTCACTATCTTCTACACCATCACCATCAGTGTCTGTGCCTGCTAGTGTATCACATCTTTTCAAAGGGTTGCAGAATCCAGACAAACAATCTAAATTGGTTATGCATGTATTATCTATATCGCATCCATTACAAACTGCTCCACAGTCTATATCGCTCTCGCCACCATCCTTCACTCCATTCTGGCAAGTATTAGCTTCCACACAGATAGAACCTGTACAGGTGTTACTTAAACAATCAGAATCGATAGTGCATGATTTATTTATGCCACATCCACTGCAATTAACTCCTCCACAATCTACATCTGTTTCACCTTCATCAACAATAGAATTGTTGCAATTATCAACAATAATAACTTCTTGAAGTATGAAATTTACATCATTATATGTATTCCCTGCAACAATAGTTATTGAAGTTGTATTTGTTCCATATCCGCTTTTGCTTGCAGCCAGGCTATATGTAGCGCTACTGACTTGTCTTATTAGTGTATATGCTCCTTTTGAATCTGTAGTTGTTGAACTCTGTCCTTCTAAGGTTACATATGCTCCACTAATGCCTGCATTCTGGCTATCATTGACATAACCTTTTATTGTTGTATAAGGAATCTCACTGCTTATTTGTGTCAAAGGATAATTATCCTTATTGAATCCATTCATTTGATAAGCATTATCACATATTCCATCTAGCCCAGTATCATCGCATGTATCAGAAAATCCATTTCCTGAAGGTGTACCCCAGTAATTACCACCTATATTGCTTCCTCCGATTATATTCACGCCTGAATTAAGACTGCTGTTCCATTGAGTATACATTACATTTCCAGAAAAACCTACATTGTTTGTATTATTGAACTTATTATTATAGATTGTATTATTCCCATAATATTTACTGTTGAATACTTCTTGCACAACTATTCCTGTCTGGTCGCTATAATCAATTATATTATTCTTAATTACATTTTCAGAACTGTAAGCAATCCACATGCCATAATCATTTCCTGTCATAACATTATTTTCAATGAATGAATCATTTACTCCTGCAAGACTTATTCCTCCATAGAAATTCTTTATATCTCCAAAATTCTTTATTGTTATGTTCTCTGCGTAGAATGCAAATATGCCATATTCATCTTGGTCATCATCTCCATCTAGTTCATATCCATTCCCATCAAGCACAACATTACTGGTATAAATTGTAAAACAACCTTCATCTGTATTAATATCTTGCATAAGGTAATAATATCCACTAGAACTTATATTTTGACATGCAGTAACATTATAAACAGTAGTTTCAGGAGTTGTATTTACACATGCACCTATACTACAACTATCTCCGCAAGTTACTGACTCTCTTCTTAGATTCTTCTCAATTACTGAATAGGTTACACTATCGCTTCCAGAGTCAATATCAGTGACGAAGATTATTATATTGTAGACTTCTTTTGCTTCTCCTTCATTTATCTTAAGACTGACAGAATCTATTTCAAATGTTACACTGCTTGCACTTATCTTACTTACTGTTATATCTCTCGCAAATAGTTTACCTGTATAGAGCTCTTCACTTTCTATTGTGATATAGGTATAATCGCTTTGCAATCCTCCTGTTTGAATATCTTGTTCAGTAAGTCTTGTATTATTACAGAAATATTCTAAGAGTGTATTTCCATTGCAGCTATCTGTATAGCTTACATCAGATCCTGTAAAACTTGTTCCTGAAGTATAATAATCATTCCCACTGTCTGTTTCAGAACAATTATATTCATTGACGACATAACCAAGTTCATCTAAGCATTCTTGGTAATTTATTTCTGCTGTACTTAAGTTTGTATTACATTCTTGCAGGTCTTCACTCCAGCTTATAAGTCCACTGTAATCAACTTCTTCATTTTGATAGCTACATTGTGTAGTATTGAATTTACAATCATCGCATGTCATATATCCTGATTGAAATCCTAATATGATGCATTGTACATTGTCATTTGTATCACATTCTTCGCCGTATTCAAGTATATCATTGCCACAGACTGGTCCACTGCTATAATATTGTGCACAATTTTGATTCCACCAATCCCATTCATTGAACCAACTTTCATTAGACCATAAATCATGGTAATATTCGCAGTTGTCTTCCTGCACGACAAGACCTGTTATGCTTGCACCTTCAATATACATTGAAAATATAGCTAAGAATAGAAATACTCCTAAGGTAATCGCTTTATCTTTAAATTCCATCATCTAGCATATATTCTGATACTTGTAATTTATAAATTATATGCTGTATATTAATATTAAAGTTAAACTCAGAATTCTCCTAAACTCTTCTGCTTATTTTCTTCAACTACTCGTTTATATGAGCCCCAAGTCTTTCGAAATATAGCAGAAAACTCTTTTTTGTTATAATTTGCTTTCAAAAATGCAACTGTCTTTGGATCAGAAGGGTATCCTGAACCAAAATCAACTCTTTTCTCAGTCTTAATCTTTTCAATCTCTCTGTCTCTGGTAACTTTTGCAAATATGGAAGCTGCACTGACAATAGCATAATTAGCATCAGCTTTATGTTCACTTTGCAGTTCACATTTAACTTTAAGGTTTCTTCTGACATATTCGTTGTATGCTTCTGCATTGTTAGATGGCAGGTCTAGTATTGCTTTGTCAGGTTTGAGTTTATTTATTATTAAGCCAGAATGCAGTGCCTCTAGGCTGTTTAAGTTGAAATTGACTGAATTAAGGCATTCATCAATTTCATTAGGAGGTACGATTATAATATCATATTTGATATAATCTAGGCTTGAAAGTCTTTCAAAAAACCCTTCTCTTTGCATTGGGCTCAGTAATTTAGAATCTTTCAGCCCTAACATCTCCAGTTTAGGAATATTCTTTTCATCAATTAGTACTCCTCCCATTACTAATGGCCCTATGACAGGTCCTCTACCTGCTTCATCAATCCCACATATTTTCTTTCCCATAAGTATAAATTAATCAACTTATCTATTTAAGTCTTCCCTTTAGAAGTTTGTAAAAAGTCAGCTTTGCCTTATGAGGCGATAATTATCTTCTTTTTAAAGATAATTATGGTAACGCCGTGCAAGCAGACTTTTTACTTCCCTTTAAGAAAAGTAGAAAGATTTATAAAGAATAAATATTAGTATCTCTTTAATTACGATTTAAAGATATTCAAATTATCTTTTCCGGGAAAAGAGGTGTTGATGAATGAAGTTATTTGTACGGAACAAAAAAGGTTCTTTATCCTTATCAATGGAGGCTATTGTAATTCTTATTCTTGCAGTAGTTATGCTTGGTCTAGGACTTACATTTGTGAGAAAAATATTTCAAGATATAGGTGGTAATGTTGATGAAGTTTTAGACATATCTCAAGTAACAGATATGCCAACAGCAGAAAGACAAATCACTATGACTCCTAATGATCTAGTAATTAAACAAAAAGATAATAAAGAGACTACTTTAGCTTTCTATAATCCCAGTCCCAATAATAAGTACTGGATAAAAAAGATTCGTACACCTTATGATGATGAAGACTGTAGTTTCGCAGATCCATGTTATAGCGGTGGTATAAGTGTTCTATACAGCAAACAAGTATTCACACTGGAAAAAGACGATGTTCAGGCATGGGAAGTAACTTTCCAAGCAGATAAGAATGCAGTTCAATTGGTAATGGAAGGTATCGGTGGAACTTATACAACTGCAACAGCTGAAGTACCTGCATTGTTCACAATAGAGATTTGTGCTGTTGATACTGTTGATGATGAAGAATGTTCAACAGACAATGAAGAGATCTATCAAAAAGAAATAAGTTTAACTGTTAAGAAGTAGGTGATTTCAGATGGAAAAGAAAGTTAAAAGAAAATTAACCATGTCTGAAGAGTTTGAAATCATGAGGATGGTTCTTGACAAATTCCTTTGGATATCTACATTCGTGCTTATGTATGGCGTATATGTCGTGATTGAGAAGAATGATATCTTAGCAAGCTTATATTTCTTCGTGACAGGTGTAGTGATTCTACTTGTATTCATGATGCTTATAATTAAAGAATATGAGATAGCTAAATAGCAGAGGTGTTTTTCAATCAAGCATAAATTTATTTTTTTTATCATTCTATTGTTTACATTTTCTATAATTTTGACTGGTTGTGGTGGTGGCAGTAATAAGTCATCTGTGAAAACTTGTGAGACTGATTCAGATTGTTCAGTAAGTTTATGTGAAAAATGCATATCTAATGAATGTGTTAAGAATAAACGACCTAATTGCTGTGGTAATAAACAATGTGATGAAGGAGAGAATGAATGCAACTGTGAAAAAGACTGTGATGCATGCGAATCTGACTATGAATTCTATGCAGCTAAATGTGAAGATGCACCTTTAGGGGTGAATGAATGTTCTGATGGTATGGACAATGATAATGATAAACTCAATGATTCACTTGATCCTAGCTGTAATCAACAGGGTTTAGACCAAAAAGAATGCATAATAGAGTTAAATTTTAATTCTCTACAACGGGAATCACGTGATTTCCAAAAAACTATAAGCACTAATGTATTATCTTTTACACCTTCTTTTGACAGTCCTTTCGTATTGGGCCATTCAAAACTAAATATTAACATAAAAGCAGATAAGTTAGTGGATAATACTAAGATTAAGATTACAAGGATAGTTGTATATGATGAAAAGTCTTCTTCAAATAGGGTTCAATTGGCAGAACATAATATAAATCAAATATTGTATACTATCAATAGTGAGATTGATGAGGATTTTATATTAACAGAGGATGGTCGGAATAACACAAATACTATCACTATTTTGGAGGATGAAAAAGACTTATCAGTAGAAATATATTATGATAGGCTTACTATTGATTCTTCAGGTGAAGAAAGATCTTCTATTTCTTCTTTTGATAAAGACATTAAAGATGATCTTTTATTTGTAATAATGCCTAATAGCACATGTGATGTAGAGGATTGCATGGACGATAATGCTTGTACTATAGATTCATGTAAGAATATCAATGGTTATTTGTATTGTGTTAATGAATATGCTTTAGGTAACTGTTGTGGAAATAAACAATGTGATGCTAATGAGGACAAATGTAATTGTCCAGGTGATTGTGGGGATTGTGAATTCTCTTATGGAGATTATATACATTATAGTTGCGATTCTAGTAATAAGTGTTCTCCTGACATCAATGATGATGAATTAGAAGAGAAAGCAAATACATTTGATGCAAGTATTTCAGACTTAGGCAAATTCAAGATGGAAGTTTATTTTAATCAGCCATTTGCGCTTGATAAGAGTTTTGAAGTAAAGATAACCCCTCAAATAATTGATGAGGATGCAATTAGTCCTGTATTACAATCTATTGAACTTACAGAATCAGGAACACAGTTGCTTGGGAAATTAGAATTAAATGAAGCTTTGATGGGTGTTGGTGAAACGAAATCATATTCAGTGAAGCCTTCTTTGTTATCAATGTCTGATCCTGAAAGGGAATTAAGACCAAAAATTGAGGTCAATTTTAAGTTTGAGAAGAATATAGGTACAGAAGCAGAGCCTAGGATAAAACCTTATTTGAGGACAGAAAGCCTTAGTGTAGATAAGGTCTATTTTGTTGATATTTAAATAAACAGAAAGTCAGTTTTGCCTTTTAGGCGATAATCATTTTAACTTAATTTAACATAAAAGAGGGTAATTTCCGTAAAATTTAAATAAGAATCCAGCTTTCCAGGATATAATAAATGGATATTCTCATGATATGATATTAATGGAGGTTAGTTATATGTCAGATGCAAATGTTATGAAGACAGGAACAACAACAATGGGTATCAAGTTCAAAGATGGTGTCATCTTGGCTGCAGATAAAAGAGCTACAGCAGGGAACTTGATAGCACAGAAAGATACAAAGAAGATTAATAACATAACTGAGAATATAGCAGTCACTATGGCTGGTACAGCTTCTGATGCTCAACTTTTGATAAAATTAGCAAAAGCAGAATTAAAGCTAAAAACTATCAGGACTAATCAAACATTAGATGTAAAAGAAGCAGCAGCACTTATGTCAAGGATGGTCTATAATAACCTTAGAAAACCTAGCATGATGCCAGGAGTAAGTCATTTTGTTATGGCTGGTGTAGATGAGAGTGGTTTTTATCTTTACGATATCTTTCCTGATGGGACTATCAGTGAATGTAAGGATTTTATTTCATCTGGTTCAGGTAGTGTTATGGCATACGGTGTTCTTGAGACAAGCTATAAAGAGAATATGTCTCTTGCTGAAGCAAAATCATTGGCTATTAAATGTGTGAATGCAGCAATCAGTAGAGATAATGCATCTGGTAATGGTATAGATATATTCCTTATCAATAAGGATGGTGCTAACCGTATAATGAGCCAAGATATCATAACAGAAATAAAGGATGAATAAGTCTTTTTATTTGATTTAGATAATTTTCAATTTAAATAATTAATTTAGTTGTATTCTAACACGGAGAAGAATAGAAATGGGCGATATATTAAAGGAGATATTAAGTCAACTCCCTGCAAACAAGATAACAAGCGCTATTTTTGAAGGTGCAAATATTGTTCTTTATACAAAAGACAAGAATTTTCTTCTTAATAATAATGGCGCAATAAAAGATGTAGTCAATAATATTAAGAAAAGAGTTGAACTTAGACCTGATCCTAGTATATCTATGGATCAAGAAAAAGCAGAAAAAGAAATAAAAAAAATAATTCCTAAGGATGCAGATGTTGGTAGCATTATATTTGATCCACAGCGTTCAATGGTTATTATAGAAGCTGAAAAGCCAGGTCTAGTTATAGGTAAACAAGGCGGTTTTCTCCAAGAGATTAAAGAGAAAATCTTATGGGTACCAGTAATTAAGAGAAGACCTGTTATCAGAAGTCAATTGATAGAAAATATTAGGTCTGTACTTTATTTGAATAACGATTATAGGAAAAAATTCCTCGACAAAGTAGGTCATCGGATATATGATGGCTGGTTAAGGGGCAGAAAAGAAGAATGGATCAGATTAACTTATCTTGGTAGTGGAAGACAAGTAGGGAGAAGCGCTTTACTCTTGCAGACTCCTGAGTCTCGTATACTTATTGATTGTGGAATTGATCCAGCTACTGGAATTGATGCTTCTGAAACATATCCTTATCTTGAATCTCCTGATTTTAATATAAACGAGCTTGATGCAGTCATAATCTCACATGCTCATGTAGATCATAGTGGATTCTTACCCTATCTTTTCAGATATGGTTATAGGGGGCCAGTTTATTGTACTGCACCTACTAGAGATATAATGTCATTGTTGCAGCTTGATACAGTAAAAATTGCAAGAAATGAAGGAAAAGATCCTATATATACTTCTGAAGAAGTAAAAGAGGTTGTTAAACATACAGTTACTTTAGAATATGAAGAGGTTACTGATATTACACCAGATATCAGGATTACATTATATAATGCAGGTCATATTTTAGGAAGTGCAATGGTTCATATTCATGTAGGAAATGGCCTCCATAATCTTCTTTATACAGGAGATATGAAATATGGCAAGACTCAGCTTCTTAATCCCTCTGATACAAAGTTTCCAAGACTTGAAACTATGATGATTGAAAGTACTTATGGTGGGAAAAGTTGTGTTCCTCAGACACGTGATGAATCAGAAGATGCAACAGTTGATATGATAACAAAGACTATTGAGCGTGGTGGAAAAGTACTAATTCCAACACTTGGTGTAGGAAGATCACAAGAGATTATGTTGATTGTTGAAAAACTGATTAAATCTGGTCGTCTTAAGGATGTCCCTATGTACATAGATGGTATGGTTTGGGATGTTACAGCTATTCATACAGCGTATCCAGAGTTCCTTAATAATAATGTTCGAAAGCTTATTTTCCATCGTGATGATAATCCTTTCTTAAATCCTATCTTTAAACGTGTTGGTTCACAAAAAGAACGTAAAGAGATAATGGAAGATAAAGGTCCCTGTATTGTTCTTGCAACATCAGGTATGCTTACTGGAGGTCCTTCAGTAGAATATTTGAAGGCATTCTGTGATAATCCTAAGAATTCATTGATGTTTGTATCATATCAAGGACAAGGGTCTTTGGGTAGACGTGTACAACGTGGAGAAAAGGAATTTATGCAGATGGGGACTAAGGGAAAAAATCAAGTTTTTGAGATAAAGATGGATATTGGTACTGTTGAGGGTTTCTCAGGTCATTCAGATAGGAATGAGCTTATGCGTTTTGTCCAGAATTGTACTCCTCGACCTAGAAAAGTAATAGTAAATCATGGTGAGAGTACACGTTGTCTTGATCTAGCAAGCAGTATCCATAAATCATTCAGGATTGAGACCTGTTGTCCAAGAAATCTTGAAAGCATCAGGATAAAATAAATCCTAGGACGATTTAATTTCTAACTAATTTCTTATTTTTTCATTTTATTAAATAAGAGACAAACATTTATTAATTCAATACTGCTTTTTTTCTATGATGACGCAAATTGGATTTATTGGGGCAGGCAATATGGCCTATGCATTGATGAAAGGTATTTTAGATAAAGGTATTTATGGTTCTGATGATATAATTGCTTCTGATAAAGATAATTCAAGGCTAGCAGCACTTAAGAAAGATCTTAAGGTGTTCACAACAAAAGATAATAATGAAGTTATAGATAAATCAAATATAATATTCTTAGCAGTAAAACCACAAATAATTGGTCCCGTTCTTGATGAGATAAAAGAGAGGATCAGTGATGATAAGATAATAGTCTCAATAGCTGCAGGAATAAAGATTGATTTTATTGAATCTAAGATTGGTGATAAGAAAATAGTAAGGGTTATGCCAAATACTCCTTGTTTAGTTGGAGAGATGGCAGCGGGAATGTCACCTAATTCACAGTTAAACAAGACAGAAGCAAAAAAAGTAAAAGATATTCTAAAATCTTCTGGAAAAGTATTTCAAATAGAAGAAAGTCTTCTTGACGCTGTTACTGGGCTTAGTGGTTCAGGTCCAGCATTTGTTGCAAGATTGATAGAATCATTTACAAAAGCAGGAAAAGATAACAATCTGCCTGAAGATGTATCCTATGAACTTGCATTGAAAACATTTGAAGGCACAGCAAAACTATTAGCGCAGAACAATATGAAACCTAAGGAACTAATAGACATGGTTTCTTCTCCTAATGGAACTACTGTTGCAGGAAGGAGTATACTTGAGAGTTCAGATGTTAATGATGTGATAAGTAAAACAATAACAAAAGCAACACAAAGAAGCAAGGAGCTGGGGAAAAATGAGCAGACAGATTAGAAAAAAAGCACAGGATGCTAAAACCTCATCAATTGCTCTTGCAGCACTTACAAATGATAAGAAAAACAATGCTCTAAAAGCTATTGCAAAAGCTTTGAATAATAATAAAGCAAAAATAAAAACAGCAAACAAAAAAGATCTTGAAAAAGCAAAAAAGGATAAGATAAATCAAGTTCTTCAGAAAAGACTTCTTTTTGACAACGCTAAGATTAATGAAGTGATTTCAGGAATAAAGGACCTCACAAAGATGAAAGATCCTGTTGGAAACACCATTTCTGCAACAGAGCTTGACAAAGGCCTGAAGCTTTACAAGGTATCATGTCCTATAGGTGTAATAGGCATCATTTTTGAATCAAGACCTGATGCATTAGTACAAATATCATCTTTATGTCTTAAATCTGGAAATTCAGTGCTTCTGAAAGGCGGAAAAGAAGCAATAAACACAAACAAAACCTTATACAACATAATTAAATCAGCATCTGAGGGTGCAGGCATGCCAAAAGGATGGATACAATTATTAGAATCCAGGGATGACGTAAAGAAGATGCTTGGCATGGATGAATTTATTAGCTTAATTATTCCAAGAGGATCAAATCCTTTTGTAAGATATGTAATGGACAACACTAACATTCCTGTTCTTGGTCATGCAGATGGTATTTGTCATATTTATGTGGATGATGAGGCTGACTTGAAGATGGCTCTCAATGTCTGTAAGGACTCAAAATGCCAATATCCTGCTGCTTGTAATGCAATGGAGACTTTACTGGTAAATAAAAAGGTAGCAAAATCATTTCTTCCAAGATTCAAAAAGTTGATGGATAAGGAAGGAGTAAAACTCTTGGCAGACTCAGAAACAAGAAAATTTATCTCTATTTCTCCTGCAGATGAAGTGGACTGGAGGACAGAATACACTGATCTGATTCTCTCCATCAAACTTGTATCTGATGTTGATGAAGCAATTGCACATATTAATCGGTACGGAAGCAAACATACAGAGGTAATCATAACAAAAAACAAAGGTAAGGCAGAAAGATTCATGCAGCTTGTTGATTCAGCAGGTGTTTTTCACAATTGTAGTACACGATTTGCTGATGGTTATAGGTATGGTCTTGGAGCAGAGGTTGGCATATCAACTTCAAAGATACATGCAAGAGGTCCAGTTGGTATAGAGGGTCTTTTAACATACAAATGGAAAATGATTGGCAATGGAAATATCGTCGCTGATTATTCAGGAAGCAAACCAAAAAGAAAATTCACACATAAAAAGATAAAACTTTCAAACAAGAAAAAATGAGAGATTTTTCAAAAGCAAAAAAAATTGTAATCAAGATTGGAACAAATACTCTTTCCAAAAATAGCAGGATAGATCCTTCTTTCATAAAAGATATTGCAAAGCAGGTGAGTGAACTCATTAAAGATGGAAAAAAATGTGTTTTAGTGAGTTCAGGTGCCATAGGATTTGGTACAATGCATCTAAATGTACCTAAGTCTCAGGATATAAAAGTCAGGCAAGCATTAGCAGGTGTTGGTCAAGGAATACTTATGAATGAATATGCTAAGGCATTTGCAAAATATAAGATTAATGTTGCTCAGGTCTTATTGACATATGATGTTCTCTCTGAAAGAAAGACATTTCTCAATCTTAAGAACTCAATAAATAAGATGTTTGAGATGAATATTATTCCCATAATCAATGAGAATGATACTATCAGTATTGACGAGATAGGAACTAAATTTGGAGATAATGATAGGCTTTCTGCAATGGTGGCATCAAAGATTGATGCAGACCTTCTAATCTTATTGACAGATATTGATGGTTTGTACACAGATAATCCAAAAAAGAACAAGAATGCAAAAAAACTTGATATAATAGATAAGATAACTCCTGAAATTATCAAATATGCAGGAAAATCAGGGTCTGCTTTTGCTATTGGTGGTATGCATTCTAAAGTACAGGCTGCAAAGATTGTTACAGATGCAGGCTGCAGTATGGTTATTGCTTATGGTAGAGAAGATGGTCTTCTTCCAAGGATTATTGCTGGAGAAGAGATAGGTACATTATTTATATCAACTAAGCGTCTATCTGCAAGAAAGAGATGGATTCTGAATGCAAAACCTAGTGGAATTATTCATGTAAATACTTGTGCAGAGAAAGTCCTTAAGGAAGGTAAGGTAAGTCTTCTTCCTATTGGTATAGAAAGAGTGGAAGGCAGTTTCAAGAAAGGGGATGTTGTTATGATAAATGATTTTGCAAAAGCAGTTCCTGACCTTGGAGCAAAATACATAGATAGGATAAAAGGCCTCAAGAGCGATCAAGCGTGTATTCTGCTTGGTAAGGCAAAGAAATGTAGAGATGAAGTAGTCAAGAAAGAGAATATAATCTTATTGAAGAGATAATGATGAGAATAGAAGATAAATAATATTAAATAATAATAAATAAAAGAATGGCATCCATATACGAAACAGAAAATTTTATCTTAGAGTCTAGAGAACAGCCTTTCATAACTCGGACAGAGGGTGGTCATTTACGTATTCTATGCAAAGATAAAGTAAAAGATAGGACTGAATTGTCTCCTAAAAAAGCAATTGAATTAATGCGATTAACAATGATTGCTGGTAAGGCATTAGAAGTCGCTATGAATAATAGAGGTATTAATGTTGTAAAAGTAAATTACGAAGACTTAGGGAATTGGGCATATAAGAAAAATGAAGAACCAAATTTACATGTTCATATACTTGGAAGGGCAAAAGATGCTAAGTATCAAAAATTTCCTGAAGCACCACATTTGCCTGACAGAAATTCGGGATTCTATGATGATTTTGTACCTTTAGATGAAGATGATATTGAAGAAATAAAAAAACAAATGAATCTATTAATTAAACAAGATAGATATAAAGAATCTGATTGGAAACTTATTTAGAATTGGAACAAACTACTCTGTACAGAGCAATCTTCAACCTTATGTTGTTCTACTTTTGGCACAGAATTCTGTAATACAAGCTCTTTAGTACCCTGGAACTGGGTAAGTCTAGAATTCATCTTGATAGCATTGTAACTTATCATTACAGTATACTTATTAGTATACTTGTATATAAATCTTTCTATTCTTTAACTTGAACAGGTTCAAAACTATAAGGTTCTTTCTGTCCACTGACAACATCCATGAAGTACTCTTTTGGAGCTCCTCTATGCGAACTGATGAATAAATCATCAAGAAATTTATACTGTGTCTCCTGATCAACTGCATTGAGGAATTCTATCGCTCCTTTATCGCTTAATACTTCAGCTACTGGATCAGCAAGTCCAACTCTGCCAAGTCCTCTTATGAAAAGCCCACCAAGCATTGATATGGTTGTTTCCTCAAGCCCATCCAATGCCTTTAACTCAGGATGTTCTTTAATATACGCAAGGCTTGCCTTTATCTTATCACCCTTCATCCCATATTGATTCAATGCAATTTCAACAGCGAGCATTCCTCCTTTTGTTCCACACTCATCTACTATTTCATACAATCCATTCTCCTCTAAGAACTCTAAATCTTCCTTTGCACCCTTTGCATGCCCTGGCCTATACTGGTCAATCTTTCTCTCATCTCTTCCAGGACTTCCTATATATGTATGCATCATCTCTACATGGCTAAATTGGTTATCAAAACTTTGTCTTATTCTTTCATTAATTTTTGCATTGAATCTACTTGCTACTCTTGCTGCAGTATCTATAGCATCCAGCTCTCTTCCTTCTGTAGCTAAATATGATATCAGACTGTAATATTCTGTTAGATCATCTCCTTCAAGTCCTTTCCATACTTTTTCTCTATCAGGGAAGCATCTTCCTTCTTCAAATCTGCACTCTTTTCCTTGCGCAAAATTTATCACATTAAAAACTGTCTTGCGTAAGGCTTCTGAAAATTCATGAATTTTTTCATGTCCTCTTCTGTCGCTGCGTGTCATATTATCAGCTGCTGCTAAACCAGTATAAAATCCTATATTTCCTAAGCACTTGACAGCCTCTGATAGGTTTGCATCATCAAGATCTTTCAGATAATGCTTGATTTCCATGCCTCCTAGAGCTTCTTTAACAGAATCCAATTCAATACTGCGATCAGGATTTTTTTTATATCTCATTTCATCAACAAGGATAAGGCTTTTATCTACCATCTCTGTGACAATAGCTTTGAATACAGCAGGATCATCTTTGCAATAAGATAAACTCTCTCCAGGATTGTATCCAAAAGTAAATCCTGGTCTTGACATGAATGCTCTTAAGAAATCAGGACCATTTCCTTTGTCTACTATTCCTGTAATTACAGCTTCAAGTCTCTTATTCCTTTTTGCTCTTAAAAGTGATCTGTTAGAATGCTTAAGATTCATTGCTTTTGTTTTTAATGACATTTTAAATAAACCTTATACAATGAGACTATTTAAATATTATTGACTTCAAAAATAGCTTTAATAGATCATAATACAGCTTAACCAAGCTGGCTTATAGAAAATGTTTATAAAAACATACTACTTTTCATCATTTATGCCAATCAGAGATTATATCGAAACTTTGGTAAGATTATTCCTTCTAGAGACAACTACATGCTAGGGAAAGCTCGACATCATAGTTAGTTTAATATAAAATCTACCTATTCAGCAAAAATAGGCATGATTTGAGATAATTTTTTATATGATATGATTACAATTCAAAATATATACCTAAGGTGATAAATAATGACAAAGATAAAACTGGAATTCCCAGATGGTTCAATAAAAGAATATGAACAAGGCAAAATTGGCCTTGAAGTTGTTAGTGAGATAAGTGAAGGTCTTGCTAGATCCACCTATGCAATGAAACTTGATGATGAAATAGTTGATATTACTACTCCTATTACAAAATCTTCTAAGATAACATTTCTTACATGGAAAGATGATGAGGGAAAAGAAGTTCTCAGGCATTCTGGGGGTCATGTTTTTGCACAAGCACTTACTAGAATTTATCCTGAAGCAAAAATAGCTGTAGGTCCAGCTATTGAAGATGGTTTTCATTATGATTTTAAGCTTGATAAACCTTTAACTCTTGATGATCTTCCAAAGATTGAAGAAGAAATGAAAAAGATAGTAGATGAGAAGATTCCAATTATTAGAAAGGAAGTTTCAAAAGAAGAAGCACTTAAAATTTTCAAAGACAATGAGTTTAAAGTAAGTAAACTATCTTCTTTAGAAGATGATAAAGTCAGTCTATATGAGCAAGGTGATTTTATTGATCTTTGTAAAGGACCTCACGTGCCCCACACAGGCATGGTTAAGGCGTTTAAACTTACTAAGGTCTCTGGTGCATACTGGCAAGGTGATGCAAATAATGAACAGTTGCAAAGAGTATATGGTGTAGTATTTCCTGATAAGAAAGAATTAAAAGCATATCTTACTCTAATAGAAGAAGCAGAAAAAAGAAATCATAGGAAAATTGGACAAGAAATGAAATTATTTACATTTCATGATGAAGCTCCAGGTATGCCTTTCTTTCATGATAAAGGTACATTTATATGGAATAAGCTTGTTGAGTTTACAACAGAATTAATGAACAAAAGGGATTATGAAATAAATAAAACTCCTTTAATTTTAAATAAACAATTATGGCTCCAATCAGGTCATTGGGATCATTATAAAGAGAACATGTATTTTACTAAGATTGATAGTAAAGAAGAGAATTATGCAGTTAAACCGATGAATTGTCCTGGTAATATCTTGGTTTACAAGGCAGAGGCACATTCATATCGTGATTTACCTATAAAAGCAGGTGAATTTGGCTTAGTACATAGACATGAATTAAGTGGAGTACTCTCAGGACTTTTTAGAGTAAGATGTTTTACACAAGATGATGCTCATGTTTTTTGCACTGTTGATCAACTCCACGATCAATTAAAAGAACTTCTTGAGTTTGTAGATGAACTTTATTCAACATTTGGTTTTGAATATCACATGGAACTTTCTACAAGACCAGAAAAAGCTATGGGTGATCCTAAATTATGGTCTCTTGCAGAAAATAAACTTAAAGAAGCATTAGAGGGCGCATCAAAAGAATATAAAGTAAATCCTGGTGATGGTGCATTTTATGGACCAAAGATTGATTTCCATCTTAAAGATGCAATTGGCAGAACATGGCAATGTGGTACAATTCAATTAGATTTCCAAATGCCAGAGAAATTTGATTTAACATATGAGACTGCAGACTCAAAAAAAGAAAGACCAGTTATGCTTCACAGAGCAATACTAGGTAGTGTTGAACGATTTATGGGTATACTTGTTGAACATTACGCAGGAAGATTTCCTTTATGGATAAATCCAAATCAAGTAAGAATCATTGCAATTGCTGACCGTCATGTTGAGTATTGTAATAAAATAAAAGAACAATTCAAGGAAGCAGGAATAAGAGCAATTGTCGATGATAAGAAAGAAACAACTAATAAGAAAATTAGAAATGCTCAGTTAAATCATTACTCATACATCTTAGTAGTTGGAGACAAAGAAATAGAGAATAATACAGTGAATGTCCGAACACGGGATGAAAAAGTTCTTGGCGAGAAGAAAGTTGATGGATTTATTGCTGAGCTTAAGAAAGAAATAGCTAATAAGGCTTAATTTTCTTTTCTTTAATTTTTCTATTTTCTTTTTTAATTTTTTTATATCAATTCTGCTCTCTCTTAATTCTTTTTTTAATTTTTTATTGTCTTATTTTTTAATTTTCTTTCTCACCTCTTTTCAATCATTATTTCCCACATCAGCAATCTTTATATAATCGACAATAACTTCCTCTTATATGGGAAATATGGAAAAAACAAAGATTGCCATTATCGGAGGAACTGGTTTTTCAGAGCATGCGCAGGATTTTGAAGAAGTTAAGACTGATTATGGTAATGTCAATGTAGCACATATGAACATAGGTGGTAAAGATGTTCTTTTTCTTGCACGCCATCAAGCTCTTGAAGTTCCGCATATTGTCAATTATAAAGCTAATATGCAAGCTCTAAAGATTAAAGGCATCAACACTATTTTTGCAGTTTCTGCTTGTGGCAGGCTTGCGCAGGAAGTTCTTCCTGGACATATAGTGAGAGTAAGTGATGTTGATTGGGATGATCTGAATAGGGATACTTCATTTGCACAGAAAGGTCTTTTATTACATGCTTCTATGTATGAAGCATTCAGTGAAAGCCTTGGAAATATTATAACAGAAAGCTGGAATCAAGTAGAAGATGAAATCAATGAGATTTATGATGAATCACTATCTCTGGGATATCATCCATCTGGTACTTATTTTAATATACAGGGTCCAGCGTTTACTACACCTTCAAGGGAAGCAAGATTAAGAGACACTGTCAAAAATGCAAAAGTAATAGGTATGACTCTTGTTCCTGAAGTGCATCTTGCAAGGGAGATGTCTATGGCATATGCTGCAATCGGTATGTGTGTTGATAATTCTAACTTTCCAGATGCCCCTCCTGTACATCACGCAGATGGGGTCATGCATGCAGTTTTAAGCACTGCAAAAGCAGCATATGTCTTGCTTGACAAGACAATAGCAAATATGCCTGATGATTTTCACGATCCAATATCTCATGAGGCATATAAACATGCTATCGATAAAAATCAGGTTGATTTTGGCATGCTCAAGGACAATGGAAGAGAAAATCTTGCTGACATAATGCAAAGCTTCCTATATAGAATTTAATTTGGTTTCTGCTTTGGTTTCTGCTTTAGATGATGTATTGTTATTAATTTATTCATAAATTATATAAATACATTCTTCTAAAATCCGTCTATGGCTAAAAAGTCATCAAAAAAAGAAGGTGAAGGTCTGAATAAGGCAATGGGAATTCTGAAAGAAGCATTTAGTAATATGCTCTTTTCAAAGATTGTTGAATGGTTTAAAGATACTGTTCATGATATTCAAGAAGCAGTATATCTTACTGCAAGAAAAGTTCTTGAATCAGCATTAGCGATGATTTTAATGGTATTTGGTGTTGCAATGGTTGTATTTGCACTTCCATTCTTACTAAGCGAATATCTAAATTTACCTGCTTCATTATTCTTTATGATAATTGGTTTGATTCTTATAATTGTGAGTGTAATCTCATTTGATCACATTAACAAAGGAAAATACAAGAAATTCAAGGAGGAATGATTAAACATGGCAAAAAAGAAAGCTAAAAAAGCTGCACCAAAGGGTAAAGTTGCATCTAAGGCAAAAGCTCTAAAGGCAAAAGCTCTTGCAGTTGAGAAAAAAGCAGTTAAGAAAGCAAAAGCTGAACTAGTAAAAGCAAAAGCTAAGATGAAAGCAGCTGAAAAGAAAGTAGCTTCTCATATTAAGAAGAATCCTGAGAAGGCAGTTATGATTGCAGCAGCTATCGGAGCAGCTATTGGAGCAGTAACAGTAGCAGCTGTAAAGGCAAAAAAGAAGAAGAAATAAATCTAATTTCTTTTTTATCTTTTATTTTTTATTATGTATTATACTTAATGAGTACCAGAGATTTTTTAAATTTATAGTCAATTCTTGATATATAATTATTTTAACATTAAGTGAGTATAGAGGTACTGAAAATGACATTTACAAAAGAAGAAAAACAAATTTTAAAAGCAATATTAGAAAAGCATATTTCAGAAGTAGAAAAGAATAAAGCATTACCTGACGATAGTTTTGCAGAGTTTGGAGCAGAATTAAGTTATGGTGAAGTCTTAAAATCAATCCTAAAAAAGATTGAGTGATTATTACTTTCTTTTTACTCTCTTTTTTTATTATTATTTACTTTCTTAGTTTCTATTTATATTTTATCTGTGTTTTCTTTCTTTCTTTCTTTTTTTCTTATTTCTTTATTATTTCTTTTTTATTAATGCTTATTCTTTATTTTTCTTTTAGTTGCGCTTTTTCAATAACATAAAATGCATTATATTTGCCCTCTTTTACAATTTTACTCTTACTAACAACTATTTCTTTAGTAAATAAAGGGCAATCAAGAACAAGTGATTCGAATTCACCACCTTCACCAGCGACATTGATTCCAATTTTATTATTTAATTCAACCAATCTATCAATGTCTTTTTCAGAGATTACTTTTCCTACCCAGCTTTCATCAAGTCCTTCTCCTGCAATACTGCTGAGTACCATCTTAAAATCACTATTTACAATCTCTCTCATCTCTTCTTCCTGGTTTTTATGCCATAGTGGACTAAAAATCTTAAGTCCTACTTCATCTGCGACTTTCTCAATCCTTTCTCTTTGATAATGTGAAAATAATGCTCCTGTAACGATGCCATCTATCTTATATTCTTTTTTTGCCTTAATGAGTAATTTTTTCATATCTTTAAGTTCATCTTCTTTTTCTCCAACAGTTTTCTCAACAATGATTGGTACTTCCATTGCTTTTGCCTGAAGCTCTGCCAGATCTATATTTGGTGTATGAAACATATAGCTATATTTATTTGCGCTCTTCATAGTTAATAAGCATTTTATATTGTAATTATGTTTTTGCATCAGATATGCAGCATAACAGCTGTCTTTTCCACTGCTCCACATTATCCCAAGATTAAGATTCCATTCTTTGGAAAAACTATTCAGATAATCAGCTTTATATTTGAATCCTTTCTGTTTTGTAAGTTTTTGAATTGCTCTGTCAAATTTGCTTCCATATTGTGCAGCTTTTTTCCTTCTCCACGAGAAACTCTTGTCTATTCCAATATCATCTGCAACCTTTCTTAATATGATCTTCTTATGTTCTTCATCCAATTTATGTTTCTCAGGTATCTTAAGTGCATAATTAACAAGACTCTTATCTAAGAATGGTACTCTCAATTCCATGGTATTTGCCATTGTGACAACATCGTCCCTATAGAGATCACGCTCATACATCTTAAGAAGTCCAGAAATACATTCTTGATTGACATTACTACTTTTTTCGTGTCGTTCATATCCTGCAAATATCTCTTCACTTCCAAGACCTGAGAACATTACTTTAACACCATCTTTTTTTGCTTGCTCACAAGCAATAAAGAACGGCAAAGCAACTCCTACTTTCACAACATTAGTTGTCTCAATCAAAGGGATTATCTTTTTGATGTATTTTTCTGTTTTCTTAAGATCTATTTTTACAACCTTAAGTTTAAAACCAAACATTTCTGCTGCTTTCTCTGCATACGTTACATCTTCTGCTTTGTCAAGTCCCTTTTCTTCAAGACCAGCAGTATAGCAAGTAAAATTTACTCCTAGTTTTTTTAGCATATAAGCGATAAATACAGAATCTATTCCTCCTGAGAATAATATTCCTGCTTTTTTATTTGTAATCCTCTTCTTTATTGCGTTTTCAATTAAATCAAAGAGTTCTTTCTTTATCTTATCTACACTCTTTTTATTCTCTGGTTTTATTTCAAAGAAATCCCTCTCTAAATACTTCAGATTATTCTTTTCAATATCATATTCAATGATTCTTCTAGGATTGAGTTCAATTACATCAAATATTTTATTCTTTAGCAGTGCCTTCTTCTCAGATGCAAATCCTAAGAAATGTGAGAATGAAAACCACAATGGTTTTACACCAATTAGATCTCTTGCAAGTATTGCTTTATTTTCATTAGGGTCATAAAAGCAGAATGCATATACACCATCAAGTTCATCAACTATCTCATTTATTTTCTCAATTCCTTTATTGCATATCAATTTCAATATGAGTTCAGCATCATTCTTTGCTTTCAACTTATATTTTTCATCTAGCTCTTTCCAATTATAGATCTCACAGTTAGTTACAAGATATTTTCCTTCAAACTCAAGGGGTTGCTTCACAACATCGACAATTGCGTGAAGATTATGCCCTATACAACCATTATAATCAGAGTGGCTATCACTTCCATCCTTACCTCTGTTTTCCATTACTTTTAGGCCTTTGGCTACTATCTTCTTGGCATTTTTGTTGTTGAATATCCCTATAATTCCACACATGACAGCCTCTAATATTATAAGCTTTAAAAATCTTTTAGTAAAGAACACCAAATTAGTAAGTAAAAAGTCAGCTTTGCCCTATGAGGCGATAAAAATCTAATATGATTTTTATAATGGCGCCGTGCAAGCAGACTTTTTACATTCTTAAATAAGTAATGTTTATCAGAATACTAAATTTTCTAACCAGTCCTTTTGAATTTCTTCTCTATATCAGAAATCGATAATTGTATAATAGTGGGTCTTCCGTGTGGGCATGTAAAAGGCAGTTCACATTTATCCAGTTCTTTGATTAATTCAGAAATCTCCTTGATTGTCATATCTTCTCCTGCTTTTATGGACTTTCGACATGAGAATCTTATGATTCTTTCTTCAATCTCTCTTTCAATTTTTCCTTTATTGAGTTCTCTTAACTCATCAATAAGTTCACTAACTAAACTCTTTGAAGGTCTTTCAAAAATAAATGGCATTGATCTTACTACGATATTATCTTTACCGTATTCATCAATTTCAAAACCAGAATTTCCAAGTTCTTCTCTAAATTTAATAATCATCTCAAATTCACTTGGACTGAGTTCAAGTATTATTGGCTTAAGCAGTTTTTGTTTCTTTATTGCCTTATCTTTTAATTGTTTCATAAGATCTTCATAATTCACTCTCTCTTCTGCAGCATGTTGATCCACTATTAGTAATCCTTGTGCATTTTCAGCAAGTATATATGTCTTGCTTATCTGTCCAAGTATTCGAAACGGTCCTATGTGTTTTGTCTCTATTTCTTTTTGTACTATATTCTCCTTAAGATTATCAAATACACTTCCAGTCTCTTTTATTTCCTCTCTTCCTACAATGCTACTATCATTGTCATCATTAATTTCAAGTGTTGCTTGTGAATCTTTACTTATGCTGTAGCTGTGTTGTGGTCTTGCATTTCCTGTTTCAAGGTTCGCTTCCACAAAAAGGTTGCTTTCACTTAGTATTTTCTTAATAGCTGTGCTTATACTTTCACTAATCTGTTTTATATTGCTTATTTTGACAATTTCTTTTCTTGGATGCACATTGACATCAATCTTATCAAGATCCACAGTTATCCTTAAGATGAATATTGGTTCTCTTTCTAAAAAAAGAAGGCTTCTGTATCCTTCTTTTACTGCGTCACTGATCTCTTTTGATTTTACATATCTTCCATTGACAAATATCGTCTGTCTTAGTTTATCATTTCTTGCAATGCTTGGTTTTCCTATGTATCCTTCAATTTTTATGAGTTCATCTTCATCTTTGATCTCTAAGATATTCTTAGCAGTTTCTTGTCCATAGATTGCCTGGATTGTATTTATCCCTTTTTTTGTTCTGACTGTGTTGAGTATTGTTTTGTTATTATTTGTTAGTTTGAAACTAACATTTGGATATGCAAGTGCGTAACGTGTGACAACATCACTTATAGCGCTAAGTTCATGCTCAATGCTTCTCAAGAATTTTTTTCTTGCAGGCACATTATAGAACAAATCTTTAACAATTATTACTGTGCCTTTTTCAGCACCGCAATCTTTTATTTTGACATCATTATTTTCTACAAAGATTTCTGTGCCTTTAATCTCCTCTTTTTGTCTTGTCATAATCTTAAATCGAGATACTGCGCATATTGAAGCTAGTGCTTCTCCCCTAAATCCAAGTGTATTTATGGCAAATAAGTCTTTCTCATTAGTTATCTTAGAAGTTGCATGCCTCATTATTGAGAGTCCAGCATCTATCTTGTTCATACCGTTTCCATTATCTTTGACTTGGATAAGAGATTTTCCTCCTTCACTCAGTTTGACTTCAATCTTGTCAGATTCTGCATCAATACTGTTTTCAATCAACTCTTTTACAACCGAGCTGGGGTTTTCAACTACTTCGCCTGCAGCTATCTTGTTTATTACATCATCTTCTAGAATGATAATTCTACGCACTTCCCCCATAATTTTACATCTATCTTACTTATTTAAATAAATTACTCTAGGGCAATATACTGAATTGAGTTCATACATTTCTAGCGAAAACTATTTAAAGACTTATATTTATAACCATAATAGGACAACGACAGCATAAATATAACTAGATAAATGGATTTATAATTTCCTAAAAAGAGGTGTTTGCATGTCAGATGATGATTATGACCTTATCCCTCATTCAGAGCTTAAAAAGATCGAGGGTGAGATTAACGAGCTAAAAGATGACCCTACGTCAGCTCCAAACGATATGAAGGGTAGTATGACTCAATTGGCTACTTCTTTGAATTCTATGATTTCAATTTTTAATGAAGCAAAGAATGAACTGCGTATAGAAGATGAAGAAAAAGAACTTCTTTCAAAAAAAATCGATCCTATGTTACAAAAATTAGATAATTTACTTGATCAAAATGAGAAAATTGCTGAGGGTATACTTTCTCTTGCAGATATGTTAAAGAAGATTGAATCTAGGTTAAGTTCTTTAGAATCAGCAGGTCCAGTTGCTTCACCACCACCACAGATGGCTCCACCAGTACAGGTGCCGCCTCAACAACCTCCTGCTTTTGGAAAACCTATGCCTCCTCCAGATATGAATAATATGGGTGGTATGAATCCACAATCATCACAACCGGCTATGGCGCCACCAATGGGGGCTCCACAAGGTTCTCCTTCAAATGATCTTTTATCTGACGCTTTAGGTTCTGAACCTCCATCTGATCCATTTGGTCCAGGTGCAGGTATGTCGGCACCGAGTTCACAGATGGGTCCGCCACCAGGAGCACCACCAGGAGCATCAGGAGCACCACCAGGAGCATCAGGAGCACCACCAGGAGCATTACCAGGAGCACCACCAGGAGGGTCTGGTTTAGACCAGCCACCTGCACAAGGAGCTCCACCATCTTCTCCAGGAGGAATTCCACCACCACCACCAGGTCCATCAAAGAAGAAGGGCTTTTTTGGTAAATAATCATATTTTAAACAAGTAATTTTACTAAAATGTCCGCACTAAAAGATAATCCAGATCATGGTTCTTTCTTGAATGATCCTTTGTTAGGTGATTCAGGTAATTCTACTGATGATAAATCTACTGGGGATGATCTTCTTTCAGAACCAAAAAAAGAAGTAGATGAAAATCCTACAAAGAAAGATACAGGAAATCAAGAGATTAAAGAAGAATCAGAAAAATCAAAGGATAATGCTAGTTCAACAGAAGAAAAGAAAACAAAACCTAAACGAAAATCAGAGTATGATCCTTATCGTGTGAGAGATTTTCTTATCAGGCTTGCTAAAGCAGTTAAACGTCATGAGATACGCAGTGGCGCTCATCAGGATCTTCATGAACATATAGACAAGATGCGGAAAACTATGGCATCAAAAAGACCAAAATCTGATGTTTCTGTTGACGCACAGATAAATGAGTTAAAGAATAAAGTTGCAGAGATTATTGCTATTGAGAAAAGTCATGCTTCACCTAATTCTTCACATGTAAAAGAAAAAGTAAATGTTCTTGAGAATAAATTAAATACTCTGCTTGAAAGCAAACAAAGAAAAGATGAACGCTTTAAGGAGCTTGAAAAAAAGATAACTACTAAATATTCAGCAGATCAAGAACTTATTAATAAACTTGAGAAGAAATTATTATTTCTTGAAAGAAAGCTTATTGAACATCAATTGGATAAGAGAAAATCAAAGGCAAAAGTTGACAAGAAGACAGTTGATGATATAAAAAAGCAAATAAATAAGACAAAAGCGATTCTAAGGCAGCATAAAGTCGAGATTTAGATTAAGATCTTACTCAATATATTCTATATATTTAGAGATCCCTTGGCATTACTGTTCTTCTATTGTTCTCTATTGCCCTTTTACACGCCTTTCTAATCATTTCTTCTATCTCTTTTTCAAGTTCTTCACTGAATTCTTTTGTTATCTGTATGCTTCCTACAATCTCCTTCAGTTTTGTTCTGTTTACTAACATGTTCTCATTCTTGTGCCTTTTTTTTATAAGTTTTTTCTTATTAACACCTTTGTAGGTAGATTAGTATACTCAGTCTTTATTCACGATAGAAAGTTTTAAATATGACTCTCCTTAGAATTTTTATATGCCAAAGAAAATCTCACTAATTCCAAAGGCGCCTACAGCAAGAATACTTCTTAATACAGGCGCACATAGGGTAAGCAAGGATGCGATGTATTATTTTGGAGATATACTTGAAGAATATGCGCTTGAAATATCAAAAAAAGCTGTTATGATATCTAAACATTCAGGAAGAAAGACAGTAAAAGCAAAAGATCTAAGGCTTGCTACAAAATAACTCTTTATAATATTAATAATTTATTTCTAAATCTCAATTTATCATAATCAATTTATTTTTAGTCTCTTGCCAAACTCTTCTAATTCTCCTTCACCATACTCTTCTTTGCCAAAGCCAAATTTATATCCATCATCTTTATATCTGGGTATTGCATGGATGTGTAGGTGAGGCACTTCTTGGCCTGCAGCAGGCTTGTTGTTTATGCTGATGTTTATGCCATCGCATTTGAGTTCTTCAGTTTGTTTTTCTGAGACTTTTTTTGTTATAGAGATAAGATGTTTCAATATATCATCAGGACAATCCATTATTGTTTCATATTCTTCTTTTGGAATTACTAAACTGTGTCCTTTATGGTTTGGAAATATATCTAAGATTACTATGCATATATCATCTTCATATATTTTTGTTGAGGGAATTTCTCCGTCTATTATTTTTGTGAATATTGAAGCCATTATTATCACCTAACTGCACCCACCCCTTAAACTTTATATTTCTTTCTGAAACTTCCGCCCACTTCATTTACTTTCTAAAGTAATTATTAGACAACATATATCTATTTAAATTATCTAAAAATTAAGACACTATAATGTCAAATCTTGATTTTATATTAGCTAAGAAAGAAGATAAGAAGGAAGCAGTTCCTACTCTTCATTTATGGAGTCCCGATACTGGTCTAAAAGAGGCGTTCTGGCAAGCACCACGTTTCAATCATGAGACTGATGAGCCTGTTTTGGCAGAACATCTCGCTTATGATCCGCCAACAGTTGCACTCAATCATTGGCATGATATCTATGTTGGAACTTTTTCAGGAGCAATCCATAAGATTCCAGCAGCACTCAATAAGATTCCTAAAGAAGAATTAGAAAAACTTAATCTAAAAGAATCTCTCACAAAAAAGAATCGTTTTGCTGATATTCGTACTTATGAAGACAGACAGCTTATTGATGAGAGACATTATCTTTTGCAAGGTTCAAGATCAATAAAATCTTTAGTAGTGGCAGATGGTGAAGTATATGATGGAAGTCCTGCAGGAGTTTACAAGACAAAGACTGGTGAGCTAGTGACTCACCTTTATGCAAGTTCTCTTTATTCAGATGGAAAGGAATTATATGTTGTTCCTGTGGGTGGTATGGTGACAGTAGCAGGATTTACAGCCAGGAAACATAGATTTAGAGAGGATATAATAGGCTCTTTAGTGAATGCTCATACATTAGAACCATTGATGGAAAAGCTTACTCCTTTTGATGGTTCTGGTTGTGCTCAAGCAAAATATTGCATTGCAGGTGATAAAGTATATATTCATCATGGAGATTATCCTGCAGAACGTGTTACAGTCAAGAGTTTCCCAGGAGGAGAGGAGATAAGTTCAGAAAATGTTTTTTCATCAGATGGATTCATAGTGCAGGGGGATGAGGTTTTTGAGGTACGTAGACATCCTCTGCCAAATATGGAAAGACAAGGATTTCTTCATGCTGGGTCTGATGAACTGCCTATTCTTACTGCAAGTGAACCTTGGAACATTACATCTGCAGTCTCTGGTGGAAAGTATGGTGTTTTGCTAACATTCTACAATTCAGATACAGGGATGACTGAGATTGTATCACATAAACAGCAGGATAAGCCTTTGTTGATAGAGAAGGCAAAATTAAAATTCATGCTTCCTCATAGTCAGTATTTTTAGTTATTCTTTTCTTTTATGCTAGAATGTTTTAACACTTATTTTCCTTACTATAGGTTTATAAAGCCAAAAATAACTTCATTTTGAATGGAAAATATTGTTATAGGCATAGGCGATCTACATGGACATTACCCTGCATTAGATGCACTTATGAAATCACTTCATGGGCAATATGATATATTTTCAGATTCTTCATCTCTTAGATTAAAAGATAATGTTGAGCTTGTATTTACAGGTGATTATATTGACAGAGGTCATAGCAACATCAGGCTTCTTGAGACGCAGATGAAGATGAGGGAGAATAATTCTGACAATCTTGTTCAGTTGTTTGGTAATCATGAGCTTCTTGCATTAGGTGGACTTGGTAGAGCAAAACAGATATTAGAAGAAGGTGGAGATGAATCTCTTATGCGTTATTGTTATTACACTATTCATGGTATGAACGGTGGTCTTGAATTGATTAAGGAATTTGGAAAGTTCGGAGAGCCTGAAGAGACTGCTATGAAAAATTATGTAGAAAGGTTTAGCAGAGGAGGCGATATTGGAGGATGGATTAGGTCTCTTAGATCCCTCTATACAACTGATATTGCTGGAAAAAAGCTTTTATTTGTACATGGTGGTATACCGAAAGAATTCTTAGAGTCGACTAACATCGAAAAATACATGGATGAGTTTGAATCACATATTAGATCAGATTCTCAGCAGTTCAGTTCTGCATCTCAAAAATATATACATCATCCTATGGTTGGTGAACAGAGCGTATTTTGGGACAGGGGCTTTAGGCATATGGAAGAAAGTGAAGTTGATTCTACACTTAAGCATCTTGGAATGGATTATATAGTGATAGGTCATACTCCTAATATGAAGATAACAACTCATTATGGCAAGGTGTTTGATATAGATGTAGGTATGACTCCTAAGTACGGCACAAATGAGCCTGCAGCAATAGTCTTCAAGAATGACGGCATATTTGAGTTCTATGTTAGGAAAGGCGAAAGAAAAGTAGTTGACTTCTAATTCTGTTTTTATTCTATAATTATTAAGAAAAAAAGTGGCGGTTCCGTGACTTTCATTCCAAAAGGAAATTTGAACACGGGACTTTTACGTCTCCCAGCAAGAGAGTTCAGTCATTGGTTTGAACCTCTTAGCTCATTCTTATGAGCGTAACACTCTGACCAGGCTGAGTTAAACCGCCATACTTATTCTGAATCCTAATCCATTTTTAAAGCTTTTGTATGCAAACCCCAACAGAAATACTTATTGTACATGAGAAACATTTAAAAGGGGTATTCCAACTAGGTATTGTATGCAAAATATACCTTGGGAAAGCACTATTGTAAAGCTTATCGACATTGAAAAAGCAAGGAAGATCCCTGATATGCACATACATTCAAGATGGTGCAATCATGCGAAGAATGAGATAGCTGATGTAGTAGAATATCTAAGCACAAATGGGATATGGGGTGCATTCAATGAGCATGCTCCTTTGCCTAGGAGATTTCTGCTTGGTGAAGGTAAGTTTGGTGCAAAGATCGATATAGATCTTGGTGATGATGATCTAGATATGGTTTCTTATTTCAGGAGATGCGATCTTCATGAGAGCCAGGAAGGTGGATTTGTGGATGAATTAGTACATTATGGTGGTTCAATTCCTGTAGGTCTAGAAGTTGACATACTTGAAGGTTTTGAAGATGATACTGAAGATGTAATCCTTAGGATGAAAGAAGCATTGGATGACAATAGGATTGGATTGAACCATGTAAGCGGAAGTGTCCATCATTTGGAAGGATATACATTATTTCGAAAAGCTGTTACTAATGAATATATGAAAGTAAGGAGTCCAGAAGGAATAATAAAAAAATATTTTGAAACTTTATGTGACGCTGCAGAAAGCAAAAGATATGATTTTCTCTGTCATCAAGGATTAATTCATTTTGCAATCAATCTTGCTCTTGGAAGAAGCATGATGCAGGATGACGCTTTGAGAAAAGCATATTATATGGGCTTTAGGCATCTTATGGATTCTTGTGTAGCTAGTGATACGTGTTTAGAGATAAATACTTCTGGCATTGACAGGCCGTACAAGAGCATGAGTGCTGATTATCTAAATGGATTTGATGATTATATTGTTGAATGTTCTCACCCACATATACAGGCTGATTTATTGAAGGAAGCAAATGGCTTAGGTGTCAAGTTTGTAGTAGGTTCAGATTGGCACGTACCAGGACAAGAACAAAGATATTTTGATAAAGTGTATGATGGCCTTACAGATATGGGGATTAATACTGTGTATAAGATCGTAGATAGAGAACCTATCCCTGTAAGATTAGAATAAATGAGTTAAATCCACTGTCTTCTCTTAAAGAATACTAACATAAGTAACACAAGAAAACCCATGCTAAGCATGGTAATCCAAAAACCCCATACGTTATCCAGTCCAGGCATATGTCTGAAGTTCATACCATATATACCAGTAATGAAAGTTAGTGGCATCACTATTGTTGCAGCAATACTGAGTATTTTCATGACTTCATTAGTGTTGTATGATATTGCTGACATATATACATCATATACTGAGTTTAACCCTTCTCTTGCACTGTCAACAGTCTCAGTTATTCTGTATGTATCATCATATAAGTCTCTGAAATAAGGGAGTTTTTGTTCCCGTATATATTTGAATTCTCCTTTTGCTAACATGCCTATTCTTTCTCTTTGCGGATGAATCAATCTTTTGATAAGTATGACTCTGCTTCTTACTTCCATTATTCTATTAAGTACATCTTTGCTTGTGTCTTTCGTGACATCATCCTCTAAATCATCAATCTTATCGTCAATTTTTTCTAGAATAGGGATATAATTGCCCATTACTCTATCAACAATAAAATAAAGCATGGCGTCACTTCCTTCAAGAAGCAATCTTGAAAGTCTTTTTCTATTTTTCTTAAGCTCTTCTAATTCTTTTATTTCACCTTCTGATGCAGTGATTATAAAATTTTTACCGATTATCAGATCAATTTCTGAGGATTCAAGCTCTTTTCTCTTTTTGATTATATCATATACGACAACAGAAAGATAACTTGGAAATTCCTCTACCTTACTACGTGAATTATGTGATTTAATGTCTTCAACCGTTGTTGGATGCAGTCTGAACTTTTTCTTTACCAGTTCAATTTCTCTTTCAGAAGGTTCTTTTAAGTCAATCCATATTTTTCTATTTCTTACTTTCTTCAGGTTTTCTTCATTTAAAGCCATCCTGATAATTTTCTTATTATAGCTATATATGAACGACATATTGAAATCCTATAGATTTGAATTTAAAAGATTTATGCATTTCGTCACTACACAAATGTTTATTAATACCTATTAGTTACTAATCTACATGCATATATTACAGATAAGTACATCAGAAAAAGAAAGTATTATAGACATCACTTCAGAAGTCCGAGATATTATCATTCAATCAAAGATAAAGGATGGTATTTGTGTAGTTTATTCACCTCATACCACAGCAGGTATAACAATTAATGAGAATGCAGATCCTGATGTTAAGCATGATATCCTCTTAAGTCTTAATAGCATTGTCAAAGAATTAGATTTTAGGCATTCTGAAGGAAATTCCTCTGCTCATATGAAAACTTCACTTGTTGGAAAGTCCCAAACGATAATACTAGAAGACAATCAACTTCAGCTTGGAACATGGGATGGTATTTATTTTTGTGAATTTGATGGTCCTAGATCAAGAAAAATTTATGTAGAGATTGTATCTAAATAATCACTTTTTATTATTCTCTACTCTTATTTTATTATTCTTACTTCTTCTTCTTACTTATTATTCTTTTATCTTTTTTATCCCTACTGATAATTTTCTCTACATTTTTTCTTAATTTTTTTGTTTTAGAATCAAGAACAGTATAGCTGTATTTTAAATTCTTTTCAACAATATCTGGATAATTTTTCAATGTCATCCTGAGTTTTATACTATTTGACGTCACTTTTCTTAATAGATCAATCTCTTTTCCAATAACTTTTGTCATATTACTCTTGATTGCGTCTAAAAAATCTTTTCTTGTTTTTTTACAATCAGAATATGTGACTACTTTTCCCATATGGTATAATGTATGTCCATCACTTCCGCCTATGATTGCTTTATTGAGATTAAATCCGAGTACTGTACTTCTTAAGTTCCATTTGTGGATATTTTCAGAATTTATCACTTCAACCCCATGTGACATGCTAAGAAGTCTACCAATTCTGTCCTTATGGAAGTGATGGTTAAATATGCCTGTGTACATAGCAGAGTAAGGGTGAGGAAATATTACTACGCTTTTGAATTTCTTTGCAGCTTTAACTATATCTTCCATCTTGATATTTGTAGGACTCATTACATCGTTTCCAAGATGTGATTTTATATGTTTCTTGAAGAATTTCTTGAGGTCTTCGATCTCATAAAAATAAACTAATATATGTGTGCCTTCTTTTGATGTGACTTCAATACCAGGTATGCTTAATATGCTCTTGTATTTGTCTATTTCAACTGCTCCTTTTATTTCATTATGATCGGTTATTGCAATGCCTATCTTTAATCTTTTTGCTTTATTTACTATTGAACTTACGCTGTTTATTCCGTCAGAATATCTAGTATGGAAATGCATATCTACTACTGTATATTTTTTTGTAAGCTCAATAAGATTTGGTCTATCAAATTGAACCTTATTTATTTGATCCATTTTTCTTCTAATCTTTCAAAGCTATTGTTGCAGGTGCTCTTCTGCCTACGCAAGGTCCATCTTTGACAATGAAACCTGCTTTTTTAAGGTTTTCCCTAACTTGTCTAGCACATGAATATGTGGTAAGTATGCCTTTTTTATTCATTAGCTCATATATCCTCTTAAATATTTCCTCACTCCATAATTTAGGACATCTTTTTAGGGAGAATGGATCAAAGAAACATACATCAAACTTATCTTCTATCTTATTGATGACATTTATGGCGTCATCAATCTCAACTCTTAAAGTAACTTTGTCATCACCATATACAAGATTATCTATTAAATCTCTAGAAATCTCTTTTCCTTTCTCTATGATATCCATATCATTATCAATCCCTACAATATTTACTTTAACATTTGGGTTGCTCTTTCTAATCTCATATAGGAACATTAAGCTATTGTATCCCAATCCATAGCAAAAGTCAAGTACATTTATTTCTTCTTCAAATAGCTTTTTTTCTTTGATAAACTGAAGTGTGGGCTTAACATATTTCTCAACAGCTTCCTCGCGAGCACCACTAAGAGAATGGTAATATTCTTGAAACTCTTCATTGAAAAATGTTAAAGATCCATCTTTTGTAGTAATTTCTTTCATATATCCTATCATTACATTGTTATTAATAAAAATTTCCTAAACAAAAAACTTAAATATACCCTGCTTTCAACATCTAATTGGTGATAATTATGGGTTTCGAACTACCGAGTTCAATGGAAGAATGTGTATACTTTACAAGGAGAACTCTTGATAATGATGGGAAAATCGTTGCTTGGGTTGAAAAAAAGAAGTGTCCTGAGTGTGGAAAAGCAAATATGGGCAAGCCAGTAGATGAGAAGACTGGTAAACCGAAAATACGGTCAAAAGAATATATTTGTCCAGAATGTAAATATACAGAAGAGAAAAAAGAGCATGAAGAATCATGTGAAGTCAAGATAATATATACTTGTCCTCATTGCAAGCATGAAGGAGAGACAGTTACACCTTACAAAAGGAAATCCTTTGAAGGAGTGAAGGCTATTGTTTTTGAGTGTCAAGATTGTGGTAAGAAAATAGGCATCACGAAGAAAATGGCTGAAGGAAAGAAGAAGAAAAAGAAATGATTCATCTTTTATTTCTTTCCGGTTTTTTATTCTTTTAATCTTTCTTTTTTATTTTAAGTTATTTCTTCCGTCAAGATAATTAGGATATCTACGTGACATTGCATTTGACACTGAATCTGCCCTTATTCTATTTTCTTCCATTTCTTCTATTTTCTTCTCTTCTTTCAATATCTTATCTTCTTCTCTTTCAAGTTCTTTGGCTTCTCTTTCAATCTCTTTTTCTTCTTTTTCAATCCTTTTCTCAGTACGTTTTTCCATCCTCGTAGCACTGAATGTGACATACATAAGCAGAATTGCTATGAATACTACATTGATTATCATGCCAAGTAGTGTATGCATTGCCATTACAAGTCTTGCTCCTGGTGATACAGGTGTTATGTCACCATAACCAACAGTTGCCATTGTTACAATGCTGTAATATGAGAATGTCATATAGCTAGGAGTCTCGCTGTTTGCATAATCAAAAGCATTAGGATGTGCCTTATCTATTGCCATTTGATAATTAATCCATGCAAATCCAAAGACATATAGTAGTACTATTGACAGATAAATGACAAATATCATTATTTGGACTTTATGTTTAAACCAGTCATCGGGATCTCCACTGATACCTATGACATCTGGGCTGTTTATGAATGTTGCAAATATGAAATTAGCCAAGTATATCAGCGCGCTCATAAGTATTCCATAATTCCCATTTATTAGAGAAGGGATTGTGATTACAAATCCTATTATTGCAAAATTAAATAGTGAAAACCTTACTCCTCTAACAGTCTCTCTTATACGTAATAATGGAATTAGTATAAAGAATGTAACTAAAGAAAGTACAACCATTAATATTTGTGTTGTGACTACTGGTGATACTTCAAGATAAGGTGAGAAAAGTCCACTTAGATAATATGATATTATATAGAGTATTATAAGAGGTATAAAGAATAAGAGATTGTAATTTATAAGTTTAAGTACAGAAATGTCTTTGTTTCTCTTATCACCGATAATAATACACCTCTTCTTTAGTATGTAAAAAGTCAGCTTTGCCAATCAAGGCAATAATTGTCTTTTTTTTACCTTCTTTTTTGCTCTATTACTCATATCTTGGCTTGAATATATTAATAGTTTGCGGTTTTTTAGTCTTTTTTATGATAGGTTGGTGACGAAATGTTAATAAATGAGCTTTTCTAGTGTATATTGATATGAAGAAATTTTGGCATAAGGTAGAATACGGGGTAGATAAAGCTATAGTTCCTTGCCTTGTTGCATTGATGGTAGTAATTATTCTAGAGATATTTTATCAAGATATTGCACATCATTACCATCTTGAGATTATAATAACAGATGCAATAATTGTGACTATTTTTTTAGCAGATCTTGTATTTAAATATTTAAGGTTAAGAAATGTTCCTTTATTTCTTAAAAGATATTGGTTAGATATACTTGCTGTATTTCCTTTCTATCTTTTCTTTAGACTTATAGAAGTATTTTTAATTCTGGTTCCAATATCAGAATCTTTCCAATCTTTTCAGATGATGCTCCATGAAGGTCTTGAGATAGAGAAAGAAGGATCAAAGATTGTAAAAGAAGCGTCAAGGTCATCTCGTTATGCAAGGATGGTAAAGATAATCAGACCAGTCCTGAGACTTCCAAGATTCCTTAAGATAATTGCATATTATGAAAGACCGACAGGTAAGCATCACCATTATGAGAAAAAAGAACAAGAACAGAAAGTAAAAATAAAAAAACAAAAGATAAGAACAAACCCCAAAAAAAACAAGCAAAGATTATTAAAAAAAGGTGCTTCACCTCTTGTTGCTACAATCATATTATTTTTCTTCGGAATATTAATCGGTCTTCTTATTGTCAGATTTGATAATCAGATTAGGCAAAAAGATACGCTTTGTGATGATATACATCAGATAAATCTGCAGTATAGGGATAATAAGCCAACAATCTGCTATAAACCTGAGAATTCTTCACATTCATCAGTTCATCTTATTGTTGAGAATAATGCAGAAAAGCCAGTTTTCGGACTCAAACTCAGTTTTATTGGCAATCAGAGTGAATTCTATCAAAGAGATTATAACACAACTATATATCCATATGGTGGTACAGTCTCAACAAGATATTTTTTTCCTCAGTCTATAGGCGGTCTTTTGGAATTAAGGGTTTCTGTATATAGAAAATTAGGTATAGATTTAATACTTTGTTCTAAGGATTCTTTTGTCATAAGTGAAGTTCCTGAATGTGAAAACTAGGTTAGTCTAGGAAATTTTTATAAAACACACTGACTTAAGTCCATTTCTTATGAAGGTCGACGTATATATAAACAAAACAGTAGAACAGAATGCTGCTCTTTATTATGAGAAAGCTAAGAAAGCCAAGAAAAAGCTTAAAGGGGCACAGGAGACTATTGAGAACTTTAAGGGCAAGCTCGGTACACTTGAGACAACTAAACCTGTCCATACTGTAAAGACTCAAAGGAAGCGTTTTTGGTTTGAGAAATTCAGATGGTTCTTATCATCAGATTCTACTCTTGTAATTGGAGGAAGGGACGCTACAACAAACGAGATAGTGATAAAAAAACATACATTGCCAGATGATCTTGTATTCCATACAGATATGGCAGGCTCTCCTTTCTTTATTATAAAATCAGATAAGAAGACTATTGAAAAGAAGACTATTGAGGAAGTAGCAGATGCAACATGTTCTTTTAGTAGGGCATGGAAAGCTGGTCTAAATACAAGTTCAGTATTTCATGTAAAGCCCGAACAAGTTACAAAGGAAGCTAATTCAGGAGAGTATCTTACAAAAGGAGCTTTCATGATTAAAGGAAAGACAAATTATATCGAGAATAAGGCAAATCTTGCTATAGGAAGGATAAAAGAAGGGGAATATGAAGGTCTTGTTATGTGTGCACCTATAGAAGCTATAAAAGTGCATTGTGATCCTTATTTCCAGATAAAACAAGGTGATTCAAAACCAAGTGATATAGCAAAACAGCTAAGAAAACCCTTGGAAGCAATATCTGATGATATAATTAGAGCGTTACCATCTGGAAATTTAGAATTAATAAAGGAAAGAAAAAAAATAACTAAGAAATAATTAAGAAATAATTAAGGGATAATTAAACAATAATTAAAGAGTAATTAAACAATTTAATAAGATTTAATTTTTATAAGATTAAATAATGATTAAAAATGACTGAAAAACTATTCTTCAATAACTCACGTAATCAAAAACTTTGTGGGATATTAGAAGAGCCAGACCTCAGTAAAGAGAAAGTCATAATTATAGTCCATGGATATTCATCAAGCAAAGAGGGAAGATCGCCTAGTGCAATGGCTGGCGCTCTTACAAAAGCAAATATCAATTCATTTAATATTGATCTTGACGGTTGCGGAGAAAGTGAAGGCAAATTTGAGGATCAGACATTGACTAGTGCTGTTCGTGATATTGAAGCAGCAATCGAGCTTATGAAAAGTCTTGGATACAATAAAATCGGTTTGTTTGGAAGTAGTATGGCAGGTCCTCCTTGTATGACTATTGCATTAAAGTATCAAAATACAGATGATACTAAAAATATTAATCTTTACAGGATGGCTCTGAAAGCTCCTGTATCAGATGTGATTGAACAGAGAAAAGAGAAGAATGGTAAAGATTATATTGAGAAATGTAGAAAACAAGGCTTTTTTTACAAGATAAATGGCAAAACAGGCAAAAGATTAAAAGTAAACTTCCATTTTTATGAAGATGCAGAAGATTATCATATGCATAGCAAGGTAAAAAGCATAAAAGTACCGACATTAATTATTCATGGCACAGCTGATGAGGCAGTTCCACTCAAATATACTAAGCATCTGGTTGAAAACTTTCCAGAAGCACATTTGATAATTGTTGAGGGTGCAGATCATCAACTTGAAGTTGATGGTTCGTGGCAAGAATCAATGGATGAGTTCGTCAGATGGTTTAAAGATGAAAAAGAATAATAATTTAAGAATAATAATTTAGAGGAATAAATATGATAACATCAAAAGATATGAAAGAGCTTGAAAAGACAGCAGAAGAGTGCGGAGTTACTCAAGCAGAGCTGATGGAAAATGCTGGCAGGCAGGTAGTTGATGCTATCGAGGACGAATTCAAGGACAAAATTAAACTAAAGAAAATTCTTGTCATATGCGGTCAAGGCAATAATGGTGGAGATGGATTTGTAATTGCACGCTATCTTAAGGATGTGTGTGATGTAAAAGTGCTTTTCCTTGGTGAAGAATCTATGCTTTCACCAGAAGCGTCAGCAAATTACGATTATCTTAAAGATATAGATAAGGAGATGGTGAAGAAGTATGATCAGGATACTGCACCTTTCATAAATTTCATGAATTATGATATAATTGTAGATGCGATGCTTGGTACAGGTGCTAAAGGTGAACTAAGATATCCTTATTCTCTTGTTGTCAAGAATGTCAGTTATGCAAAAGCATTTGTTGTAAGTGTCGACATTCCCACTGGTATAAATCCTGATAAGAATAAGGATCATGGAGAGGTATATCTAGATGCAGACATGATAGTGACTTTCCACGACACAAAACCAGGTCTTGAAGAATTTGAAGATAAAGTCAAGATTGTCGATATAGGCATTCCTTTTTAATTTATCTTATTCATTCAACCAATCTTTCCAGTTTCATTACATCTTCTCTTAACTTATGTGAATTGACTGGCATATATTCTATTATAAGTTGCCCATTGTAATCTTTCTTTTTCAAGAATTCAACAAATCCCATGACATCTCTATCACATTCTGAAGAATCAATTGGTTGATGATCCTTTCTTCTTCCATTATTGTATTTTACATTGCTCAGATGCACAATTGGTGTTATTTCCATTATATTATCCATCTCTCTTTTGTCATCAAGGTCTGCAGGAAGGTGATTGATATCATAAGTGACTGCAGTGAAAGGAAATTCTATAGCAGCGACATTTGCAGGATAGCAATTCCATGCTCCTGTTGGTCCAGGTAAGTTCTCATATGCAAGTACAACATCACACTCAGCAATTTCTTCTTCAACCTCTTTAAGTGCCCTAACTCCTTCTTCAAGACTATCCCATTTGGGATGCACTGTAAATAAATTAGTTCCATAGATTTCCTTCATCTCACTAAGATTCTCAACAAAATTATCACCAATACCTCTGAATGATGGATAATGTATGGACAAGACATTTATTCCAAGTTTATCTACCCAACTTTTTATCACATCATGCTCTACTTCATAGAATCTTCTTGGTCGAAATGTGAGCTGGACATTCATTCCTTCAAGAAAAGTTAGGTGATCTTCACAAGTGCTTGCCTGTATAAGCTTAGCTGCTCCGACTTTCATATATTTACTAGTTTATATCCTAATTAAATAATTTTCCAGCCTACAGATAAACTATTTAAATCAACCTCTATATTAATGCTTAACATGTACGCAATTCAAGTCAGAAACCTAATGAAATCATTTAAACAAAAGAAAAAGATAGTCGAAGCTGTAAAAGGGATATCTTTCAGTGTTAAGAAAGGCGAGATATTAGGCTTTTTGGGTCCTAATGGTGCTGGTAAGTCAACTACAATAAACATGCTGACAGGGCTTGTTACTCCTGATGCTGGTGAGATTAAGATATTGGGCTTAGATCCTATTAGAAATTGGGAGTTAGTCAGAAATAGTACTAATGTTGCAACTGCATATGAGCATCTTTCAGATGTTCTTACTGTGAAGCAAAATCTCAAGGTATATGCAAAACTTTATGGTGTCAAGAATTATAATGAGAAGATACAGGAAGTTACAGACTTATTTAAGGTAAATCATATTCTTAATCGTCGTGCTAATAAACTTAGTTCTGGCGAGCATACTAGGATGATATTAGCAAAATCTTTCTTGAATGATCCTAAAGTGATCTTCATGGATGAATGCACTGTTGGTCTTGACCCTGATGTTGCTGAGCATACGAGACAGATAATATTGGATTATAACCGAGATAGGGGTTGTTCAATACTTTTCACCTCTCATTATATGTATGAAGTAGAAGAGCTTTGCAAGAAAGTTGTTTTTATGGAAAATGGCAAGATTGTAAAGATTGGAACTCCAAAAGATATCAAAAAGACCATGACAAATCAAACAATAGAGCTTGATGTAGTAAGAAATAGACCAAAACTTATGTCTCTATTGAAAAATAAGGGAATTAATTTTATGTGTCTTGATAAGAACTTAATCAGCTTTCAGATAGACTCAAAAGAGCATAATTTGCAGAATATATTGAATGTAATCACAAATAATAAGATTAGTTTCAAAGATATCCACATAAAAAAGCCGACACTTGATGATTTTTTCATTAAGCTTGCAAGAAAAAAAAGAACAAAAAGAAAATAATAAGGGAATGATGAGAAAATGAAATGCTATAGGGTAAATGCATTATTGATGAAGTACCTTTACATTAGTCTTAACAGGTTTGACAGGATATTTGATCTCTTTTATTGGCCTTTGTTGGATTTTTTCATATGGGGTTTTATGACTATGTATATTCAAAAGGTATCAGACCTTAATCTGATTAGTTTTATCTTTGGAGGAATTATATTATGGATCTTTGTATGGCGCGCTGCTCAAGACATGGTTGTATATGTACTTGAAGATAAATGGTCGAGAAATGTTTACAATCTTTTTTGTTCGCCAATGATGCTCAAAGAATTAACCATTTCAATAATACTGCTTGGTTTAATTAGGTCTTTTATAGTATTTATATTCCTAAGTATAATTGCATTCATAATCTATAAGTTTACGATCTTGACAGTTGGGATATTGATATTAGGATTTTTTGTACTCATATTATCTATCTTCGCATGGGCAGTAGGTCTTTTCATATCAGGTCTTATCATGCGATATGGTTATCGTATACAAGTGCTTGCTTGGAGTGTAGTTTGGATTATACAGCCTTTTAGTTGTGTTTTTTATCCTTTGTCTGCACTTCCTGCGTGGGCTCAACCTATTTCAAGGATGCTTCCTACGACATATGTATTTGAGGGCATGAGATCAGTATTATCAGGTGAAACTCTTCCTATACTTATTACACCTTTAATCAGCAGTATAGTATTTTTCATATTAGCTGCAATATTTTTCCATAGGAGTGTTGAAAAAGCAAAGAAGAAAGGTTTACTTGCCAAAAATGAATGATTAAAAAGTCAGCTTTGCCTATTGTATATAAAGCATTTAGCTTTATATGCTCAGAAATGTTTTCATTTCTCGTGAGGCGATAATTTTCTAAAAAAGAAAATTATATCTTCACCGTGCAAGCAGACTTTTTACATATAAAATAAGTAAATTTTAAATAGTTTCTTTATAGAATTGTTTTAGAATAATAATGAACCTAAAACAATTAAACACTCTCCTGAAAAGAGCACCTTCCACCCATAAAGGTCAGAAAGGTCATGTGCTCGTTATAGCTGGTTCTACATATTTCTCAGGTGCAGCACTTCTTGCAGCAGTATCATCTCACAGGATTGGTGCAGATCTTGTAACACTGGCAGCACCAAAAGAAGTTTGCATGGCAGCAAATTGCTACAGTCCAGATCTTATAACAATTAAACTTCCTGGAACATTCCTCAAACAATCACATTATTCTAAAATCATCAAAATGCTTGATAAATATGACGTAATCCATATAGGCAATGGCATTGGTAGAAATCCTTCGACAAAAAAACTCATAATAAAACTTCTAAAAAACAAAAGAATTCAGCAGAAACTAAAAATAATAGATGCAGATGCATTAAAGATGGTAAATATCCTAGATTTAGAACATGCTATTTTTACTCCACATGCAGCAGAATTCAAGGCATTGATGAAAAATTCTAAATTAAGAACTAAAAAACAGCTACAAAAACATCTAAAAGACAATATCATACTTCTGAAAGGAAAAGAAGACAAGATAATTTCAAAAGATTCAACTGTAACCAATAAGACAGGCAATCCAGGCATGGCAAAGGCAGGTACAGGCGACGTCCTCTCAGGTTTATGTTCTGGTATTCTTGCTCAGATACATGATAAGAAAGACTGTTTGAAACAATCAGCAGTTGCAGCAGCATGGCTTTCAGGATATCTTGGTGATATTCTTAAGAAAAAGAAAAAAGGTTATTATTATATCGCTTCTGATTTAATTAGTGAGATTAAAAGAATAAGAAAATAATTTTATTATTCGTCTTATAATTTCTATTTTAAAGTTTAATAAAATATTTAAATCTTATTTCATTCTAGAGGTAAACAATGAAAAGTGCAAAGCAAATTTTAAAAGAACTTATTTCTCCTACAGATATTGAAGTTAATGGGAATAAACCGTGGGATATTCAGGTTCACAATCCTAAATTTTATTCAAGAGTATTAGCAGGAGGCTCTCTTGCCTTAGGAGAATCATACATGGACGGATGGTGGGACTGCAAGGATCTTGATCAGTTCTTCTTTAAACTATTGTATGCTAGATTAGACAGAAAATTCACAATGCATCAATTAGGTGTATTATTAAGATCTAAATTATTCAATTTGCAGAATAGGAAACATTCAAAGAAAGTTGCAAAAGTACATTATGATCTTGGAAATGATTTTTACAAGGCTATGCTTGATAAGAATATGCAGTATACTTGTGCATATTGGAAAGATGCAAAAAACCTAAATCAAGCTCAAGAACATAAACTTGATTTGATATGTAAGAAATTAAAATTAAAGAAAGGTGATAAGGTTCTTGAGATTGGTTGTGGATGGGGTGGTTTTGCCAGATATGCAGCTAAGAACTATGGGTGTCATGTTACTGCTTATAATATTTCAAAGGAACAAGTGAAACATGCAAGAGAATGGTGTAAAGGCCTGCCTGTAGAGATTATTCATAAGGATTATAGAGAAGCAAAAGGTAAATTTGATAAGATTGCAGCTATTGGTATATGTGAACATATTGGTTATAAAAATTATAAACCTTTGATGAAATTAGTGAATAAATGCCTGAAAAATCATGGTCTTTTTATCCTGCATACTATTGCATGTGATGAATCTACAACAACAGGTGAAGCATGGTTGGATAAATATATCTTTCCAAATGGCATGTTGCCTTCACCAAAACAGATTACAACAGCAGCAGAAGGATATTTTGTGCTTGAAGATTGGCATAATTTCGGAATTAATTATGATAAGACTTTGATGGCATGGTATGATAATTTTAATAAGAACTGGCCTAAATTTGAGAAGATGTATGGAAAACGTTTTTACAGGATGTGGAAGTATTATTTGCTTTGTTTAGCTGGTTCTTTCAGAGCAAGGAATATACAGTTATGGCAGATAGTTTATTCTAAGAAGGGAATCCCTGATGGATATGACTCTGTAAGGTAATAAGAGTAAAAGAATGATTTATTCAGAAGTTATTATTGTTGGTGGTGGTCCAGCAGGTTCTACGTGCGCATGGCAGCTTAAAAAGAATAAAATTGATTGTATCATTCTGGATTATGCAAAATTCCCTAGAACAAAATTATGTGCTGGTTGGATAACTCCGAAAGTCATTAAGAGGCTTCAATTAAAAGATTATCCTCATAAGATAATATCTCTTAAGACAATACATGTTTCTTTTTTTGGAATCAAGATTAAAAGAAGAACTTCTGAATATTCTATTAGAAGATATGAACTAGATGATTGGTTATTGAAACGCTCAAATGCTAAAGTATACAAACATAAAGTAATTAACATAAAAAAAGAAGAGTCCAAAGAGTCCAAAGAAGGGTCCCATTATATTATTGACAACAAATACAAATGCAAATATCTAATTGGTGCAGGAGGGACAATTTGTCCTGTATATACTACTTTTTTCAGAAAGATTAATCCTCGGTCCAAAAAACATCTTGCTGTATGCATGGAACAGGAATTCAAATATGAATATAAGAAGAAAGATTGCAGGCTTTGGTTCTTTGACAATGGTCTTAATGGTTATTCCTGGTACGTTCCTAAAGGTAATGGTTACATAAATGTGGGTATAGGTGGCTTACCTGGAGATAAGAAAAGTGATATCCAAGAACAATGGAATTACTTCATAAAAAAATTAAAAAAATTATCATTAATTCATGATTTTAATTTTAATCCAAAAGGTTACATTTATTATACTAAAAATAACGCAAATGTTAAGAGATATCGTTTAGGTAATGCTTTTATCGTAGGAGACTCAGCAGGTTTAGCAACTAATGACTTAGCAGAAGGTATCGGTCCTGCTGTTGAGAGTGGTATTCTCGCCGCTAATTCTATCATTAATGGCACTAAATACTCATTAAAATCAGTAAAGAATAACAGTTGTCCAATATTATTGTCTTATTTAATCAGGCTTGGTGGGAAGATAAATCAGGCTATTTCTTTCTTTAAGAGATGAAATATTAGTAAAATCCACCTCTTCTTTTTATTTACCTCTAAGTAGTAATAACAGAAACATTTATATATGGTATTCCCGTTTTCAACCTAATAAAGAAGGGGTGTTGGAGATGATTACATGCAAATATACAAAACACTTACTAATGCTTTTCTTATAGGTACATTGCTATATGCGACAGGTTGTGGAAGTAAAGATGAATCTAAGGACTCATGGAAACCTCCAGTCAGTCAACAACAGGATCAGTCAAGAGCTGCAACAAGACCAGCTTCAAGACCAGAACCAGTTCAACAGCCGATTCAAAAATCTCAGCCTGTACAGCAGACTTTGGATCAAAAGGTTGCAACTGCACCAGCAGAACCAGCATCAAGACCATCTCAGCCAGCTCAGCCTAAACAAAATACATATGAACAAAGATTAAGAAATGCATCATCTATTGTAATAGATGAAGATATGGGTTTTGGAAAGAATTATTCAATACTAGTTGGTGGAAAGAAAGTTGCATCTGTTCGTGGAAAAGCCGTAAGAATGTGGGGTGGAGATGTATTTACACTTACAACAGTTGATGGCAAGGTCCTTGGATATGAAAGAGAACATAAGAGAAGGTTCTTCAAGCTTAATAGAGCAGCTAGTGTATATGATGCTAATGATAAATTACAAGGTTATTTTGGAGAAGAGAAGTTCAGAGATGGTTTTAGATGGGGATATATATTCCATTTTTATGATGAGAAGAAACAGGAAATAGGAGAATCAGATAAGAGAGGAAAATCTGCATGGAACAGACACAAGCTCAAAGATGAGCAAGGTAATATTGATTATGATATTAACAAGCATGCTACTCTTGGAAATGATAAATACACTCTGACAGTCAAGGATAAGAAGAGTGCAATTCCTGTAGAGTTTGCAATACTTATGACATGTGTTGAAGATGTTATAGGAGATAATAATTAAGGTTCATAAATAATCAAGAAATAAAAGATAAAGAAGGCGACTAAAACGAACACAATGAAAAAGATGAAATGCCCAAAGTGGCTTAAGGAAATGCCTAAGGCAGAATTGCATTGTCATATAGGCGGTTCTATGCGTCTTGATACTATACTTGAATTAGCATCAGATTATGGTGTTGATATAGGTGCTAGTGATAGAAGAGAACTTCGAAAGAAAGTAGTATTCAAGAACAGGCCTGAGAAGTCTCTTCCTGCTTATCTTGAAGGTATTGCATTGTGTGAATCAGTCCTTGTAAGGCCTGAGGCTTTCCAGAGGGTTGCATTTGAGATATGCCAGGATGCATACAATGAAGGCTCAAACATTATTGAGCTTAGGTTTGGTCCAACAAATTATCAAAGCGATAATCTTAGCCTGTATGAGATTGTAGAAGCAACTCTTGATGGCATTAACAGGGCGTCAACTGATCTTGGTATGTATGCAGGTCTTATCATCTGTGGAATCAGGACAGATATGGATGCAACAAGAAAGGCTGCTGAATTAGCAAGCAATTATCAGGATAAGGGTGTTGTCGGTTTTGATTTAGCAGGAAAAGAAAAAGGTCATCGTCCTAAGCTGTTCGAAGGCGTTATTAAGCCTGTCATTGATAACTTTGTTCCAGTAACTATACATGCAGGAGAGGATGACACTGTAGCAAGCATAGCAGAGGCCTTGAATTACCTTAATGCAAAAAGGATAGGTCATGGTGTTGCACTTAGGGAAAGCACAAAACTGTTCAGATACATCAATATTTTCAGGATCGGACTTGAGATGTGTCCTACAAGCAATATCGATACAGGTTCAGTCTCATGCTATGACACTCATCCGATAAGAGGATATTATCATGATGGATTGCGAGTTACAGTCAATACTGATAACAGGACAATCTCTGACACTACGATAACTAAGGAATATTTACACCTTATGGAGCATCTTGGCTTTGAACAGCATGATATATACAAGCTTGCTAGGAATGCTATAAAAGCATCTTTCTTAGACGATACTACTACAAAAAAGCTTTTGAGCGATTTTGAAAGTTATACGAAATCTCCTCAAGGTAGGAGATCATCCTAATTTTTTACATTTTCAACAAGATTATTTCCAGAATGTCTTAAAAACAATCAAAATGTTTTATATGCACATAATCATTCCTATGAATCAACATGAAAAAAGCAATCTACGCAGGTTCATTTGATCCTATAACAAAAGGACATGAGAATGTAATAAACCGTATTCTTAAAGATGGTATTTGTGATGAACTTATTGTCGCTACTGGTGTTAACCCAGAAAAAGCTTCTAAGTATACATTCAGTCTAGAGGAAAGACAGGCGATGACACAAAAGGCGCTTGAGAAGTTTCCTAATGTAAAAGTTGTTTCCTTTGAAGGCTCTCTTCCAGATTATGCATTCAAGCATGGAATTCCAGTAGTTATCAGAGGATATCGTAATGGCAAGGATGCAGAGCAAGAGCTTGATTTATTCAATGCATACAACAGCCAGGATCTTGGTGCTGGTGGTATTGAGATGTTTTTACTTCCCGCAAAACAAGAGATGACGCATTTTAGTTCAAGTAATGCTAAAGGGATATTGACAGCTCCAGGGGATATCCATGAGATGGTACAGTTGCATGTTAAGCAGGCAATGGAAGCAAGGCTTCTTGGACAGTATAAAGTAAATCTTACAGGAGGAATAGCTTGCGGTAAATCTTATGTAACAGATAAGCTTCAAAAGATAGGGGAGAAGCAAGGTATTCCAGTATATAATATAGATCTCGATGATATAGGTCATCAGATTCTCAAAGCAGGTTCTACTTATCAACGAGAAAGGGATATGATTGTCAGGGAATTTGGACAGTCAGTCAAAGATGTAGATGGAAGTATAAGCAGAAAAAAGCTTGCTCCTCTTGTTTTTGGCAATCAAGAAAAGCTTGAAAAGCTAAATGAGATAATGCATCCTGCAATTGTAGTAGAGCACAGGAGTCAGATGCGTGGCAAGAAAGGACTAATGCTCATAAACGGAGCCCTCATAGTTGAAGCAGGACTTTCATATCTTGCAAGCAACAATACAGTTCTTGTTACAGCAGATGAAGCAAGCCAGTACAGGCGTCTTAAAGAACGTGGGCATTCTGATGCAGAGATAAAGAAAAGGATAGCTAGCCAATTTAATACTGCAGCAAAGATGGATGCTTTAGAAAAAACAATTGCACAATACAATTATGGAGATATATTTGAGCTTGACAATTCAGATGGAAGACCAGATTCACAGATTGAACTTTTCTTCAATCAGCTTGTACAGAAGATGGATCAGTTTGGAGAACTACGTTTTCGTGGACTATGGGATAGGATTGGTGCAGATGGCACTCCTGATGATGAGTACAGAAGAATAGTGCAAGCGTACTCTAGCGGAAAGCGTTATTATCACACTCTTAAACATGTAGTTGATACTCTTGGTGATTTTGAGCAGGCGAAAGAGTTTATGCAAAATCCTGATGCCGTACTTTTTGCATGGTTCTATCATGATATTGTCAAGAGAGATAAATCAAATGTAGATGAGAAGCGTAGTGCAGAGTTAGTATACTCTGTTTGTAAGAATGCAGAGCTTTCAGAAAACTTTGCATCAACAACAAAAGGTCTTGTATATGATACAAGGCATCATGAGATTCCTGAAACATTAGATGGGAAGTTTATTGCAGATCTTGATCTTCTTATATTTGCAAGACCGCCTCCTGTCTTCAATCAGTATGATCTTGATATCAGGCAGGAATATTGGTTCTATCCTGATGAAGTATACATTCCTGGAAGAAAACAGGTGCTTGAAGGCTTCTTAGCTAAGGAACATATCTTCCAGACAGATTTCTTTAGGGAAAAGTACGAAGATATAGCAAGAGAAAATCTCAAAATAGCTATTTCTAACTTATGAAAGTATAGCAAAGGATAGTTATGAAAAAACTTTTATATCATCTTATTCTTTATCTCATTTATTATGCCAGCAGTAAAATCTGAGATGTTAAAACACCTTAATGGTGCTCTTGATCTTGAGAATAAAGGGTTTGATATGTATAAGCGCTTTGCAGAAAAAGCAAAGAACGAGCTTGCAAAATTTCTCTTCTCAAAATTGAGAGATGAAGAGATAGTTCATGCTAAGATGATAGATGAGCTTATATCAAAAGTAAAATCAGGACAGATAAGTGAGATTGGGACAAATACTATCATGGATGTCACAAAAGATTTTACACCTATTTCTTCAGAAGACATATTTAAGATTTCTTTTACTAAATCTATAAAAATAAAGAAAAGTTCTTCTGAGGCGTTAGATTTTGCTTTAAGTGTAGAGATGAAAGCTAGAGATTATTATAGTGGTCTTGGCAGGATGGCCACAAGTCCTGATGTCAAGAATGTTTTTGAAATTCTTGAGAAATTTGAACAGACTCATGTTGATATTATTGCTGATACTATCACTTATATGAAGAAACAGGGTATTTATATCTGATTGAGCAAGATAATCCACTTAAATCCTATCTGTATTTCTTCTTATAATGGGTATAGAAAGAATAGCAGTTGATAGGGATACAGAACCCCAATCAGGATTAAAACTTCCATTTGATTCAGAATGTGTTAAGATTCTACAAGGATATGATGGTCCATTTAGTCATTTTGCTATGAAAAGAGTCAAATATATTGTTGATGATACTTTTTGCATAGACTTCAAGCTTCCTTTAAAAACACCAGTATTGGCTGCGAAATCAGGTGTTGTTTATGGTGTAATTTCTTGCAACAGTAAGTTTTATAGGGGTCTTAATTTCAGAAGAGGCATGGGTGCAAATCCTAACTTCATTGTGTTGAGGCATGGTCCAGGAGAATTTACAGTCTATTCTCATTTAGGAAAAAGGAGCAGTCTTGTTAGAGAAGAGGAAGTTGTAGAACAAGGTCAACCTCTTGCAAGTACGGGGATGTCTGGATGGGTGGGACCAAAGCCACATCTTCATTTCTGTTTCTACAGGAATACAGAATTGTGCAAAAGGACTAGCTTTCCTGTTATATTTGATGATTACGATGGGCCTTTATATCATTCTCAAATAGCTCATTTTAAAAAATAGTCACTATATAGTGGTAAAAAACCAAAAGGTTTATAAATGATGGAACTCCTCATATCATTATGGATAAACAAAAACCTATTATTGATGCTAAGATTGACGCTAAGAATGATAAATTCATAGGTGGCATTCTAGGTGCTGCTATAGGAGACGCCCTTGGTATGCCTACAGAATATTTAAGTGTAGGAGAAAGAGATAGATTCTATGGTGGAAGGGTCGTACACTTTGAAGATCCTATGCCTACTCATCCTTGTTCTCATTTGAAAGCAGGACAATGGACTGATGATACTCAACAAGTAGTTGTACTTCTTGAATCCTTACTTGAAAAGCAAGGTTTTGACCTAAATGATTTTGCTCAGAAAATGGGTGTTTGGGGTTATAGATGTGCTTATGAAGAAGGTTATAACAGGTATGGTGGAGGAACTAGCATGAGAGCTAGTCTTAAGCTTCATGAAGGCGAAGATCCAAATACTACTGGTGGCGATTCAGAAACTTGCGGAGCTGCTATGAGAATTGCTCCTGTTGGACTTTTATACTATAATGATATTAATAAACTTATTACTGCTGCTACAGATGCTTCTAGAATTACACATAATGCGCCATCAACAATTGATTCAGGTGTATTCATTGCTGCAACTATAGGAAATCTTGTTAGAGGTTATGATCCAGTTGTTGCTGCAGGTATGGCTAAAAGCTTAGTAAAATCAGAATTAAGAAAACATCTTGATTATGTAATATCTAACATAGATAAACATCCTGATGAACTTGCTAAAAAGATAGGGACTTCAGAACGCGTTTATGAAACAGTTCCTATGGCACTTAGTTGTTTCTTACATAGTCCAGATGAATTTCAAGAAACAGTAGTTAATGCTGCTAATTTATGTTGGGGGGATACTGATTCTATTGCTTGCATTGCAGGAGCGATGTCAGGTGCTTATAATGGATATAATAAAATGCCTTTTGAATACAAAGGAAAGCTTGAAGATAGGCAAAGGCTTGAAGGTCTTGCTACAGAATTATATGATATTTCAGAGGAAATTCATCCTGTTGATCAGAGTTTAAGGATCAGAATAGATGCAAGAGCTATGGCTCATAATAATCCTTTGGCTTTACAAGCACAAGATGGAGATGAAGTATATCGTGATTATGTAGAAAAGTTAGGAAATGACATAGTAAATTATATGGGGCAACATGGTATGCCAAAAGTTGCAGAACAAATGTCTAAAGATAGAGTCATAATGCTTTTTGGACAGAGTCCAGATTTAGTTGCTGTTAAATTTCATTCTCCAGAAGATAAGCAAGGCTCAGGTATTGTAATTGATGGACCAAAAGAAAACATTCATGGAATTATTAATTATATTAATGGTGTAAATGATATCTCTTGTCCAGATAAACTTATGAATTATGTTGCACCTGAAAAAAGATAGTGATAAAGATGAAAATCGATATGCATGTTCATACAGAATTTAGTTATCATCCTAATCCTAGTGATGCCATTAATACTTTAGATGATATTCATGAGTATGGCATAAGAAAAGGACTTGATAGCGTAGTTCTTACTGATCATATGGTATTTGAAGAGACTAAAAGACAAGTTGATTTATTTAATGCACAAAATCCTGAGAAAAAAGATGATTTATTAATTCTTGTAGGTATGGAATATCATTCAGACCATGGTCACATACTATTGTATGGTATTGATAATGACGATGTTATAAGAGAGTTTGGAAAATATGGTCCTGCTCAAAATGTTATTGATTTTGTTAAAAGTCAGGGTGGAGAAGCAGTTATTGCACATCCCTATCAGGAAGGATATCATGATTATATGGGTAATAATTTATTTGATTTCGTTAATTATTTGACATTAGAAACAAATAATGGTACAAAGGATCCTATGATAAACGCATTAGCAGAAGATGCATCTCAAAGTTTAAGTCTGAAAGGAACAGGTGGTTCTGATGCACATTTTCCTGAAATGATTGGTGCGGCTTATACTGATTTTGATAAAGATATTACAGACATGGCTGGTTTACTTGAAGAATTAAGAGCAGGAAATTATATAGCTTCTAGATGAAGTTTTCTTTTAATTATAATTTAATTATTATTCTATTTCTTATTTTAATTTTTCTAATTATAGTTTCTTTAATTCTAGTTTTTCTTATTATAATTTTTATTGTGAGAACATACCTATAATGTCATCTCTTCTCATTTTTAGTGCATGTGCATAATAAGCTGCCTCATCTCCATCAAAATCTTCAAGTATTTTTCTATATGTTTGTACAGCTGTCTGTGATCTAGCAACAGAATTTGGATTTGTGTCCCCTTCGAGTTCAGTAATCCATTCTTGGAGTCTTGCTTTGGAAGCACTAACATCTGCTCCTTGATATGCTTCTTTTACTATTGTATCAATTGTATCATCACTGAGTGCTGCCATCTGTCTTGCACTTCTTCGCATTGTAGTTCTATCTTGTAATGCAGAAGCATAGGCTTCATTCACATCTCCTCCAAATTGAGGATTTGTCATGAGGTCGTCCATTTGTGTTTGATCAAAACTATCTGCGATTCCTTTATGTCCTCCTTGTGCTCTTGAATTCATAGAACCACCAAAATCAATAAACTCTACTTCATTGTCTTTGAACATAAAATTCCAAGGAGTTCTATCATAGTCATTGACAAGTGCACTTACAAGCACTCCTTTTTGTATTGTTGCATCTGTTTGGAATCCCTCTGGGAGCGATGTTCCTCCTGCTTTGAATCCTTCTAGATTCTCCATTGCAATCTTTAAGTTTCCATCAGCTCCTGTAATAAGATCTGCTTTTGGTGTAGGCAGTCCCATCGCAGTGTATAACCTTTGTCCTATGAGTTCTGATCTTAGTGTATGTTCTTCTCCACTCTTAACAAACAGATTCTTTGATGGATCAGTATTATGTGGTAATATTTCTGTAGGATGTGTCTGTATTGTTTTTGCAGCAATTGGCACTCCTTCCCCATATTCACTCATATCTACATCCAGATTTGCATCACATGCTCTCTCACATATTGCTCTTGCACGGTTTTGTTGTCTTGTAGCATATATGTCCATTCCAGACATTTTTATAGTAGATTTTGCGACTAAAAGATCAGTTACAATACTTAATCTTGAATCTTGATCAATGCTACCATCAAATTGTTGATGTCTCAATAAAGGTTCTCCATCAGCATTATAACCTGCAAATTCACCTGTTTTCGATGTTGACTCTACAGCCCCTCCATCTAGTTCTGAATTTAAGAAGCTAGTCTGTGATCTCATCAATATAGATGATGTTTCTATTTCCGGATTATAATGATGCATAACTCCTTCTAAAAATACAGGTATAGAACCTGCATATGCAGTATCAGTGAATCTAACTTTATTTCTGCTTGTATAACCAGCCTCTTTTAATTGTTCGTATGTTCTCTCAACCATTGCTTTAAATTCAGAATCATCTTGCATTTTAGTCTCAAATGATTGATGATATGTCTCATAAAATGTGGTCTTATCTGTACTATAACCATCTTGTGTTTTTACAGTTGATGCACGATAAGCATCGCCAAATACTTCATCTTTTATTTTTTTATATGATTCTACTTTAGCGGCTGAGAATTCAGATGTATCAGGTTTTAATGAGGGATCAACTAATGTATCTCTGCTGCAATAAAAGAGGCTGGCATCTGTTTCAGGATTTATCATCTTATGTGCAATCAAGAAGAATTCGCCATCTCTTGTAAGATGAACAGAAGTCCATCCTGGGTCTGCAGCATCCATCTCATCTATTCTTCTTATGAATTCAGGTATGTCCTTAACAGCAGTCTCTTGCATCCCAATATATGTATCCCAGTCTCCAGTATGTATTGGAGTACCGACGTCTACAATTTTATCTAAAGATACATCTCCTTCTGCATTCACTCTCATCTCTGTTATTCTTCTTATTCTTCCATTATCTAATAATATGGCACTTGATACACCTGCTTCATCAATCATATCCCCCATTGTTTCTCCTATATCTATAACTGATTGTTCCAACTGCGAGTGTGTTATTGTTTGATCTCCTCCTGCTTTTGAAAGTAATGCATCATGTACTGCTCTTTCTGCAATTCTTAAGTCTTCATTACCTTTTGCTGCTTCTAGTGCTGCTCTTTGTCCTCTTGTCATTTCTTTTCCATCTAATGTAGTAATAAGTTCATTTTTTGTTTGTGTCCATTCATCTGTATATCTTATGCTCGGTGTTGTATCTCCTTCTAGCAAAAGTAGTTCAAGTTGTTGGAATCCTTCTGTTATTTCTGGTACTTGATTGGCAATAGTTCCTGTTCTTTCAATTTCACCAATAGGATAATGTCTTACATGGCTTGCAGGTGGTACTCCTCCAGGCCATGTCTCCTCTGGATTAAAATCAGTTATGACTGTGCTGTCTGTTGAACTATCTGCTAGTCCTGTTTGATCAGCTTTTAGAAGAGATGGGTCCGGTGTATCTCCTGTCCAGGTTTCTCCAACCCATTCTTGACCATTCCAATAACCATTTCCAGGTGAAGTCTCCATATCACCAATTGTTTCTATATGTGTTCCACCACTAGTATCTTGCGCAATTAATACTTCACCTTCTCCATCCCAACTTTCTCCCCATGATTCTCCATCAGGCTCAACTGTGGCACTAACTGGTTCGCCGTTTTGAACATCTACTTCACTTGTGCCTCTTACATATGCAGGAGCTGTTTCCATTGAGTCAAGCACATCTTGCGCTTCAACAACATCTCCTCCAGTCTTTGATATGACATTACCTACAGATGCTTCTGTTCCTTTTTGTGCAAGATAAGAGACTTCACCTGAACTTGGATTTGTGTATTTTATTACACCTTCTCCCAATTCTTGAATATCTCCCATCTGGGATAAGGTACTCATATCGGGTGTTTCTGTGTAATAATATACTTGTGATAATTGCTCTCCGTTTAGATGAACTTGTGAACCTACACTCACTTCTGTATTCTTAAATGCTTGTTTCATATTTGACTGCATCACATCAATACTATCAGCTCCACCTGTGAGTGCCATTACAAATGTTTCAGCAGCAGGATGTATCCTTCCTGCTAACGCTTCAGCACCCTCTTCAACTCCAATACTAATTGCTTGTCCTGCAAATCCTCTTAATGCAGAAGTAGATTGTCCACTGCCTCTTATCAAAGTAGATGGGAATTTTACAATTTTTCCTGTTGTTGATAATAGTGTTGTTCCTCCTGGTACTACTTTCAGACCTGCACCTATAGCTTTTCCTGCAGCTCCAAATGCCACCCATGCAAAAGGATTTAGAACTTCTGCACCTACATCATATAATGTTGAACCATGAAGGCTCTCATCTGCAAAGTTAAACCATTCACTATTAGGATCTGCAATCTCATTGTATAATTCATATGCTTCTTCTCTTATGGTTGGGTCTGTAGATGTCTTTGATAATTCTCTTGTAACCATTGCAGCTCCTTCAAAATTATCATCTTCTCTATATTGTTTTGCCATCTCAAGTAAACTTTGATCTCTTTCTGAATCTGTTAGTGTCATATCAGACATTTGTATTCCTAACTGGATAGATGGATCATTTGCAAGGAAGCTTGCATGTTCAGTATCAATTGCATCTAGTGTTCCTGCGTCGTTTAATTCATTTGCATTTTGAAGATAGTCTTGATAAGCATAGTGAAGAATACTAGAACCAGAACTAGGCCATCTTCCTTGATCTTCATCTAAAACATCTCCAGATACTTCATATTTATCATAAAAACCAATTCCAATAAGACCATCTGCTGCTGCTGTCGTTATTTCTGTTGATCCATCATCCAATGTTATGGTTGATGTTTTACCTGAACCTTCGGAATTAGATACTACATAATGCCATTCTCCATCCTGAATAAACCTGTCAGTTATTACTTTTTCACTAGATGTTCCTAAGTCATTTGTCATATCATCTACATTTGAATAATAGTTTATTGTTTGTCCTATTTTATATCCTTCACCTGCAGAGTGTGCAGTTATAATATTTATTGCTCCTTGCAAATTTGTTGCCTTGCCATTCTCAACAAGTGTTCTTGCAGCACTAATTGCTTCACCACTTGTAGTAAGTTCTTGATTGGATTCTTCTACAAAATCATTTCTTGCAAGATCTCTTGCCATATTGAAAGGTGAGAGTGATGATAACCCTGCCATCCCTCTTGTGAAAACACCTTGATCAACTAATTGTTCATAGAATTCTAATGGATCATTTCCTGATACTGCACCTCCAATGATTGATCTTGCTCTGTCATTTCTGTTCATCTCTTGGAAATATTTTTGTGTTGCAAACATCTCTGCATTCTGAAGTGCTCTTTGTGATTCAATAGTTAGTATGGTTGATTCTGCTTTTGAAGCTTCTTCTGTAGTAGGATTAACACTTATTGTGTCTCTATAATATTTTAATGCTAATGAAATATCACCTTCAGTAAGTTGAGTTTCAGCAATTTGCATTCCTGCTTGTTGGACAAGATCAGTGTAATCAGAATAATCTTGACTAAATCTGCCAAACCAATCATCCTGTTCAAGTTGTCCTTCTGTCATAACCAAAGTAGTAGGTTCTGGAACTTCAAATACCTGTACTTCTGCTGTAGCGACAAGATTACCTGTTGAATAATGTGAATCATCAGTAGCTAAGAGCGATGAATATACATATGTGCTTCCAAATTCTTCAGAAGCGCTTTCCGCGGGATAATCTCCATCTCTTATAGGTATTGTAACTTTCTCTTCAATATCATATTCAATCTGACTGGTATCATAATTATAACTTATGCCATTCACTTCATATGGTACTCCTGAGACATAGACAGTATCACCTACGCCGTATTGTGATAATGTTGAGGTTGTCTCTTCAGGTTGAGATATATATTGATTTCCATCTGATGATTCAGTAGTAATTGTTCCGTCATAATTGACTGCAATTATTCTGCCAACATATCTAAGATTTTCACTAGCTATTTCTTGAGAATCTTTATTTAATACTTCATAATGAGAATCAGTTACATAATATTCTTGTCCTACTCTGTACTGTGATTGTGATGCAGTAGTTTGTGGAATATCAAATTCTTCTGCTACCTGGTATGCTAATAATCTAGCTTCTGCACCTTTCTCAGTTCCAGAATTTGTAGTTTCAACGTTTTGTAAATAACTAATGGTATTTTGAGGTATTTCTTCTAGCTCTCTTAGTCTGGTTGATGTATCTTGGATGGTTATTGATGAGAATTCATTCTCTTGGTATACTTGATCAGCCTCACCATCATTATTTGTATCTAAATATATTCTTCCTCTAGTGACTCCTATAATCTCTCCTGTTACGTCTTTACTTCCAACTGTTGCTTCTAATTGATCACCTGCTTTATGACCTGTCCTCATATATTGGTCCATTGTTTCAAGGAGTGCCTTTGCTTGTATAAACTCAGAATTCTCTCCAGTGTATGCAAGAGAAGTTCTTGAATTAAGCATAGGTACAAGATCCCCTTCAGAAGTCATGAATTGTACTCCATTCGCATTAAATTTTAACAGATCAATAGGATTATCACCTGAATTAACAGAGAATACATCAGAAATTGCAAATTGCATAGGATCATTTTGTAATGAAATAGCATTACGCATAGTTTCCATATCAGGAGTTATTGTCAGTTCTCCATTATTATTTTGTATATTAAATATCATTCTTGGATTTATATCATCTCTTAAGAAACTAGGGCTTCTGATATCTCCTAATTGATATTTTTTTACAAATTCTCCTCCTCCTTCTATATTTAGATTGCCAATATCATCTTCAGATGTAAAACTCATCCACTCTGAATCACTCTTACTAAACATAAATGTAGGTGTATCTACATCAAAATTTCCTGACCCACCAAATTCACCATCATCTGTTATATAAAAAGAACTAGAGTCTACTTCTGAAGGGATAGTATCTACATAATTGATTGTATAAGTTCCTTCTCTGCTTCTCACAGCAACATTAGATGTTAAGTCTTTATATTTTGTATTTTCTTGGTTTAAATTCGCAGATACCAATTGGCCTTGATCAAATTCGATCTCAAAATTTCCACCAAAAAGATGTCTTTCATCTACTTTCGTTTCAATTCCATCACCATTTAAATTATCCCAATCTCCAGAATCATCAAATGCAAGACGCATAATACCTATATCTGTAACTCTTATTGTTCCTTTATCATCTTTATAACTTCCTTCTCCTTCAATTGTTACTATGTCTATATTTCCATCAGAATTGATTGATATTGAGAATGCTCCTTTTACTTCTGAATCTTGCAATGTTGCAGTGCAATCTTCGCACATAAAATGACTATCACTTCTATCTAATTCACCTTCATTGTTCAGGAAAGTATTTATGTTTCCTAATATATCTTCCCAATCTCCTTCTGCTGAACCTTGTATGGTAAAACCACCTTCTTCAATATTTGGTGTTATGGTAGTTCCATCTTCCAGTGTTCTTGTTGTAAATGGATCACTTATTCCCGTAATTTCTGTTCCTTCAGGTCCAGTTATTGTTCCATCCTCATCCATTTCTACTACTTCACCTTCCTGTGTTTTCATTGTTGCAAGAGGATCAACTATAAATTCTATATTTCCTTCTTCTGTTCTTTTATATGTTAGAGTTTGGACAATAGGGCTTAATATTTCTGAATTTAAACAGTTTGTAGAAACGCATAATGTATTTGTTTCAGGATCAAAGGCTAGCTCACTTTCTTGTCCTGTTTGTATATCATCATCACTTGGTATTTTATATATTACATTGCTAGTACCAAATTTTGTATTCAGATATGCATCTGTGCCTTCTCCTGTTCTACCAAGATTTCCTGGCTGAGTAAAGTAGGTATCAGCCACAATGATATTATTATTTATATTATCGCCATTAGTCATGTATTCATGATCACAAGGGCCACACTCTCCTAGGACTTCTTGAGAATTGTAATAAGTATTTTGTTCAGATTGGTCAAGATCACTAAATTGTTCAAATGAATTATCATCTTTTGGATTGAGCTTAGCATACATATCTGCTGTTCTTGGGTTAGGAAGCATATCCCATTGTTCTGAATTTATTTCATCCATGCTTTCCCATTCTGATAAATCACTCTCTTGTTTAATTTCAGATCCCTCTCCAGCAATGATCTCTGGTCCTTCACCTGGTCCTCCTGGCATCCCTCCTGCTCCAGGAGTTGGTTGCACTGCCATCCCTGCATATGCTATATTAGATAGTATTAATATTAGGAATATCATGATGCTTTGTAATTTTCTAGCAATCATCTTTCTTTGACCTCTAGATTAAATCCCTTCTCTGCTTCATAATACACATTTGATACCCCTATATTTATTGTATAATTTCCTATATCAAATTCTGTTGGTGTGAATGTAATTTCACCAAATCTTCTATTTATATCAAATAATACTGTATCATCTTCAAATTCTAATACAGTATTTGCAAAATTAATTACATTGATTTTAAAATTGAATTCTTCATCAACATATGCAGTAAGATCAGGTATGTATCCCATATGTAAGTATGGGTCTTGAAACTCAGGAAGATTTAATGCTATGTTAAATGTAAATCTATAATTCTCTCTATTATCAGAATATTCTACTATTGAATAAACAAAATCATTCTCATTGATTATAAGTAATGCAATTCCAAACTCATCGTCAATAAATTCCTCAAGATCTATATTGCCATCATCTTTTAGGTCATCAATAAGGTCATCTTTAATCTCCAACATTTTTCCAAGCTTAACAGGTGCTTCATAGGTAAATCTTTTGAAGGTTGTCTCTGAATCAAGCCCCATCAGTCTGACATCAAAGTCTAAGTCTACTATTATTATATCGCCTAGTATATCTATGTCTGCTTTTGGTTTTCCAAAACGCAGATCAAATCCTCTTTCATCTATATTACTCACGCAATAAATTAGCGAGGACTCAATAAATCTTGATAATTCATTTTTCATATAAAATCTTGATGGACCAATTTGTGTATCATTATAAAAGTGATAAGCGACTTGAATATTTTCTGTCAATAATGTTTTATCATAAGTGTATATATAGCCTCCATTCTGTGTCAATATATTCAATCCAGAAATTGTAACCTCTGATAGGCAATAATCTATATATCTCTTGATTGATTCTTCATTCTCATTAAGCTTGGTTGATTTTATTTCTTGAGACATCATATCTGAATTTAAGAATAAGAACAGGAATATAAGTGTCAATAATATGATTATCCCTATTACTATGAAAAGACTCACTTGTGCTTTTTTATTTGAAATATTCATTTTTCTTTAGGTTTTTTGGTTTTACATCTGCTTCAAAATATTTAACCATCTCTTTTATTGCTTCTTGTTTAGTCTTATGAGAATTCATTAGCTTAAAAAGTTCAACAATTCTATCTTCTTCTTCACTTAAGTCTATTTGGATCTTTACTATTTATATCACCATAATATATCTTATATCACTATGATATAAAAACCTTTCTCTTTTAGAAATTAACCAATAAACTAATTTTCTTCTTAACAAATTAATCAATAAATAATGTTTTACATCTTAAAATAGGTTTAGAATGAAAAAGAAGAAAACGCCCACTCGAGACATACAGAAATCAAATGATTTCTGAGCCTCAAGTGTTCTAACGCCCACTCGAGGATTTGAACCCCGGTCTCAACCTCTTTACAATATATTTTCATATATCACCGCAAGGTCACGTTCTATCCAACTATACTAAGCGGGCATAATAAAAAGAAATCCATCTTGATATAAAAAGCTATTGCATAATACACGCATCTACTAAACTTCAGGTAGTGGAAGGAATGATTCTTTCTTTATGTTTATAATATTAGCCATTCTATAATCTATTATATCAAAATTTTCTCTTAGGTTTTTGATTGAATCTATATGGCTAAATGCTTCAATTATAATCATCATAGGATATTCTCCTATTATTTTGGTAACTTCAATAATATTCTTATTATTATTGCCATATGCAATTATTTTATCCAAATCATTTATATCTGCAGGTTTTATTAAAATCATAGCTCTTTTTATTCCTGCATTTGCTAAATGAGGATAACAACTGTATCCTTTGATGATATTCTTCTGTTCAAGATTTTTTTTTAGTTTAATTACTGTTTTTATACTTATATTGGTTAATTTTGCAAGTCTTGTATATGTTGCAGTAGGTTCTTTTACCAGTGCATATACTATCTTTTGTTCATTTTCACTCAAAATTACTACTCTTCTGTCTCCACATAATGCTATATCTCCGTATTCCTGTTTTTTGGACAGATAATTTCTTTTGAATTTGTGTTTTACTATTATCGGGAAGACGAATTTGGTCTTTGCTTCTTTTTGGAACCTCTTTAACATATCTATATGCTGTTTATTGAATGCAGACAGGTTATTACAACAATACTCCAAAAGAAGGTCAACACCATATGAAGTTTCTTGTATCATTATTATTGAATTATTGCTGACTAGATAATCCATAATCTCTTTTATTTTATCTTTATTGGATGTCCTGAAATTTATCCCTACCAATACATTGGTATATCCTAATCTAACAGCGTCAACTATTGTTGTAAACCCCCTCAAATAACTCTTTCTTATTCTTTTTAGGAGATAAGATGAAGATTGCTGACTTGATTTTATTTCTTTACTTATCTCTTTTATAGACGTCCTACAGTTTGTCGACAGTAAATGGATTATTTTTAAATATTTCTTATTCATATTTTTGTATATATAGTACTAATATATAAGTATTTTGCCATAAATACAAAATTTTAATCTCTCTATCTTTATATTAATTTTAATGCCCTATTTCTTTATGTTAGATAAACTCTTAGGACTTGAGCTTGAAGCACATATTATTGATGAGCAAGGCAATCTTTCAAACAATGTAGACGCTTTTTTTGATCATGAAAGCACATCACCGCATTTTCAGAAAGAACTTGCTCATTCTATGTTAGAAGTGACTGCAGACCCTTCATCAGATATATCAGAATTAGCTCATAATATGGGTGCAGAACTAAGTAAAGCTATGGATGTTGCTGATGATTTAGGTTTATTATTAGTTCCTTCAACTACTATTGGTAAATGTACTCCTATAAAAAGAGAAGGTGCCAGATATAAAAGAAAAGAGATTGTACTTGGTTCAAAAAATCGTACCATGGAGTATCATATCTGTGGTACACATGTTCATATTGACAAGGATAAAGATATGGTTAGTCAACACACATTAATGACTTCACTTGATCCTTTATTCGTACTGATGTCTTCAACTCCTTTTTTTATGGGAAATAATCATCTTAAAGATTATAGGGTAAAGGTTTATAGAGACATAGTCTTCAAAAAACTTCCATTGAATGGTTCCCTTTTAGGGTATGTCCATGATTTAGAAGGACTTCAAAAAAGGATTGATGACACTTATGCTGCTTGGTTAAATCAGTGTAATCTACATGATGTTGATACTGAGGGTTTCACCAGGCTTAATGCTTGCTGGGGTCCATTAAGATTCTCAGAAAAAACCATTGAATCAAGAACTGCAGATGCTAATCTTCTTTCTAATGTGCTTGCCCTTTCTGCAGTATATGCAGGTCTTAATAGGATGATTGATGATGTTGAACAAATTAATATACAAACTCATATTAATCCTAGTTATGATGTGCTTAAATATTTTGAAGTTCAAGGCTTAAGATATGGGCTTGAAAATGATGGTCTTCATGCATATCTTAGTGACGTTGTATCACTTGCAAAGAATGGTCTTTATGAACATGAGCTAGGTTATCTTGAACCTTTTAATAAGATGTTGAAGGATAGAAAGACATTTTCAGATGAGTTAATGGGATACGCTAAAAGGAAAGGATTTTATGACGGTAATACAATCACTCAGGAAGGTGCAAGAGATGTACGTCTCTACATTGCACAACGTTTCATTGCTGATGCAAAAAAAGTTAAATAGTATTACAAGATAATTTAATGAAAATGATAATAGATTTCCATAATCACCTTGGAACTGATAAAGATGGTGAGATCCAAGATTTCAAGGAACTTATTGAATCAATGAGTAAGTATGATATAGATTATTCTGTAGTATTCCCTTTCAAAGTGGGTGATCTTGTAGTTGAATCATTAAAATTATTAGATATTTCAAAGAAATATCCTCAATTAATCCCTTTTTTAAGATTTGATCCAGGGCAAATGAATCTAGATAAATTAAGAACTCTCCTTGATAATGGTTTCAAAGGAGTTAAGCTCCATCCTGAAAGTGAAGTATTCTATCCTCATAAAGGTCTTGACTGGCTTTATACAGAACTTGAAGAAAGAAAATTACCTCTTCTGATTCATTGTAAGAAATCAGATATATATAGTAAACCTGAGTTTATACTTGCTGTTGCAAGAAAATACCCTGGTCTTCCAATAATTATTGCTCATTTTTTTGGAGATTGTTTCACCACAATGAAAGAATCTTTAGCTTTAAATAATATTTATTCTGATGTCTCTATATTTGGAAGAACTCTTAGGATTAAACAGATGGTTGATAAGGGTTTTGATAGGCTTATATTTGGAAGTGATAGTCCTTATGATGATCAGGAAGCGGCCCTCATGAAAGTGACTAAAGCTAAAATCTCTGACAAAGACAAAAATATGATATTATCAGACAATGCAAAAAAACTTCTTAAGATAGATAAATAAGACTAGATTATTTTATTAGAATGAATATTATTATTATTATTATTATTATTATTCTATTTTACTCGAGATTCCAGATCTTATCTCCTATATGATGTACGCTCTCTATGCATTTGCCTGAGTCAGCATTGTTCATTCCGTCAGAATCCATCAAAGCCCTGCCTATTGCCAATGGCTTCTTATTATTGACATCTATTATTGTAACAAGTTCGCCTTCATGTATCTTCTCATCAATCTCTACAACTCCTGGCCTCATGATATCAGCTCCAGAAGCGACAAACTTTACAGCGCCCATATCAACAGTTACATTCTTAAGAAAATTATTCTTCAATAAATTTTTGAGTGTAGGTATTAATACTTCATCTTCATTGTAGAAAAAAGATATATCATCATTAACTTTGAAATATTTCATCTCTTCTTTTTCTATCTCAAGCACAATATCTTTCTTAGTGAGCGGTTCAATGCCGTATTCCTGGAAAAGATCCTGATTAAGGAACTTTATAGCGCTTTTACTTAGTCTTCTTGATTTCATGATATTAATATACCTTGCTTATTTATATTATTTTAGCATATTGTTGTTCTATTGTATATTAATCTTTTTATATAGCGAACCGATTACAATCTTATAGGCGTGTATGATGAAGTGATGTAATATGAAAAAAGTATTAGCAGTAGACTCGATTGATTCTTTTGTTGCAGAAGGCATATTTAATGCTTCTGATGAGATTGGTGAGGATGTTGATATAGATCTTCGTATATCTTGTGAAGGTAATAGGGACAATCGTCAAGTGCTTATCAATTACATCATACATGGTGATTCAATTGCGTACCTCATTTTTACAGTTGAGAATTCTTTGAAAGAGACAATGTCTGATGAAGAAGATACAGATGAGACAAATACACCAAGAAATAAGATAGCGGAGTATGCATTTAAGAGAAGACCCAAAGTAGATGTTGTGCATCTTGTTGAGCATGCAAAAAGAGAGATAGAATATCAAGAAGCAAGAGGACATATTTATCCTTTGATGAAAGACATGGCAGATTTTCTTATGATTGCAATGACTGTTAACCAAGGTTTTCTTTCAGGTCTTGCAAAAAAGTACACTCTTACAGAACTCGAGGATAAAGCATCTAGATATTATGGTCAAGCAGCATTAGATTTCAGAAAACTCGGCGCTGAAAAAGGCTTTGTTACAACATTAAAGCAGATGTCTAATGAGTTTGATAAATACATGTCAATAATGAGGTTCTTTTCATCAAGCTATCTTAATCAGAAAGTCATTCAGCTCTCTGATATAGCAAAACTAAGTCCAGAAGTAAAGACTGAAATGTTTGAGCAGAACATGGATAGATATCTTGAAAAGCTTCACAATTACAGGACAATGGTTGATGACCCCTTGGGAAGAAGAGATGATACTTTAATCCAAAGAACAGTTACTGAAGTTAATGATTTAGGCAAAAGGCTTGCAGTCTTGAGTCCTGAGTTCAAACATAAAGAAATAAAATATCCAGTCTAATTGATTCTATAAATATAAAAAGAAAGATGATAAAAAAATAATAAAATAAATTCTAAGATCTAATCATTTAGTGGGGTGAACTTAAGATCTACTAGATGATGCCAGCATCTCAGTCCATAGTCCTTTTTGCTTGTATTATTATCTACGCAAAGAGGTACGCTTATTACGCCATTCTCATCTATCCTGCCGATTACTCCATCGTGATATTGCTCTTCTGGATCATCAGTTCTGGAAAATCCCAGTTTAGGTCCGATAAGAAGATGCAGATTACTGTCTTCATCTTTCCTGTCCCAGCCCATCATGAATGTTTCTAATGTCCCTCTCATTGCATTGGCCATTCTTCCAATCCTAGCAATGTGTTCTTGTTCAGAATCCACATATTCCTGTATTATTCCTCTTGCATTCTTGCATAGCTGGACTGTATTATCATTATCATCATTACCTATTCTTTTGTATATCGTGTCTCCATCAACAACAAAATGTATTGTTTTTAGTTTCATTGCATCATAGCGTTCTTCTGCTTCACCTGAATTGAATGCCTCAGCAACCTCCTTAGGCATGCTCCTGCCTTGGTGGAAATCGATTATCTGCGCTCCTCCTTGGTGCTTGTAATGCATCTCAGTGACTTCTTTTTCTTTATCTCCCCATCCGATATTATTCTCTCCGTTTATTATCAATGAATAACCTATGAATGGTTCTTTTTCTCCTAAGTATGTTCTTAGTGAGCCAATCATCTCTTGATATGCTTCATTTACTTCTCCTGCATTTTGTATTCCATTTTCTTCTAAGAAATCATCCATAGGTGTATCTAAAGTCGCTCCGAATTGTGTAAAGGGGTCTGTATACATCCTGAAAACAAATGTTGTATCTTCAGTTCCACCATCGTTGAGTGCTTTGAGCATCTTGCATGCTCCTCTTTCGACATCCCAAACAGTCTGTGCTAATGTCTTTTCCATATTGTCTGGATCAATATATACATTGACCATCATCCTTTGATTGAAAAGGTCATTTATTCTTGTGACTCCTTCTTCTGATAGATAGTTCTTGCATTTGTTAAGTAATGTTGTTGGAGAAGAAGTTGACCCATGGCTCATGCCTTTTTTATCTACATATATCCAACCTGTTAAATAAGAAGGTATTATTTCTGGAAGGACTATTTCATCCATTCCGACAAACTCAAGTCTTTGATCAAGTGTTACACCAACCATTCCATCTTCAAAATCTATAACTGCCATATTACACCACCAAATAGATGTAATCTTTTCTGCTTATTTAAACTTTTATGTTGCTGAATACATATAAGAAATGATAATTATTCATGGCAATAAACTATTAAAATTCATAATTTTGTGATTAAATCTTGATAATGTGTCAATCGATTGCAATATCTTTTTCCAAACTTTGCCATTGCCTGCATTACAGGCTTAAGCTCCTTACCTTCTTTACTCAATTTGTATATGATTCTTTCATTTTCCATATTTCTTTCAATTAGTCCAAGTCCTTCAAGCTCTTTTAATTTTTGTGCTAATACTTTATTTGAAAGCTTGTTATTTTGTCTTAAGAATTCATTGAAATGCTTCTTTCCTAAAAAAAGATCCCTAAGTATTATGATGTTCCATTTGCTTCCTACTGCTTGTGCTACTGCATCAATAGGACAATCACATTTCTCAATCTTATTAATCATGTTACCTATAGGTAACCAAACATATTTAAGTAACTTTTGGTTACTTATTCTTATTATGGCAAAAACAACAAAAAAAACAAAGATATTCCAGTTTGGGGAGATTATCCCTGGACTAAAGATAGACGGAGAAGATGCACCCTACCCAGTAATTAATGATAGGTCAGTAAGAGCAGGAGCAGGTATAATGCTTATGATGGGATTATTTGCTTTCACTAATGCCTTATTGCTCAGGAATCTACTATATCTTAAGATAGTAGTTGTAATATTTGCACTTGAGTTTGCAATCCGTGTACTTATAAATCCTAAATTAGCACCTATAAATATTATAGCTGATTGGATTGTCAGTAATCAACGTCCTGAATGGGTTGGCTCAGTCCAGAAAAGATTTGCTTGGTCATTAGGTCTTGTGCTTGCGACAAGCATGATATTTATTGTATTCTTGTTCCAGATACGTGGCGCAGTTCCATTTAGTGTATGTATATTTTGTCTTACATTGATGTGGTTTGAGACAAGTTTTGGAATTTGTATAGGATGCAAGATTTATAATGGGCTGATAAAAGCAGGTATAATTAAGCCTAAGGTAAAGCAGGCATGTCCAGGTGGGGTGTGTTCTCTTAAAAATCCTAATAAATAAAGAATAAGGTTATATGGGGCTGTAGAGAAGTATTAAACAAAAATTATATAAAATATCTAGTTTAAATATAATGATTATGGGTATAAAAGAATTCTTAAAAAATAATTCTATTTGTTTTATTTGGTTATTTATTGGTTTCTTAATAATATTCTTATTTGCTTTGATTAATTCAAACTTTATACAAACAGATGATATAATTGGTAAGGCAACTTGTCTTACAGCAGATTGCAAAGGAGAATGTAGTTGTGTTAATTCTAAATATGATTGTAGTGAAGAAATAATTAAATCAAAAGAATGCAAGAGTGGATTATGCTGTATTGAAAAGAAAAAGATAGTCAAAGAATCAATAACAAAAAAAGAGCTTCAGCAAATAAAACAAGATATAATATCACCAAGGCAAACAACAACTCCAAGCACTCAATTAGATCATGAAGACAGCCCGTTTGGTTGGCAAAATCCTTCATTCTTAGCAAATGAGATTACTGAAGCAGAAGATATTGGGATTAGATGGGGCAGAGAAATCATTAACTATGGATTTGTCACTGATTATAAAAATGGAAGATATAATTTTAAGGAGTATTTTGCAGGTAAAGAAGGAACAATAATTAATTACGATCAATTTTTTACAGAGTTTGCAGATGCGAAAATAAATCCACTAGTGATTATCTGGACAATGGGTGCAACAGGCGAAGAGAGTTGGGCTCCATTAAATGAAGTTGAATATTCTGATTGGGTGAAGGCTACTGTTGAAAGATATGATGGAGATGAGGACTTAGGATGTGTTGTATCAGTGCCTGATTGTTATGTTGTCGGAGACAATATGTATCCGAGCCAGGAAACCATTGAAGCTTTAGAAAATGTACCAATAAAATACTGGGAAGTTGAAAATGAACCTAATTTTGATGATAGGTTAACAACTGGTTATGCTGACCTTCAAAGAATTACTTATCAAGCCATAAAACAAGCAGACCCAGAAGCAAAAGTACTTATAGGGGGTTGTGGTGGCTGGACTAATCAATATTCTAATGAAATGTTTACTGAGTATTTTGAACCAATACTAGGTGATCTCAATGGAAGTTGTTCAGAATTTTGTGCAAGTGGTAATTATGGAGATTGTAATGATAATTGTATGGATATATTTAATTTTCATTGGTATGGTTGCACAGATGGCGACTATAAAATGATTGATACTGGACGTGGAGAAGAAGTATTAGATATCGTTGGAGATGCTTTAGAGGAGAATGGCTTTAATAGAAGTATGCCGATGTGGATAACTGAGATGAATTCTCCAACAGGGATATCACTTGGCTCAAGAGAGGAAGTGGTATGTGAATATACAACCGAAACAGAACAAGCAGGAGATTATGTTAAAAGACATGTGTATGCTACTAAAGAAGGTATTGATAAATTATTTGGAGCCATGGGCATAGGAGAAAACTTATGGTTCCATTGGGAACATTATTTTAGCCAATCATCGTTGATTTATGATGGAAATGGAAATTATGATCTAGGTCCAAACGTAAAAAAACTCTCTTATTATTCATACAAACAAATGACTGAAAAACTAGAAGGTTCTGATTGGGATAATGTGCAAGAAGTTAATAATAACATTGACAATGTTTACACTTACAAACTAATCAAAGACGAACAGCCAATCTATGTTGTATGGTGGGATTACTGGGAAGATGATTTGCTACCTCTTTACCATTATTATAGTGCAGATCATACAGATAATTTAGTTTCAACAGTTGCACCTAATGCAGACGATACATGGCCATTACATTCTTCATATGTAACAACTTGGACTCCGCAGGTAGATCTTCCAATAGGTTACTTAGAACCAGATGTTTCTGGGATAGTACCTTCTGGTATGAAAAAACTCTATCATTATTACAGTAACTCTCATTCAGATGGAAGGTTAGATACTATTGCACCCATTAATAATAAACATCCCATTAATTCTCATTATCTTAGTTACCCTTCATATTATTTAGGATTAATTTGGGAGACAGATTGGGCTGGAAGAAAACCTATCTATGAATACTATACTTCATCAACTAACGATTATAGCTATTGGTCTATGGCTCCTGAATCTGGGCATTTACCAAATAATCCAACTGTTATTTTCCAAAGGATAATTGGTTATGTTAATGAAGCACCAACAAAAGAAGTTTCATTAAATGATCTTGGCTTATCTGGAACATACACTGTTACAGAAGCTGTTCCACACTTTGAAAATGGTTTAATACTACAAAACTCTGGAGAAACATATCCTGAATTTTTTGACACTTTTACAACATCAAATGAAGACGCAATTTTAGAAACAAGAACTGCAATAAATTACAACACATCCGATGAAGGATTAGTTGCCTTATATGGATTTAATGGAAATCTTAATGACGAATTAGGAAATAATGATTTGACTGCATATAGTTTAACATCTAATGATGAGGGGATTGTAGGAGGAACATATGAATTTGCAGGAAGTACAAGCAGCTATGCTATTAGTGATTACAATACTGGTATTAGTGGAAATGATCCAAGAACTATTGCTGGATGGATATATATTGATTCAAAATTCCCTGCCTTATTAGCAGCAATAGGCTCTGATAGACGTAATGCTGAGTTTGCTCTTAGTACAGCTGGTAATTATTTATCTGTTGTTGGTTATTACAATGATAATACTGCAACAACAATGCCTTTAGAACTAGGTAATTGGTACTTCTTGGCAGCTACTTTTGATGGAACAACATTAAAAGCATATGTAAATGATCAGAAAGTTATTGATATGACAGAATCCTATAATACAGTAAATAATAAAATTATGATTGGAAGAAGACAGAACTGGGGTACTGGTACTGATGGATTTGTAGATGAAGTTCGTGTTTATAATCGTAGCCTTTCTGAAGCTGAAATCCAAAACCTTTACGAACTAGGATCTTACCATCTTGAATTAAATGATGGGCAAGGTAAAGTAAATGATGCCTTTACATTAACTAACGTTCCTGTTTATATTGAATGATTTTGTTACTACTACATTCTATTATGATTTAAATAAAAATGTCTTATATTTATAATAAATAAAGAATATAAACGTGCTTTCGCACCAGTGAAGTCTCCTCGATAATAGCCTTTTTGTCGACTGTGTCTTTAATATTTTTAGGCGGAATGTCCAAATAAATCAGCATTTGGCTCCGTCGATATTTAAATGGACGCATCCATATATAAAAATTGTCCCGGTGAAACGTGCTTCCGAATCAACAAGCCATTCTTAGTCCACCGAAAGTTTTATATATTGTGTGGACATACATACATATATGGTCTATACTGAAATTCAAAAAAGGCGTAATAAAGAGTATCATTACCTAGTACATACAGTGAGAGTAGATTCTAAATATAAAAAGATTCGGCTATTTTTAGGTGTTGATCTATCACAAAGTAAATTAAAGGAAATAATCAAGAGAAAAGAGTCTTTGATGAATGCTAAAATAAAACTATATAAAGATTCTATAAAAGATAAGTTCGAAATGAATTTCGATTTCTCCAAGAAAATTCTTTCTCGAAATCAGATTGAAAGAATAAACACTCTTTCAAAAAATTATCAGAAGAAAGTAAAGTTATCCGATAAAGATGTTCTAAAAAAAGTACGAGAATCCTTTTTAGTTAATTTTACATATAATACGAATAGTGCAGAAGGAAATACAATTTCACTTAAAGAAACAGAACTAATTTTGACAAAAGGAATTGTTCCTAAAACTCATTCTTTAAGAGAAGTACATGAAATAGAAAATACTGTAAAAGCATATGAATTTATTGAAAAGTACACAGGCAATCTTGATCACAACTTTATTCTTTCATTGCATTCATTAGTCACAAAAAACACAATGGAGAATCCAAAGAATGAAGGGAAGTATCGTAAAAAAGGACAAGATGTTATTATGGTGGGATCTAAGTTCTATCCTCCAAAAGGCGGGAGAAGAATAAAACAATATGTCTCACAACTAGTTGAAAGTTATTCTAACTCAAAATTATCTCTTTTTGAAAAAATTGTACTTTTCCATTCTGCATTTATACTTATTCATCCATTTATTGATGGGAATGGAAGGGTATCAAGATTGATCTTTAATTGGATGATGTTAAGAAATAATTTACCTCCCTTAGATTTCCCTTCTGCAGAACATATTGAATTTACTGATTTGATGGAAGTATCAAGAGAAGGAGATTCAGTACCCTTAGTTGATTTTCTGTATGGGAGATTGATCAATAATCATAGGGGCACGAAATAAATTCTTTTATTGTGGACATACATAGGTTCTGATACAACGCCATTCCAGAACGATATCCCGGAGGTGGCACATTAAAAGTTTTGAAATGAGAATTTTTTATAATTAAATCAAAAAGAATAAAAGTACATGAATATTCCTGTAGTATATGCGAATTAATAAGACTGGATTAACTGTAGCGGTTGTTGCCTTATTTTATGTTCTTAATTTAGGAGATTCAAGTGTTCAAGATATAACTAGAGAAGATAATACAAGACTCCCTCGACCAGCACCTACAGTAAATGATGCAGAATCTCTTAAAGACCTAGAAGGGTTAGTTGAAATAGAAGCTACTGAAGATGGAACTATTGAGGATGATGGAGTTAATGAATCCCACAAACCAATAGGTTATTTTAGGCGGAAACGAATTACTTTAACTGAACCAACTAATGTTGCACAAGTTCTTGAATATGCGCTTGAATGCGGCTCAATGGGGGTTTTTGCTCCATTCGATGATCCTGAGAGATGTTTTTTAAGTGGAGGCAATACAATTGAAATCTTTGAAGGGAATAGTTGTGAAATCAATTTTAGGCGTTCTTATAATAAAGAAGAACATAGGGTTACTTACAATTTAAGTATTAAACACGATCGCTTTGATGAAACTTACTTAAGTTATGTGAATATTGAGCAAACAATTTCTGATGAGGGAAAACCTCAGGATATAATTCTGAATGAAGTGGATGTTAATGGCAAACCTATATTTTTAGATTTTAAATATTGGGAGAAGTGTTTGCAAAAAGGGTATTTTGTATATGAAGATTATATTAAGAATATGACTCTTGATCTAAAATTAGGAGTATATGTTAGCAATGATGTTAAGGTTGGCATTGGAGATGTTGCAGAAATGGCATTTGATTTGTTTGACACTGTTGTAATTAGTCCAGTAGATGAGGCTGGAGAATATCTCGAACAAAATAAAGATAGAAGAGAAGACTTCTTTCGAAATGCTGAATATCAATTCTAAAATACTTAAAGTAGAATAAAAACGCCGCAGCCCAGACTTTCATAAGAATTAATTTATCAATTCTTTTTTTGAACTGGGAAATCCTTGCGGAAATCGGTTCTCACGATATTTTGTTCGAGACCGACGCAGTACCAGATTGTGCCACTGCGGCATGAATGTAAATGAATGCTCAGTGGCGACCAGTCATCTTTGATTACTGTGTATGCCACTGCGGCATGATTTATATAAAATACGCTCTTATTATAAATATTTCTTCGATAACAATAAATACCTTGTATTTTCTGGGATTGAAAATTTAGTAAACAAGATTTCCAATAAAAATATAAATCTGTTCTATAAATTAGTTTTTGAGGTGTTTAATTTGGATGATATTGATAATCTTAAAAAAGAAGAAAAAGAAATAGAAGAAGAAATTACTCAACTTAAAGAGAAATATGAAGATGAGATGCTTGATGTATCTGATAAAGATTCTTCAGATGACCTACATAAGTTAGAAAGAAAGATTGAAGTAGATGAAGAAATTGAACGTGATATCCGTGAAGAAGAAAAGGACAAGGATGAATTGAAGATTGATAAAGAGCTTGTAAAAGAGGATAATCCTAAAGATAAAAAGCTTGTAGAAGCAAACATTGAGCGTGTAAAAGAAGATCTTGAGGAAGTAGATAAGGATCTTATGGAGCAAGAGCAAGAGCGTGAGAAGTTAAGGGATTAACATCTCTATTCTCTATTATTTTGGATTCTTTAAATAATTTTATAAACAATCATCCCCTAGTTTAAATTTATGAAAATAGAACTCTTATCGCCAGTAGGAAGCATGGCAAATTTGAAAGCTGCAGTGCAAAAAGGAGCAGATTCTGTATATATGGGCATGCAAAAGTTTGGTGCAAGAAGCTTTGCAACAAATTTTAATGAGAGTTATCTCAAACAGGCAGTTGAGATATGCAAAAGCAATGATGTAAAGCTTTTTCTTACTATGAATACTCTCATAAAGAATCATGAGATAAAAGATTTCTTTGAACAGCTTTCTTTTGCTTACTCTGCAGGAATTGATTCAGTGATAATCCAGGAAATATCATTTATAGATACAATAAGAAAGAATTTTCCACAATTAAGGATTCATATCTCAACACAAGCAGGAGTTATGAACTCCTACCATGCAAATCTTTTGTCAAAAGCAGACAGGATTAATCTTGCACGTGAATTAACAAGAGAAAATATTAAGTCAATTAGAGATAATTTCAAAAGAGAATTAGAAATCTTTTGTCATGGTGCGTTGTGTGTCTGTCTTTCTGGCAGTTGTTTGTTTTCAAGCTTTCTTGGTGGAAGATCAGGCAATAGAGGCAAATGTGCCCAACCATGCAGAAAGAAATACAATGATAAATATTCACTCTCAACAAAAGAGTTATGTTTAATTGAAAAGATTCCTGACATAATTAAATTAAATATTGATTCTATCAAGATTGAAGGCAGGATGCGTACTCCTTATTATGTTGCAACTGTGACAAGTGCTTATAGGCAGGCAATTGATAGTTATTATGCAGGCAAATTTCAGATCTCACAAAATACTATAAAAGATATTGAGCAGGCATTTTCTAGGGAGTTTACAAAAGGACCTTATTCTGGGGAAGATGTATTTAATCCTAAAAAAGCGTCTGCGCAAACAATTTCTAATAAAGAACATTACAAAGTCAGTATAAAACCAGTTGATTGTACAAGAAAGAAGGTATCTTTACAACTTCCTGATATAACATTACAAAAGAGCTCCCAAAAACAATTAATTGTCCGTGTCTATAACAAAAATGATGCAATTCATGCTGTAAAGCAAGGTGCAGATATAATCTGTTATGATATGATGGCAAAGGATTTTAATTCTGTAAAAGATATAGTAAATAAAGAAGGAAAAAAAATCTATGCGGTAACTCCAAGGTTGATGTTTGATAAGGATATTTCCAAAATAGTTTCAAAAATTAAATCTTTAGAACCAGACGGTATTTTTGCAGGAAATTTAGCTATCACAAACTTAAATCTTAATCTTCCTATTATTTTAGATTATAATATCAATAGTTTTAATGATTATGATGTTGGTTATTATAGTGGTCTAAAAGCGTCATCTATCATATCTCCTGAACTTTCAATAAAAGAACTAAAACAGTTCAAGAATAAAGATTTCATTGTCTTTGTACATGGAAAGATAAGATTGATGACTTTAGGTCATGATATTGAAGGGAACTTAATTGACGAAAGAAAAGGTAAGTTTAGGGCAGAGAAGATATTTAATGGAAGTGAAGTGATAAATGATAAAGAACTAGGTCTTTTGTCTAAATCAAAAGAGTTAGTAAATAGTAGTATAAATCAGTTTTATATTGACACTGATAAGGATGTTGAGAGGATAGTGCAGTTCTATCGTAATCTTCTTGACAATAAAGCAGTTAATGATAAGAGAATAAAAGGAAAATATGTTCTTGGTTGGAGTTATAAAGGAATTCTTTAAAATAGGTTTATTGTTGCTTAAAAAAGTTAAGAAAAGAAAGACGCCACCACCCGGACTTTCAAACAAAGTTTGAGCATCAAAGCTCCACTTTGATATTTGAACCGGGATATCCGTGAGGAAACAAGCTTTCTTCACAAAGTAATCTGATTTTACACCAGAACCATGGAATTCCAGGCTTGCGCAATACCAGATTATGCGATAGTGGCATCGTATAAATTTGAATTCTTTTGACACAATCGCGACCAAACCCTGTTTGAGTATGCGATAGTGGCATATAATAAAGAATAGTCAATGGTTGATTTATAAATATTACTTACCTAGGGCCTTCTGTCAAAGTATTTTAGTTTGTAATTCTCTTCATCTTCATCTTCTTCCTCTGCAGCACCCTCACTATTTCCTTCAGTAGCTGCAGCAGGCTTGCTTTCATCTTCTTTCTTAAAGATCGCTCCTTGTGTCATCTGCTTGTATTGTAGTTCTACTGTAGACATTTCCTCTTCAGTAAGTTGTTTAGGTTCCCAATCTAGTTTTATCTCATCATTCTCTCTTCTTGCAACGATATGTATGGAAAAATGAGGATCTTCCTGTCCTGCTGAAGTTCCATTCTGGATAAATATATTTGTCCCTTGGATGTTTAATGATTCAAACATTGCTTGGGACAGTTTATTTGATATTCCAAACATATGTTCAACATGTGCATCAGAGACTTGTTCAATTATTGTTGCATGTTGCTTGGGAAATAGTATTACATGGCAGATAGATGCTGGTTTTTTTGAAAGCACAGCTATGCATACATCGTCTTCATACAGCTTAATTATATCAAGCAGTTCTTTTGTTTCACTTACTTTGCATAGTTTGCAGTCTACCATTTGTTTATTATCCGAATAATTTACTTATATCATCTAAGTTTGCGCCATCATCATCTTTATTATTATCTGCTGGCTCATTTTCATCATTCACATCAGGCTCTTCTTCACTATTATCTTCACTATCTTCTTCAGTGGTGTCATCATCATTATCTTTAGTATCTTCGTCATTATCATCATCATCTATATTTTCATCTTCAGTATCTTCACTATTATCAATATCTTCCTCATTGTTTTCATTTTCATTATCTTCTTCACTATCATTATCACTATCTACTTCATCTCCAAGTGCACTTTGAAGTTCTTCAATATCTTTGTTGAGGTCTTTTACTTCATTGTTTGCTTCATTTATTTCTTCAGGTTCTTCTTCATTATTTTTTTCTGTTAAATCCACTTTTTCTTTCTCAGGCACTTTCTTCTCTTCTTCACCAGGTTTCTCTTCTTCAAATTCTGCTTCTTTAATCTCTTCTTTAGTCTCCTCAGCAGGTTTGACTTCTTCTTTTTTCTCTTCAGCAGGCTTTTCTACTTCTTTACTCTCTACAGTTGGCTTAATTTCTTCTTTAGTTTCTTCAGCTGGCTTCACATCAGGATTTGCTTCTTCTTTCTTTTCCTCAACTCCTGCTCCGGCCTCTTCTTTTATACCAAAGATTTCATTTACTTTCTTTTGCATCCTTTCTTTTATAGTATCATAATCAGTATCTGTGATATCTTGTTTCTCAAGTTTGAATGGCAGTCCGTCATTTTCTTTTCTAGGGATCAGATGTACCATGAAATGTTGTGATTTTTGCCCTGCTGCTACTCCATTTTGTACTAATATGTTTGTACCTCTTGCACCTAATGATTTCAAGGCTACTTGAGAAAGTTTCTTTACAACAATGAATAGATGCTTTAAGACCTCTTCAGGAACTTGTGGCATTATAGAATAATGTTCTTTTGGCATTACAAGTACATGACCTGGGTTTGCAGGATTGATGTCAAGTATTGCACTGACAAGTTCATCCTCATATATTTTTTTGGATTGAACTCTCCCACCCATTATCTGGCAGAATATGCATCTTGACTTTTGGAACTCAAGAAGTTCTTCTGGAGACATGTTTTTGACTCTTTCCATTAGTTCTTCTTGTGTTTCATTACCTTGTGCATCTGGCATATTTTTAATCTAATTATTATTATATATAAAACTTGTTGATATATAAAAATAGAAAATTGGCTTTGTCAATTAAATTTATTGTACTTTTGCATATAATAAGATATGAATTCTTTAGGAAAATTAAGGTTATTATATATAGTTAAATTATTGTTAATTAATTCTCTTTTATCGTCATATGTACGTCTTTTTTTCATTATTCATTGTAAAATAATGTCAAATTGGGGCTTTATAAATCTATTGCTAGCTTTAAACGTCTCTTTTTGATGACAAAACCAACTCAATTAGTAGCATTATAGTTAGAACATCATATTCTCTGATATATATAAATCACTTTAATCATCTTTAAATATCAGTATACTAATTAATATAGAAATATAAGAAATTATAAACAAGTCTTTGGCGAGACAGGTTTATGAAGTTTAACGATTTAATACGAATTTTGGCGAATTCTAAAGATTAGTTAGATGTAACTGTAATATATAGTTTGTTGTACTGTAAGCTATATGTTCTGGTATGCATTTATACTCCACTGTATGTCATCCATCAGTTGGGGGGTTAGGAATTGAGAAAAAATAAAGGGGTGTATGTGAAATGGACTTTATCGTGCAAAACGCAATGAAAACAGAAGAAGAAACACAAAAAATTACAGATGTAGAAGTAGGTCAAGCAAATATAAAAGTAATTGGTTGTGGTGGTGCAGGAAATAACATGGTTTCCTGGTTATATAAGAAAGGAATTAAGGGTGCTGAGATTATAGCATGTAATACAGATCAGCAGCATTTGAATATAACAGATGCAGACAAGAAATTTCTTATGGGAAAAGATGTAACTAAAGGATTAGGTTGCGGTGGATTCCCTGAAAAAGGTGCAGAAGCAGCTCAAGAATCGATGAATGAGATCAAAGACTCATTGAAAGCATCTGATATGGTATTTGTTTGTGCAGGAATGGGAGGCGGAACAGGAACAGGTTCAGCACCGGTTGTAGCGCAGACAGCTAAAGATTCTGGAGCAATAGTAATCGGAACAGTCACAATGCCTTTCAAGATTGAAAGAGCAAGAGTTGACAAAGCAGAATTCGGACTTCAGCAGCTAAGGCAAGTTTCTGACACAGTTATTGTAATTGATAACAATAGGCTTGTTCAGATAGCTGGTAATCTACCTATTCAGCAAGCATTTGCAGTTGCAAATGAGCTAATATCTACAATGATAAAAGGAATAGTAGAAACAATTGCAGTACCTTCACTAGTAAATTTGGATTATGCTGACGTAAAAGCAATAATGACAAATGGCGGAGTTGCAGCAATCGGAGTAGGATGCTCAGATACAAACAGCCGAGTTGATGAAGCTGTTAAAGGAGCACTTAACAACCCTCTACTTGATATCAGTTATGAAGGAGCAACAGGAGCGCTTATCCATATTGCAGGCGGACCTGATATGACTCTGGACGATATCAACAAAATCGGTGAACTTGTAACAGAAAGCCTTGATGATGATGCAAATGTCATCTGGGGAGCAAGAGTAGCTGATGAGATGAAGGGTAAGATTACAGTAATGACAATAATTACTGGAGTCCAGTCTCCATGGATACTTGGAAAAGTAGACTATAAGGAGAAAACTCAAGAATCAATTGAGATCGGCGACGAGTTAGGAATTGAAATAATTAATTAGATGGAATAGATGATGGATGAACTTCATCTCAACTATTAGTTGGGATGACTAGGAGGTAATGGTCTTTTCACGACCATCCCTTTTTTTTATGTTCTCTGCCTTCATTGTGTACCACCCCCAAACTCCCAATATGATGAAGGCAAGCCTTTTGTGATGCCCGGCAACGGGCATTCTTTTTTTTACTTCTAGCGTAAGCTTTATTGTACATAGTCTAGCCTGTTGACGGGTCCAGAACGCAAGTGATAGCATCTGGCAATGGGCACATTTCTTTTTTTCTTATGTCAAAGCCGTAAGGCTATTCTAATTTATACACAAGCACGTTGCCGGGTATAAACTCTATTTGGCTATATATTTTTCTACATGACCATAATATTTATATATAATATCTTATTTAATTAAATTATACTGGTGATATAATATGGAGATAATTGCAAAAACAAGAAAATTAGGTGGTTCTTTGATAGTGACTATACCTAAAAATATTGTTGAGCATGAAGGTATTGTGGAAGGAGAGACTATACGGATAGATTTAGAAAAAATTAAGAAAAGCTATTTAGGTTGTCTGCCTGGTCTAGGTGAATTTACAGAGGATGATAGGTTTGACATCAGAGAATAGGGTTGTTATTGATACTTCTGCATGGATTGAATATCTTACTGGTGGAAAGTATGCAAAGAAGGTTCAAAAATATTTAACAGAATGTGATTGCTTTGATAATTCAATCATTGTTGCTGAGGCTATAAGTTTTGCGAAACGTAAAGGTGTTGATGATACAATATTATTGAATGCTATGCTTTCTCATTCTAAGACAATTCCTTTTACACATGAATTAGCTGTTAAGACTGGATTGTTTCATGCAAAGATTCGTAAAGAAAAACCAAGTTTTGGGATGGCAGATGCAAGTATTTACATAACAGCAAAACACATAAAAGCAAAAATATTAACAAAAGATAAACACTTTAAAAATTTTAAAGAAGCAATAATGCTTGAAAACTAAGTTAATCCTTGCCCATCAATTTATCATTCATCTTTTGTGCAACTTCTTTTGTTTTGTCAATTGCACCTTTGATCTTATATGAGAATTCTCCCTTATATTGTGGGATATCTTTTATTCTGTTTGGCTGTCCGCCGAACTGTCTGAAGTACATTGAATTTTCAAGAGTATATTTTGGAGGTATAGGTGGATTTTCTGCAGGATAACCGATTGCAATAACTGCTTGTGGTCTTAACCCTTGAGGTATTGTAAGCATAGGTATTATCTTATCTTCTTCCATGTATCCAATCCACGCTCCACCGAGTCCTAGTGCGTGTGCCATAAGTAATATATTCTCAGTAGCAGCTGCACAATTCTGTATTGAATACAATCTTTCTCCTCTGATACCGTAGAATCTTTTTGCTTTATCAACATCAGCTACAACAACTATTATCACAGGAGCTTTTGCAATCCACATCTGGTTTCCACAGTATCCAGCGAGTTCTGCTCTTGCTTCTTTATCTTTGATAACGATAAATTTCCAATTCTGTATATTTCCAGAACAAGGTGCAGATTTTCCTGCTTCAAGAAGCTTTACAACATGATCCCAAGGAACTTCAATATCTTTGAATTTCCTTATTGTTCTCCTTGTCTTCATGCATTCATAAACGTCCATATTATGTTTTTGAATAAAAGGATATATAAATTCTTTGCTTTCTATTTGTAGATGCTTTTTCTATGATCCATCTCAATGATGATAATTTTGAGTTCATTATCTATTATATCTATAATTACTCTATAATCTCCAACTCTTAATCTATAATAGGGGCTATCAACAATCTTTTTGACATATGAATATGGTCTTATCCTGCATCTTTTGATTACTGCAATTATTCTTGTTTTTAGTTCCTTATTTACTTTTTTTAATTGCTTCAATGCCAAATTAGAGAATTCTACAGAGTACACTTATGTCACCTTTCTATGAGTCGAGTTGTTTCTCAACTTCTTCAAGACTATGTACTTTGCCTTTCTTGATTTCTTCTTCAGCTTGTTTTATGTTCTTTCTTGTTTCTTTTGATAGTTCCATTGTATCCTCTAAAAGATCCCATATGATGTTTTCATATGATTCTTTATTGTGTATCTTTCTTTTTTTGAGTTCTTCCAAAAGTTCTTTGCTTATCTGTATGGTAGTTGCCATAGTAACTATATAATATACTATAGTTTTTAAGCTTTTCTACATATATTCGCATAATTGAATGTATAAATAGTTTTGCTAGTTTTTTTCGAAGATATTTTAATTACTTTAGTACTTTTTTCAACTTATTTTATCTATCGATAAATGCATTAATGGATATATGCATATATTTACCGATAAATATATAAAGAACAACTGGAAAAATTAGCTTAATGCGTAGAGATTTAGATAAAATTAGCAAGAAGATACTTAGTATTCTTAGTAAATCTGACGAGCCTTTGGAGACAAGGGAGATTGAAGTTATTCTCAAGAATGTTACACGAGTCAAAGTACTCTACAGATTAAACAACCTTCGTGGAGAAGGTCATATTAGAGGAAAAGCAGTAGGTTCAGGTAAAGGCACCTGGATCTGGTGGGTGAGATAAGATGAAGCGCATTATCACCTACATACTGCTGTCAATATCTTTATTATTATTAGTCAGTGCTCCTTCTTCAACGATGAGTTACGACTCAGAAGATGATGTTATCTTCAACAACAGGACAGAGAGCACAATTTTAGGAGCAAGATTAGATGCTCCTGTATTGAATATGGATTTTAATGAAGATGAAGAGGCAATATATGGTAGTTCTAGTCTTTATTATGATGGTAAGATAGATACACATTCTTATTCAAGCAAGATGGATACATACCACAAACGCCTTGCAGAGATAGAAGAAAGGCTTATAAACATGCAGGCTGAAAAAGAGATGAAGAGATCGGGGTTTCCAAAAGGATACCATGGCATTAATTTAAATAAGAAATTAAGGGATTTTAACATATTTAAGAAGAAACAAGCAGAGCATACTTTCTTCCCTAAATTTAAATTAGAGCACAAGAAAAAACCAAATAAAATTATCAAAAGTATAAAAAATAAGCTGAAGAAATTAAAGAAGAAGTTATGGTAAATAAGATGATGGAGAATAGATTAGATAAAAAACTAAGTAGGCTTTATTTAGTATTATTGCTATCTCTATTGATATTTCTATTCATCATGCCATCTTCATTTGCAGCATTATCATGTGATACTGGAGACACAAGCACAACATGTCAGATAACTTCACCTCAGACATATGACAATGCCGAAACATTCTCAGGAACTGGTGATTTAATCATCTCAGCAAATGTCAGTAATATAAATCAACAGGAATCTCTTACATTAAATTTTCCAAATATTACTATTCTTAGTGGAGGAGTAATAACTGGTGGGAATATCACAGTAATAGCAGAAAATCTAACAATTGATTCAGGCGGCGAGATTGATACAGACGGTCTGGGTTATACATATGATGCAGGTCCAGGTGCTGGAACTTCAGGAGCCACATACAGATATGGTTCTGCAGGAGCTAGTCATGGTGGAAGAGGAGGAACGGGAGGAGGACTCAGTTCCACTGCATATTCTCAGGGAAGTAGTGCCCCTTACGGAAGTTCATTAAATCCAGTGACTTATGGTTCTGGTGGTGGAAGTGCAGGTGGTTCATACTATGGTGGTAAAGGAGGAGGAGTGATTAGGCTTGATATCTCAGATTCATTAATAATAAATGGTTTGATTCAATCAAATGGAACGTCTCCTACGTCAGGTGCTAATGATTATGCTGCTTCTGGTGGTGCAGGTGGGAGTATTTGGATTACAACTGATGATTTTGCAGGTTCTGGTACAATACAAGCGATAGGAGGAAATGGAAAGGATCAGAACTATGCAGATGGTGGTGGCGGTGGTGGTGGAAGAATTGCAATATACTACAATGAATCTACCTTTACAGGAATAGAAAATACTAATGTTACTGGTGGAATAGAAGGGAAGAAGTCAGCTTCTTGGGGTCCACATGCATGGTATGGTGGTTTTGGGAGTGCTATATTTGTCGATGTTGATGATAATTCCGCTACTACTTTTAATGGATTCAGATTTCAAAATGCATCAGGTCCTGCAAATGAATCAGGAGTTGTCACGACTTTCTTTGATTATAGCAATCCAACAGTCTGGAACTTTACTAATCTGACCATAATAAACACAACCATTCTTCAGACAAGTGATGTTTTCTTAAATGTTGTTAATTTTAATATGAGTAATAGCCTTTGGAAAGTTTATGAAGTTAAAGATAAGTTTAGGGGCTATTATTATGAATCAAATATCATTCTGAATATCACTGCACCTAATTTGACTATTGGAGCTGGAAATGTAATTGACTTAAGTGGAGGAGGTTATACTAATAATTCAGGTCCAGGAGCTGGGACTTCAGGAACTACATACAGATATGGTTCTGCAGGAGCTAGTCATGGAGGAAGAGGAGGAACAGGAGGAGGACTC